>DASYEQ010000143.1:0-12095 GCA_036498945.1 Burkholderiales bacterium | reverse complement strand
GGGGCCGAGGGCGCCTGATGGCGCGCCCGAGCCGACCGACGTAGCCGACAGGGCCTACGCCCCGCACGGCAGACGGGTCAAGAACGACAACCCTCAACCCAGAAACCTACAGCGTCCGTCAGCCTTCCACCACGGCATACGCCGAGTGGTTGTGGATCGATTCGAAGTTCTCGGCCTCGACGCGGAAGCGCGCCACGGCCGGGTGGCCCTGCATCCGCGAGGCGACGTCGCGCACCAGATCCTCGACGAACTTGGGATTGTCGTAGGCGCGTTCCGTCACGAATTTTTCGTCCGGGCGCTTCAACAGGCCCCAGAGTTCGCAGGAGCCCTGGCTTTCGATCTCGCGGATGATCTCGTCCATGGAGACGGCGCCGTCGAGAACGGCCGACACGGTGACGTGCGAGCGCTGGTTGTGCGCGCCGTACTCGGAAATGGCCTTCGAACACGGGCACAGGCTGGTCACCGGCACCTGCACCACCAGCTCGAATTCCACGCCCTGTTCCGTGGCGCGGGCGATCCACTGGACTTCGTAGTCGAGCAGGCTCTGCACGCCGGAGACCGGAGCGGATTTGTTGATGAAATACGGGAAGGCCGCGGTGATGTCGCCGCGCTGCGCGTGCAGCAGGGGCAGCATTTCACGCGCCATTTCGGCGAACAGCGCCGGCGTCATGGCGATCGAGCGGTACTTTTCGAGCAGGGCCACGAAACGCGACATGTGGGTGCCCTTTTCCTCGGCGGGAAGGGCCACGGTGAGCGTCCAGTTGGCGACCGTGGGCTGGGCCGAGCCGTCGGCGGCCTGGACCAGCATGGGGTGGCGGACGCCGCGTATGCCAACGCGCTGGATCGGGATGTGCCGCGTGTCCGCCGTGCTTTGCACGTCGGGCATCGCGATAACGGGATCAAAGGGCGAATTCATGTCGGTTTATCTGTGGCGGACGCCAGAGCGGACCCGCCGGAAACAGTCACAAAGCGGATATTATCCCTTAATCCGAGTAATTTGTTCGGGAAAACCCTTTTCATGGATCGGGACGGATTGTTCCATCCATATGAACAACCCCGCGAAGATCACGGGAACCGCGCCCGGATCGATGCCTCGATTCCCGCCGCGTCCAGGCCCGCGGCGGCCAGCAGCGCGGCCTGGTCGCCATGATCGATGAAGCGGTCCGGCAGGCCCAGTTGCAGCAGGGGCCTGGCCACCCGCGCCTCGTTCAGTACTTCAGCCACCGCGCTGCCGGCTCCGCCCATGACGCAGGCTTCCTCGACCGTGACCAGCGCGTCGTGGCGGGCGGCCAGGTCCAGGATCAGATCGCGGTCGATGGGCTTGACGAAACGCATGTCGGCCACGGTGGCGCCGAGCGCCTCGGCCGCCGCCATGGCCGCCGGCACCAGGGTGCCGAAACCCAGGATGGCGATGCGCGCGCCCTCGCGCCGCACCACGCCCTTGCCGATCGGCACGCCGTCCAGCGAGTCCGTGACCTCGGCGCCGCGCCCCGCTCCGCGCGGATAGCGCACCGAGGCCGGGCCGGGGTGAAGATAGCAGGCCGACAGCAGCAGCCGCGCCTCGTTTTCGTCGGACGGCGCGGCCACCACCATGTTCGGGATGCAGCGCAGGTAGGCGATGTCGTAGTTGCCGCCGTGCGTGGCGCCGTCGGCGCCGACCAGGCCGGCGCGGTCCAGCGCGAAGGTGACGTCCAGGTTCTGCAGCGCCACGTCGTGGATCAGTTGATCGTAGCCGCGCTGCAGGAAAGTGGAATAGATGGCGAGCACGGGCTTGGCCCCTTCGCAGGCCAGGCCGGCGGCGAAGGTGACGGCGTGCTGCTCGGCGATGCCCACGTCGAAATAGCGCCGGGGAAAGCGCTGCTCGAATTCGACCAGGCCGCTGCCCTCGCGCATGGCGGGGGTGATGCCGATCAGGCGCTCGTCCTGGACGGCCATGTCGCACAGCCACTTGCCGAACACCTGGGTGAAGGTCTGCCGCGATTTCGACTTGCCCTGCTGGATGCCCACCGCCGGGTCGAACTTGCCGGGGCCGTGATACAGCACCGGATCGGCTTCGGCCAGCTTGTAGCCCTGCCCTTTCTTGGTGACCACGTGCAGGAACTGCAGGCCCTGCAGCGCCTTGAGGTTCTGCAGGGTGGGAACGAGCGCCTCGAGGTCGTGGCCGTCGATGGGGCCGACGTAATTGAAGCCGAACTCCTCGAACAGCGTGGCCGGCGTGACCAGGCCCTTGGCGTGCTCTTCGAAGCGGCGCGCCAGCTCCAGCATGGGCGGCACGTGCGACAGCACCGCGCGGCCGACATTGCGCGCGGCCGCGTAGAACTGGCCCGACATCAATCGCGCCAGATAGCGGTTGAGCGCGCCCACCGGCGGCGAGATCGACATGTCGTTGTCGTTCAGGATCACCAGCAGGTTCACGTCGGGCGTGACGCCGGCGTTGTTCATGGCCTCGAAGGCCATGCCGGCGGTCATGGCGCCGTCGCCGATCACGGCGATGTGCTGGCGCGCGACGCCGGCGTTGCGCGAGGCCACGGCCATGCCCAGCGCGGCCGAGATCGACGTGGACGAGTGGGCGGTGCCGAAGGCGTCGTATTCGGATTCGCTGCGCTTCGGAAAGCCCGAGATGCCGCCCTGCTGGCGCAGCGAGGCCATGGCCTCGCGCCGCCCGGTAAGGATCTTGTGCGGGTACGACTGGTGGCCCACGTCCCAGATGATGCGGTCGCTGGGCGTGTCGAACACGTAATGCAGGGCGATGGCCAGTTCGACCGTGCCAAGGTTGGAAGACAGGTGCCCGCCCGTGCGCGACACCGATTCGAGCACGAAGCCCCGCAATTCATCGGCCAGCTTGCGCAGCTCCCGGCGGTCGAGCCGGCGCACGTCTGCCGGAGCGGCGATGCGGTCTAGGAGTTCGGTGTTCATCAGCGGTCTCGGAATACGATGAAATCGGCCAGCTGGGCCAGGCGGATGCCGCCTTCGCCCAGCGGCGCGACGGCGGCGCACGCGGCCTCGCCCAGTTCGCGGGCGAAGGCATGCGCCTCGTCCAGCCCCAGCATCGACACATAGGTGGGCTTGCCGGCGGCGGCGTCCTTGCCCGGCGTCTTGCCCAGGCTGGCGCGGTCGGCGGTGACGTCGAGTATGTCGTCGACCACCTGGAAGGCCAGGCCGATGGCGCGCGCGTATTCGTCGAGCGCCTGGCGCACGATGGAGCTGGCGCCCGTGACGATGCCGCCCAGGGCGACGCTGGCCGCCAGCATGGCGCCGGTTTTCATGGCGTGCATGGTTTGAAGTTCGTCGCGCGACAGCGTGCAGCCTATGCTGGCGAGGTCGATGGCCTGGCCTCCGGCCATGCCCTGGCTGCCCGCGGCGCGCGCCAGCACCTGCGTGGCCTGCAGGGCCAGCGCCGGCGCGACGGGGATGTCCGACAGCAAGGCGAAGGCCAGCGGCTGCATGGCGTCGCCGGCCAGCATGGCGGTGGCCTCGTCGAACCGCATATGCACGGTGGGGCGGCCGCGGCGCAGGGTGTCGTCGTCCATGCAGGGCAGGTCGTCGTGCACCAGCGAATAGGCGTGGATCATTTCGATCGCGCCCGCCACCGCTTCCAGCGAGGCCTCCGGCGCAGCGACGATCTCGCCGGCGGCGAATACCAAAAGCGGGCGCACGCGCTTGCCGCCGCCCAGCACGGCATAGCGCATGGCGTCGTGCAGGCGGCGCGGCAATGCATCGGCCGGCGGCAGCAGGCGGCCAAGCGCGGTTTCCATGCGAGTCTGGATGCCTCCCATCCAGGCCGAGAATTCTTGGGTCATGTGCTGATCTTGTAAGGGGTTTATGGCAAATACGGGGCGCGACCATGCCCTTTTATGTCATTCGTCTTCTTCATCCAGCGCCAGCGGCTTGAGCACGCCTTCTTCGAGGATTTTCACCTGCTGCTCGGCCGCGGCCAGCCGCGCATGCGCGGCTTTCACCAGGGCGACGCCGCGCTGGTAGGCCTTGAGCGAGTCCTCCAGCGGCATTTCGCCGGCTTCCATGCTGGCGACGATCTTGTCGAGCTCGCTTAAGGCGGCCTCGAAACTCAGGTCTGGCGGCAGGTCGGCGGCCGGGTTGGCGGAATCAGGAGCTTGCTTGGGCACGGTGATGCGGGCTGGCGGGCGGAGACTTGCGTCCCCAGGGACACCCAAAGGTCGTCTTTTGGCCGGCCAAGCGCAAATAATGGTGTAAACCGCTATTTTAGAGTGTCCAGACGGTTTGCGCCGGGGTAAAATAGCGCCAGCACGCTGGTATTGGATTTAGTGTTGGATTTCCTGGGTGGTTTGGCGGTTTTGGCCCGGTTGCAGTTTCTGGAATCCGATACGGTGTTGTTTGTCTCCCGGTAATTTCCCCTCGCATTCGGCACAGCCCTGCGTTCGCATTTTTTCGAAGCTTCGGAGTCGTTCTGCGGAAAATGAGCGTCCTGCGCCTACGCCTGATCTCACCCACCCTGCCCCGCGACGGGCCGGTGCGCCTGCGCGCATAAAGCTCGTGCGCCCTCGCCGGGTGATCTGCCCGGCCTGGGACCAGCCCCTACGGGGTCCTCATGCAGGCAAGGCGCCTGCGAAAGATCGATCAACGGGTCAGGCAGAGTTGCCGTCGGGAGTGTTTTCCCCGGCGCGACTCGAGAGGGAATCAACATGTCGGATATCGGGCGCGCAAGCCAGTTGCGCCCGGCGGTTTCGCAACTGCCGGTCAATGCATACCACGACCAGAACATTTTCGAAGCGGAAATGCGCACGCTGTTCGCGCCGCGCCATGCGCCGGGTTACGTCGGCCATGAGCTGATGGTGCCGAACGCCGGCGATTACCACACCATCGGCTGGATGAATGACGCACTCTCGCTGGTGCGCAATGCCAACGGCGTGGAACTGATTTCCAACGTCTGCCGCCACCGCCAGGCAATCATGCTGAACGGCCGCGGCAACGCGAAAAACATCGTCTGCCCGCTACACCGCTGGACCTACAACATGCAGGGCGAATTGCTGGGCGCGCCCTACTTCGGCGAAAAGCCCTGCCTCGACCTGCACAAGCGCTCGCTGAAAAACTGGAACGGGCTGCTGTTCACCGGCGAGCGCGACATCGCCGCCGAACTGGCCGGCCTGGGTGTGGCGAACCAGCTGAATTTCGAGGGCTACATGCTCGACCGCGTGGTGGTCAACGAGCTCGACTACAACTGGAAGACCTTCATCGAGGTCTACCTCGAGGATTACCACGTCGAGCCCTTCCATCCGGGCCTGGGCGGCTTCGTCACCTGCGAAGACCTGGCCTGGGAATACGGCGCGCGCCACTCGGTGCAGACCGTGGGGGTGAACAGCGCCCTGGCGCGCCCCGGCAGCGACAAGTACAAGCAGTGGCACGACCAGGTGCTGCAATACCGCGGCGGCGAAGCGCCGCCGCACGGCGCGATCTGGCTCACGCTCTACCCCAACATCATGGTCGAGTGGTACCCGCACGTGCTGGTGGTATCCAACCTGATCCCGCGCGGGCCGCAGAAGACCACCAACGTCGTCGAGTTCTATTACCCCGAGGAGATCGTGCTGTTCGAGCGCGAGTTCGTCGAGGCCGAGCAGGCCGCCTACATGGAAACCGCGGTGGAAGACGACGAGATCGCGCTGCGCATGGACGCCGGCCGCCGCGCGCTGCTGGAGCAGGGCCTGAACCAGGTCGGGCCCTACCAGTCGCCGATGGAAGACGGCATGCAGCATTTCCACGAGTACCTGCGCCGCGAGATGGGCGAGGCATTCGCCAGCGACGCGCCCGCGGCGCCGCTGCCGAGCGCCGGCTGAAGGGGACGCCACCGGTGCAATCGCTGTGGGTGCTGCTGGCATCCTTCCTGCTGTCCATCGTCGGCATCATCATCAAGTTCACCGCGCAGGCGGGCTACAGCACCGGCGAGGTGGTGTTCTACCGCACCTTCATCGGCGTGGTGGTGGTGTCGATCATGATGGCGGCGCGCGGCGTCAGCCCGCGCTCGAAATACACCCTCGGGCACGTGCAGCGCGGCATCGCCGGCACCTTCGCCATGTGGCTGTTCGTCTACGCGGTGGTGCACCTGCCGCTTTCCACCGCGATCACGCTGAACTTCACCGCGCCCCTGTGGATCGCGCTGATGCTGGCGCTGGTGTTCGGCGAGCGCCTGTCGAAGACCATGATGGCGGCCCTGGCCCTGGGCTTTCTCGGCATCGTCATCTTGCTCAAGCCCATTTTCTCGCCGGAGATGCGCTTCGATATCACCATCGGCCTGATCTCGGGGGTGGCCGCCGCGGTGGCGCTGCTCAACGTGCGCCGGCTCGGTGCATTGGGCGAGCCGGAGATGCGCATCTTCTGGTGGTCGTCCTCGATCATCGCCGGCGGCGCGGCGCTGTGGCTCACCGCCACCGGCGGCTGGCACTGGCACGGCGGCGAGGGCTTGATGTGGATCCTCGCCATGGGTACGCTCGCCGCCGCCGCGCAACTCTCCCAGACACGCGCCTTCTCGCGCGGCGCCACCATCCTCGCCGCCAACCTTTCCTACAGCACAGTGCTGTTCTCGGCGCTGGCCGACCTGCTGATCTGGAACGTGCACATCCCGCTTATGGGCTGGCTGGCGATCACCATCATCATCGCCAGCGGTATCATGGCGACACTGCGTACCCGCAAAAACGTGCAGCGCGCCGCCGCAGCACCCGCAACCGCAACACCCGCAACCGTAACACCGGAACCCCCTGCCTCCTCGCCATGACCTACATCACCATCGTTTCCGCCGCCATCCTGGCCGAACACCTGAACGACCCCGACTGGATCATCCTCGACTGCCAGCACGACCTGATGAAGCCTGAGTGGGGGCGCCAGGCCTATGCCGAGGGGCACGTCCCCGGCGCGCGCTTCATCGCGCTGGACGACGACCTTGCGGGAAAAAAGACCGGCAGCAATGGCCGCCACCCCCTGCCCACCGTAGAGGCGCTCACCGACACCTTCAGCCGCTTAGGGGTAAGCAGCGGCAAGCAGGTAGTGATCTACGACAGCGCGCAGAACATGTACGCCGGGCGCGCCTGGTGGTGCCTGAAGTGGCTGGGCCATGAAGCCGTCGCCCTGCTCGACGGCGGCCTGGGAAAGTGGAAAGCCGACGGCCGCCCGCTCTCCACCGAGACACCCAGGGTGCAGCGCACCGCCTTCATTCCGCAGGTCAACGCCAGCCTCAAGGTTGATGCCTCTTTTGTGGAAGCCCGCGTCAAGGACGGCGGCGCGCGCATCATCGACGCCCGCGCCGCCGAGCGCTATGACGGCAGCACCGAGACCATCGACCCCGTCGGCGGCCACATCCCCGGCGCGGTGAACCGTTTCTGGAAAGCCAACGTCAATGCGGATGGCACCTTCAAGCCGGCGGCGCAACTGCGCGCTGAGTTCGAAACCCTGCTGGCGGGCAAGGCGCCCACCGAAGTGATCCAGCAATGCGGCTCCGGCGTCACCGCCCTGCACAACTTCGTGGCGATGGAAATCGCCGGGCTGTCGGGCTCCAGGCTCTACCCGGGCTCGTGGAGCGAGTGGTGCGCCGACCCGAAGCGGCCGATGGCCAAGGGCAGCCAGCCGTAACGAATAGGCTCGTGCGTCATTCCCGCACAAGCGGGAATGACAGGCTAGACCTTTTCCAGCAGGGCAATCGCTTCCGCCGCAATTCCTTCACCCCGGCCGGTAAAACCCAGGCGCTCCGTGGTCTTGGCCTTGACGTTGACCTGGCCCGCGTCGATGCCGCAATCGGCGGCGATCGCCGCCGTCATCGCGGCGATGTGCGGCGCCATTTTCGGCTTCTCCGCAATGATGGTGCAGTCGAGATTCACCACCTCGAAGCCGGCGGCGCGCACGCGCCTGGCGCATTCACGCAGCAGCACGCGGCTGTCGGCGCCCTTGAAAGCAGCGTCTGTATCGGGGAAGTGGCGGCCGATGTCGCCCAGGGCAGCGGCGCCGAACAGGGCGTCGGTGATGGCGTGCAGGAGCACGTCGGCATCGGAATGGCCGAGCAGGCCTTTTTCGTAGGGGATGGTGACGCCCCCGATGATCAGGGGGCGGCCTTCGACCAGGGCGTGTACGTCGAAGCCCTGGCCGATGCGCAATGCGGTGGCGCTCATGCGTTGTCCTTGAGGTAAAGCGCAGCCAGCGCGAAGTCGGCCGGGTAGGTGACCTTGATATTGCGCGCGTCGCCGGTCACCAGCTTCGGCACGTGGCCGGCGCGTTCCATCGCCCCGGCCTCGTCGGTCACCTCGGGAAAGCGCGCATAGGCTTCGGCCAGCATGGCATGGCGGAACATCTGCGGGGTCTGCGCCAGCCACAGGCCGTCGCGCGGCAGGGTCTGGGCGACGCGCTGCGAGGAGTCGGCGCGCTTGACGGTGTCGGCCACCGGCATGGCGAGCAGCCCGCCAACGGCGTCTTCCATCAGCTCGGCGAGCATGGATTCGATCAGGAGCGGGGTGATGCAGGGGCGGGCGGCGTCGTGCACCAGCACCCAGTCGGTCGGCTTGGCCGTATCCGCCATGGCACGCAGGCCGGCGGCAACGCTGTCGCCACGGGTGACGCCGCCGCTGCGATGTACCCGCACCTGGGGCGGAATCACGCCGGCGGGCAGGGAATCGAGCCACTCGTCCTCGGGAGAAATCACCAGGTGTACGCTGGCAATGCCCCCGGCGGCGACGAAGGCCCGCAGCGTGTGCGCCAGCATCGGCAGGCCGTTGATCGCCGCGTATTGCTTGGGAACGGCGGCGCCGGAACGGGCGCCGACACCGGCAGCGGGGATCAGGGCATGACAATGGGGCATGGAAGCGGATTTTATAAGCGGCGCGCCGAAGTTGCTTGCGTTTTCTGCGATGCGGCCCCATTTATTTTTTCGCGTGCGGGCGGGTGCGCCGGCGGCATATCGAAGCCCGGCTGCGCGGGGTAATCCGCCTATAATGTGACCCGGGCAGCATGTTGCACGCGCCGCGCGAGTCTTCGCGGCGCGTTTTGCATTTGTATCGCGCTTATGTATCCCGCCGCTTTGCATCCCGCTTTGCATCCCGCCTGTTCCCGCTTTTTTGCTGCTCCCGCCGTGAACCACGAACTGATCCCCTTCTCCCTCAGCCCCAAGCCCGGCGAGCGCCCGGGCATTGCTTTGCCGCATGGCGCCGCCGACGCACTGCTGTTTGCCCGCATGGCCGGGCAGCGCCGCGGCGGCGCCGATAGCCCCAAGGCCGGGCCGCTGGCGATCATCTGTGCCGACGCCCAGGACCCGGAGCGCCTCAAGGAGGAAATTCTTTATTTCGCGCCCGAACTCAAGGTGCACGTGCTGCCGGATTGGGAAACCCTGCCCTACGACACGCTTTCACCGCACCAGGACCTGGTCTCCGAGCGTCTCGAAACCCTGCACCTGATCCTGCGCGGCGAGGCCGACGTGGTGCTGGCGCCGGCCTCCACCTCGCTGTATCGCCTGGGGCCGCCGGCCTTCATTGCCGGCCATACCTTTTTCATCAAGACCGGCGACAAGCTGGACGAAGCCGCGCTGCGCTCGCAGTTGACGCTGGCCGGCTATTCGCACGTGCAGCAGGTGATGAGCCCGGGTGAATGGGCCTCGCGCGGCAGCCTGATCGACCTGTTTCCGATGGGCAGCACGGTGCCCTACCGCCTCGACCTGTTCGGCAACGAGATCGAGAGCATCAAGACCTTCGACGTCGATTCGCAGCGCTCGCTCTACCCGGTGCCGAATATCCGCATGTTGCCGGGGCGCGAATTCCCGATGACCGAGGAATCGCGCACCGCCTTCCGCGGCCGCTTTCGCGAGGTGTTCGAGGGCGATCCCTCGCGCTACGCCATGTACAAGGACATGGGCAACGGCGTGGCCGCCGCCGGCATCGAGTATTACCTGCCGCTGTTTTTCGACCAGTTGTCCACCCTCTTCGACTATCTGCCGAAGGACACGCTGGTGCTGCTGCACGGCGCGGTGGACAAGGCCTTCGAGGACTTCTGGCGCGAAACCGAAGACCGCTACCGCTTCCTGCGCGGCGATACCGAGCGCCCGCTGTTCCCCCCGGGCAAGCTGTTCTTGCGCGGCGAGGATTTCTACGTCCGCCTACAGGACTTCGCGGCGGTGTCGGTGCGCCCGGGCAATGAAGCCGTCGCCACCGAGGCGCTGACGGGCGTCTCGGTCAATCGCCGCGCCGAAGACCCGCTTTCCAACTTGCGCGCGTTCTTTGCTTCGTTCGACGGCCGCGCGCTGATCGCCGCCGAATCCGCCGGGCGGCGCGAGACCATGCTGGAATTTTTCGCCGAGCACGGCATCAAGCCGGCGCCGTGCGAGTCCTTCGCCGATTTCCTCACCGCGCGCGCGCCGCTGATGCTGGGCGTGGCGCCCTTGTCCGCCGGCTTCCTGCTGCCGGAGGCGGGGATTGCCGTCATCACCGAGACCGAGCTCTACGCCGAGACAGCGAAGGCCCGCGCCAAGCGCGAGAAGAAGCGCGAGAGCAACGTCGACGGCATGCTGCGCGACCTCTCGGAGCTGAAAGTCGGCGACCCGGTGGTGCATTCGCAGCACGGCATCGGCCGCTACCTGGGTCTCGAGAACATCGACCTCGGCGACGGCATGACCGAGTTCCTGCACCTGCAATATGCCGACGACACCAAGCTCTACGTGCCGGTGGCGCAGCTTTCCGTCATCAGCCGCTATTCCGGCGCCGCGCCGGAGGATGCGCCGCTGCATCGCCTGGGCTCGGGCCAGTGGGAAAAGGCCAAGCGCCGCGCCGCGCAGCAGGTACGCGATACCGCCGCCGAGCTGCTGAACCTCTATGCCCGCCGCGCTGCGCGCCAGGGTCATGCGTTCGAGTTCAAGCAGCACGACTTCGAGGCCTTCGCCGAGGGCTTCGGGTTTGAAGAGACGCCGGACCAGGCCAATGCGATCGCGGCGGTGGCGGAAGACATGAAGTCCGGCCGGCCGATGGACCGGCTGATCTGCGGCGACGTCGGCTTCGGCAAGACCGAAGTGGCCTTGCGCGCGGCGTTCATCGCCGTGGCGGGCGGCAAGCAGGTGGCCCTGCTCGCCCCCACCACGCTTTTGGTCGAACAGCATTTCCAGACCTTCAGCGACCGCTTCGCCGACTGGCCGATCAAGGTGGCGGAGATCTCGCGCTTTCGCAACGCCAAGGAGACCGCGGCTGCATTGAAGGGGCTGGAAGACGGCAGCATCGACATCGTCATCGGCACCCACAAGTTGATCTCCAAGAGCACGCGCTTCGGCAATCTCGGCCTGGTGATCATCGATGAGGAGCATCGCTTCGGCGTGCGCCAGAAAGAGGCGCTGAAGGCACTGCGCGCCGAGGTGGACGTGCTGACGCTGACCGCCACGCCGATCCCGCGCACGCTCGCCATGAGTCTGGAGGGGCTGCGCGATTTCTCGGTGATCGCCACCGCGCCGCAAAAGCGCCTTGCCATCAAGACATTTGTCCGCCGCGAGGGCGACTCGATCATCCGCGAGGCGGTGCTGCGCGAATTGAAGCGCGGCGGCCAGGTTTACTTCCTCTATAACGAGGTCGAGACCATCCAGAACATGCACGACCGCCTGGCGCGCATCCTGCCCGAGGCGCGCATTGCGATTGCCCACGGCCAGATGGGTGAGCGCGACCTGGAGCGGGTGATGCGCGGCTTCTACCAGCAGCGCTTCAACATCCTGCTGTGCACGACGATCATCGAGACCGGTATCGACGTGCCGACCGCCAACACCATCCTGATGCATAGAGCCGACAAGTTCGGCCTGGCGCAGTTGCATCAGTTGCGCGGGCGCGTCGGCCGCTCGCACCACCAAGCCTATGCCTACCTGATGGTGCCGGACGTCGAGGGCCTGACCAAGGCCGCCGCGCAGCGGCTCGAGGCGATCCAGAGCATGGAAGAGCTGGGCTCCGGTTTCTACCTCGCGATGCACGACCTCGAGATCCGCGGCGCCGGCGAAGTGCTGGGCGAGAACCAGAGCGGCAACATGATGGAGGTCGGCTTCCAGCTCTACAACGAAATGCTGTCGGAGGCCGTGCGCTCGCTGAAGGCGGGGCAGGAACCCGATCTGCTCTCGCCGCTCTCGG
>DASYEQ010000142.1:0-5460 GCA_036498945.1 Burkholderiales bacterium | reverse complement strand
ATGGTCTACATGACCGGCTATGGCTTTCCGACCTATCGTGGCGGCCCGATGTTCTACGCCGACACCGTCGGCCTGCCCAACGTGGTGGCGGCGATGCAAAAATACGCCGCCCGCCCGCACGGCGATCCGAAATTCTGGCAGCCTGCGCCGCTGCTGGCGAAACTCGCCGCCGCCGGCAAGAGCTTCAACTAGCCGCACCGTACAAGACAACAGGAGCACATCATGACTGACGCCGTCATCGTATCCACCGCGCGCACCCCGCTGGGCAAGTCCTGGCGCGGCTATTTCAACATGACCCATGGCGCAACGCTGGGCGCCCACTCGGTGGCGCACGCCATGGCGCGCGCCAAGGTCGAGCCGGGCGAGGTCTACGACGTGCTCATGGGCTGCGCCTACCCGGAGGGGGCGACCGGGCAGAACATCGCGCGGCAGGTCGCCCTGCGCGCCGGCTGCCCGGTGCAAGTCTCGGGCATGACGGTGAACCGCTTTTGCTCCTCCGGGCTACAGACCATCGCGCTCGCCGCGCAGCGCATCATGGCGGGCGAGGCAGACATCATGGTGGCGGGCGGCGTCGAGTCCATCTCGATGGTGCAGAATGAAGTGAAGAATTCCTTCGACCCGTGGCTCAACGAGCACAAGCCCGAAATTTACTGGCCGATGCTGCGCACCGCCGAGACCGTGGCCAAGCGCTACAACATCTCGCGCGAAGTGCAGGATCAATATGGCGTGCTGAGCCAGCAGCGCGCGGCCAAGGGGCGCGCCGAGGGCAGGTTCAACGACGAGATCGTGCCCATCACGGTGCAAAAGCAGATGGCCGACAAGGAAACCGGCAAATCCTGGATCGAGGAGATCACCGCCAGCCAGGACGAAGGCATCCGCGCCGACACCACTTACGAGGGTGTAGCCAAGATCAAACCGGCCATCGAGGGCGGGGTGATCGCCGCCGGCAACGCCAGCCAGTTTTCCGACGGCTCTTCCGCCACGTTGGTGATGAACGCGAAAACGGCCCAGCAACGCGGCCTGAAGCCCCTGGGGATTTATCGCGGTTTTGTGGTCGCCGGCTGCGAGCCGGACGAAATGGGCATCGGTCCGGTGTTTGCGATTCCGAAGCTGCTCAAGCAAACCGGCCTGAAAATTGACGATATCGGCCTATGGGAACTGAACGAGGCCTTTGCCGTGCAGGTGATCTATTGCCGCGACAAGCTGGGCATCCCGGACGAGCGCCTGAACGTCAACGGCGGGTCGATTGCGGTGGGCCATCCTTACGGGGTGACCGGGGCGCGCCTGGTCGGCCACGCCTTGATCGAAGGCAAGCGGCGCGGGGTCAAGCATGTGGTGGTGACCATGTGCATCGGCGGCGGCATGGGTGCCGCCGGGCTGTTCGAAGTGGTTTGAATGCCACAGTCATATTGGTAGGCAAGGCGGTTCGAGGTAAACTGGCGAGGATTCGCCTAGAGGGAGAGGTTCGGGCGAGCCAACTACCAGGGAGAACACCATGACCAAAACCATCCGTAAAACGGCAGGCGCTGCCGGCCTTGCCGCCCTTTTGTTCGCCGGCGGCGCCCAGGCGGTAACCGTCGGCCAGATCGAGGTGACCTCCGGCCTGGGGGACAGTTTCAAGGCCAGCATCCCCATCACCCTGGCCGCGGGTGAGGACATCAGCTATGCCTGCGTCCGCATCGACGATACCGCCCCCACCCGGTACAAGGACGTGCCGCCGCTGAAGGGCTACACCATGAAGCTGGAGCGCAACGGCAACAAGGCGACCGTGAGCGTGACCACGACGCGCGCAGTGTCCGAGCCGGTGGTGCGCATCAACCTGACCATTCGCTGCGGCGCCAAGGTCTCGACCACGCGCGAATACCTGGTCACCCAGACCCTGCAGGGCGCCGGGGTGAAGTAGGGCGGGCGCGGCAATGGCTTTCCGATGACTTCCAGGCTGGCCAGCCGCCGCGACCTCGAGTTTGTCCTGTATGAAATGCTGGATGCGGGTGCGCTTTGCGCCCGTCCGCGTTTTTCGGACCATAGTCGCGCCACTTTCGATGCCGCGCTCGATCTTTCCGAGCGCATCGCGGCCGATTTTTTCGCCCCCCACAATCGCAAGGGGGATGAGCACGAGCCGTCTCTCGACGGCGAGCGCGTACGCCTGATTCCAGAAGTGGGCGCGGCGCTCAAGGCTTTCATCGATGCCGGCCTGATGGCCGCCGAGCACGACTACGAATACGGCGGCATGCAATTGCCGCTCACTGTCGCCAAGGCCTGCTTCGCGTATTTCAAGGCGGCCAATGTTGCCACCGCCGCCTATCCGTTTCTCACCATGGCGGCGGCCAACCTGCTGCTGGCGCATGGCACGCCGGCGCAGGTCGATGCCTATGCGCGGCCGCTGCTGGCGGGGCGGTTTTTTGGCACCATGTGCCTGTCCGAGCCGCAAGCGGGCTCCTCGCTTTCCGACATCCATACCCGTGCCGAGCCGCAGGCCGACGGCAGCTATCGCCTGTTTGGCAACAAGACGTGGATTTCCGGCGGCGAGCATGAGCTGGCGGAAAACATCGTCCACCTGGTGCTGGCGAAGATTCCCGGCGGCCCACCGGGCGCGAAGGGGATTTCGCTGTTTCTCTGCCCGCGTTCGCTGTTGCGCGAGGACGGTGGCATGGGCGAGCGCAACGACGTCGCGCTGGCGGGCCTGAACCACAAGATGGGTTATCGCGGGACTGTCAACACGCTGCTCAATTTTGGCGAAGGCAAGTTCAAGCCCGGCGGCGCGCCGGGGGCGGTGGCTTACCTGGTAGGCGGGGCGCACCGGGGCCTGCCCTGCATGTTCCACATGATGAACGAGGCGCGCATCGGCGTGGGCCTGGGCGCGGTGATGCTGGGCTACGCCGGCTACCTGCACGCGCTGGATTACGCGCGCCACCGCCCGCAGGGGCGGCATGCGGCGAGCAAGAATCCGCAGGAACGGCAAGTGGACATCATCGAGCATGCGGACGTGAAGCGCATGCTGCTGGCGCAAAAGGCGTATGTGGAAGGGGGGCTGGCGCTCAACCTTTATTGCGCGCATCTGGTGGACGAGCAAAAGACCGCGCCGCAAGACCCTGCGAGCGAGCGCGCCGGCCTGCTGCTGGACCTGCTGACGCCGATCGCCAAGTCCTGGCCCTCGCAATGGTGCCTGGAGGCCAACAGCCTGGCGATCCAGGTGCTGGGCGGCTATGGCTATACGCGCGACTACCCGGTCGAGCAGTTCTATCGCGACAATCGCCTGAACGCCATCCATGAAGGCACACACGGCATCCAGGCGCTCGACCTGCTCGGGCGCAAGGTGGCGCGGCAGCAGGGCGCCGCGCTGAAACTGCTGGGGCGCGAAATCGAGATGAGCTGCAAGGAAGCAGGCGCCCTGCGCGAGACGGTGTTGTTTGCGCGCCAACTCGGTGAAGCGGCGGCGCGCGCGGCGCTGACCACCGAAAAGCTGCATGCGGCGGGCAATGCTGATCGCACACTTGCCAATGCCTCGGTATACCTGGAGATGCTCGGGCATATCGTGATCGCGTGGGTGTGGCTGCGGCAGGCAACGATTGCCGCACGCAAGCTGGCCGAGGGCACCGCGGAAGGGGATTTTTATCGCGGCAAGCTGCAGGCGGCGGCGTGGTTCTTCCGCTGGGAATTGCCGAAGACGCTGCAGTGGTGCGAACTGCTGCAATCCCTCGACACCACCACCCTGGACATGCGCGAGGCGTGGTTCTAGTGTCCTGTCCCGCAAATTTTTCGCATAAAAGATATCGAGAATCATCCCGAATGCTGCGTCGAAAAATGCTCGCGAGGGAACGGCCTCGCTTTGCTTTTCTCCTTGCCTCAGCCCGATTTCGCCGCTTTTATCTTGCGACAAACTTACGGGACAGGACACTAGATTCGCGCGGCAACCGATTTCACTCAAGGAACAACCATGAGCATCAAGAAACTGTTCGATCTCTCCGGCCGCGTGGCGCTGATCACCGGCGGTTCGCGCGGGCTGGGCATGCAGATCGCCGAGGGCCTGGGCGAGATGGGCGCGAAGCTCGCCATCACCGCGCGCAAGGCGGATGAACTGGCCGAGGCGAAGGAACATCTGGAAAAGCTCGGCTACCCGGTGCTCACCGTCACCGCCGATATCGGCAAGCCTGAATCCATCGCACCCACCGTAGACGCAGTGATGAAGGCGCATGGGCAGATCGACATCCTGGTCAACAACGCCGGCGCCACCTGGGGTGCAGCCGCTGAAGACCATCCGCTGGAAGCGTGGAACAAGCTGGTGAACGTCAACATGACCGGCGCCTTCCTGCTGTGCCAGGCGGCGGGCAAGGCGTCGATGATTCCGCGCAAGGCGGGGCGCATCGTCAACATTGCCTCCGTCGCCGGGCTCGGCGCCAATCCGTTGCAGATGGAAGGCACGCTGGCCTACAACGCCACCAAGGGCGGCCTGGTGAACTTCACCCGCGCACTCGCCGCCGAATGGGGCAAGTACAACATCACCGTGAACGCCATCTGTCCGGGTTTCTTTCCCTCCAAGATGACGCGCGCGACGCTGGCCAACCACGAGAAGTTCTTCGTCGACAATACGCCCTTGGGCAAGCTCGGCGGCGACGAGGACCTGAAGGGCGCCGCGGTATTGTTCGCCTCGGATGCCGGCGGCCACATCAGCGGGCAATGCCTGGTAGTCGATGGCGGCGCCATCGTGGTGTGAACCTGTTTTGTTTCGAAGAACACAAAGGAACCGATTTTGAGTACTGAAGAACCCGCCAATCTCGCCGACGTGCTGCTGCGCGTGCCCTTTCTCACCCACCTGGGCGTGCAGGTGGACAGCATGGAACCCGGCCATGCCGTGCTGTCTCTGGACCCGAAGCCTGAGCACTACAACTCCTGGGGGGCGGTGCACGGCGGGGTGGTAATGACGCTGCTGGATGTCTGCATGGCGATTGCCGGGCGGGCGTATGATCCGGCGAATCTGTCCGGCGTGACGGTGGACATGTCGAGCAGTTTCATCTCGCCGGGCCGCGGCAAGCAGATTGCCATTGGCCGCGTGGTGGCGCAATCCACCAGCTTGTGGCGCTGCGAGGGCGAGGTGCGCAACGTCGCCGACGATTCGCTGGTGGCGCGTTCCATGGGCACCTTCAAGTTCCGTAACCTGAAGAACCAGGGCAAGCTGCCCGTGGGGGACGCATGAAGAATCGCCAGATCCATCTCGTGAAGCGGCCGCAGGGTGCGGTGACGCCGGATTGCTTCGCGCTGGTCGAAGCCGAGGTGCCGGCGCTGGCGGACAACCAGGTGCTGGTGCAGAACCTCTGGCTCTCGCTCGACCCCTACATGCGCGGGCGCATGGACGATGTGAAGTCCTACGCTGCTGTGCAGGCCCTCAACGCCGTGATGGTGGGCGGTACCGCGGGCGTGGTGCTGGAGTCGAAGAACCCGAAGTTTGCCAAAGGCGATCTC
>DASYEQ010000141.1:0-11349 GCA_036498945.1 Burkholderiales bacterium | reverse complement strand
GGGCGATGAGCGCTCCGCGCAGGAGGAGTCCTTCAGCGCGGCGCTGGAGGGCGGCCCCGAATATCCGCACTACACCCGGCCGGCCGACTATCGCGGCTGGCGGGTGCCCGAGGTGCTGCTCTCGGGGCACCACGCTCGCATCGCGGAGTGGCGTTTGGCCCAGAGCCGCGCACGGGCGGCCGCCGCCCCGACCACGGACGCCGCCGCTTCGTCGGCGCCATCGCCCGGCGCTTCATCCTCGCGGACTTAGCGCAGCGCCAACATCTCCTCGCCGAGGGACCCGCTACCATGAACCGCCGCATGGGCGGAGGCGCGTTGGCGCATGCGGCCTGGTTTGAGTCCGCTCGCCCGTTGCCACGCACACACACCGTCCCGTTCCCCAAACTTCAGTCCCCCGTGAGCACAGTCATCGACAGCCTGGAGCGATCACAGCTCCGCCGAGTGCCGGCGTTCGACGCCGGTGACCGCTTGCGGGTGCACTTCCAGGTCATCGAGGGGACCCGGCGCCGCACCCAGGTGTTCGAAGGCGTCGTGATCAAGCGCCAGGGCCACGGCGCCCGGGAGACCTTCACCGTGCGCAAGCAGTCCTTTGGTGTGGGTGTGGAGCGGACCTTCCCGCTGCACTCGCCCAAGATCGAGCGCATCGAGGTGGCGGCCCGCGGCGACGTGCGCCGCGCCAAGCTGTACTACCTGCGCCAGCGTTCGGGCAAGTCGGCGCGTATCAAGGAAAAGCTGTCTTCGCGCGCTGCGCAAAGCCAGGCCGCCGCCGCCGCCGAAGCCAAGCAGCAGTAAATCGCAGGCTGCATGGCCAACGTTTATGGCTGACAAGACGGGGCGCTCAATGCGCCCCGTTTTACTTTGATCTATCCTCACGTCCATGTCCGATACCGCACCGGCGCAGCAGCGTTTTTCCATCACCAGCGAAGAAGCGCGCGCGATCGATAAAATCGATCCGGCGCTGTACAACGCCGGCCTGACGCCGGTGAGGGCGCTGACGGCCGAGGCCTTGCGCCTGCGCTTTCGCGAGATCCGCGAGTGGAACCATGAGATGCTGGGCGATCACCAGGTCGGCGAACTGGGGATCGCGGAAAACGAATATCGCAAGGCCTCGGTGCTGGTGCCGATCGTGGTGCGCGAGTCGCTCACGCTGCTGTTGACCGAGCGCACCGCGACGCTGAAAGACCACGCCGGGCAGATCGCCTTTCCCGGCGGCCGCGCCGAGCCCGGCGACGCCGACGTGGTGGCCACCGCCTTGCGCGAGGCGAAGGAAGAGGTCGGCCTGGATGCCGATCGGGTGGAAGTGATCGGCACCCTGCCGCATTACCGCACCGGCACGCGCTACGAGATCACCCCGGTGGTGGCACTGGTGCATCCGCCGTTCATGCCCAAGCTTTCGGACGGCGAAGTGGCCGAGGTATTCGAGGTGCCGCTGGACTTCCTGCTCGATCCGGCCAACCACGAGAAGCGCACGCGCCCCTATCGCAACGGTACGCAGCGCTTTTTCTACGCCATGCCCTACGGCAATCATTTCATCTGGGGCGCGACCGCGGCGATGCTGCGCAACCTCTACCACTTCGTCAGCGTCTAGGCGCTTCAGGCGCGGCGTTCCGCGCGTCTTTTTTCCTCGGCCGCGGTGGCCTGCGTCTGCGCGCGTTCCATCAGGCGCGCGAAATTCGCCAGCGAGAACAGGTGGGCATAGATGCGCGCCGCCCAGCCTCTTTCAGCCAGTTCCTTGTGGCTGTCGCCGGCCAGGGCGAGGAACTTCGCCTCGTCGATGCGCTGCATGCCCTGCAGCAGCACGTGGGTATGCACCCCGGCGGTCACCTGGAAGCTGAAAGGGACGAACAGGCCGAGGCGTTCCAGGCCGGCGCACATCTGCGCCGTCCATTCGAGGTCCTTCTCGTATTCTTCCAGCAGGCGCTGGCGTTCGGCCCAGCGCGGCAGGGGAGCGCCATCGTCGGCGAACAGCGCCACACCTGAGTCATCAATGTAGGCATGGTCGATACACACCAGCTTGGCTGCCTGCACCACGCCGTCGAGGGTCACCTGCGACAGGCAAAAGGGATAGCGGCGCATGAAGGCGGGCACGTAGCTGCCTGCAACCCAGCGACCGTCGTCGACATATAGGTTGCTGCCATCGGCTACGCCCAGCACCGCCAGCGGCAGGTAGCGTGCGTCGGGGCTGCGCACGAAGACGATGGGGTGGTCGCGTCCGGCGGCGGCGAATTCGGCGCCGGAGATGGCCATCGCATTCATGCGCGAAGCGAAATCCGGCACCATGCTGCCGCCGGAGGCGGGCAGCTCGGGCAGCAGCACCTTGTGGCGCTTTTCCAGCGCCACGATGCTGCCGTACCCGTAAGGCGGGGTGATTTGCATCGGCGGCTCCCGGGGTTGCGGGCATTGTGGCGGCCTCGGGCGCGCGGCGCCCGAGGCCGCGCGCCTGTGTTATCTTCGCTGCGGCCTGCCGCCGGAAAAGAAGCCATCCGCCGCCGGAACGACAATGACAGTACTCGCCCTGATCGCCGCGCTGATCCTCGAACAAATCCGACCGCTGAACGACCGCGCGGCGCTGTCGCGCCCCATCGGCGGCAGCCTGGATTTCATCGAGCACAACCTCAACGCCGGCGCGCATCACCATGGTGCGGCGGCCTGGTTCATCACCGTGCTGCCGCCGGCGATCATCTCGACGGTGGTGTATTACCTGCTCTATCGCGTCAGCGCGCCGCTGGCCTGGGGCTGGAACGTGGCCGTGCTCTATCTCACCATGGGGTTTCGCCAGTTCAGCCACCACTTCACCAACATCCACCGCGCGCTCAATGAGGGCGACCTGCCGCGCGCGCGCATGCTGACGCGTGAATGGCGCGGCCGCCCCGCGGACGAACTCAACACCAACGAAGTGGCGCGGGTGGCAATCGAGGAGGCCTTCGTGGCGGCGCACCACTATGTCTTCGGCGTGCTGTTCTGGTTCGCCTTCCTGCCCGGCCCGGCGGGCGCGGTGCTGTACCGCATGGCGCTGATGCTGCGCGGGCGCTGGGGCAGCATGGCGGGGCCTGAGCATGGCGGTTTCGGGCGCTTCGCCAACAGCGCCTTCCACTGGATCGACTGGCTGCCGCTGCGCATGTCGGCCATCGGCTTTGCCATCGTCGGCAATTTCGAGGACGCGATCTACTGCTGGCGCAACCAGGCGGCGCGCTGGCGCGATCCGGAAATGGGCATCGTGCTGGCGGCGGGCGCCGGGGCGATCGGCGTCAAGCTGGGCAAGCCGCTGCGCGAAGGCGTCACCGCGATGGGACCGGAGATCGACGAACGCATCGAGATCGGCGTCGGTGAGGAAGCCGATGCGGCTTCGCTCAATAGCGCTGTCGGCCTGGCCTGGCGCGCGCTGGTGCTATGGCTCCTGCTGCTGACGATGCTGGCGATCGCGACGATGATCTGAATCAGGCGGCGGGCTTTTGCGCGCCGCAGTTCCAGCAGGCGGTGAACTGACCCTCCAGCCATTCGTTGCACTGCGGGCAGCTCCATGCCGGGCCGCGAAACCGTTGCGGATGGCGAAAGGCGTCGAGCACCTCCAGCGCCAGGCGCTCGTCGCGCTCATCTTTGATCCACACCTCCGGCCAGCACTGGTCGAAGGGCACTTCGCCGGCCACGCGCATCATGTTTTCGTTGCGCAGGAAGCAATCGATGTCCACCGCCTCCAGCATGCTCTTGAGGTGGGTAGCCTCGATGATGTGGCCGGCGCGGTACAGGCGTTTCATGCGCCGCCCTTCGCGTTCGTCCGGCTCACGCCGTGATCTCCTCGCGTAGGGTGCAAAACAGGTCGAAGCGCCGGGCGTCGATGCGTCCCGCATCCAGCGCCTGGCGCAGCGCGCAGTCGGGCTCGCGGTCGTGGCGGCAATTGGAAAAGCGGCAACGGCCGAGGAAAGGCGCGAACTCGTTGAAGCCCGCCTGCAGTTGCGCGAAATCGAGGTTGTGGATGCCGACTTCCTGCATGCCGGGGCAGTCGATCAGGGTGGAATCCGCATCGATGCGGTACAGGCGTGAAAACGTGGTGGTGTGCTTGCCGCTACCCAGCGCCACCGAGATTTCGCCCATGCGCGCCCGCGCGTCGGGAATCAGCGCATTGACGAGACTCGATTTACCCATGCCGGACTGGCCCACCAGCACCGTGCGATGCCCCGCCAGGTGCGGCAAGAGAGTCGCGCAGCCGGTCGCATGCTGGCCCTTGGCACTGATCTCCACCACCTCGTGGCCGGCATTGCGGAACACCTTGAGCCGCTGGCGCGCCGTTTCCGCATCCGGCAGGTCGATCTTGTTGAGCGCGATCAGCGCGGGAACGCTGGCCGCCTGCGCCAGCAGCAGCACCCGGGTGACGAACTCGTCCGAAAACCACGGCTCGACCGCCACCAGCACCAGCATCTGGTCGATGTTGGCGGCAATCGCCTTGCGCTTATAGGCGTCGGCACGTTCCAGGTAGCTCTGGCGCGGCAGCACCTGCTCGATCACCCCCTGGCCCGGCCCGGTGCCCTTGATGGTCACATGGTCGCCGCAGGCGGCCTCGTGCTTCTTGCCGCGCGCCACGCAATCAAGGCGTTCACCGTCGTCGGTTTCGATTTCGTAGCGGCGGCCGAACACCGCGACGACAGTGCCGCGCATCAAAATTTGAGCAGCGCGTCGGCTTTCGCTGCGCAGATGAAGTCGTTTTCGGTGATGCCGTTCGCGTCATGCGTCGAATACTCGACCCGGCACTTGTTGTAGGAGACCAGCAGATCGGGATGGTGGTCTTCCTTGTGCGACACCCAGGCCAGCGCGTTGACGAAGGCCATGGTCTCGTAATAATTCTTGAAGGCGTAGGTCTTTACCAGCTTGCCGTCCAGCAGTTCCCACGCCTTCAGTTCGCCCAGCATGCTTTTGACCGTGCCTTCCGGCAGCGCGGAGCCGCCGTTGCAGGCGGCGCAGTGGCGGGTGGCCAGATCGCTTGCGAGATCGCTCATGTGTTTCTCCTCAGGCGGCGCCGGCGGGCGCCGCATTGCCCGCGCCCGCCGCTTTCAGGCGGCCGATACGGATGAAAGCGGGCGGGTGCGAATCATGGAAGGCCGAATGCAGCGGGTCAGGTGTCACCGTGGCGGCATTGTCGTCGTAGATCCGGGTGAGCGCGCGGATCAGCGCGCTCGCCGAAGTCTGCTCGGCGGCGTAGGCATCGGCTTCGAACTCGCGCTTGCGCGAGGAATACGAAAGCATGGGGTGCAGCACGAAGGTGAACACCGGCAACGCCAGCAACAGGAGCAAAAGCGCCATCGCCGGGCTCTGGTGCGTCACGCCCAGGCCCTGGTAGAACCAGGGCTCCTTGAGCAGGAAGCCCAGGAGCGCGAAAAACAGGAAGTAAATGAGGAACTGCATCGCCATGCCCTTGACGATGTGCTTGCGCTTGAAATGCCCGAGTTCATGCGCCAGTACCGCTTCGATCTCTTCCGCGCCCAGCTTTTCGATCAGGGTATCGAACAGCACGATGCGCTTGGCGGCGCCGAAGCCGGAGAAAAAGGCGTTGCTGTGGCGCGAGCGGGTCGAGCCGTCCATCACGAACAGGCCCTTGGCGGTAAAGCCGCTTTTCTCCAGCAGGCGCTGGATGGTCTGCTTGAGCGGGCCGTCCTCCAGCGGCGAGAACTTGAAGAACAGGGGCATGATCACCGTCGGCGCGAGCATCTGCACGAACAGCATGAACAGGCACACGCTGGCCCAGGCGATCACCCACCACCACTGGCCGGTGGTCTGGATGAACACCAGGATCGCCAGCAGCAGCGGCACCCCCAGCACCATGCCGATGGAGGCCGATTTCACCAGGTCCTTGATGAACAGGCCGGGCGACATCTTGTTGAAACCGAAGTCGGTCTCGATACCGAAAATCCGGTGCCAGGAAAACGGCAGGCTGATCAGCGAGCTGATCAGTATGAAGGCGCCCACCAGCAGGATCTCGGAGGGAAAATATTGCCCGGGCATCGCGTTTGCAAGGGCGCCGGCGATCAGGTCCAGCCCGCCCCCCACGGTAAAGGCGATCAGCACGACGGTATCGACCACCGCCGTCATCATGCCGAAGCGGGTGCGGGCGATGGTGTAATCGGCGGCGCGCTGGTGCGCCTCAAGCGTCAGCGAGGCGGCGAATTCAGGCGGCACCGCCTCACGGTTGGCGCGGATGTGGGTCACGTGGCGCCGCGCCAGCCAAAGGTCCAGGCCGAGGCTGACGGCCACCGCCAGCAGGAAAATCAAGGTAAAGGGTTGCATTGGGATAAAAGTCTGCATTTCGTGCAGGTGGGGACTCTGTGCGACAATCCAATGGCGCAATTATCCCCCAACTCAATTTTCGATGCCGCAAGACCAAAACAACCTGATCTGGCTCGACATGGAGATGACCGGCCTCTCTCCGGAGAACGACCGCATCATCGAAGTCGGCATAGTCATCACCGATTCGGAACTCAATACCGTGGCCGAAGCGCCGACCCTGGTGGTGCACCAGGCCGACGCGGTGCTCGACGGCATGGACAACTGGAACAAGTCCACCCACGGCAAGTCCGGGCTGATCGACAAGGTCAAGGCGTCGACGCTGACCGAACGCGCGGTGGAAATGCGCATGCTGGATTTCCTGAAACTGCATGTGCCCAAGGGTGGCTCGCCCATGTGCGGCAATTCCATCTGCCAGGACCGCCGTTTCATGGCGCACTACATGCCGGAACTGGAAACCTATTTCCACTACCGCAACCTGGATGTCAGCACCCTCAAGGAGCTGTGCAAGCGCTGGAAGCCGGAAATCGCCAAGGGACTGGTGAAGCACGGCAAGCACGAGGCGCTGGCCGACATCTACGAGTCGATCGAAGAGCTCAAGTATTACCGCGAGCACTTCCTCAAGCTGTAGTCATTGGGTGACCGGGGCGCCGCGTAGCGCCTCGTTGGCGACAAAGCGGAAGTAGAGCACGCCGATGGCTGCCGCCAGCGCCATGCCGATCACCGCGCCCATCCAGAAGCCCATCGCGCCTTTCGGGTCGCCCAGGACGGACGAGAACGCCAGCAGGTAGCCGCCGCCCAGGCCCACCACCCACAGTGCCAGGCCGAAGCCCAGCATCGGCACCAGCACCTTCTTGTAGCCGCGCACCGCCTGCGCCGCCACCGCGTTGATAGCGTCGAACGTGTGGAACATGCCGACGAATATCAGCAGCGGCCCGGCCACCTTCGCCACTTCCGCATCCTGGGTGTAAAGCTCGGCGATGCCGTTGTGGGTCAGGGCGATGAGGCAGCACAAGGTGAGCGCCGCGCAGGCGCCGATCACGATCCCGGTCCAGCCCGAGCGCCGCGCCTGCTCCAGGTCGCCGGCGCCGATCGCCTGGCCCACCAGCACGCTGGTGGCGTTCGACAGCGCCAGCGGCACCATGTAGCACAGCGCGCCCAAGTTGGCGGCGATCTGGTGCCCGGCGGAATAATCCGCGCCCAGGCGCGCGATGAACAGCGCCATGAAGGTGTAAGAGGTGACGTCGATCAGGAAGGAGACGCCGATCGGCACCCCCAGCTTGAACATGCGCCCTAGCGTGCGCAAATCCAGCGCCTCGATCCGTGCGAACACCTGGTATTGCGCGAACGCCGGCTTGACGCATACCCACCAGATCGCGGCCGCCAGCATCAGCCAGCCTTCGCACACCAGCGCCCAGGCCGGGCCGAGTCCACCGAAGGCCGGCACGCCAAAATGGCCGTACATGAACACCACGTTGAGCGGCACCTTGATCACCAGGCCCAGGACCTGGATCACCATCACCGCGCGCGGCTGCGAAATCGAGGAGGCCCAGCTGTAGAAGATGCGGAAGCTCATCATCGCCGGCACCACCCACATGAGGATGCGCAGGTAATGCCGCACATCGACTTCGATCGCCGGGTCCATCCTGGCGATGCCGAAAAATGGGTCGGGAAACAGCAGCAGCAGTTCGGCAAAGGCGGCGAGGATCAGCGCCAGCCAGAAGCCCTGGCGCAGGTCGTGGGTGATCGCCTTCTCGTTGTGCGCGCCGAAATGCTGCGACAGGATCGGCGTCAGCGCCAGCATCACCCCCATGCCGCTGACGAAAATCGAGAAATAGATCGAGGTACCCAGGCCCACGGTGGCGAGCGCGCGCGCCGAATAATGGCCGGCCATCACGGTATCGATCACGCCGTTGGCCATGGTGGCGATCTGCGCGATCAGCACCGGCCAGCCCAGGCGCAGGATCTCTTTGGCGGTACGGGTGAACATGAAAGGGTCGCGGAAGAAACAAGCCGTCTTGACGCGGCTTGGGTAGACGGAGGGAGAAAAGAGGGCGGGCGCCTAGGCGCCGTCGCCGGTTTGTTCTGGTACGCTGCCCGCCAGGTGTTCGGTTGGATCCACCAGGCGCGGCCGGCGATACAGGCGGAAGCGCTCGTCGCGGTCGCCCGGACGGTTGCCTTCCCACACCAGGGTCCAGCCCGGCGGCACCGGCGGCGCGATCTCGCGCGAGCCCTGCACCACCAGCCAGCGGCAGCGCCGCTCGCTGCCGAATTGCAGCATGCCGAAGTAGGCCAGCGAGGCGCGCTGCGGCGGCCCCAGTTCGCGCGCGGCGATGCAGGTATCCATGCCGGCCATCGAGCCGGCATCGGTCACCATGGCCACGCGCAATTCCAGCGCCACCGGGCGATAGGTCTTGGCATAATCGATCCACGGCAGGAGGAGCGTCATCACCAGCAGCCAGGTGAAGGTGACGCCATAGCACCAATGCGCGATGCCGCGCAGCACCGTGCGCTCGCTGCGCGCCGCCGCCACCACCCACAACACGGTGGCCGCCAGCGCCACCGCGAACGGCAGGGGTTCGAAGCTGGCGTGAAAGCCGGGCGCCAGCTTGGCGAAATTATTGGCGATCTTCGGCGGCCAGCCGAACTGCATCGCCACGTAGCCGCCCCAGATCATCACCGCCAGCAGCGTGAAGGTCATGCGGCCGAACCAGTCGAGCATGGCCGCGGCGCCGCGGCGCAGTTGCGAGACCGCCGGCGTGGCGATCAGCGCCAGCGGCGGCAACAGCGGCAGCAGCACGCTTTCCGAGGCTTCGCGCGACCACGCCAGCGACACCAGCGCGGCGCCGGCGAACAGCAGCGGCGCCGCATGCACCTGCCGCGGCGGCTTCTGTCCGAGGAAGGCCGGCGGCCGGCGCAACAGCCACCACAGCGCCACCGGCCAGGCGGGGAAGGCGAACCAGGCCAGGGTCTTGAAGTAATAACGCCAGTCGAGCCAGTTCGGCCAGCCGAACTGGTGCATCGCCCAGACGAAATACGCCAGGCGGAAATCAGCATCGGCGGCACCCGCCATGCGCGGCCACCACGCCCACACCAGCGCTGCCGCCGCTACCGCGATCACCGCCGCCAGGGCGCCGCGCGCATTGCGCCATTCGGGCAGCACCAGTGGCGCGGCGATTACCGCCAGGGCGAGCGGCAGCGCCGCGTGCGGCCCGCGCGAAAGCCACGCCAGTGCCAGGCCGGCGCCCATGGCCAGGCCGGTGGCCAGCGCCAGCGGCGCGCGCCGCCAGTGGACTACCGCCCACAAGGTGTAGGCATAGGCGAACAGGAGCGCCGGTTCGGCGGAAATCTCATGCGTACGCACCAGCAGGCCCAGGCAGGCCAGAAGGCACAATGCCGCCGGCCGCCCGATTTCCTTGCCCCACAGATCGCGCGCCGCCAGGTGCACGCAAAACACCGCCGACAGGCTCCACAGCGCCGCTGACAGGCGCGCCGCGTCGAACGGCGTGATGAAGCTGCCGAACAGCTTGATGGCGATCGCCGCCACCCAGAAGGCCAGCGGCCCTTCCTCGGCGACGTTCAGCCCATAGACATTGGGCAGCAGCCAGTCGCGCAAGGAGCCGTGCGCCATGGTCATCGCGATGCCGAAGCCGGTGGCGTCGTCGTTCTTCCACGGGTCGTGCCCGACCAGGCCGACCAGGGCGTAGAGGATGATGAAGCCCCAGAACCAGGGGCTGGGCAGCGGTACCGGCACGCGCCGGCGCGTGATGCGCAGCGATTCGCCAGCGGGGCTGGGGGGCATCATGCGCGCCGCCCCCGGCGCGCCCGCTCATGCCCCGCGCGCGAAGGCCATGAGGCCTGCGGACGGAAGGGGGGAGCGGGCAAACGCATGGGGGCGGATTCTACCGGGGCTAAGCCAAGGAGAGGAGGGCAGCAATACCTGGCAACAAAAAAACCACAAGCGGAAACATGGCCAAGCCCGGCGCACAAACAAAAAAGGCAGCCTGGGCTGCCTTTTTCTGCTGACGCCGGGAAGGTGACGCTTTAGGCGGCCTTCTTGGTGGCGTACTTCTGGCGGAACTTCTCGACGCGGCCGGCGGTATCGACGATGCGCTGCTTGCCGGTGTAGAACGGATGGCAGTTGGAGCACACTTCGATCGACAGCGGCTTGCCGATGGTCGAGCGGGTGGTGAACTGCGTACCGCAGGAAGAGCAGGTGACCTGCACGTCCTTGTAGTCGGGATGGATTTCGGCTTTCATGGCTTGGGCCTCGTGGTTGTCGCGGTCTCTAGGGGCACGCCGAATAGGGCTTGGCGTGGGTATCCGAAGTTTCGCGGACGGGTTTTAGGAAAGACATCGATTATAGCCTGAAATGGTGCTTTTCCGCAAGAAATCAAGGCTCCGGGTAGTGTCTCAGTTTGATTTGTAACAGCCAAAACTCGTCTATGCTCTTCCAATGGTACTGGGGGAATGGCTCGGCATCGCTGGCTTGGTGGTTGCCATAATGGCGCTGCCAAGCGTATTTCAAATGCTCTGGGGGCGCCCTCAGATCAATTTTGAATTGGCGTCCAGAATGGAAAATGGCGCATCGGTTTTGTGCTGCAAGCTTTTTAATCAGCCGATAAAAAACCGAATACTTATTTGGATGGGCGTGAAAAGAGAGAGCGCCAACATATATGGCGCTTACAAAATCTGGAACGTAGAAGCAGGGAGGTTTGTTTTTACGGATGTTATACAGCCGTTACTTGTGACCCAAGAAGATAACGCAATTCACCTTGAGTTGAGACCCGGCGTTCTGGGCGCGGCATTTGCAGTTATTTGCGTTGCAGAAGGCAATGCCTACGTTGTACAAAACGAGAAACAAATAAAAAATCCAGAAATAGAAAAGGGCACCGTTTTATCGCCTGGGAACTATCGGGTGCCCATTATTATATTTTGCGGAGAAGCAAAATTCATCAAGTCAGCAGAATTCGTAATTACTGCTGACCCGATGAATAGCTATTGGATTGGCGATTAGTCAGCCAGTGCCGCAATTTCCTCCAGCGACCAAACATGATCGCTGATTCCTGCCTCCAT
>DASYEQ010000140.1:0-84688 GCA_036498945.1 Burkholderiales bacterium | reverse complement strand
GACGGTGGTGTGCGACCCGTCGGAATTGCGGATGATGGTGGTGGCCCCGCCGCTCAAGGGCGTGGTGGTGGTGTAGCCGGTGGCGGGGTCGCGGCAGTAGCGGGTGGAGCCCATTTCGTTGCAGATGAGTTGGGCGGAGGCGGTGTACGATAAAAACAGTCCCGCGCATGCAAGGCACGCGTTTCGAAAAGTCTCGTTCATACGCACCTCACGGATGAGTTTGAACCGCCATTATGCAGCTTTCCCATCCGTCAGCGCCGCGGGCCGGCGCGAAGCCGGCGCCTCTGCTCA
The DNA here is from genome assembly GCA_036498945.1 of Burkholderiales bacterium. Lineage (GTDB taxonomy): Bacteria > Pseudomonadota > Gammaproteobacteria > Burkholderiales > JAEUOS01 > JAQGMJ01. The sequence goes on along the minus strand of DASYEQ010000140.1, from coordinate 84,397 downwards.
GCGCACGGCCTCGGAAAACCGCGCATCATTTTGCGGGACGACATTCGCCCGGCTAGAAGGCGGCGCGACCGGCACGGCAGGCACAGACGGCGCCGGCGCGACCGCGGGGGGCGGTCCGGCGGGCGCGGCAACCGCCACGATGCCGCCGGCGCAATCGACCCGGAACCCGGGCTGGCCGTGAATGGTCGCGCGCGCGTCGATCTGGGTCATGTTGGCGTTGAATGTCGCGGTCAGGTTCTGCACCCCTTGCAATTGGAGCAAGGTATTGCTCGAGATGGCGGTGATGTCCCCGGAAGAAAGCGCGGCCATGCACGCCGGGTAGCCGTAGGCGAATCCGCTGTTCTTGATGGAGGCAGAAGAGGCAGACAAAGACAGCAACGCGCTGATCAGCGACCCGGTGCCCAGCGTCCCGCTCTCGCCGTTACCGTAAAACTCGGTATGCAGATCATGAAAAGTCTTGGCCGCGAAAAAGCGGCGGCGCGAATACTTCAAGATGATGCTGTCCGCGCCGCCAGCCACGGAATTCGTCGTCGAATCGGGCTGCGCGATGCGGCCGGAAGAGTCGGTAAAAGCGTACACCAGGATTCCGTTTGGATTGCCCGGATGCCCCAGCGACGGGTCGCATAGCGCCGCCTCGACCTTGCCGGCCGCGGTTTTGGCGATCTCCGCTTCCGTCAGCAGGCCCTCAAGGCCAAGTATCTCTCTGCTGAGAGCGGCGCCGGCGGGGGCCGGGTTGTCGTCCGAGAAAGCCAGTATCTGGGGACAGATCGAAACGGCTTTCGAGGTCGCCGCATCATCCTTCAACAGGTTCGTATACAAGCCGGAGAACGCGGTATCCACCTTCTTGTACGATTCCAGATAGTCTCCGACCGAAGTTTTCGCGGTGGTGCTTCCGAGCGTGTTGTACACCGATGCACCGCTGGTGACAACATCGATACCAACAATGCTGGCGAAGGAAAGGGTTTTCGGATTCGCAATGCCGATCTCCGCGGCAATGCCGTTGACGGAACCTGTCGCCTTGAGATCGGAATCTTTCTCCTTGACGGTGAAGTGAAAGCCGAAACCTACCCTGAAGTGTTTGCCGTCGACGCTGACGTTCCGATAGTGATAGCTGTCCTGGTCGACAAAAAACCGTTCGTGGTGGATGCTGCCAAAAATGAACTTGACGTCGGTTTGGAGTCCGCTTGCGGTCGTCCTGGCCCGCACGCAAGTCAATGCCTGCACCGTGCAGACATTCCTGCCTCCCAAGTGACCGGTGACGCAGGCGTCGACCTCGCTCTTGAGGGCCGCGAGATCAACTGCAGGACAGGAAAAGGTATCGTCCGCATGCGCTTGCAAGCCCCACAAGAGCAAACCGACACAGGCAACGAGCATTCGCAGACTTGACATATCCACCCCGGGGTTATTTTTCTTGCGCAATTATTGCAGCCACGGAAGATCGACACCATCCCTCAAATGGAGGAACGCGCGGCTGACACGGAAATTCCGGTGTTCAGTTCAGTTCGACGCGCCCGAGCCCCTCGACCCGCATATCCGGCAGCGACAACAACTCCGCCACCATCTCCGACTGCTTTCCCGTCCCCGTCTTGCGGAACACGTTGTCGAGTTGCGTCCTCACCGTGGTGGGTTGCACGCGCAGTTCCTGCGCCGTCTGCTTGATGCTCTTGCCGAGCGCCACTTGCGCGGCCACGCGCGCCTCGGCCGGGGTCAGGCCGTAGGCGGCCATCAGGAAGGAGGCTTCGGGCAGCACGTTGCGGCCAGGGTCGGAGAAGGCGGCCATCATCAGGCGTTGCGGGCCGAACACGCCCAGCACCGCTTCCGGATGCAGCGGGCTGATGAAGCCCTTCAGCGGCCGCTTGCCGCGGCGCTCGAGCGAGAGGATCTGCGTGGCCGCGGCCGGGCGGGAGACCGGCAGTGACGGCAGTGTATCCGTCGGGCCTTCCTGGAAGCAGCGCAGGGCGCCATCGATGCGCTGCGCCCCGGCGGCATTGTTGCAGGAGAGGCGCTCGGCCTCGATGCATAGCGGCGTATCGCGGTCGATCAACACCTGCCGCGCGGCAGTGTTCATGTGCACCACTTCGCCATCGCTCTTGAGCAGGAAAACAGGGTAGCGCAGGCGGTTGACGATTTCGACGCCGACCAGCGCTTGCGACGAGTAGAGGTAGCGGCTGAGCGAGAGGCGGATGGCGCGTTCCAGGTGCGGTACCAGGGCGTCGGCGAGCACGGTCTGCGCGCGGCTCACCGGCGGCAGGCCGAGGCCGTGGAACAGCCCAAGCACCACGGTGAGATGGTCGTCCTCGTAGACCTTGCGGCCGGCGAGGTAGCGCAGGCCGTTGGGGATGATCAGCCCCTGGTAGAAGGGGTCGCGGGCGACGAAGGCCTCGTCCAGCAATTCGTTGCAGTGCAGCCACGGTCCGACGGGGCCGGCCAGCAGCACGCGCACGCGCGGGTCGATGGCGCAATAGCGCCGCACGTATTCGAGCTCGGCGTCCTGGCTGACGTTGGCGGTGGCGGAAAACGAGATCAGGCCCAGGCGCCGGTCCACCGCCATGAAATGGATCGCGGTGACGCCGACGTAATGGCGCATGCGTTCGAGGGCGGCCGGCCAGCGTGCGCGGTCGAGGGCGGCGTCGTAGATGGCGCCGATGAGATTGTCCGGGTCAGGGGTTTTCACTGCGCCGCTCCTTGCTTATTGTTGGTTGTTGCGCAGGCCTTGGGCAGGCTTGTCTTCAAAGACTAAGCGCTATGACAGCGGAAATCCACAACTTTGAAGTAGCATATTTGTCCCACTAAGACAATGTCGTATGCCCGCGGCATGCGCGCCTCCAGGCTTGCCGAAAATGCATTGAACGGTCACAAAAAATGTCGTCGCAAAAAACAAACGGCCGGCTGCGTTACGCAGCCGGCCGTGTTTGCGGTCGACAACAGGGAACTATCGCGGCATCACTTCGCCGCCGCCATCAGCATCTCGTTGATGCGCTTCACGAACCCCGCCGGGTCTTCTAGCTGGCCGCCTTCGGCGAGCAGCGCCTGGTCGAACAGCAGGCGCGACCAGTCGGCGAACTTCGCCTCTTCATACTTCAGGCGCGTCACCAGCGGGTGCCTGGGGTTGATCTCCATGATCGGCTGCGAGTCCGGGGCCTTCTGCCCGGCGGCCTTCAGCAGGCGCGCCAGGTTGCCGCTCATGTCGAACTGGTCGGAGACCAGGCAGGCGGGCGAATCAGTGAGGCGGTGCGTCACGCGCACTTCCTTCACCTTGCCTTCGAGCGCGGTCTTGATCTTGTCCGTCAGGTCCTTGAACTCGGCTTCGCTGTCTTTCTGCTCCTGTTTTTCGGCCTCGTCTTCCAGCTTGCCGAGATCGAGGTCGCCCTTGGCCACCGAGACCAGCTGCTTGCCTTCGAACTCGGTCAGGTGCGACGCCAGCCACTCGTCGACGCGCTCGTACAGCAGCACCACTTCGATGCCCTTCTTGCGGAACACTTCCAGGTGCGGGCTATTCTTCGCCGCCAGGAAGGAATCGGCGGTGACGTAATAGATCTTGTCCTGGCCTTCCTTCATGCGGCCCACGTAATCGGCCAGCGAGACGGCCTGCTCTTCGGTGTCGTTATGCGTGGTGGCAAAGCGCAGCAGCTTGGCGATGCGTTCCTTGTTGCCGAAATCCTCGCCCGCGCCTTCCTTCATCACGCGGCCGAATTCCTTCCAGAAGCCGTCGTACTTCTCCTTCTGGTTTTCCGCCAGGTCTTCCAGCAGGGAGAGCACGCGCTTGGTCGAGCCCTCGCGGATGGCGCGCACGTCGCGCGATTCCTGCAGAATCTCGCGCGAGACGTTCAGCGGCAGGTCGTTCGAGTCGATCACGCCCTTCACGAAGCGCAGGTACTGCGGCATCAGCTGCTCGGCGTCGTCCATGATGAAGACGCGGCGCACGTAGAGCTTGATGCCGTGCTTGCGCTCGCGCTCGAACATGTCGAACGGCGCATGCTTGGGCACGTAGAGCAGCTGGATGTATTCCTGCCGGCCTTCGACGCGGTTGTGGGTGTAGGCGAGCGGCTCCTCGCTGTCATGCGAGACGTGCTTGTAGAACTCGACGTACTGCTCTTCAGTGATGTCGCTCTTCGAACGCGTCCACAGGGCGGTGGCCTGGTTGACGGTTTCGTCTTCGTCCTTGGTGATGTATTCGTTCTTCTCCTGGTCCCACTCCTCCGCCTTCATCAGAATGGGCAGGGTGATGTGGTCCGAATACTTGGTGACGATGGACTTGAGCTTCCAGTTCGACAGCAGTTCGTCTTCGCCTTCGCGCAGTTCCAGGATCACGTCGGTGCCGCGGCCGGCCTTCTCCGCCGGGTCGATGGAAAAGTCGCCTTCGCCGGCCGATTCCCACTTCACCGCTTCGGCGGCGCCGGCGCGGCGGGTGATCACGGTGATCTTTTTGGCGACGATGAAGCCGGAGTAAAAGCCGACACCGAACTGGCCAATCAGGTTCGCATCCTTCGCCTGGTCGCCGGAAAGCTTGCTGAAAAACTCCTTGGTGCCGGACTTGGCGATGGTGCCCAGGTTGGCGATCGCCTCTTCGCGGTTCATGCCGATGCCGTTGTCGGAAACGGTGATGGTGCGCGCCGCCTTGTCGAAAGAGATGCGGATTTTCAGGTCCGGATCGTCGCCGTACAGGCCGCCGTCGGCCAGCGCCTCGAAGCGCAGCTTGTCGCAGGCATCCGAGGCATTGGATATGAGCTCGCGCAGGAAAATCTCCTTGTTCGAATACAAGGAGTGGATCATCAGGTGCAGGAGTTGTTTGACTTCGGCCTGAAAAGCCAGGGTTTCGTGCTGTGCGCCCATCGGGTGGTTGTCCTCTGTAATGCGGGGTCGGGTCAAGGGTCTCAGGCGGCGCCGAAGACTCAAAGTTGACATGGAAATAAGGCCGGAAACGCCGCATTTCAAGGCGTACGTGCCGGCCGGGCGCGAAGTATAGCGGACGCGGGCATCAGGCCCAAATCGCACGCGTAAACCGCTCCCCGCCCGCACGCCCCATTTATAATGATAATGACAATGCCATTTACAACATTCATCCTTCCGCGTGACCAAAATTAACGATTTGTGGGGCCTATGGGGTACATAAGTAAACAGTAATTGCCTAAGATTCAGCCTGCGTGTCTGCCCACGCATTTGCGTTTTTGCATTGTCTTTTGCATTGTCTAGTCGTACGCGGTTGGCCGGCCGGCCAACCGCGATGTGGAGAAATAAAAATCATGAATCGCCGCCGTTTCAACGGTCTTTTGGGCGCCAGCGTGGCGCTCGCGACCCTGCCCCGTATCGCCCATGCCGAAAACGGCGTGGACGCCGATAGCATCGTGCTCGGCCAGTCCTGCCCGCTCTCCGGCCCCGCGGCCGAGCTGGGCACCGACATGCGCCTGGGCGCGCAACTGTGCTTCAACGAGGTGAACCAGAAAGGCGGCCTGTTCGGCCGCCAGATCAAGCTGATCACCCTGGACGACGGCTACGAGCCCGACCGCGCCGTCGCCAATACCAAACGGCTGATCGAGCAGGACCGCGTCTTCGCCCTGTTCGGCTACGTCGGCACGCCGACTTCCAACGCCGCCCTGCCGCTGTTCACCCGCGCGAACGTGCCGTTCTTCGGCGCGTTCACCGGCGCCGAGTCGTTGCGCAAGCCATTCAACCGCAACATCTTCAACGTCCGCGCCAGCTATTTCGACGAAACCGAAAAGATCGTCGAGCAGCTCACCAACCTGGGCATGCAGCGCATCGCCGTCCTCTACCAGAACGACGCCTACGGCCAGGCCGGTCTCGCCGGCGTGCAGCACGCGCTGGACAAGCGCAAGATGAAAGCGGTGGGCCAGGCCACGGTGGAGCGCAACAGCGTGGTGGTGGACCCGGCGGTGAAGGCCCTGGTGCCGGCGCAGGCCGACGTGATCATCATGATCTCGGCCTACAAGTCGATCGCGGCATTCGTCAAGGCGGCGAAAAAGGCCGGCTACCACGGCGTATTCCACAACGTCTCCTTCGTCGGCGCGCGCGCGCTCGCCGAGGAATTGGGGCCGGACGGCAACGGCGTGGCGATCTCGCAGGTGGTGCCCTTCCCCTACGCCAACAGCATCCCGATCGTGCGCGAATACCAGCAGGCGCTCAAGGCCGGCAGCAGCGCCGGCATTTCCTTCACCAGCCTGGAAGGCTATATCGCCGGGCGCACCCTGGTCGAAGGGCTGCGCCGCACCGGCAAGGATTTGACGCGCGACAAGCTGATCGCCGCGCTGGAAACCATGCGGCAGGCGGACATCGGCGGCTTCAACATCAACTTCACGCCGACCGATCACAACGGATCGAGCTTCGTCGAACTGACGATGATCGGGCAGAAGATGAATTTCATCCATTAGGGGCGGACAAAAGTACACACCTGCTTTTGTCCGACTTGCCTCGCAGAAAAATCACCGGCAAAGCCGGATGATTTTTCTGACTGGACTGCACGAAAAAACGGGCCGCTTTTCGCGGCCCGTTTTTTGTTGCGCCTGCGGCGCTTACTTCTTGAACTTCGCGGCGAGGTTGTCGGCGGCGACGCGCAAGAGGCCGGTGTCGGCGCCGACGGCGACGAATTGGGCGCCTAAATCGAGCATGCGCTGGCCGTCGGCTTCGCCGACCAGGATGCCGGGGGCCTTGCCCAGCGCGCGGATGCGCTTGATGGCGTCCGCGATCGCGCTTTGCACTTCGGGGTGCGGGATGTCGCCCAGGTGGCCGAGGCCGCCGGCCAGGTCGTTGGGGCCGATGAACACGCCATCGACGCCATCGACCTTGCAGATCTCGTCCAGGTTATCCAGGCTCTTGCGGGTTTCCACCTGCACCAGCACGCAGATTTCCTTGTTCGCTTCCTTCAGGTAATTCTTGATGCGGCCGTAGCCGGCGGCACGCGTGGAGGAAGCGACGCCGCGCAGGCCTTCGGGCGGGAAGCGCGTCGCCTGCACGGCGGCGTGCGCCTCTTCGGCGGTCTGCACATAGGGCAGCAGCAGGGTCTGCGCGCCGATGTCGAGGAAGCGCTTGATCAGCACCAGGTCGTTCCACGCCGGGCGCACCACGCAATGCGCGGTGCCGCCCTTGGCCGCCATCAGTTGCGTATGCACCATGTGCGGGTCGTTGGGGGCATGCTCGGTATCCAGCAGCAGCCAGTCGAAACCGGAGGGCGCGCACAGCTCGACGATCTGGTGCGCGTAGGAGCTCATCCACAGGCCGATCTGGGCTTTGCCGGCGGCGAGGTTGCGCTTGAATTGATTGACGGGGATGTCCATGATTATTCCTTGTCTCTGATCGTTGATTAATGAATTTCGGGTTCAGGGGTAGGCCCGTGTTTCGCCGCGAGGAAATCGAAGTCGCAGCCTTCGTTGGCCTGCTGAATATTTTTGAGGAACATCTGGCCGTAGCCGCGCTTGTAATACGGCCGCGGTGCCTTCCATTCGGCGCGGCGCTTCGCCAGTTCGGCGTCGCTGACGTGCAGGGTGAGCTTGCGGTTATCGACGTCGAGCTCGATCTCGTCGCCATCGCGCACGAAGGCCAGCGGGCCGCCGACGGCGGCCTCGGGGGCGACGTGCAGCACGCAGGCGCCATAGGAGGTGCCGCTCATGCGCGAATCGGAAATGCGCACCATGTCGCGCACGCCTTCCTTGAGCAGCTTTTTCGGGATCGGCAACTGGCCCCACTCCGGCATGCCGGGGCCGCCCTGCGGGCCGGCGTTTTTCAGCACGATGATCGAGTCCTTGGTCACCGGCAGGTCGGGGTCGTCGATGCGCGCGTCCAGGTCCTTGATGTTCTCGAACACCACCGCGCGGCCGCGATGCTGGCGCAGGCGCGGCTCGGCGGCGGAATGCTTGATCACCGCGCCGTCCGGGCACAGGTTGCCGCGCAAGACCGCCAGCCCGCCTTCGGGCTGCAAGGGCTTGTCGCGCGGCAGGATCACGTCGTCCTTGTACACCTGCGCGCCTTCGATGTTCTCGCGCACCGTCTTGCCGGTGACGGTGATGCAGTCGAGGTTCAGCAGGTCGGGGATGCGGTTCATCAGCGCCTTGAGCCCCCCCGCGTAGTAGAAATCTTCCATCAGGTACTTGCCCGAGGGGCGCAGGTTGCCCAGGAGCGGAACGCGGCGCGACAAGGCGTCGAAGCGGTCGAGGTCCAGCTGGGCGACGGTGCCGTCGCCGACGCGCCGCGCCATCGCGATCAGGTGGATGATGGCGTTGGTCGAGCCGCCCAGGCACATGGCGAGGGTCACGGCGTTTTCAAACGCCGCGGTGGTCATGATGTCGGAAGGCTTGAGGTCTTCCCACACCATCTCGACAATGCGCCGGCCGCAGTCGGTGGCCTGGCGCGCGTGCGAAGCGTCCACCGAGGGGATGGAGGAGCCGCCCGGCAGCACCATGCCCAGGGCTTCGGCGGCGGCGGCGAGAGTGGAGGCCGTGCCCATGGTCATGCAGGTGCCGGCGGAGCGCGCGATGCCGTTTTCCATCTCGGTCCAGGTGGCGGCGCTGATGTTGCCGGCGCGGCGCTCGTCCCAGTACTTCCAGGTATCGCTGCCCGAGCCCAGTTGCTGGCCGCGCCAGTGGCCGGAGAGCATCGGGCCGGCGGGCAAAAAGATCGCCGGCACGTCGGCGGAAGCCGCGCCCATCAAGAGCGCCGGCACCGTCTTGTCGCAGCCGCCCAAGAGCACCACGCCATCCACCGGGTTGGAGCGGATCAATTCCTCGGTCTCCATCGCCAGCAGGTTGCGGTAGAGCATGGTGGTGGGCTTCATCATCTGCTCGCCCAGCGACATCGCCGGCATTTCCGCCGGGAAACCGCCCGCCTGCCACACGCCGCGCTTCACCTCTTCGGCGCGCTCGCGAAAGTGGCTGTGGCAGGTGTTCATGTCGCTCCACGTATTGATGATGCCGATGATCGGCTTGCCGGCGTAATCGGCGTCGCCGAAGCCCATCTGCTTGATGCGCGAGCGGTGGCCGAAGGCGCGCTTGTCGTCGACGCCGAACCAGCGGTGGCTACGCAGAGTCTCGGGGGTCTTCTTTTTCAACTTGTCTCCTGGGAGCGATTTATTGTGCACTGCAAACGGAATTAACCAAAATTGACGCAACACGCGCCGCGCTTTCGTGTCAAATTGACCGCAAGCCGCCGCATGCTCATGACCTCATTGATACCGGATTTCCAGCACCTCCAGCTCTTCGCGCCCGGCCGGGGTCATCAGGTTGACCACGTCGCCCTCGCGCGCCTTGAGCAGCGCGCGCGCCACCGGCGACACCCAGCTGATGCGCCCCGCCGAAGGCTCGGCCTCGTCGACGCCGACGATCTGGATGGTCAGCTCATCGCCCTTGGTGTTCGCATAGGTGACGGTGGCGCCGAAAAAGATCTGCTCGTCGTTTTCCTGGCGCGAGGGATCGACCACCTCGGCCGCCTCGATGCGCCGCGAGAGAAAGCGGATGCGGCTGTCGATCTGGCGCAGGCGCCGCTTGCCGTAGATGTAGTCGCCGTTCTCGGAGCGGTCGCCGTTGGAAGCGGCCCAGGCGATGGTCTCGACCAGCTTGGGGCGCTCGTTGCGGTAGAGCTCGTCGAACTCCGCGCGCAGGGCGGCAAAGCCCGCCGGCGTGATGTAATTCTTGGTGCCCGCGGGCAAGGCCGGGGCTTCGCCGTCGGCTTCCTCGTCGGCGTCTTCGGATTCCTTGGTAAAAGCCTTGCTCATGAAAACCGTTTGATGAAATACACTATGCGTCACGCCTGCTGCCGCGGCCATCGCGGCGGCACCGGCCGACGCTAACGCTAACACGACTGATTTTACACCCGCGCTCCTTGCTCTCCGCCCGCTTTTCCGCGCTCCTTTTCCCTTGAATCCCCTGCCCGCATTCCTCTAGGAAGCCCGCTCGATGTCGCGTACTGCCCGCCTCCTGCTGCCCCTGATTTTTTCCTGCTGCACCACAGCATTCGCCCAGCCCGCCCCGGCGCCGGCTCCCGCCAGCCCTGCTGCGCCGGCCGCCGCGCCCGCCCCGGGCGCGGCCAGCAGCGCCCCGCAGGCGGCCGGGCCGGTTGCCCTGCCCCCCGGCGTCACCGCCGGGCCGGCGATGGGCGGGGCCACCGAATACGATCTCGCCAACGGCATGCGCTTCGTGCTGCTGGAAGACCATTCGCAGCCGCTCGTCACCACCAACGTGGTGTACCTGGTCGGCTCGCGCAACGAGGGCTACGGCGAAGCCGGCATGGCGCATCTGCTGGAGCACATGCTGTTCAAGGGCACGCCCACCCACCCGCAGATCAAGGCGGAATTCACCGCGCGCGGCGCGCGCTGGAACGGCACCACCTCCTACGACCGCACCAACTACTTCCTCACCTTCGACTCGGCGCGCGAAAACCTGCAATGGGCGCTGGCCCTGGAAGCCGACCGCATGATCCACTCCACCGTCTCGCGCGCCGACCTCGATTCGGAGATGACGGTGGTGCGCAACGAATTCGAGATCGGCGAAAACAACCCGAACCGCGTGCTGTCGGAGCGCGTGATGCACGCCGCCTTCGAGTGGCACAACTACGGCCGCGCCATCATCGGCGCGCGCTCCGACATCGAAAACGTGCCGATCGAGCGCTTGCAGGCCTTCTACCACCGCTATTACCAGCCGGACAACGCGGTGATGGTGATCGCCGGCGACTTCAACACCGCCGACGTGCTGGCCATGGCGGCGCAGGACTTCGGCGCCATCCCCAAGCCCGCGCGCGTGCTGCCGAAGACCTACACCTATGATGCGCCGCAGGACGGCGAGCGCGAAGTGTTCCTGCGCCGCAAGGGCGACACGCAGACTTTCATGTACACGTATCACGCCCCGCCCGGCACCGACCCCGGCTACGCTGCCATCGACATCCTCTGCCTGATCCTGGGCGACACCCCCACCGGCCGCCTGCACAAGGCGCTGGTGCAAACCAAACTCGCCACCAGTGTCGGCGGCTGGGACCGCAACCTGCGGGAGGCCGGGGTGATGCAGTTTTCGGCCAGCGCGCCGAAGGAAGCGCCGCCCGGCCCGATCCGCGCCGCCATGCAGAAGACCATCGAAGGCCTGGCCGACGACCCGGTCCGCCCGGACGAGGTCGAGCGCGCCAAGCAGCGCACCCTCACGCAGATGGACATGCTGCTGACCAAGACGCATGAATTCGCCACCGCGCTGACCGACTGGATCGCCATCGGCGACTGGCGCTACTTCTTCCGCTACCGCGACTCGGTCTACGCCCTCACCACCGACGCCGTCAACCAGGCCGCGCGCACCTACCTGATTCCCTCCAACCGCACCTTCGGCGAATTCATTCCCGCCGATGCGACGCCGCAGCGCGCCACCATCCCGCAGCCGCCCGACCCGATGACGGCGCTGAAGGATTACGCCGGCCCGCCCGGCATCGGCGCCGGCGAAGCCTTCGAGCTGACGCCCGCGCACATCGAATCGCGCACCCAGCGCTTCACCCTGTCCAACGGCCTGCAGGTGGCGCTGCTGCCGAAGAAATCGCGCGGCGGCATGGTGGCGGCGCAGCTTTCCTTCCAGTACGGCACCGAGGAATCCAAGTTCGGCCGCGCCCCCGCCTGCGGCTACACCGGCAGCATGCTGATGCGCGGCACCGAGAGCAAGAGCCGCGAAGACATCCGCAACGAGATCACGCGCCTGCGCGCCAACCTCTCGGTCGGCGGCGGCGGCGCCAGCGTGGAGGTGCCCACCACCACCCTGGAAGCCAGCCTGACGCTGATCGCCGACATCCTCAAGCACCCGCGCTTCGATGCGAATGAATTCGACCAGCTCAAGCGCTCCTCGATGGCCAACATCGACGCCGCGCGCAGCGACCCCAGCGCGCTCGCCAACCTCGACCTGGCGCGCTACCTCAACCCCTATTCGCGCGGCCACTGGTCCTACAGCCCGACCCTGGACGAACAGCTGGAAGACGCCCGCGCCGTGACGCTGGACGACGTGAAGAAGTGCTTCAGCGACTTCTACGGCCTTTCCTACGCGCAACTGGCGATCGTCGGCGACTTCGACCCGGAGGTGATCAAGCCGGTGCTGGAGACTCTCTTCGGCACCTGGCAGAGCAAGCAGCCCTACACGCGCATCCCCAACCGCGCGCGCGACGTCGCCGCGCTCGACGACACCATCAAGACCCCGGACAAGGCCAATGCCTATCTGCGCGGCAGCGAAATCTTCGCCATGCGCGACGACGACCCCGAGTACCCCGCCCTGGTGCTGGCGAATTACCTGATCGGCGGCTCGATCGACGCGCGCCTGCCCAAGCGCATCCGCGAGAAGGACGGCCTTTCCTACAGCGTCGGCTCCGCCCTCTCGGTGGCCGCGCTCGACCGCTACGGCTCGTGGAACGTCTCGGCCCAGTTCGCCCCGCAAAACCGCGAAAAGGTGGAGACCGCCATGCGCGAGGAACTGGAGCGCGCGCGCCGCGACGGTTTCACGTCCGAAGAAGTGGCGCAGGCCAAGCGCGCCCTGATGCAGCAGCGCAAGCTCTCGCGCGCCTCCGACCTGGGCCTGGCCGGCAAGCTCGCCAACGACCTCTACCTGCACCGCACCTACGACTGGGAAACCCAGTTCGAGCAAAAGCTGCTCGCGCTCACCCCGCAAGAGGTGGATGCGGCGCTCGTGAAATACATCGATCCGGCGCGCCTGAATCTGGTGAAGGCGGGGGATTTCAAGTAGCGGCGCTGCGGCAGTCGCGCCGCACTCTTCGGTGCGGTGCGATGCGGCGCGGAGCGCGGCAGGGCGCCGCGGCCGGCGGCTCCCATGCCCTGATGTTATTCGGACGCCCTCACGTCATTCCCATGGCGTGATGTCATTCCCATGCCCTGTCTTTCCCGCGCTCCCTGTCATTCCCGCGCTCCTCATGGCATTCCCGCGAACGCGGAAATCCAGAACCTTGTTCTGAATGACTGACTGGGTCCCCGCCTGCGCGGGGATGACACCGGAGGGGGCGTACTTGAGTACGCAAGGGCGACACCGGAGAAGACGTTCCGAGGGCACGCGGACGACACCGAAGGGGCATTCCTGAGGAAGCGTCATCGCCCCTCCCTGTGCCTGCCGTCCCCGGGGGGGCTTCCCGCGCTTACGTCGGCAGCAAAGCCTTCAGCGCCGCTTCCGCCTCGATGTAGCGCATGTCGAGCTCCTGCAGATCGGCCTCCATCTCGCTGCCGTTGCCGGCCTTGCCGGCGTGTTCCATGCGCTTGGCGGTCTCGGCCACCAGGCGGGCGCCGAGGTTGCCGCTGGCCCCCTTCAGGCTGTGCGCCACGGCGGCGATGCGGGTCAGGTCGCCGGCCTTGAAGGCGGCGCGCATCTCGGCGATGCGTTCCGGCACTTGCGTGGTGAACATGCCGACAAATTCGGCGAGTACCGCGCGGGTTTCGTCCAGGCTGATCAATTCTTCGATCTGCGCCATGTCGAGCACGTCTTCCTGGGTCATCTGCGGGGTTCCAGCGGAGTCAATCGGGGAATTCTCGCCTTCGCGCACGGCGCGCGCAAGGGCTTGCGGGCGGCGCCGCGCCACCGCGGCCACCCGCGCCAGCGCTTCGGCCAGCACTTTGAGCTGGATCGGCTTGGCGATGTAGTCGCTCATGCCGGCGGCGAGGCACGCCTCGCGGTCGCCCGCCATCGCGTTGGCGGTCATGGCGATGATGTAGGGGCGGCGCTCCACCGGCAGTTCGGCATTGATGCGCCGGGTGGCGGTGAGGCCGTCCATTTCCGGCATCTGCACGTCCATCAGCACGCAGTCGAAGTGGCGCCGGTGCACCGCTTCCAGGGCGTGCAGGCCGTTTTCCACCCATTCGGCGCTCTGGCCGATGCGCTCCAGCATGCGCAGGGCGATGCGCCGGTTCACTTCGTTGTCTTCGGCCAGCAGGATGGAGAGTTCGGCGATCGCCCCGCCGCTGGCGATCGGCGGCGCGGTCCGCTCCGGGCCTTCGAGGTCGAAGGCGCGTTCCGGCGCCAGGGCGTCGAGCAGCGCGTTGTAGATCTGCGACTGGCGCGCCGGCTTCATCAGGTAGGCGCTGATCCAGTCGTCCGGCACTTCGCGGCCTTCGAAGGCCTCGCTCTTGTTCGCCGAAGAGAGGATCACCAGCGGCAGGCGCACCTTGTGGCCGGCGCGGAAGGTGGCGATCGCCGCCGCCAGGTCGAGCCCGTCCATGTCGGGCATCAGCATGTCGCTGATCACCACGTCGTAGGGCTTGCCCTCGGCCTGCGCGGTGGTGATCAGCGCCAGGGCCTCGGGGCCGCCGGCGGCCTCGTCCGACATCAGGCCCCAGGAGGCGCACTGGCCCTTGAGGATGCGCCGGTTGGTCGGGTAATCGTCCACCACCAGGGCGCGCTTGTTCTCGAAGCTGGTGCCGGATTCGCGCGCCGTCCGCGCCGGCGCCACCGCCTGGGTGGCGATGGTGAAGATGAAGGAAGAACCCTGCCCCTCGACGCTTTCGGCGCGGATCGCCCCGCCCATCAATTCGACCAGGCGCTGGCAGATCGCCAGGCCCAAGCCGGTACCGCCGTACTTGCGCGTGGTGGAAGCATCGACTTGCGAAAAGGCGTTGAACAGGCGGCCGATCTTGTCGGTGGGAATGCCGATGCCGGTGTCGCGCACGGCGAATTCCAGCATCACGCGCCCCTCCGCGTCGTGCTCGCTCAAGGCCGGCGCGGGCAGCGCCGTCACCGTCACGCACACTTCGCCGCTGTCGGTAAACTTCACCGCGTTGGTCACCAGGTTGATCAGCACCTGGCGCACCCGCGTGACATCCCCGCTGACCCAGCGCGGCGCATTCGGCGTCAGGTCGTGCAGCAGTTCCAGGCGCTTGCCGCGCGCCGACTCGGCGATCAGGTCAAAGGCGTCCTCGATCACCGGCGCGACTTCGAAAGGCTCCTCCTCCAACTCCATCTGGCCGGACTCGATCTTGGAGAAGTCGAGGATGTCGTTGATCAGCGAAAGCAGCTGGTTGCCGGAGTTGCGGATGGTCTCCACGTACTCGCGCTGCTCCGAATTCAGGCGCGTATCCACCAGCAGGCCGGCGGAGCCGATCACGCCGTTGAGCGGGGTGCGGATCTCGTGGCTCATGGTGGCGAGGAAGGTCGATTTCGCGCGCGCCGCCTCCAGCGCCGCGGCGTTGGCGGCGAGCAGCGCCGTCTCCGCCTCCTTGCGCACGCTGATGTCGATGATGGCGCCGGCGAAGCGCACCGCGCGGCCGGCGGCGTCGTGCACGGTCTTGCCGCGCGCGTTGATCCACACATATTCGCCGTCGCCGCGGCGCATGCGGAATTCCTCGTCCCAGATGCCGCCGCGCGACAGCACCAGGGCGCGCATCGCCATCACCCGCGCTTCGTCGGCCGGGTGTACGCGATCGACCAGGCGGTGCGTGCGCCCGCCCGCCTCCGCCGGCGGAATGCCGAGGATCTCGCGGTAGCGCGCCGAGACCACCGTCTCGTGCTTGAGCAGGTCGGTGTCCCAGATGCCGGCGCGGGAGGACTCCACCACCAGCTCCAGCTGCTCGCGCTGGCGGTCGAGTTCGGCCTGCGCCGACTTGCGCGAGGCGATGTCGATGATCGAGCCGGTGAAGCGGATCGGCTTGCCGTCCGGGTCGAAGGTCGCCAGGCCCCGGCCATGCACCCACAGCCAGCCGCCGTCGGCGCGTTTCAGCCGGTATTCGCAGTTGAAGTGCGGCACCTTGCGGGTGAAGTGGGCCTCGCGCGCCGCCAGCATGGCGTCGCTGTCGTCCGGGTGCAGCAGGTGGCCGGTGCCGAAGCGGCTTTCCAGGTCGTCGTTCTCGCTGTAGCCGAGCATCTCGCGAAAGCGCGGCGACAGGTAGGTGGGCCCGCCGGGCAGCTGCCGGTCCCACACGCCGGCCTGCGAGGACTGGTGCACCAGCTCCAGCTGCTCGCGCTGGCGCTCCAGCTCCGCCTGGGTGCGTTTGCGCGTGGTGATGTCGATGATCGAGCCGGTGAAGCGCACCGGCTTGCCGTCGGCGTCGAAAGTGGCCAGGCCGCGGCCGTTGACCCAGGTATGGCTGCCGTCGGCGCGCAGCAGGCGGTATTCGCAGCTGAAGGTGGGGCTCTGGCGCGAGAAGTGGGCGGCGCGCATCGACAGATAGCGCGCG
This sequence comes from Burkholderiales bacterium, assembly GCA_036498945.1. Classification (GTDB taxonomy): domain Bacteria; phylum Pseudomonadota; class Gammaproteobacteria; order Burkholderiales; family JAEUOS01; genus JAQGMJ01. Next base: position 68,268 of record DASYEQ010000140.1, on the reverse strand, counting down.
CGGTCGTCCGGATGGATCAGCAGCCCGCCGGTCATCAGCGGCGCCATGTCGGCCGACAGCGGGTAGCCCGCCATCTCGTAGAAGCGCGGCGAGGCGTAGGTGCGCCCGGTGACGAGGTCGCGGTCCCACACCCCGGCCTGCGCCGAGCGGTTCACCAGTTCGAGCTGCTCGCGCTGCGCGGAGAGCTCCTCGGTCAGGCGCTTGACCTCGGTGAAATCGGTCAGCGTGCCGATGAAGCCGGCCAGCGTGCCGTCGGCGCGGCGCAGCACGCTCTTGCTGATGATCACGTCGTAGACGTGGCCGCCGACCGCGGTGATGCGCGTCTCCTGGCGCGACACCGCGTCGGGGTCGGCCAGGAGCACGCTGTCGTTCTCGGCGTAGCGCGCGCCGGCTTCGGGGCTGGAGGTGTCGTAGCTGCTCTTGCCGATCCACTCGGCGCGCGAGCGCCCGGTCATGCGCTCCCAGGCGCGGTTGAACTGTACGTAGCGGCCTTCCAGGTCCTTGCGGAAGATCGGGTTGGGGTTCATCTCCACCAGCGCCTCGGTCAGCGCCATCTGGTCGGAAAGCGCGGCGGTGGAGCGCCGCGCGATCTCCTCGGCGCGCCGCCCGGTGCGGGTGAGCGACCACACCAGGCCGAACAGCAGCAGCGAGCCGGCCCCGCCGATGGCGAGAATCAGCAGCGGGCGCAGGTCGGCATAGCGCGCCTCCAGGTCCGGGGTGGAGGCGAAATCCACGGTCCATGCGCGCCCGGCCACCTGCACCCCGCGGGTGGTGCGCAAGGCGGGGCTGCCGCCGGCGCGCGGGATGTCGCTGTAAAGCAGGCTGGCGCCGTCGTGGCTGGTACCGTCGTAGAGGCTCAGGGCGAGGTCGCCCAGGTCGTCGCGGCCGATGGCGGCGGCCAGCGACTCGACACGGAACAGCATCTGCGCGTAGCCGACGAAATTCTCGCCGCGGAACACCGGCTGATAGAGCACCGAGAGCGCCCCGCCCTCGCCTTCCAGGCGCGCGGTCAGCGCCACGCTGTGCGATTTCAGCGCGCGCTCCATCGCCTCGACCCGGCGCGGGTCGGCGAACTGGTCCTGCCCCAGCCGCATGTCTTCGCCGCCGCGCGCATCCAGCACGTGCGCCAGGGTCACCGGGGCGACGCTGGCGGCGCCGCGCGAGGCCGGGCTGGGCAGGATCTGGTATTCCGGGTGGGCGGCGCGCATCGCCGCCAGGTGGGCCGGCAGGTCTTTCGCCTGCACCACGGGCGAGAAGCCGAAACCCACCACCACCCCGGCGTCTTCCGACAGGTTGAGCGCACCGATGTAGTTGCTCCAGTCGGCCGGGCTGATGGCGTCGGTCGAGGCCAGCAGCCCCCCCAGGCCGCGCAGGGTGTATTCGTAGTGGTGCATGATGAATTCCAGCTCACGCACCTTGCGGTTGACCAGGCGGTCGAAACGCAGTTCCGACTCCTGCCGCGCCTGGTCGCGCGCCAGCCACCAGCCCGCCCCCGTCACGCCCAGGGCGACAAGCAGCACCGCCACCGGCAGATAGGCCTGGAACAGGGAACGGGGTTTCCGCATGTCCGCGATTTTACGCAATCGACATGCCTTGAGGGAAACAACGGGTTTTAGTGTGGCGCGCAGGGCACGCCCTGTACTCTCCCGCCCCCTCAAGGGGAGGGTCGGGCGGGATGGGGGTTTGGTCGCGCGCAGCGCGCCGATCCGCCCTTTCAGACCTGAAGCGCCCCATCCCCGCCTGTCCACCCCCTTCAAAGGAGAGGGACCCTCCGGTGACGCAATGCCCCGTGAGGCCCTCTACGCCGGGAGAAGCCTGAGGCCGGCTACGCGGCCTGCTCGATCAGGCCCGACTCGAGCACGTACTCGATCAGGACATTGGCGTTTTCGAAGCGCTCGGTCTTTTTCTTCGCCATCATCTTGTCCACCAGCGGCTGGTAGGCGGTGAGCGTGGTCGGCAGGCGCGGGATCGGCGCGTTCACATGCTGGTACATCAGCGCCTGCGCGTTGTCGGCCTGGAACGGGCGGCGGCCGGTGAGCATCTCGAAGAACAGGATGCCCAGGCTATAGATGTCGGTGCGCTGGTCCACCGGCAGGCCCAGGGCCTGCTCGGGGGCGAGGTAGTAAGGCGTGCCGAACACTTCGCCGTGCTTGGTGCGCGAAATCTCGGAGTTGGTCTGCTTGGCGATGCCGAAGTCGGCCAGGGCGAGCGAACCATCGCCGCGGATCATCACGTTGTCCGGCTTCATGTCGCGGTGGACGATACCCTGGGCGTGCACGGCGGTAAGCGCCCCGCCGATCTGCAGCAGGATGGCGACGGCCACGTTCGGCGCCAGGCCCTTGGCGATCAGCTCGCGCAGGTCGCCGCCGGGGAAATACTCCATCGAGATGTAGGCGTAGGCGTCGGTGAAGCCCTGGTTGAAAATGCGCGCCACGTTGGGGTGGTCGATCTGCGAGACCAGCGCGAATTCCTGCAGGAAGCGCTCCATCAGGTCGGAGCCGATCTCATCGTCGGCCGGCGCGATCGGCAGCATCTTCAGCACGTGATGCTCTTGCGTGGCGGCCTGTTCGGCCAGGAACACCTTGGACATGCCGCCTTCGCCCAGCTTCCTGATCAAACGGTAGCCGTCGACGTTGATCGGCGCGTCGCCGCGCGGCGCCGAGCCGCCGGAGGAAGGCTGGATGCGCTGCTGCCCGCCGGAGTGCTTTTGCAGGGCGGAGACGATGATTGCCGAGTTGGCCGCGATCGCCGCGCTGATGAGTTCGTAGAACTGGGTGTCGGCGCCCGGGCGCGCGGTCATGCCGATGACCTCGACGATGTCCACGGTGCCGGTGCGGCCCTTGAGCGCCAGCTGGCCGCCGCGGCCGCTGATGAAGCGGCGCCCGGCGGAGTCCGCCGCGGTACGCGAGGCGACGATCGACCAGCCCAGTTCCTTGGTCTTGCCTTCCAGGCGCGAGGCGATGTTCACCGTATCGCCGATCACCGTGGTTTCGGCGGCCTCGCCCGCGCCCATGCGGCACACCGACACTTCGCCGGTGTGGATGCCGACGCCGATGGCGAATTCGGGCAGGTTCTTGCCCGGATGCTTTTCGCGGATCCACGGCTTGAAGCGGTGCGCCGCCAGCACCATCAGCACGGCGGCCTTGAGCGCGCGCTCGGCGTGGTCGGTGGAGGAGCCGGCGCGGGTGTCGAACATGGCGACCAGGCCATCGCCCAGGAACTTCACGATCCAGCCGGCCTGGTCCAGGATCGGCTCGCAGGCCTGGCCGAAGAAGGCGTTGAGGAACTCCACCACCTGCTCGGGCTCGAGAATCTCGGAGAAGGTGGTGAAGTTGCGGATGTCGGCAAACAGGATGGTGCCGTGCACCGTCTCGCGCGAGGTGGCGGCGCGGATGTCCGGCGGCGAGCTTTCCTCCATCGAGGTCAGGTGCGCGGTCAGATCCAGGGTGCGCCTGGCGCGGCCGGTGGCGCGGGTCTTTTTCGGGTCGCGCAGGGCGCTGCGCGTGGAAGGATTGATGGCGCGCGGGTCGGTCTGCTGCGGGTCGCGCGACTTGGATTCGTTGCGCCGGCTGGGATCGACGGCAGCGCTCTCGGCGGCCTCCTCGGCGCTACGCTTGGCGTCCGTGCCGAGCGTTTCCTGGCTGCCGGTCTCCTCCGACACCACCAGTTGCGAGCCGGACAGGCGCTGGCCTTCCAGGCGCTTCAGGCGCCCGGTGATCGCATTCAAAAGCTCGTTGCGCTTGACCGGCTTGTTGAGAAAGTCGTCGGCGCCCAGGTTCATCGACTTGCGGAAGCTGTCGCGATCGTCCAGGGCGGTGAGGAAGATGACGGGAATCGCCGCGGTCTGCTCGTTGGCGCGCACCGCCGCCAGCATGCCGAAACCATCCATGTTCGGCATCTGCACATCGGAGACGATGATGTCGGGCAGGCGATTGACCGCCAGCTGCAGGCCCTGCAGGCCGTCGGAGGCCGTGATCACGTCGTGACTCGCCGAGGCCAGGTGCAGGCGCACCAGCTCGCGTATCGTCGGGTCGTCTTCGACTACGAGAATGTTCGCCACGGACTAGTCAGTGTCGCTGGACCAAATGGATGACGGAACCATTACCACGATGGGCTTGTTGTTCATTCTGGGTATTGTGCCCTGAACTCCGCTGCCCTGAACCCCTGTGCTGAAAGCCGCGTCCGCCCGGCCATCCGGGCAACATCCCCCGGCCGCATGCTTTCTTCTACGCATATAGTAGCAAGGCGGCCGGTTTTTTCCGACGCCAATGCATGTTAATCATTGTTACAGGTGCGAATTCCTGCAAACTTCGATGAGTTTTGCGGATTTCCGCGTGCCCGTACCGTACGCAAACCCCGCAGCGGCCCGATTTTAGCGGCGCGCGGCGTGACATACGTCACGCCGTCTGCAATTCGGGGCGATCACGGAACAGTTCGAGCGCCTCCGGATTGGACAGCGCATCGACGTTTTTCACCGGATGGTGATGCACGATGTCGCGCACCGCCAGCTCGACGATCTTGCCGCTCTTGGTGCGCGGGATGTCGGCCACCTGCAGCACCTTGGCCGGCACGTGGCGCGGCGTGGTGTTGACCTTGACCTGGTTCTTGATCTTTTCCACCAGGGCGGCGTCGAGCTGCAAACCCTCGCGCAGCTTGACGAACAGCACGATGCGGATGTCGCCGTGCAGCTTGCCCGGCGGCCAGGTCTGGCCGATCACCAGCGACTCCACCACTTCATCGAGCTTTTCCACCTGGCGATAGATCTCGGCGGTGCCGATGCGCACCCCGCCGGGGTTGAGCGCGGCGTCCGAGCGGCCGTAGATGATGAGGCCGCCGGAAGGCGTGCGCTCGACGTAATCGCCATGGCGCCAGATGCCGGGGAAGGTGTCGAAGTAGGCGTGGTGGAACTTGTGGCCTTCTTCGTCGTTCCAGAAATAGATCGGCATCGAGGGGAAAGGCGCGACGCACACCAGTTCGCCCTTCTTGCCCGGCGGCAGGGGCTTGCCCTTGTCGTCGAACACCTGCACGTTGACGCCCAGGGCATTGCCCTGGATCTCGCCGCGATGCACCGGCAGCACCGGGACGCCCAAGACGAAGCAGCCGCAGATGTCGGCGCCGCCCGAGATCGAAGCCAGCAGGAGGTCGCTCTTGATTGCCGTATATACGTAGTCGAACGATTCCGGCGCCAGGGGCGAGCCGGTCGAGAGCACCACGCGCAGGCGATTCAGTTCATGCGTCTCGCGCGGCTTCATGTTGATCTTGGCGATCGCCTCGATGTACTTGGCCGAGGTGCCGAAGTGGGTCACCTTCTCGGCTTGCGCCAGGTCCCACAGGATGTTGCCGCGGCGAATAAACGGCGAGCCGTCGTACAGGATCAGCGTGGCGCCGGAGGCCAGGCCCGAGGCCAGCCAGTTCCACATCATCCAGCCGGTGTTGGTGTAGTAGAACAGGCGGTCGCCGGGGCGGATGTCGCTGTGCAACTGGTGCTCGGCCAGGTGCTTGAGCAGGATGCCGCCGGCCGAGTGCACGATGCACTTCGGCACGCCGGTGGTGCCCGAGGAATAGAGAATGAACAGCGGATGGTCGAACGGCAGCAGGTTGTACTCGACCGGGCCCGCCTTGTAGGGCGCCGTAAATTCGGGCCAGGTAAGCGCGCGCGGCACGCCGTCCACATTCGGGGAAGCGGTGAGGTAAGGCACGATCACCGCCTCGCGCACCGAGGGCAGCTTGGAGACGATGTCGGAGACCTTGTCCAGCAGGTCGATCGCCTTGCCGTTCATGTAGTAGCCGTCCGGCGCCAGCAGCACCTTGGGTTCGACCTGGCCGAAGCGGTCCAGCACGCCCTGCACACCGAAATCGGGCGAGCAGGAGGTCCACACCGCGCCGATGGAGGCGGTGGCGATCATCGCGATCACCGTCTCCGGCATGTTGGGCATGTAGGCGGCCACGCGGTCGCCCTGGCGCACGCCGGCGGCCTTCAGGCCCTGGGCGCAGCGCGACACCTGGTTGTTCAGCTCCGCCCAGGTGACCTTGCGCTTGACCTTGTCTTCGCCCCAGAACAGCATCGCCTCGGACGAATCGTGCTTCTTGAGGATGTTCTGCGCGAAGTTCAGGCGCATGCCGGGGAACCACTTGGCCCCGGGCATCTTCTCGCCCTCGGTCAGGATGCCGGCCTTGAAGCCGACCGGCGCCTTGCTGCCCTTTTTCGCCTCGACCGGCTGGCCGATGACGCCCAGTTCTTCCCACACCGACTGCCAGAACTGCTCCGGCTGGTCGACGGACCACTGGTAGAAATCCGGGTAGGTATTGAGCTTGAGCTTCCAGCGCTTGATCGCAGCTCGCGCAAAATGCGTGAGATTGGCTTTCTCAAGCTGGACCTGGCTGGGTTCCCACAGGATCGGATTGGTCTCGGTCATCATTCACGCAACTTTAAACATCGGGTGCAAATCTGCTCATTCATCGTGATGGCGGTGCCGCTTGTTTCAAGCGGACCGGCGCCCTCCCGGCTTCAGGCTTCGAGGCGCCGGCGCACCGTTTCGGGAAACACGGCGGGTTTTCCCGTGGCATTGCTGATCCAGACAAACAACGCTTCGCCGCTGGCGTAAATCGTTTCGGGGTCGTCGGTGCGGCGCATTTCGTAGTACGTCGGCAGGCTCGAACGCCCGATGCGCCCCGCGTAGACCCGCACTTCCACGCTGCCCGGGTACTTCAACGGGCGCTTGAACTGGCAGGACGCGTTGGCGATCACCGGACCCTCGGCATTCGCCGCCGTGGTGCCCACACCCCAGGTTTCGATCCAGCCGATGCGCGCCTGCTCCATGTAGCGGAAATACACGGTATTGTTCACGTGCATCATCGCGTCCATGTCGCCCCAGCGCATTACCACCGTTTCCGTATGCACCAGCTTGATGCCTTGCGGAAAACCTTCTTTTTTCATACCGGAGATCGGACCTGGTACCCGACGCCTCGTTACCCCGTCATGACGCTAAACGGGGCTAAAGCAAAACCTGAAATTATAGGCATTTTTGCCTAAAAAACAATCGGTTAATCTGCCGCCAAGGGCTTGACAAGCGACACAAAAAGGGACTGTTAGCGCACAAAATCAAGGGTTTGGAGGGCCCCGGGAGCGCCGCCCGACAGCCCGCCGGCCCTTCATCAGGCTTGTTTCGGCCGGATTTGCGTAAGGCTTGCCCGGATGCCGATTTTACGAAGGGGAACAGGGGCTTACGGCGCTTTTCAGGGCCTCAAAGCTGTCAAAAATGCACCGTTTTGCCGCAAAAACCGCGCCGCGCCGGCGCCGGCCCTGGGCGCGGCCCGCCCAAGTGCATGCGCAGCCGCCCGGCGCCGGCAGGCCGGCCACCTAGCTGACCGAAAGACCGTCGTCGGCCGCAATTACCGCGCCGTTGACGAAACCCGAAGCGTCCCCGGCCAGCAGCAGCAGGAGGCCATCGAGGTCATCCGGCTGACCCAGGCGGCGGCGCGGCAGCATGTTCATCAGTTTCTGCCCGCCTTCGCTCTTGAAATAGGCCGAATTGATCTCGGTCTCGATGTAGCCCGGGCAGATGGCGTTCACGTTGATGCCGTAACGCCCCCATTCCAGCGCCATCGACTTGGTCATCGCGATCACCGCCGCCTTCGAGATGCAATACACCGACAGTTGCGACAGCGCGCGCATGCCGGCCACCGAGGCGATGTTGATGACGCGCCCCGGCGTCTTCTTGTCGATCATCACCTTGCCCACCTGCTGCGCGACGAAAAACGCGCCCTTCAGGTTGGTGTTCATCACGTAGTCGTAGTCTTCCTCGGTGACCTCCGCCACGCGCGCCTGCGCCGAGACGCCGGAGTTGTTCACCAGGATGTCGATCTTCTTCAGGTCGCTCTCGACCCGCGCGATGCACGATTGCACCGACTGCACGTCGGTCACGTCCAGCGAATACACGTGCGCCTCGCCGCCTTCGGCGTCGATCTCGGCGCGCAATTCCTTCAGGCGCTCGACACGCCGCGCGGCCAGCGCCACGGTGGCGCCGGCCTGCGCCAGCACGCGTGCAAAGCGCGCGCCCAGGCCGGAGGAGGCGCCGGTCACCAGCGCAACCTTGCCGCTCAAGTCGATTTCATATGCCATGTTGAGCAAGTGTTGTTTTCGTTCGGGCCGCTATGGTAACCGCGTGGCCCGCGCATGTCACTCGCAAGAACGAGTAGGAACACGCGGGAACCGGCAGGAACACGCGGCGCGCCGCATGGTCCAACTTTTCTCGGAAATATTTCAAGGAACCGGCATGCCGAGTGAAAAGGAGAAAATGCTCGCGGGCGAGCCGTACGACCCGCGCGATCCCGAACTCGCCTCCGAGCGCCTGCGCTGCCGCGTGCTGTGCGAGGCGCTCAACCGCGGTTACGAGGAAGACGAGCACAAGCGCCTGCAGGTGCTGCGCGAACTGCTGCCGCGCGCCGCCACCGGCCTGATGCTGCAGCCGCCGTTTTATTGCGACTACGGCGGCAACATCGAGATCGGCGAGAACACCTTTTTCAATTTCAACTGCGTGGTGCTGGACGTCGCGCCGGTGCGCATCGGCGCCTTCGTGCAGATCGGCCCGGCGGTGCAGATCTACGCCGCCACCCACCCGATGACCGCCGCTGCGCGCCGCGAAGGCCTGGAAAGCGGCAAGCCGGTCACCATCGGCGACGACGTGTGGATCGGCGGGGGCAGCATCATCTGCCCTGGCGTGACCATTGGCGCGAAAAGCGTGATCGGCGCCGGCAGCGTGGTCACGCGCGACATTCCCGAAGGCGTGTTCGCCGCCGGCAACCCCTGCCGCGTGGTGCGGGCGATCAGTTCGCAGGAGCGCTGAAGGCGCAGCGGGTCAAGCCGCCGCCGCTTGCGCTTCCGCGTTTGCCGGCGGCTCCGACACCAGCACCTCGATGCCATGCCCGGCGTCCACCCAGGCGTCCAGCCCGCCGTGCAGCGGCCGCACCTGGGTATAGCCCAGGTCCATCAAGCGCTTGGCGACATGCGCGGCCGATTCCTCGTTCGGGCAGGTGCAGTAGAGAATGATCTCGCGATCGCGCGGCAGGTCGCGCGCCTGCTCGGCGATACGCTCCATTTCCACCGCCAGCGCGCCGGGAATGCCGCGCGGATCGACCTTGCGCGCCACATTCGAGCGCACATCCACCACCACCGGCTCGGCGCCCGCCTGCATCAGCGCCCACAACTCGTCGACACTGATGCGCGCCATGCGCAACAGCTTGAACAGGCGCCGCCGCTCGAACCACTTGAAGCCGACGTACGCCGCCAGCAGCACCACGATCACCGGCACCGCGATGTGCCCGAGATTGGCCATGTGCGCGAACACGCGGTCGATCTGCGCGTGGAAGGCCAGCCCGAGGCCCACGCCCACCGCGATCCACAACAGCGAGCCCAGCCCGCTGAACAGAAAAAACACGCCGGGCCGCAGCTTGATCGCTCCCGCCACCGGCGCCGCCATTGTCGCCAGCCCGGGGATGAACTTCGCCACCACCAGCAGCGTCCCGCCGGCGCGCTCGAAGCGCGTTTCCGACTGCTTGACGCAGGAATCGGGCGACAGCGAAATGCGGCACAACAGGCGCAGCACGCGCGCGCCGTAGCGCCGCCCGGCCAGGTACCAGGCGCCATCGCCCAGCAGGCACGCCGCCAGCGCCACCAGCACCAGCGGCAGCAGACCGATCTTGCCCGCCGCCACCAGCGCGCCCGCCACGATCAACACCGGCAAGGCCGGCACCGGCACGCCCACGCGCTCCATCACCACCCAGCCGAACACCAGCCACAAACCATGGTCGGCCAGAAGGTTACTCATCTGCTGCATCATCGACTGCCAAACCCCGCTCGTTTTCCCGGGCCCGAGGTTACCACCGCGCCCTTCCCTTGACCGAGCTTGGGGCGCCCGGTACGGCGTTCAAGCAGTATGTGGCGACAAGGGTCGCCAGGATCTGCCTGGGCAACCCGCCGCTCCGGCGCCCGCGCCCCTACCCTTGCCCGATGAAACTTGCGCAAAAGCGCAATAACCCTGTTAATATATACAGCAGGTAGGTAATTGCGCCGCCTGCCGTATCCGCAACTCCCGCCCGCGGAGGTGAAGCATGCATTACGAATACATCATTTTCGAACCGGGTTCGACCGAGCAGGTCGCCGTCAACCTGTTCATGGCCGAGCCGCTGGCGCACCTGACGGTGGGCAACTCGCTGCAGCTCGAAGGCGAGAATTACTCCACCGTCACCGGTTACCACCTGGTGATCCGCCACATCGAGATCTACATGCACGCCCCGATCGAGGAAGCGCAGCCGGCGCGCATGCGCATCAGCGTGTTCACCAGCGAGCGCGCCAGGAGCGAGATTCCGGAAATGCTCGAGGAAGCGCCCTGGATGGTATAGGCCGCCGGATATAGGCTGCCGGGTGTAGGTCGCCTGTAGGTCGCCTGGCGTGCGCCGTCCGGATCACCCGGTCACATTGGCGTAACAAGATTGTCACGCGGCGTGGTTAGTCTGGCAGTTTGGCCGTCATCTGCCTGTCACCGGACCCACCCGCATGAAAATCGCATCGGAATCGCTCGCTGAAGGCGTGCTCAAGATCAATCTCGAAGGCCGCATGGACGTGCAGGGCGCGCAGGAGATCGACCTGAAATTCAGCGGCTACACCGCCAACCAGAAAGCGGTGATCGTCGATATGGCGGCAGTGGATTTCCTGGCCTCGATCGGCATCCGCACCCTGCTGCTCAACGCCAAGGCGGTAAACCAGCGCGGCGGCAAGATGGTGCTGCTGAAGCCCGACAGCAACGTCACCCGGGTGCTGCAAACCGCCGGCATCGACACCCTGATCCCGATCTGCGCCACCCTGGAGGCCGCGCAAAGCGCCGTTGCCGCTTAAGATCGGCGGCATGGCACACCCCCCCGCCCGGCTGTCGATCACCAACCGCATTCCCGAGCTGCGGCGCATGAGTGAGTGGCTGCACATCGCCGCCGCCACCACCGGCCTGCCGCGCGACCTCACGCAGCGCTTCGACCTGTGCGCCAACGAGGCGGTGGCCAACATCATCGGCTACGGCTACGAAGGCGCGGACGGTGATGAAGCGCGCGAAATCAGCCTCGAATTCTCAAGCGGCCCGGCCGGCGCCACGCTCACCATCCGCGACCACGGCAAGCCCTTCGACCCGCTCGCCGCCCCCGAACACGAGCAACCGGCCGATCTCGAACACGCCGCCATCGGCGGGCTGGGCATCCACCTGATCCGCCGCCTGATGGACGAATGCGGCTACCGCCGTGAAGACGGCGCCAACGTGCTGCATTTGAGCGCGCGCGCCCCCGCCGACACCGCCGCCCCCGCCGGCGCGGCGGCGCGCCGTGCATAAGCCGCGCGGCCCGGAGCGCCGCCGCGCCAGCGGCGCCACCCCGCTGCCGCCCGAGGGCGAGCGCCGCGGGGCTCCAGGCGAACCGCACGGCGGCCAGGGCGACCGCCGCCGCCACGGCTTCATCTCCCAGTTGCAGCTGTTCTCCGCCCTGCCCTACGACGCCATCGAGCGCCTGCTCGATCAGTGCGACATCCGCGAGCATGCCGCCAATGCCGTGCTGCTGGCCCCCGGCCAGGTGAACCAGGCGCTGCACCTGCTGATCTCCGGGCGCCTGCGCATCCACTTCGACAGCCACGATTCGGCCGACTTCATCGGCGTGGAGCCCGGCGCCTGCTTCGGCGAACTCTCGGTGATCGACGGCCAGCCGGTTTCCGCCTGGGTCGTCACCGACCTGCCGAGCCGGATCCTCACGGTGCCCGAACATTTGTTCTGGGACGAACTGGTCACCCATCCCGGGGTGGCGCGCAACCTGCTGCGCGAACTGGCCGAGCGCATGCGGCGCAACCGCGACCTGATCCTCGACCGCGTCAAGGACCGCCTGGCGCTGGCGCATCTGCAAAAGGAACTGTCGATCGCCCACGACATCCAGCTCGCCATGCTGCCGAATGCCGGCGAACTCACGCGCGACGAGCCGCGGGTCGACGTGCACGCAATGATGGAGCCGGCGAAAAACGTCGGCGGCGATTTCTACGACGTGTTCTACGCCGCCCCCGGGCGCCTGCTGGTGGCGGTGGGCGACGTTTCCGGCAAGGGCGTGCCCGCCTCCCTTTTCATGGCGCGCACCATCACGCAGTTGCGCGCCGCCGCCACCCGCCTGCGCTCGCCCGCCGGCGTGCTGGAGGCCACCAACCGCGCGCTGTGCCAGGGCAACGAAGCCGGCATGTTCGTCACCCTCTTCTGCGGCATCCTTGATCTGGCCAGCGGCGACTTCAGCTACGCCAACGCCGGCCACAACCCGCCGCTGGTGCAGGAAGCCGACGGCAGCGTCGGCTTCCTGGCGGTGAAAAAGGGCCTGGTGGCCGGCATCATGCCGGACGTGCGCTACCCCGCCACCCACCGTATCCTGACGGCCGGCGAAGGCGTGCTGCTGTACACCGACGGCGTCACCGAAGCCGGCAACCCGGCCGACGAGTTCTATGGCGAAGAGCGCCTGCTCGCGCTGATCGCCGGCCACAGGCGCAACGCGCGCGAACTGGTCGAAGCCGTGCGCGCCGACGTCACCGCCTTCGCCGCCGGCGCCGCGCAGGCCGACGACATCACCATGCTGGCGCTGCGCTTTCACGCCGGCGCGCCGGCCACCGCGGCCACCGGCGCCGCGCCGGCCCCGGCCGCCGCCTGAAAGCGCCATGGGCCGGTCGCTGCCTGGCGGCCCGCCCTCCGATGCACCGGCGCGTCATCCACGGCGGCCATGCAGCACCGCCGCTGCGGCGGATTCTGCCGCTGCGCAGATGCTACGCAGATTTACGTACTGGCAAGCGCGTGCCGGCAGCGTATGTTTCGCCTCGTCGGCTTGGCCGATCCCCACCCCCACACCTGGAGAAAGAAATGACCAAACTGCTCGCTGCCCTCACTCTCGCCCTGTTCGCCGCCGTCCCGGTCTACGCCGCCGACGAGATGGGCAAGGACGCCATGTCGAAAGACTCGATGTCCAAGGACGGCATGAAAAAAGACGGCATGAAGAAGGATGGGATGAAAAAGGACGGCATGAAGGACGGCATGAAAAAAGGTGACTCGATGAAAAAGGGCGACGCGATGAAGAAGGAAGACGGCATGACGAAGTAAGCCGAGCCTTCCCGGCAGTGCCGGGAAGCGTTGCCTGCCACGCCGGCACGGGCCTCGCCCGCTGCCGGCGTTTCATTTCGGCCGCCCCGCTCTCGCGCCTGCGCTTAGCGCAGCCCCTCATGCGGGGCCGGCCCCCGCTGTCGTACAATGGCCCAAACGATTCGAGGGCGGTAGCAGCATGGCGCAGATGCCAGACCCCAAGCTTTACCAGCTGATGGTCGATCAGGTGCGGGATTACGCGATCTTCCTGCTCGACGCCGAAGGCCGCATCGTCAGCTGGAACGCCGGCGCCGCCAGCATCAAGCAATACACGGCCGCCGAAGTGATGGGCCGCCATTTCAGTATTTTTTACACGCCCGCCGACATCGAGCGCGACTGGCCGGCGCAGGAACTGCGGCGCGCCACCACCGAAGGCCGCTTCGAGGACGAAGGCTGGCGCCTGCGCAAGGACGGCAGCCGCTTCTGGGCCAACGTGATCATCACCGCGCTGCGCGGCGAAGACGGCCAGCTGCTCGGTTTTTCCAAGATCACCCGCGACCTCTCCGAGCGCCGCCGCCAGCTCGATCAGTTGCGCCAGAGCGAGGAGCGTTTCCGCCTGATGGTCGACGGCGTGCAGGATTACGCCATCTACATGCTCGACCCCGCCGGCATCATCACCAGCTGGAACGCCGGCGCCCGCCGCATCAAGGGCTATACGATGGGCGAGATCATCGGCAAGCACTTCTCGCGCTTCTACCTGACCGAAGACATCAACCGCGGCAAGCCCTGGGGCGAGCTGGCGATGGCGCGCCAGCACGGCCGCGCCGAAGACGAAGGCTGGCGCGTGCGCAAGGACGGCAGCCGCTTCTGGGCCCGCGTGGTGGTCACCGCCCTCTACGACAGCGAAGGCAGCCTGCAGGGCTTCGCCAAGGTAACGCAGGACCTGACGCAGCGCCGCCATTCCGAAGCGCTGGAGGCTTCCGCCGGGCGCGTCAACGATTTCATCGCGGTGCTGGCGCACGAGCTGCGCAACCCGCTGGCGCCGATCCGCAACGCCGTGCACCTGGCGCAGATGAAAAGCACCGCCGCCGAGGCGCAGCACGAGCGCATGTGGCGCATCGTCGACCGCCAGAGCAGCCAGCTCTCGCGCATCGTCGACGACCTGCTGGACATCAGCCGCGTCACCCGCGGCACGCTGTCGATCGAAAGCCAGCCGCTGGAAATCGCCGCCCTGATCAACCGCGCCGTGGAAGCCGCGCGCCCGCACATCGACGCCGCCGGCCACCGCCTCTCCATCACCCTGCCGCCCGAGCGCCTGCTGGTCGAGGGCGACGAGGTGCGCCTGACCCAGGCGCTGACCAACCTGCTCAACAACGCCGCCCGCTATACCGACGCCGGCGGGCGCATCTTCGTCACGGTCACCCGCTCGGCCACCGACCATGGCGAGCGCGTGTGCATCGCCATCGCCGACACCGGCCGCGGCATCGCCCCCGAGTTCCTGGGCGCGATCTTCGGCATGTTCGTGCAGGGCAAGGACCCGCTCAACCGCCCCGCCGCGGGCCTGGGCGTCGGCCTGGCGCTGGCGCGCTCGATCGCCGAGCTGCACCACGGCACCCTGGAAGCCTTCAGCGAGGGCGTGGACCGCGGCGCGGAATTCGTGCTGCGCCTGCCGCTGATGGCGGCCACGCCGCTCGCCGCCAGCCCTTCCGTGCCGCAGGCGCCCGCCGGCACCGCCGAAGGCCCGCCCCGGCGCGTGCTGGTGGTGGACGACAACGTCGATGCGGCGGTGGCCTTGTCCGAGCTGCTCAGGCGGCAGGGGCATGAGGTCACCACCGTGCACGACGGCCCCGGCGCGATCGAGACCGCCGACAACTTCCGCCCCGAGATCGTGCTGCTCGACATCGGCATGCCCGGCATGAACGGCCTGGAAGTGGCGCGCCGCCTGCGCGCGCGCAACGCCAGCCCGCGCCCGCTGATCGTCGCCGTTACCGGCTGGGGCAAGCCGGAAGACCGCAGCCGCGTGGAGGAAGCCGGCTTCGACCTGCACCTGGTGAAGCCGGTGGAAGCCGACAACCTGCGCCAGGTGATGGCGGCCAAGGGGCTGCTGACGCATTGAGCGAAGCGCTTCCTTACCCGCAGGGTGAGGAAGCCCGCTGGCCTGGTGCCGCTGGCCTGGTGCCGCCTCTGGCGCGTCTGGCGAGCGTACCGCCGCCCCCGGCGGCCGCCGCAAAAAAGACCCCCGACGCCTCAGGCGCCGGGGGAAAAGGGTCCGCAAAGAGGAGATCGAGATGCGGACCTTCGCAAAGCCCTTGCTGCGTGCGG
Organism: Burkholderiales bacterium; assembly: GCA_036498945.1. Lineage (GTDB taxonomy): Bacteria > Pseudomonadota > Gammaproteobacteria > Burkholderiales > JAEUOS01 > JAQGMJ01. The sequence goes on along the minus strand of DASYEQ010000140.1, from coordinate 52,810 downwards.
CCTGCCGGTGATGCCGTGCGGGCCGCCGCGTTCCTCTTGATGTGCCGCTAGCCTTCGCTCAGCGCCGACTCGGCGGTGGTCTCGTCGATCCAGTCGCGCGTCACGCTGATGATGTAGCCCTCGGTGCCGGTCTCGAAATGTTCCGAGCGCATGTCCGCCACTGCGCGCGCCAGCAGCGTCGAAAGCTCGGCGATGCGCGCGCGCTCGGCGGCGAAATCCACCTGGTGCACGCGCAGGTCGCCATCGTAGCCGTGGCGCAATGCCGCCGGCCGCGCATCGGCGGCGCCGGTATCGACGCGGTCGTGGTACAGCCAGTGCTTGAATTCATTGAACATGGGAAGCGCTCCGTATCTCGGCCTTCCAGTGTCCGCGCCCAGCCTTGTGCAGGCTATCGGCAGGAATCTGGCGCGGCTGTAGGAGGATTCGCGCGCCTCAAGCCTTCGTCGCCCGGATGGCGACACATGACTTGCCCGGAGCACCCGGCGTGCTGAATGCACCAGCCTCCCGCGCCGGGCCGCCGCTCAGTTGGCGTAAGTACCGTCGCCGCGCAAGATCGTCAGGTCGACAAAGCGCGCGCCGTTGTGATTCTGCGGCGTGAAGCGCACGGCGTAGCCGCCGAAATCCATGTCGCCCAGGCTTTCCATCGCATCGACCAGCGACTCGCGCGTCACCCCGCGCCCGGCCTTGCGCAGCCCCGCCGTCAGCGTCTTGGCCGCGATATAGCCCTCCAGGCTGGTGAAGGAAAAGCCGGTGTTCGCATCCAGGGCCAGCAGGTCGCGCTGGTAATCGCGCGTCACCGTCAGCACCCGCTTGCTCGGCAGCGGCACCACCTGCGAGACCACCGCGCCGCGCCCTTCTTCGCCCAGCGCCTTCGGCATCGCGCTATTGGCCACATAGGAGATGCCGAACACCTGCAGGGGATTGCCCGAGCGGCGGATCTGCCGCACCGTCACGTCGAAATAACGCACGATCGCCAGCAGCGCCTGCGCCTGCGAAGCCTTCAGTTCCTGCACCAGTTGCGGCAGGTTGCTGTTCTGCGGGTCCACCACCAGGATGGACACCGGCTTCAGCCCGCGCCTGGCCAGCGCCTGTTCGGCCAGCGCCAGGTTGGTCTTCTTCACGTCATCCGACACGTACATCACCGCGAAGCGCGAAATGCCGGTGGTCACCAGTTGCTCCACCTGCTTGTCCACTTCGTCGGCGTAACTGGCGCGGATGGTGAACACATAGCGGTTGCGCTCGTAGAGCTGGGTGCCGCCGGAAAACGGCGCGATGAAGGGCACCTTGGCGGCGGTGGCCAGCCCGGCCCCCGCCACCGCCGGCGCGCGCCCGGTATAGCCGAACAGGGCCAGTGCATTGTCGCGCTCGATCAGCGCGGCGGTGTTGGCGCGCGTGCGTTTGGTGTCGCCGCCGTCGTCCAGCGTCACCAGCCTGAGCATGCGGCCCTCGATGCCGCCGGCCTTGTTGACCACGTCGAACCAGGCGAGCGCGCCCTGGCGAAAGTCCTTGCCGAATTCGCCCTGCGGCCCGCTCAATGCGGCCGACTGGCCGATCACGATCTCCGGTGGGTGCGGTTGCGCGGCTGCCGGTCCACAGAAAAACAGCAGGGAACAAAACGCCGCGGCAAAGGCGCGCGGCATGCGGGTGACTGGCGTAATGCCCATGATTGTCTCCGTCCGTTTTGCCGCTTCATGCCGTCGGCATTAGTGATTGCTGATGCTCAATTTCAGTATTCAGCAGCAGCGACGAACGCCACAATTCGTGGTTGGTGAACCGCCCCTTCGCGCGCGGCGAAGTGCGCGACAGGGTTTACGGGAAGGAAGGAATAGGCGCGGCAGTGGGCGTCAGCGCCGCGTGTCAGCGCCGCGCGCTATCGCGGTCGCGCTTGCCGAATTCCCACGGCGGCTGCGGCGCCGCCTCGGCCCACAGCCCGCGCTTGGCCGCCTGCGCGTCCTGCTCCATCTGGTACAGCGGCCCCGGGTTCTGCGAGAACTCCCGGAACACCCACGCCATGCCGCCCCGCACCTGCGCCTCGCCGGCGTCGCGCCCCTGGCACGTCACGCGCGCCACCGCGTTGCCGTAGGGATCATCCAGCGGCGTCACCTGCACCGGCGCATTCATGCATAGCCCCGCCAGCGCGCGCCGCGCCTCGTCGCTGAACGCCTGCCCCGGCTTCGGCGCCGCGATCTCGGCTAAGCGCAGCGTGCTCTGCTTGCCCTGCGCGGCCACTACCACCGTATCGCCGTTGATCACCTTCACCACCCGCCCCTCGTACGCCCACGCGCCAGAGCACACCAGCAGCAGGGCCGAAGCCAGCGCCACCAGGCCGCGGCGTTGGGGACGAAAACCGGATTGGATCGCAGCACGCATGACAGGCTCCCACGCAAGGGTGACGCTGCCAATGTAGCGCGCCCCGCCGCGCGCGCCAGCGGCGCGGCGCGCGAACTGCTGTGGGAGTTTTCCTACGCGTCGGCAATCACGCACATGCATGCCGCGCAGCCTCCCAGGCGGCGCGGCCGCAACGCGGGCCTGCCCTCAACCCTGCCGCTTGAGAATCTCCAGCGTCGCCTGATCCGCCGCGCCGCCGTAATACCGGCGCAGCGCCTCGCCGAATACCGCATCCTCTCCGCCGGCGGCGATGAAGAGCGTGAGGCAGGAGCGAAACTTCCGCGCGTCGATGCCGCCGAGAATCTCTTCGGCCGACGGCCCGCGCTCCTCTTCGCGATGCGCATTCATCGCCTGCACGCACTCGAGCAGCCGCGGCCCCAGCACGGGATGCGCCAGGTAGGCCCGCGCTTCGTCGAGCGAGGCGATGCCATAGCGCCGCGACATGCCGCTCATGCCCAGGCCCTGCACCTGCGGCAGCACATACCAGATCCAGTGCGAGCGCTTGCTGCCGGCCCGCAACTCCGCCAGCGCCTGCGCGTAACTGCCTGCCTGCGCCTCGACAAAGCGCTCCAGCTCATGCGCCGCGCCGGTCATCGCTTCAGCCCTGGGCCGGCGGCAGCAACTCCAGCACCGTCTCGGAGGGGCGGCACATCTTCGTGCCGGCGGGCGACACCACGATCGGCCGCTGCATCAGGATCGGATGGGCCAGCACCTGCGCGATCAGTTCCTCGTCGCCGAATTTCGGATCATCCAGCCCAAGCTCGTCGTACGGCGTACCCTTGCGGCGCAGCAGTTCGCGCACCGTGAGGCCCATGTCCTTCGCGAGTTTCAGCAGCGTCTCGCGCGAAGGCGGCGTCTTCAGATACTCGATCACCTCGGGCTCGACGCCGCGCTCGCGCAGCAGCGCCAGCACGTTGCGCGAGGTGCTGCAATTGGGGTTGTGATAGATGGTGAATTTTTCCATGCCTGAACATCCGCGTGAATGACGTGGCGGTTATTTTCTCACCTTCCCGCGCTTGCCCCGCGCCCTCCACCCCGATGGTCACTCCGCCGCCACGCGGCTTTTCCCGTCCGCGCCCGGTGCGTCTTCGCGCGACCGCGAACCCAGCCGGCTGTACGTCTCGCGCAACCGCTTCAGGTCTTTTTCATCCAGCTCTTCGAGGCACAGCATTTCGTTGCGCGCCTCGTCGCGCGCGCGGATCAGCTCGTTGAGCTTGAGCATGATCTCCTCCGAATCGCGGTTCTGGCTGTTCTGGATCAGGAACACCATCAGGAAGGTGATGATGGTGGTGCCGGTGTTGATCACCAGTTGCCACGTATCGCTATAGTGAAACACCGGCCCGGTGATCAGCCAGCCGGCCACCAGCGCGGCCGCGCATAAAAACGCCCACGGATGCCCCGCCCAGCGCGAAGCCACGCGCGACATCTGCGCGAAGCGCCGCTCCAGCGTAAGAGCCTTCTTGTCGCCCGCTTCGGGATCACTGCTCGGCATGACGCCTGCTTCCACATGATGTCTGGAAACCCATGGTCGATTTCCGCGGGCGCCATGGCTGTCGGGGCGCTGCCGAAATTCCTGTAGGCGCATTCGTGCAATCGACCTGCGGCGAGATAACCTGGGCCAAACCGTCAACGCGCCGATCCCCGGCTACCTTCCCTCCGTCACGCTGTCCGCCACCGCATACACGGTTGCCGGCGGCAACGGCAGCCATTCGCCGTGCGCCGGCGGTGCGTCCCGCAGGCTGAACCACAGGCGGTAGCCGAGGTTGTTGCCTGTCGCCTCCGCGCATTCGCGCAGCAGCGCGGCGGGCAGGGTGAAGGTGCCGGTGCGGCTGGCGGCGTGCGCCTGCACCGCTACCGGCCCGAGGCGGCGCGGCTCAACCCGGCCCTCTTCGAGAATGCGGATTTCCACCGTCATCCGCGCCTCGCCGCCGCCGCCGAACAGCCATTCGGGCAGGCGCTTGACCAGGCCGCTGACGTCCTGTGCCCCAGGTGCGCGCTCGAGGATCACCGTGCAGCGTCCGCGCTGGAACAGGCGCAGCAGGCGCCCGACCACATCAGGCAGGATGAAACCCAGCAGCATCACCAGGGCGAAGAGTTCCAGCACCTCCTTGAGCGTGGCCTGGCGGATGCGGTCGAACTGTGTCCAGATCATCCACGGCACACCGGCAAGCACGGCCAGTTCGATCCACGGTTTGCGTTCGTGCACCACCCAGCGCCGCTTCATTAGCGAGTAGCCCGGCTCGCGCGCCGGCGCGAACCGCGTCGCCCGGCCCAGCAGCAGATGCGCGCACACCCATAGCGCCAGTGCCGCCGGCACCGCCGGCAGCCAGGGCTCCACGCGTCCCAGGCGCACATCGGTCCACCAGAAGGGCATCGAGCAAAGCAGATAGCCGCCAAACAGCAGCAGCGTGAGCCACCAGCCAAAGCGCAGCACGCTTTCCCGCGCGTCCACGGCCTTGAGAAGATGGCGCCCGCGTTCGCGGGGCGAAAGCCGCGCCCACGCCGCGCCGGATTGCAGCGGCCGCGAGATCGCCGTGAGGGCGCCCGCGACAATCAGGGCGATCGCGCCGAAGGCGAAGAACGACACCGGCAGCCAGGCTCCCACTTCGAAGGCCGCCCCCGTATGCCCCCGCGCCGGCGGGCCGCCCCAGGCCAGCGCCGCACGCCAGCCTTGCCCCACCGGGACGATGCACAAGATCATCCCCAGCAGCACCACCAGGATGCCGGCGACCTTGCCCTCCTCCTGCTCCGGCTGGCGCGGCTCGGTGTTCGCCTCGGGCACGAAGCCGAAGCGCCCCGCGCAGCCGGGACAGGCGTGGGTGCCCGTCGGCACGCGGCTTCCGCAATTCGGGCAGAGGTTCATGCGACTACGCCATCCGGCGGGAACGTCATCATCGAGACCCCTGGCTTATTGGTGCGGCACCTTTTCGGACTCGTCCTTATCCGGCGCGCCCTTGATTATTTTTCCCAGCCCCCAGAATGTCAGCGTAATGCCGATCAGGGGCGACGGGACCATCAGCACGACTTCAAGCAGCGGCTGGCTGCCGCGCTCCAGGCCGTGCCGGTAGAGCCACGGCAGGCCGAAGAAAGTGGCTGCCGTCAGCAACAGGCCGACAAACAGGCAGGCGCGCCCGATGCGCCGGTAGTGGCGGTCCGCCGCCTCGCCGGGGCGCGGCGGCAGGGCCACATCCCGGGCCAGACTGCATATGCCGGGCACTCGCGAAAAAAACAGTACGAGCAGGATCAGGGCCGCGTAACCCAGCGGCAGGGCCGCCACCAGGTAGGAGCCGCGCCGGATGATGCTCGCCGCCTGCAGCAGCAGCGGGATCACCATGAAAAAAAGGCAACCCGGCAGAAAGCGCCGCAGCACCGGGCCCCGGTACGTTTTATAGACTGCCTTTTCAAGCGCCGGCGGCAAGGCGGGGGCACCGGATTCCCGGGGTTCAACGCCGCCAGCCCGGGCAACGCCGCCGCGGGGCTGTTCAGGCTCTCGTTGCGCGAAACTTGACATTGGCATTCTTCTTTTTGTTTCGGTGAAGCGAGTGTAGCCGAACCGAAAAGCGATCCTCAAGCGCCGCGCAATTCCTGGAGGTGGCGAGCCTGTCTTCGCGAACCTCAGATCGCGCGCCGCGGGCTGCTCGAATATAGCCCGCCGCGGCGCGTGCGCATCAGTATCGAATCCTCCTCCGCGGCGGGCGCCGGCCGCGTCACGGGCGGCGCCGGTGCGGGGCTGCGCACGATGTGCTCCGTGGGCGTGCCGAACATGTGTTCGATGATTTTCGCGCGGCCGAAGGCGGCGGCGACGGCGTAGAGCGTCTGCACGTTGCCGCAGCCGGAGGATTCGAAGCGGCGGTAGGTACGCAGCGGCAGGCCGGATTTGGCCGCCGCCTGCGCCTGGGTGAGGCCAAGTTTGGCCCGGTGCATGCGGATGCGCTGGGCGACCAGGCGGGGGCATGGGGAAGGATTGGGATCGTGAGCGGGTGTATCGGTCATTTTTGGCCGTCTTTCGAGTTGTTCAGGGACGCAGGCGCGCGGCGGCGGCCACTTCTGGCCGGCACGCGCGCTCCAGGATGATTTGTGCCGGCGGGTACTGCTTACGCGTGGGCGGCAGCACGTGCAACCGGCTGTGCCGCTTTCCTGCCCGCCTCCTCGCGCAAACGGCGTTCGCGCTCCTGGGCCAGGTGGGCTTCCAGCAGGTCGAGCAGCGGCCATAGGTTGTAGATATTCGATTCGTTGCGGTCGCTGGCGCGCTTGCGCATGATGCGCTTCACCGCGCCGCGCTTTTCCAGGCGGGCGATGGTCTTCTGGATGGTCTTTTCGCCGCAGCCGATGTCCTGCGCGAGGCGGCGTTTCGAGGGAAACGGCATCTCGTCGGCAGTCCACCAGAATTTGAGCAGGTGGGTGAGCACCGTCAGGTCGGTGGGCGTCAAGTCCAGGGCGCCCATGCCGTCGAGCAATACATTCGGTACGGCAGTGAAACCCTGGGAGAAGATTCTTTCCCCCCACCTCGCTGCGAGGTCGCCGTGGTTTTTGGACGCGTGCCCGCGTGCAAGCGTGCCCGCCGCAACGGCAGGCTGGTCTGCTTCTTTCATTTATCTGTTTCCTGTTATTTGTTTCCAGTGCGTCTTCTTTGAGTGCGTCTTCTTTGCAGGCACTGCGCTTCCCGCAGTGGGGTGTGTCGATTGCCTGCACTGCGGCGCGTGCATGCCCGCCACTGGGAGCCGGCGTCTTCCGGTCACGGGGAAGAAAGCGTCCTCCAGTGTTTTCAAAGATACGCAGCTTGCGCGAACACGTGTGTGTTACCGATAGCCATGTGCGCAATTTGATTGCCTATACTTTAGGCGCGACCACCAACATCACATTGATTTAACAAGCATTTCCTCCATATTTTTCCGCTTGAAATTCAACCAAACTTGGTTGAGGACTTCGTGTATCTTTAAATCACCGCAGCCTTTGGACGAACGCCGGATGGATGGCTTCGGGGCGCGGGCCTTGCGGGGCATGGGATTGGGTCGTGGTTTGTTGATGATGAGTGGTGATAGTGATGGGTCGTGGGTGATGGGTCGTGGGTGATGGGTCGATGGTTTTGCGGCCGGCATCGCGTCCGGCGTTGATCTGGAGCAGCCTGCATGGCAGGCCAGGCAAGGGCGTCACTGCCCTTGCCTATTTTCAAACGGAAGACGGCGCGATTGCCATCGATGCGGGCAAGCGCCGGACCGGCTAGACGGCAACACGTTTGCGATCGCAGCGCCGCATTTCCTCCGTTATTTTCCGTAGTCATGCTTTTTCGGCGGGCGCGCCGCTTGCTGGGCCTGTGCTTACGGCACATGCCGTCTACGACTATTGGAGATTGCAATGAACAATACCCTCAACAAATTCGGCGTCGGCCTGCTGGCGCTGGCCCTGGCGGCACCGATCTACGCGCAGCAGACCAAGGGCGGCTCGACCGACTCCGGCACGCCGCCGCCGGCGGCCACCGCGCCCGGCAGCAGCGGCGGCGATGCCTCGGCGAAGCCGAAGAAGGCGAAAAAAGCCAAGAAGAGCAAGAGCTCGAAGATGAGCAAGCCGCAGGCGGACGGCAGCTCGCCGCAGTCGGGCAGCGGCACCATGGGCAGCACCAGCAGCGGCACCGCCGGCACCACGGGCGGCGGCAACATCAACAATCCGGGGAACATGTCGGCCCCGGCGAAGTAGGCAAGCCGCCGCGCGGCATCGGCGAACGGGGCGGCGGCGCGCCTCGGTTGAACCCCCGGCGCGATGCCGCGCAGGCGCGGCGAAGTGATAACGCGCGGCACAGGCAATGCGCCGCCACAGCAGCCGGCGCCCCGCACTGGCGCCGGGCTGTCATTCTTGCGTGTAAAAGCGCGGTGTCGCCACGCGGGCACGCGACGCCGGGCTACAGGTGGGGCAGGTCGAGCAGGATGCCGCGGTCCACCTTGTGGATGTCGGTATGGCCGGTGAAGGCCATGGTGGTGTCCAGTTCCTTGTGGATGATCTGCAGGCACTTGGTCACACCCTCTTCGCCCATGGCGCCGAGGGCGTAGAGGAAGGCGCGGCCGATCAGGGTGCCGCGCGCGCCCAGGGCCCAGGCCTTGAGCACGTCCTGCCCGGAGCGGATGCCGCCGTCCATCCACACTTCGATCTGGTCGCCCACCGCATCCACGATCGCCGGCAGCGCGGAGATCGAGGAAGGCGCGCCGTCGAGCTGCCGCCCGCCGTGGTTGCTGACGATCAGCGCATCGGCGCCGGAAGCCACGGCGAGTTTGGCGTCTTCGGCATCCAGGATGCCCTTGAGCACCAGCTTGCCGCCCCAGCGCTCCTTCACCCAGGCAATGTCGGCCCAGGTCAGGCGCGGGTCGAACTGGCTGGCGGTCCAGTCAGACAGCGAGCTCATGTCTTTCACGCCCTGCACGTGGCCGACGATGTTGCCGAATTGCCGGCGCTTGGTGCCCAGCATCTCCAGGCACCAGGCGGGCTTGGTGGCGAGGTTCAGCAGGTTGGCAAGGGTGGGCTTGGGCGGGGCGGAGAGGCCGTTCTTCAGATCCTTGTGACGCTGGCCGATCACCTGCAGGTCCAGCGTCAGCACCAGGGCGCCGCACTTGGCCGCTTTGGCGCGGTCGATCAGGCGGCCGATGAAGTCGCGGTCGCGCATCACGTAGAGCTGGAACCAGAACGGCGCCTTGGTATGCTCGGCGATGTCCTCGATCGAGCAGATGCTCATGGTCGAAAGCGTGAAGGGGATGCCGAATTTCTCGGCGGCGCGCGCGGCGAGGATCTCGCCGTCGGCGTGCTGCATGCCGGTCAGGCCCGTGGGGGCGATGGCCACGGGCATGGCGACATCGGTGCCGAGCATCCTGGTGCGGGTGGTGCGCTGCTCGATGTTGACGGCGACGCGCTGGCGCAGGCGGATCTTGTGGAAGTCGCTCTCGTTGGCGCGATAGGTGCCCTCGGTCCACGAGCCGGAATCGGCGTAGTCGTAGAACATGCGCGGCACGCGCTTTTGCGCCATGACGCGCAGGTCTTCGATGGTGGTGATGACTGGCATGCTGTTCTTGCAGGCTGCCAGGGGTGGCCGCCCTCGTCCCCGTTATTGTCAAGCCCGCAATGTTACAGCGCCCCGCCCCATTGCGCAGCGCAGCACAAGGTGGCCGGAGACGATACAATTTATCAGCGGATCATTCTTGCCGGCCGCGCGCAAGCTGCGCAGACTGGCGGGCGCGGGCAAATCCCGGCGCCAATTACCCGCGTCACAACGAACATTCAGCGCCCAGGCGAGGTACGGAGACTCAAACATGGCAGTAAGCAAGGTATATCCCGACGCAAAGGCGGCCCTGGCCGGCCTGTTGCGTGACGACATGACCATCATGTCCGGCGGCTTCGGCCTGTGCGGCATCCCCTCGGTCCTGATCGAGGCGATCCGCGATTCCGGCGTGAAGGGCCTGACCGTGGTGTCGAACAACGCCGGCATCGACGACGTCGGTCTCGGCCTGCTGCTGAAAACGCGGCAGATCAAGAAGATGATCTCTTCCTACGTCGGCGAGAACAAGACCTTCGCCGAGCAGTACCTGGCGAAGGAACTGGAGATCGAGTTCAACCCGCAGGGCACGCTGGCCGAGCGCATCCGCGCCGGCGGCGCCGGCATTCCCGCATTTTTCACCCGCACCGGCGCCGGCACCGATGTCGCCCAGGGCAAGGAAGAGCGCGAGTTCGACGGCAAGCGCTACGTGATGGAGCGCGGGCTGCGCGCCGATCTCTCGGTGATCCACGCCTGGAAAGGCGACACCGAGGGCAACCTGGTGTACCGCCTTTCCGCGCGCAACTTCAACCCCATCATGGCGATGGCGGGCAATACCACGGTGGTGCAGGTCGAGCACCTGGTCAAGCCGGGCGAGATCGACCCTGACCACATCGTCACGCCGGGGATTTTCGTGCAGCGCATCGTGCACCCCGCGAATATCGACAAGCGCATCGAGCAGCGCACCACCCGGCCTAAGGCCTAAGGTTAAGGAGAGACAGACATGGCTTGGACCAGAGACCAGATGGCCGCCCGCGCGGGCAAGGAACTGCAGGACGGCTTTTACGTTAATTTGGGCATCGGCATCCCGACGCTCGTCGCCAACCACGTGCCCCCCGGCATCTCGGTGCAGTTCCATTCCGAGAACGGCATGCTCGGCATGGGCCCCTTCCCTTTCGAGGGTGAGGAAGACCCGGACCTGATCAACGCCGGCAAGCAGACCGTGACGACGCTGCCGACCACCAGCTTTTTCGACTCCGCCACGTCCTTCGCGATGATCCGCGGCGGCCACATCCAGATTTCCATTCTCGGCGCCCTGCAGGTGGCGGAGAACGGCGACCTCGCCAACTGGGCGATTCCCGGCAAGATGGTCAAGGGCATGGGCGGGGCGATGGACCTGGTGGCGGGCGTGCCGCGCGTGGTGGTGCTGATGGAGCACACCGCCGGCGGCAAGCCGAAGATCCTGAAAAAGTGCAACCTGCCGCTCACTGGCGCCGGCGTGGTCAACCTGATCATCACCGACCTGGGCGTGTTCGAAGTCGCGCGTCCGGGCCTGACCCTGGTCGACATCGCGCCCGATGTCACCGTTGAACAAATCAAGGCCAACACCGAGGCCGAGTTCAAGGTGGCGCCGGCACTGCAAAAGCGCGTGGCGGCATAAGGTTAAAAGCCGGTGAAATCGCGTTGCGCCGCCGACAGGCGGCGCGCGCGAACGGAGTTGCGGTGGCCACGCGAAAGGAACGCGGCTTTATGATCTGGCGGTGAAGCAGGCCGCAGCCGCGGTGGCAGAACATGCCGCAGTAGCAGAACATGCCGGGGCGGCAAAGCAGGCCGCGGTAAATCGCAGGCGCCGCGAAGATGCGCTGCGGAGAAGTGCCTGGAGTTGAACCTGAGGGCGCGCGGACATCCGTTCGCGCGGGAGAAGTGAACGCAGTGCCTGGTTCCGCGGGAGAGCGTAACGTGGTGCAAGCAGCACAGGCGGCAACAACCCATCCGCTGGCCAATGCGGAGTCCAGCAAGAACTGGTTTCGCGGACTTGCCGCGAGCGACGCGCGCGCGGCGGTCGACATCGTCAGCGGCGCGCTGCGGCGCATCCCGGCCTCGGCCTACCGGGGCGAAGAGGCGCTGGGCGTGCTGCAGGCGCTCGAAACGCTGCGCCGCCCCATCTACACCCTGGCGAGCGACCTTTCTTCGCGCTATGGCGACAAGGCACTGCCGCTTTCCGACACCCAGCGCGCCGCCTTCGACGGCAACGTCACCCTGGCCTATGGCCTGGCTTACGCGTATTACTCGCTGATCGGCGAGACCCTCTCGGCCTCCAGCCCGATCGCCGAACGCGCGGCGCTGGTGCACCAGCGCGCGCTTTTCTGGGCGGCGCAGGCGATGCTCGAGCACCTGCGCGCGCGCCAGCGCTATGCCGACAAGGATTGGGACCTGGCGCAGGCGGTGCTGCAAAGCGCCGACCGCCACCAGCTGCTGGACCGCGACGTGCGCGACAGCCTGCAACCGCAGAACGTCTCCAACGTCACCAGCACCTATGCGCGCATGCTGCTGATGCACCTCGCAGGCGCCCGCTCGCTCTCCTCGCGCGAAGTGGAGTGGATGCACGAATACGCGCACTACTTCGAAGGCAAGGGCGACTTCAGCTACGTGCTGGTCGACAAGCAAGGCGTGGTGGCGGGCATGCCGCGCCCGCAGGAAGGCGAGTCGGTAAAGGCGATCCACGCCGGCAACCTGATGCACTACCTGCACATCGGCGCGCTTTCCAAGAGCATCAGCCGGCGGCTGGAAGCGATGAACCAGGGGCAGCTGGTGGAGGCGCCGAGACTCTCCGGCACCGCTTCGCTCACCTCGCAGAAGTCGCTGTTGCCCAAGCTGCACCGCGCCTGGTGCCTGCGCGCCAACCAGCGCCAGTTTCCGCGCCGCGCGCGCGACGAACAGCTGTATTGCGCCTTCGAGGCGCCGACGGTCTATGCGCTGATGAAGCGCCACGCCTACGTCGCCCCGCCGCCGCCCAAGCTCTACGACCACACCGAGGTGGCGAACATCTTCCTGCATCGCGACGCTTCCTCTTCCGTCAACGCGCGCCGCGCCCATGTCGAGCAGAGCCAGCAGACCTGGGAAGAGGCGCGCGGCCAGCTCGAAACATGGCAATCGCAGGAAGAATCGGCCAACGGCATGAGCCTGACGCGCAAGCGCGGCGGCGCGCGCGTGCGCCAGGGCCAGTTGATCGCGCTGCGCTTGGGCGATGCCGGCGTGGCGATGATCGGCGTGGTGCGCTGGGTCGAACAGGCCGCGGTGGAACCGCTCGCCGGCGGCGCTCCGGGCGGCGACACCATCGACCCCGGGCACTCGGTCGAAATCGGCGTGCAGCTCCTGCCGGGCCTGGCGCGCGCCGGCGCGGTGCGCTACATCGGCGCCGGCGCCGTGGCGGCGGCCGGCGGCAAGGGCGGCTCCTCCGCCGCGCTGATCCTGGATCACTTCAGCCGCAGCGGCGCGCGCGACGCCGCCGGCAGCCTGAGCGGCCCCAACACCATCATCCCCGGCATGGTGCCGGAGCGCGAACTGGCCGGCGACGACCTGCCGGAACTGGACGTGCCCGACATCGACAGCGCCGAGATGGCCAACGGGCCCTACAAGTATTCCGAGCGCGCCACCATCGTGCTGCCGGCCGGTTTTTCGCGCGAGGGCGAGGTGATCGAATTCATCGACGGCGGCAACAGCTTCCGCCTGCGCCTGGGCAAGCAGACCCACCGCCACGGCGACTTCGACCGCCTGCATTTCGCCGTCACCGAGTAGGCGCGCGCAGGCGGCGGACCGCCGCCTTCCGATGGCCGGTGATGGCCGCGTGATGGCCGCCATGCATCGACATGGCGCCTCCGGCGACAACCGCATAGCCGCGCCACGGCGACGGTCCAAGGGACCTCTCGCGGCGGCCGCCGCCGCTTGCCAGCCGCAGATGGCCGGCTATGCGCGCAATAACCCCGTTCGCGGCCCCGCCATTGCGAAAAAACGCCGGAGCGGCCGCTACAATGCCGGCTCGATCTTCGTTCCCACTGCCCTTTCATGACCTCCGCCCTCTTCTCCTCCTTCAAGCTGCGCGGGCTGGCGCTGCCCAACCGCATCGTCGTCTCGCCCATGTGCCAGTACAGCGCCGACAATGGCAGCGCCACCGACTGGCACCTGATGCACTGGGGGCAGATGGCGATGTCCAACGCCGCGCTGTTCCTGATCGAGGCCACCGCGGTGGTGGCCGAGGGCCGCATCACCAACGGCTGCCTGGGCCTGTATTCGGATGCCAACGAGGCCGCCTTCAAGCGCTGCCTGGATGCCGTGCGCAAATGGACGCCGCATACCAACATCGGCGCGCAACTGGCGCATGCCGGGCGCAAGGCTTCCAGCCGCAGGCCGTGGGAAGGCGGCGGCCTGATCAAGCTGGGCGAGCCCGGCAGCTGGCAGCCGGAAGCGCCCTCGGCCCTCGAACACATCCCCGGCGAGGCGCCGGCGCGCGAAATGACGCGCGATGAGATCCTGCGTCTGGTGGACGACTTTGCGAAGGCGGCGCAGCGCTGCGAGCGCCTGGGGCTGGATGCCATCGAGCTGCACGGCGCGCACGGCTACCTGCTGCACGAATTCCTCTCCCCCCTCTCCAACCAGCGCACCGACGACTTCGGCGGCTCGCTGGAAAACCGCATGCGCTTTCCGCTGATGGTGTACGACGCCGTGCGCAAGGTGTGGCCGGCCGGCAAGCCGCTGGGCATGCGCGTTTCCACCACCGACTGGGTCGAGGGCGGCTGGGACGTGGAAGAATGCATCGTCTTCGCCAGGGAACTGCACAAGCGCGGCTGCGACTGGATCGACTGTTCCTCCGGCGGGGTCGATCCGGCGCGCCAGAAGATTACGCTGGGCGCCGGCTACCAGGTGCCGAACGCGGAGAAGATCCGCCAGGCCGTGCCCGGCATGCCGGTAATGGCGGTCGGCCTGATCACCGAGCCGCAGCATGCCGAGGAGATCGTCGCCGGCGGCCGGGCCGATCTGGTGGCTCTCGCCCGCGGCCTGCTCTACGACCCGCGCTGGCCCTGGCACGCCGCCGCGCAACTCGGCGCCACCGTGGTGGCGCCCGAGCAATACTGGCGCTGCGCGCCGCGCGAGCATGCGAAGGTACTGGGGGAGGTCAAGACCGGAAGCCGGTAAATCGCTCAAAAGTACAAACCTGCTTTTGAGCGGCTTGGCTTGCATGGAATCACCGGCAAGGCCGGATGATTCCATGACTGAAAATCGACGAAAGGGCAAAAACCTTCCCGGCGACAACCCGAGCCGGCCGCGCAGGCCGAAACGCTACAATCGCAGTCTGGGATAACGGCAGGAACACAAAAGCTCATGACTCGCGAAGTGATGGAATACGACGTGCTCGTCGTCGGCGGCGGGCCGGCCGGGCTGGCCACCGCGATCCGCCTGAAGCAGCTGGCGGTGGAAAAAGGCGGCGAGATCAACGTCTGCCTGATCGAAAAAGGCTCGGAGATCGGCGCGCACATCCTCTCCGGCGCGGTGATGGACCCGATCGCCATCAACGAACTCTGGCCCACCTGGAAGGAAGACGGCGCGCCGCTGAACCAGCCGGTGACCGAAGACCGCTTTCTCTTCCTCACCGAAGGCGGCGCCTCCAAAGTGCCCGGCTTCGCCCTGCCGGCGAATTTCCAGAATCACGGCAACTACATCATCTCGCTCGGCAACCTGTGCCGCTGGCTGGGCCAGCAGGCGGAAGCCCTGGGCGTCGAGGTGTATGCCGGTTTTGCCGGCGCCGAGATCCTTTACACGGAAGATAACGGGCACGATGGGCGCCCCTCGGTGCGCGGCGTGGCCACCGGCAACATGGGCGTGGGCCGCGACGGCCAGCCGACCGACCACTTCCAGGAAGGCATGGAACTGGTCGCCAAGTACACGGTATTCGCCGAAGGCTGCCGCGGCAACCTGGGCCGCCAGCTGATGGCGAAATACGACCTGAACAAGGGTTCCGACCCGCAGGCCTACGGCCTCGGCCTGAAGGAGCTGTGGGAGATCGACCCCAGGCAGCACGTGCCGGGCCTGGTGGTACACACCGCCGGCTGGCCGCTGGATGCCGCAACCTACGGCGGCTCTTTCCTGTATCACCTGGAAAACAACCAGGTGGCGGTGGGCTTCGTGGTCGGCCTCGCCTACCAGAACCCGTACTTGAGCCCCTATGAGGAATTCCAGCGCTACAAGCTGCACCCGACCATCCGCAAGTTCTTCGAAGGCGGCAAGCGCATCGCCTACGGCGCGCGCGCGATGACCGCGGGCGGCCTGCTCTCACTGCCCAAGCTCACCTTCCCCGGCGGCGTACTGGTGGGCGATGACGCCGGCTTTCTCAACGCCGCGCGCATCAAGGGCAGCCACGCGGCGATCAAGAGCGGCATGCTGGCGGCGCAGGCGGCATTCGACGCCATCGGCGCCGGCCGCGCCGCCGACGAGCTCACCGCCTACCCCGAATCGTTCAAGAGCAGCTGGCTGTACACGGAACTGAACCGCTCGCGCAACTTCAAGCAGTGGATGTCGAAAAACCTCTACCTCGGCACCCTGATGGTGGGCATCGAGCAGAAGGTGTTCAACGGCGAGGTGCCGTGGACCCTGCACCACCAGCACGCCGACCACGAGTGCCTCAAGCCCGCTTCGCAGTTCCAGCCCATTGCCTACCCCAAGCCGGACGGCAAGCTCACCTTCGACCGCTTATCCTCGGTGTTCATCTCCAACACCAACCACGAGGAAAACCAGCCCGTGCACCTGACGCTCAAAGACCCCAAGGTGCCGGTGGCGATCAACCTGGCGCGGTACGCCGGGCCGGAATCGCGCTACTGCCCGGCGGGCGTCTACGAATTCGTGAAAAATGACGACGCGGGTGCTGGTGAAAGCAGCGATCGCCTGCAGATCAATGCGCAGAACTGCGTGCACTGCAAGACCTGCGACATCAAGGATCCGACGCAAAATATCGTCTGGGTCACCCCCGAAGGCGGCGGCGGTCCCAACTACCCGGGCATGTAGGCGCGCATGAGAGGCGCCAGGGAGACGGGCCGCGGCGCGGCCGGCGGGTGCATGAGCGCGGCGGTGCGGCATGCTTGATTCCGCGTTGGCCTATGCCTGGCGGCCCGAGAGCCTTTACGTGCTGGCGATCGCCGTGGTGCTGGCGCTGGCCGCCTGGCGCTTCGGCGGGCCGGACCACGCGCCGGTGTATCGCACGGCGCTGCTGTTCATCGTCGCCACTCTCGGCCAGTTTGTCGCCGGCCTGCTCAGCAGCGCCGGCTTCGAACTGGGCGCGCGCTTTCTCTTCGAACTGTCGCTGCTCACCGCCGGCGTCACGCTGATCCGCCTGTTCGGCATCCTGGTGTTTCGCGCCATGCTGCCGCTATTGCGCATCCCGCTGCTACGCATCGTCGAAGACATCGCCATCTTCCTGGCCTACGTGGCGTGGCTGCTGGTGCGCCTGCGCACCACCGGCTTTGACCCCTCCAGCCTGCTCGCCAGCACGGCGGTAGTGACGGCGGTGGTCGCCTTCGCCATGCAGGACACGCTAGGCAACATCCTCGGCGGCCTGGCGATCCAGCTCGACGATTCGATCCACGTCGGCGACTGGGTGCGGGTGGACGAAATCTCCGGCAAGGTGGCCGACATCCGCTGGCGCTATACCGCGATCGAGACGCGCAACTGGGAGACGGTGATCGTTCCCAACAGCGAGCTGATGAAGCGCAAGTTCAGCGTGCTGGCGCGGCGCCAGGAAGGGCCGCCGCAATGGCGCCGCCACGTGCTGTTCAACGTCGACCTCGCCGCGCCGCCGACGCGCGTGATCCCGGCGATCGAAAAGGCGATCCGCGAGGCGGAGATCGCCAATGTCGCCGCCGCCCCGCAGCCGAACTGCGTGCTGATGGGTTTCGAGCACGGCTACGGCCAGTACGACATGCGCTACTGGCTCACCGACCCGCAGCAGGACGACCCCACCGACAGCCAGGTGCGCGTGCACATCTACGCGGCGCTGCAACGCGCCGGGCTGCGCCTGGCGGTGGAAGAGCGCGACATCCGCCTGACCGAGCAGACCGAGGAACACCGCCACCAGGTGCAGGAGCGCGAAATCAGCCGTCGCATTTCCGCGCTGCGCGTGGTCGACCTGTTCAACACGCTGACACCCGACGAGCAGCGCACCGTGGCCGAGCGCCTGGCCTACATGCCCTATGCGCAGGGCGAGGTGGTGACGCGCCAGGGCAACGTCGCCCATGGCCTGTACATCCTCACCGGGGGCGAGGTGGACATCCTGATCGACCTCGACAGCCACCGCCAATGCATTGCCACGCTGGGCGCCGGCACCTTCTTCGGCGAGATGGGCATGCTCACCGGCGCGCCGCGCAGCGCCACCGTGGTGGCGAAGAGCAACGTCGAATGCTACCGGCTCGACAAGAGCCACTTCGAGATGGTGATCCGCTCGCGTCCGACACTGGTGGACGAGATTTCACGCGTCATGGCCTCGCGCCAGACCGACCTGCAGGCGGCGGTTTCCAAGGCGCTGAACGAGGATGCCGCGCTGCACGCCCACGGCGAGCTGTTCAACCGCATCTGCGGCTTTTTCGGCATCAGTACGGGCGGCAAGTAGCCGCCCGTGGCGCGGTTCAGAACTTCGGCTTCTTTTTCGCCTTCTTGTAGCTGGCGACGCCGGCCATGATCTCGGCGGCCGCGTCCTTCGGCCCGCCCCAGCCTTCGACCTTCACCCACTTGCCCTTTTCCAGGTCCTTGTAGTGCTCGAAGAAGTGGCGGATCTGCGCCAGGCGCTCGGGGTTGATGTCTTCCGGCTTCTTCCAGTGCTTGTACCAGGGCAGCACCTTGTCCACCGGCACGGCGAGCAGCTTGGCGTCGCCGCCGGCCTCATCGCTCATCTTCAGCACGCCGATCGGGCGGCAGCGCACCACCACGCCGGCCACCAGCGGGAAGGGAGTGATCACCAGCACGTCGACGGGATCGCCGTCGTCCGAAATGGTGCGCGGGATGTAGCCGTAGTTGCACGGGTAGTGCATCGCCGTGCCCATGAAGCGGTCGACGAACAGTGCGCCGGTCTTCTTGTCGACCTCGTACTTGATGGGGTCGGCATTCATCGGGATTTCGATGATGACGTTGAAGTCGTTGGGGAGATCGTTCCCGGAATCGACTCGGTCGAGATTCATTGTTGTTCCTGTAATAAACGCCGGGATGACTATCATCCGCTGATTCGAGGCCCTCATTATAAAGGCCGCTGCTGCGACGCACAAATGACAAGCGTCGCGCCGGTAGAGCCGAGAGCGGATAATGGCGCCGCAACCAGAGCCGCCCGCCTTACCTACCGCGCAGGTTTTCCATGCTTCCCACCATCCAGGCCGCCCATTTCATCGCCAACCGCTGGGCCGCGCCCGCCGGCGGCGCCACCCTGCCGGTGGCCGATCCGTCGAACGGCGAGATCTTTGCCTACATCGCGCGCGGCAATGCACAGGACATTGATGGCGCGGTGAAGGCCGCGCGCAGCGCCTACGGCAATGGCGATGGCCCCTGGGGCCGCGTCACGGCCCTGGAACGCGGCCGCCTGCTAGCGCAGCTGGCGCAAACGATCACCGCGCATGCCGAGGAACTGGCGCAACTGGAAAGCCGCGATACCGGCAAGCCGATGAAGCAGGCGCGCGCCGATGCGAGCGCTTGCGGCCGCTATTTCGAGTACTACGCCGGCGCCTGCGACAAGCTGCACGGCGAGACCTTGCCCTACCAGCGCGGCTACACGGTGATGACGGTGCGCGAGCCGCACGGCGTCACCGGCCACATCATCCCGTGGAATTACCCGATGCAGATTTTCGGCCGCTCGGTGGGCGCGGCGCTGGCCGCCGGCAACGCCTGCGTGGTGAAACCTGCGGAAGATGCCTGTCTCTCGCTCTTGCGTATCGCCGAGCTGGCGGCAACGCTGTTGCCGGCAGGCGCGCTGAACATCATCACAGGGTTCGGCAATGAAGCCGGCGCCGCGCTTTCCGCCCATACGGGCATCGACCACATCTCGTTTACCGGCTCGCCTGCCACCGGCTCCCTCGTTGCCCAGGCGGCGGCGGTGAACCATCGCCCCGTCACGCTGGAACTTGGCGGCAAGTCGCCGCAACTGGTGTTCGCCGACGCCGACCTGGACGCGGCATTGCCGGCGCTGGTCAACGCCATCATCCAGAACGGCGGGCAGACCTGCTCGGCCGGCAGCCGCGCGCTGATCGAAGAGAGCATCTACCCGCAGGTGGTGCAGCGCCTGGCCGAAGCGTTCGCGCGCCTCACCGCCGGCCCGGGCGAGGCCGACCTCGATCTCGGCCCCCTGGTCAGCGCCAGGCAGCGCGACCGCGTGGCCGCCTACATCGCCGCCGGCGAGCGTGACGGCCTCAAGGTGGCGGCGCGCGGCAAGGTGAGCGGGGCCGCCGCCAAGGGCGGCTATTACGTCGCCCCCACGCTGTTCGCCGACGTGCCGGCCGATCACGTGCTGGCGCGCGAGGAAGTGTTCGGCCCGGTGCTGGTGGCGATGCCGTTCCGGGACGAAGCCCACGCCGTGCAACTGGCCAACGGCACCGACTACGGCCTGATCGCGGGCCTGTGGACGCGCGACGGCGCGCGCCAGTTGCGCCTGGCGCGCAAGCTGCATGCCGGCCAGGTGTTCATCAACAACTATGGCGCCGGCGGCGGCGTCGAACTGCCCTTCGGCGGCATGAAGCATTCGGGCTACGGCCGCGAGAAAGGCTTCGAGGCGCTGCTGGGTTTCACGGCGCTCAAGACCATTGCCATCTCGCACGGCTGAGCCATTGCCGACGGCACCTTGCACGCCTGCCCTTGCGGGGCTGGCGGGCATGAAATCGCCAGCCGCAACGCGTGGCCGGCTTGACCCACTAAACTACAACACCTAGCCGCCACGCGCGGCAGTCCACCCCGCCCTCATGCTCGTCTTCGTCATCCGCCGCCTGCTGCAAAGCCTGTTGGTGCTGTTCGTGATGTCGCTCCTGGTGTTCGCCGGCGTCTACGCGGTGGGCAACCCGGTGGACATCCTGATCAGCCCGGAAGCCACCCAGGCCGACCGCACGGCGGTGGTGCAGGCGCTCGGGCTGGACAAGCCCCTGTGGCTGCAATACCTGCTGTTCGTGCGGCATGCGGTGGGCGGCGATCTCGGCAAGTCCTTCGCCTATAACGTGCCGGCGATCCGCCTGATCTTCGAGCGCATGCCGGCCACCCTGGAACTGGCCAGCTTCGCCATGCTGCTGGCGGTGGTGATCGGCCTGCCGCTGGGGCTTTATGCGGGACTCAAGCCGAAGTCGCTGACCTCCAAGACCATCATGACGGGCTCCATCCTCGGCTTCTCGCTGCCCACCTTCTGGGTCGGGCTGATGCTGATCATGATCTTCGCTGTGTGGCTCGGGTGGCTGCCTTCCAACGGCCGCGGCGCGACCGTGAATCTGCTGGGCGTGCCGGTGAGCTTTCTCACCCTCGATGGCCTCAAGCACCTGCTGCTGCCGGGCCTGACGCTGGCCTTGCTCAACGTCGCGCTGCTGATCCGCCTGGCGCGCGCCGGCACGCAGGAGGCGCTGCTCACCGATTACGTCAAGTTCGCCCGCGCCAAGGGGCTGACGGACGTGCGCGTGGTCGGCGTGCATATCCTCAAGAACATCCTGATCCCGATCGTCACCGTGATCGCGCTGCAATTCGGCTCGGTGATCGCCTTCGCGGTGGTGACGGAGACCATCTTCGCCTGGCCCGGCATGGGCAAGCTCCTGATCGATTCGATCAACGTGCTGGACCGGCCGGTGATCGTCGCCTACCTGCTGATCGTGGTGGCGATGTTCACCCTGATCAACCTGCTGGTGGACATCGCCTATTCGCTGCTCGACCCGCGCGTGCGCCTGAGCGACGCGGGCGCCAATTAAAAGACCAAGGGAGAAGACTGTGGAAGTGCTGTTCGAGATCTTCGGCGAGCTGATTTTCCAGGTGGTCTTTTCGCTCCTGGGCGAACTGTTTTCCGGCGTGTTCGGCGCCGGCTTCAAGGCCGCCTCGAAGTGGAGCCCGCCGCCGGCGCTGAAAGCCCTGCTCTATCTGGCGGCCGGCTGTGGCTTGTGCTGGCTGTCGCTGCAGATGTTCCCCAACGGCATGGCGCGCCGCCCCGAGGCGCGCATGATCGTGCTCATCGGCACGCCGCTTGCCTGTGGTCTAACGATGGGCCTGATCAAGGGCCTGATGCGCAAGCAGCGCATGGGCCGTGACGACTTCTTCAGCCTCTATGGCTTCGCCTACGGCGTACTGTTCGCCCTGCCGATTTCGCTCGGCCGCTTCCTGTTCGCCCATTGAGCACAGATGGAAGAAACCCCTTTCAAGCGCTTCATCACCGATTTCCGCGCCAGCCGGCTGGCGATGGCCGGCGCCGTGGCGCTGCTGGTGGTGATTTTCATCGCCCTGTTCGCACCGCTGATCTCGCCGCAGAATCCGTATGACCTGTCGCAGCTCGACATCCTGGACGCACGCCTGGCGCCGGGCGAAAAGCTGGGCAATGGACACACCGCGCTGCTGGGCACCGACGACCAGGGCCGCGACATGCTCTCGGCGATTTTCTATGGCCTGCGCATTTCGCTGACGGTCGGGGTCTCCGCCACCCTCGCGGGGCTGATCATCGGCGCGGTGGTGGGCATGCTGGCGGCGTATGCCGGCGGGCGTACCGACAGCGTACTGATGCGCATCGCCGACATCCAGTTGTCGTTCCCGTCGATCCTGATCGCCCTCGTCCTGCTGGCGGTGCTGGGCCAGGGCACCGGCAAGATCATCATCGCGCTGATCACCGTGCAATGGGCGTATTACGCCCGCACCATACGCGGCACCGCGCTGGTGGAGCGGCGCCGCGAATACATCGAGGCGGCGCGCGTGCTGGCGCTGCCCGCTTCCCGCATCGTGTTTCGCCACCTGCTGCCGAATTGCCTGCCGCCCCTGATCATCATTGCAGTGGTGCAGATGGCTTCCGCCATCACGCTGGAGGCCACGCTTTCCTTCCTCGGCCTGGGCCTGCCGATCACCGAGCCTTCGCTGGGCTTGCTCATCGCCAACGGCTTCAACTACCTGCTCTCGGGCAAATACTGGATCAGCCTGTTCCCCGGCATTGCGCTGTTGATCACCATCGTCGCCATCAATCTGGTGGCGGACCAGTTGCGCGACGTGCTCAACCCGAGGCTGCAAAAATGAGCGCCGCCCTGGAGGTAAAAAACCTCTCCACCCACTTCTTCACCCGCCAGGGCGTGGTGAAGGCGGTGAATGAAGTCTCGTTCACGGTCGGGCGTGGACAGGTGATGGGGCTGGTGGGCGAATCGGGCTCGGGCAAGTCGATGACCGGCTATTCGATCATGGGCCTGATCGATGCGCCCGGGCGCGTGGTGGGAGGGGAGATCCTGCTCGGCGGCCGCGACCTGCGCACGCTGGACGCGGAAGCGCTGCGCCAGTTGCGCGGCAACCGCGTCGCCATGATCTTCCAGGACCCGATGATGACCTTGAACCCGGTGCTGCGCATCGACACGCAGATGACCGAGGCGATTCTCGCGCATGAAAAGGTGAGTCACGGCGAAGCGCTGGAACGCTCGCGCGCGGCGCTGGCGACGGTCGGCATTCCTTCGCCGGACGAGCGCCTGATGGCGTACCCGCACCAGTTCTCCGGCGGCATGCGCCAGCGCGTGGCCATCGCCATTGCGCTGCTGAACAAACCCGACCTGATCATCGCCGATGAACCGACCACCGCGCTGGACGTGACGATACAAGGCCAGATCCTCGCCGAGATGCAGCGCCTGACGCGCGAGACCGGCACCGCGCTGATCTGGATCACCCACGACCTCTCGGTGATCGCCGGCCTTGCCGATACAGTCTCCGTGATGTACGCCGGGCGCATCGTGGAGGCCGGCACGGTGGACGACGTGCTGGACCATGCGCGCCATCCCTACACGCGCGGCCTGATCGAATCCGTGCCCTCGCGCAACCCGCGCGGCGAGCGCCTGAAGCAGATTCCCGGCTTCACGCCTTCGCTCCTGCGCCTGCCTGCCGGCTGCCACTTCCGCGAGCGCTGCCCCCGTGCTGACGAGGCCTGCCTGCAAGACCCCCAACTGAGCGACGAGCCGCACGCGGTGCGCTGCTTTCATCCGCATGGCGAGCCGGTGGAGGCGCGCGCATGAGCGGCGCCCCCTTGCTCGAACTCCACCGCGCCACCAAGCGCTTCGTCAAGCACCTCGACTTCGCCGCCCGCCTCGCCAACCGCCTCGGTGCGAGCATGAAGGAAGAGGTGGTGCGCGCGGTCGATGGCGTGGACCTGGCGATTGCCGAGGGCGAAGTGGTGGGCCTGGTGGGCGAATCCGGCTGCGGCAAATCGACCCTGGGGCGCATGGCCGTGGGCCTGCACGCGCTGGATGCCGGCGCGCGGCGCTATCGCGGCGCCGATTTGGGCGCCCTGCCCGCGCGCGAAGCCCGCGCCGCGCAACTGAAAATCCAGATGATTTTCCAGGACCCCTATGCCTCGCTGAACCCGCGCCTGCGGGTGATGGACATCGTCGGCGAAGCGCCGGTGGTGCATGGCTTGATCAAGCGCGGCGAGCAAAAGGACTACGTCGAGAAACTGCTGGCGCAGGTGGGTCTGGACGCCACCCTCACCCGCCGCTACCCGCACCAGTTCTCCGGCGGCCAGCGCGCGCGCATCGGCATCGCCCGCGCGCTGGCGGTGCAGCCCGAATTCATCGTTTGCGACGAGGCGGTGGCGGCGCTCGACGTGTCGATCCAGGCGCAGGTGCTCAACCTTTTCATGGATTTGCGCGAGCAGCTCGGGCTCACCTACCTGTTCATCAGCCACGACCTCGGCGTGGTGCGCCACCTGAGCGACCGCGTGCTCATCATGTACCTCGGGCGCATCGTCGAATCGGCGCCCACGGACGAAATCTACGCCGCGCCGAATCATCCCTACACCCAGGCGCTGCTGGCCGAAGTGCCGAGCCTGGAAAAGCGCAAGCGCACCTACATCCCGATCAAGGGCGAGATTCCCTCGCCGCTCAATCCCCCTCCCGGCTGCCACTTCCACCCGCGCTGCCCCCACGCCTTCGAGCGGTGTAGAGTGGAGGACCCCGTGCTCAAAGAGATCGCCCCTGGGCGCATGAGCGCATGCCATCTGAACGACCAAAAATAGGCCGCTGCACATAGGTGAAGCCATGAAAGCCGAACGCATTCCCGCCCCCGGATCCGAATCCCTGGAGATGATCCAGAAGCTCATCTCGTTCAATACCACCAGCCGCGAGTCCAACCTCGGGCTGATCGAATGGGTGCGCGACTGGCTCAAGCCCTACGGCATCGAATCGACGCTGGTCTACGACGCCGACCGCCGCAAGGCCAATCTCTTCGCCACCATCCACGGCAAGAGCGGGCATGCCGCGCGCCCCGGCATCGTGCTCTCCGGCCATACCGACGTGGTGCCGGTGGACGGCCAGGCCTGGGACACCGATCCCTTCAAGGCCACCATCAAGGACGGCCGCCTGTACGCGCGCGGCTCCTGCGACATGAAGGGCTACATCGGCACCGCGCTGGCGATGGTGCCGCGCTTTCTCGAGGCGGACCTGAAGGCGCCGATCCACCTGGCGCTGTCGTACGACGAGGAAGTCGGCTGCATCGGCGTGCGCGGGCTGATCGACCTGCTTTCGCAGCAAGGCTTCAAGGCCGCCGGGGTGATCGTCGGCGAACCCACCTCGATGAACGTGGTGGTGGCGCACAAGGGCAAGCGCTCCTACCGCTGCACCGTGCACGGCCGCGAGGCGCATTCCTCGCTCACCCCGCAGGGCGTGAACGCGATCGAATACGCGGCGCGCGTCATCACCTACATCCGCATGATGGCCGACCGCATGCAGCAGCTGGAAGTGCGCGACAACGGCTTCGACGTGCCCTTCACCACCATGCAGACCGGCACCATCAAGGGCGGCACCGCCACCAACATCGTGCCCAAGGAATGCGCCTTCGACTGGGAGTTCCGCTACCTGCCCGGCGCCAATCCCGACGCCATCGAGAGCGAGGTCAAGGCCTATGCCGCCTCGCTGGTGCCGGAGATGCGCAAGGTGGCGGAGGAAACCGGCATCGACTTCAAGCTGCATTCCGCGATCCCCGGCTCCAACGCCACCGAGCAGGACGAGGTGACGCAGCTGGCACTGGCCCTGTCGCGCAAGCCGGGCGTCAGCAAGGTGGCCTATGCCACCGAGGCGGGCCTGTTCGAACGCGCCGGCCTGCCCTCGATCATCTGCGGCCCCGGCTCGATCGAGCAGGCGCACAAGCCGAACGAGTATTGCGACCTGGAGCAGATCGCCATGTGCGAAAGCTTCATGGAGCGCCTGCTGGAGCGCGCCTGCGCGTAAGGCTTACTGGCTCAGCGTGAAAATCACGCGCACCTGCGCGTCGAAGGGCTGACCGCGTAAATCCGCCGGCACCTGGACGAAACCCTTGGCCTTGCTGATGGCGGTCTTGGCCTGCTCGTCGAGCAGGTCATGGCCGGTGCCCGATATCACTTCCATGCCGGTGGTAAATCCATTGGCGCCGATGTGGACCAGCACGGTCGCCGTGCCCTCCCAGTGCTGCTCCATCGCCTGCGCGGGATAGCGCTTGTACTTTTGCGCCGCCTGGGCCAGTTGCAGTTCATAGCTGCGCACCACCGCACGCAAATCGCTGCTGCCGCCGCCACGCGCGGCAGGCGCCGGGCCGGCCGGCGCGGCATTGTTGCTGCCTTTGGCATCGGGCGCTACCGCCGCTGACGGCGCGGCCGGCGACGGCGTTGCAGGTGCCGCTGCCGCGGGAGGCGGCGCCGCGGGCGCGGGAGGCTGCGGAACAGTAGGCGCGGCCTTCTTCTCCACCGGCGGCGCCTTCGCCGCCGGCGGGGCAACCGGCTTGACCACGGATGGCGCCTCGCGCTTCGGCTCGGGCGGCTTCACCGGCTCCGGCGGCCTGGGTTCGACCTTGGGCGCGGGCGTTGCCGCCACCTCCGGCCTGGGCGGCTCCGGCGCCAGGCGCGGCGCGGGCGGCGGCGCCGGGCGGATGGTGGCGCGCAGTTCCGGCACCACCGGCGCGGGCGAACCTTCCACCCCGTGCATGCGCCACATCAGCAGCGCATGCAGCAGAACGGAGGCTGCCACGCAGCCCCAGAGCAGGCGCTCGCCGGCCGGCCGGTAGGATTGGGTAAGAACACTCATCGAGCCAAAAACTATAGCACGCGCCTTATGCATAGTCGGCCGCCTGCCTTGTCTTGAAATAACATATCGGTATAAAATAGATGTTCCTAACAACAAATAGTTATATAGTTATGAACTTCCAGCAGTTGCGCTACGTGCGTGAAACCGTGCGCCAGGGGCTGAATCTGACGGCGGCGGCCGAGGCGCTGCATACGTCGCAACCCGGCGTCTCGCGGCAGATCCGCGACCTCGAGGAAGAGCTGGGCGTGCAGATCTTCGTGCGCTTCGGCAAGCGCATCACGGCGCTTACCGAACCCGGGCGCGCGGTGGTCTCGGTGATCGAGCGCCTGCTGGTGGAGGCGGAGAATCTCAAGAGCACCGCCACCGAATTCGCCGACCAGAAAAGCGGCACGCTGACCATCGCCACCACCCATACGCAGGCGCGCTACACGCTGCCGCGCGCGGTGGGCGAGTTCAAGCGCAAGTACCCCAAGGTGAAGCTCACCATCCACCAGGGCGCGCCGGCGCAACTGGCGCAGATGGTGGTCGACGGCGACGCCGACCTGGCAATCGCCACCGAGACCATCGACCATCACCCCGACCTGATCGCCCTGCCCTGCAACCGCTGGCATCACGTGGTGGTGGTGCCGCCCAAGCACCCGCTCCTGAATCTCGAAAAGCTGAACATCAAGGCGCTGGCGGACTTTCCCATCATCACCTACGACTCGGCCTTCGCCGGCCGCTCCTCGATCAACCAGGCCTTCGCCGCCAAGGGCCTGACGCCGGACATCATCCTCTCGGCAATCGACTCCGACGTCATCAAGACCTACGTCGACCTGGGGCTGGGCGTGGGCATTCTCGCCGGCATCGCTTTCGACGAGCATCGCGACAAGCACTTGCGCGGCATCGACGCCGGGCACCTCTTCCCGGAGAAGACCACCCACCTCGCCGTGCGCGAAGGCGCCTACCTGCGCGGCTTCGTTTATGATTTCATCCATATGTACGCGCCCGACCTGGGCCGCGAAAAAGTGGATGCGGCGCTGAAGCGCCGCGCGGAATAAACCGGGCCGGCGCCAAGAGTCGCCGGCAGGCGAGCGACGCACGCCTCGCCTGAACACAATGCCGCCCCGTTACGAGCGAAGGCGGCAGGAAGGACGGCATGGGTTTCGAGCCGCAAGGCCCCGCCGGGGCTGAAGGCAAGCAGGACCGGGAATTTTTCCAGTCCGACGTCTGGAAGGAAAAGCGCGTCAAGGCGCCGCGCGCCGATCTTGGCACCTGGCGCGAGCCGGCGCGCGACCTGCGCATCTACAAGCACACCGACGTGCTGGTGATCGGCGGCGGCCCCGCCGGCACCGCCGCCGCCGTCTCCGCCGCGCGCAGCGGCGCGGACGTAACGCTCATGGAGCGCTACAACCACCTCGGCGGCCTTTCCACCGGCGGCCTGGTGATCTGGATCGACCGCATGACCGACTGGGATGGCAAGACCGTCATTGCCGGCATGGCGAACGACCTGCTGGAGCGCCTGCCTCGTGATGCCGTCGCCGGCCCGCCGCGCGCCCTTTGGGGCTCGCGCGATCCCGCAGAGGTAGCGCACTGGTCTATCCGCACCGCCGCCTTCCACGGCGTGGTGACGCATTCGCCGACCATCGACCCGGAATGGCTGAAGTGGGAGTCGATGCGCATTCTTGCCGAGCACAAGGTGCATTTGCTCCTGCATAGCTGGGCCGCCGCGCCCGTTGTCGAAGGCAACGCGATCAAGGGCGTGGTGTTCGAAAGCAAGGAAGGCCGCCAGGTGATTTTCGCCAAGTGCGTGGTCGATTGCACCGGCGACGGCGACCTCTATGCCTTCGCCGGCCACCCATACGAGTCGAACATCGTCGAGACCGACATCAACCATTCGATGAACGTCTCCTGGACCTTTGGCGGCGTCAATATGGAGCAATGGCTGGCCTTCCGCGCTTCCCCCGCGTACGGCGATTTCATGGCGCGCGGGCGCGAAGCCGTCACGCTGTTCGAGAAGCCCTTCGTCTCCTGGCGCAACGACGTCGCGCTGTTCATGGGGCCGCGCAAGTCCGGCGTCTCCTGCCTGGACGTCGAAGACCTCACCTATGTGGAAAACGAGTCGCGCCGCCTGATGGTGGCGCACCTCGATTTCTACCGTGCCCACGCCCCCGGTTTCGCTGGCGCCTTCCTGATGCTCTCGGCGCCGCAAATGGGCGCGCGCCACAGCCGGCGCCTCACGTCAGTCAAACGCGTCACCCGCGAACAATGGGATGCGGGCACGGTGCATGAGGACGAGATCGGCGTCTCACCCTCGCCTTCACTCAAATTCCCCAGCATCTCGATTCCCTACGGCGCGCTGGTGCCGCAGCGCCTCGACGGCATACTCGCCGCCGGGCGCCACATCGGCAGCGACCCCAACTCGCATTCCTTCCTGCGCGAGATTCCGCAATGCTGGGTCACCGGGCAAGCCGCCGGCGCCGCCGCGGCGATTGCCGCCAATCGCGGCCTGCCCGCGCGCGCCATCGACACGGCGGAGTTGCAACAGGCGCTGCTGCGGCAGGGTGTGCATCTGCGCCGGAGTGCAGCGACGGCGCGGCAAGCCGCCGCCTGAGGCAGCGGCTTCAGCATCCAAGAGCGAACGGTTTGAGCAGCCGGGGCGAGCGGCTTACAGGCCTTTAGCAAAATGAATCCGAGTGTTTGCATTCGATACATCCTGTTAGCCTGACCATTGTTTCGACGATGAAGTGTCAACTGATTTCGAGAGAAGCCAAGATGAAGAGCTTTTTTGCGTTGTTTCTGGGTACATTGCTGCTCCTTGGTTGCACTGCCGCGCACGCCGAAGGTAACTGCCCTCAAGGGTATTACCCCATTGGTGGAGGTGCGCCGGGCGCACCACAGGGTTGCGCACCAATCCCCGGGCACGACCAAGGCCAGCAGCAGCAGCGGGCGCCGCAGTGGAGCTCTCAATTTGGTGCAATTGCGAGTTATATTCCGAAGGGCATCCTGGGTGTAGCGACGAACCGCGTGAGCAAGCAATTTGCTGAGCAAGCCGCGCTGGACGATTGCCGGTCGAAAGGCGGTACTGACTGCAAAATCGAGACGTCGTATATGAACGGATGCGGCGCCGTGGTCGCGGGTCATCCAGGTTATGCGGTGAACACCGGAGCTACAGAGGGTCGAGCAGTCCAGGATGCCATGTCGGCGTGTACCGGTTCTGGATTCACCAATTGCCACGTTATCTACACCGGATGCAGTCTCCCGAAGAAGATTCAACCTTGAGCCACTCCGTGGCGCACTGACGCTACTGAGCCGCCCAAGGCCGCTGCTTCAGCCCGCTGCCGCCGGAACGCGCGCCGCCTTAAGCAGCCGCGCCGCGCAGGGTCATCTCCGGCGGCGCATCGCGCAGGAACACCGGCAGGTCGATGGTCGGCGCGCGGTGCCCCGGCACCTGGAACATCAGTTCGCCGACGAAGCCACGGTGATAGGTGTGGTGGTTGACGATGTGCAGCATCATCTCGCCGCGCGTCAGGCGCCCGGGGCCGCCGTCAACGTACTTGAAATCGATCATCTCGTCGTAGAGGCCGTCGTCCATGCGGTCCGCATAGTCGATGTACCAGGCGTTGATCTCGGCCTGCTGCGCGCGCAGCTCGGGCAGCGCGGGCACTTCCTTGGTGACGCGCGCGGTATAGCCGTGCGGCTTGTTTTCCAGGTGGCCCTTCCAGATGCGGTCGACGATCAGGTTGTGGTTGAGCGTGTGCAGCATGCCGCCGAAGCCCTTTTTCTCCACCGACGCCCCCTCCGGCAATTTGGTCAGCGAGTCGAACATCTTCTCGTCGGCCCAGTGGTTGTAGCGGGTAAGCATGCGCAGGTTGTGCAGCAGGGTGGTCATGGCTTCGGCTCCTCGAACAGGGTTATCGAATGCGGCTGGCGCGCATTATGCCCCCACCGCCAGCCGCGCGGCCGCTGCTGTTTTAAAATGCCGGCATAAGCACTTTGCCCCTGCGGATTTCGTGGCTTGCGAGGCGCTTTCCGCCGCACCCACGCGTGACAAACCGCACATCGTCACAAATCCGTCACGCCCTGCTTCATGCCAATGTTCTAAAATAACGCGAATCCAGCACTCGGCCACCCCGCAATAATCCGGAGACCCCATGCGCCTTTCCAGCAAAGTCACCCTCGTCACCGGCGCCGGCTCCGGCATCGGCGCGGGCATCGCCCGGCGTTTCGCGCAGGAAGGCGCGAAAGTGATGGTGGCCGACATCAATCCCGACGGCGCGGAAGCGACCGTCGCCGCCATCGTCAAGGCCGGCGGCAGCGCGCAATTCGTCCAGGCCGACGTCACCCAGGACGCCT
Source organism: Burkholderiales bacterium (assembly GCA_036498945.1). Lineage (GTDB taxonomy): Bacteria > Pseudomonadota > Gammaproteobacteria > Burkholderiales > JAEUOS01 > JAQGMJ01. The sequence goes on along the minus strand of DASYEQ010000140.1, from coordinate 21,802 downwards.
CGGTGCAGGCGATGATCGCCGTCACCGTGAAGGCCTACGGCGGCCTGGACTGCGTGGTCAACAACGCCGGCTGGACCCATCGCAATCGCCCGATGCTCGAAGTGCCGGAAGAGGAGTTCGACCGCGTCTACGCCGTCAACGTCAAGAGCATCTACCTCACCGCCAGGCACGCGGTGCCGGTGTTCCGCGCGCAGGGCCGCGCGCGCGCCGGCAACTTCGTCAATATCGCCTCCACCGCCGGCATCCGCCCGCGCCCGGGGCTCACCTGGTACAACGGCAGCAAGGGCGCCGTGATCACCACCAGCAAGTCGATGGCCGCCGAACTGGGGCCGGACCAGATCCGCGTCAACTGCATCAACCCGGTGTTCAACGCCGACACCGCGCTTTCCGCCGCCTTTGCCGGCGGCGATCTGTCGGACGCATCGAAAGCCAGATTCCTCGCCACCATTCCGATGGGGCGTTTTTCCACCGCGCAGGACGTCGCCAACACCGCGCTGTATCTCGCCTCCGACGAAGCCTCCCTCGTCACCGGCGTGTGCATCGAGGTCGACGGCGGCCGCTGCGTGTAGGGGAGCCTGATGAGGGGGCGTGAGCCCTCTTGATAACCCCCGATATTCGTCGGGCGCTTTTTTTAAAACAGGGAGTCAACAAGATGAAGATTCGTTCCCAGCTGCTTATTGCCGCCGCCGCCCTCGCTCTGCCGATGGCCTCCGCCTTTGCCGCCAACGGCTGCAAGGCGCCCAACAGCGACTTCGACCAGGTCTATTGCTATTCCAAGCTCTTCATGCAGGCCGACGCCGACCTCAACAAGGTCTATGGCGACCTGCGCAAGAAACTCGACAAGGAAGGGCAGAACCTGCTCAAGACCAGCGAGCTGGCCTGGATCAAGGAGCGCAACGGCAAGTGCGCGGAAAACCGCGGCACCGAAATCCTGGTCAACCTCGACTGCACCGTGGATCAGACCACGCAGCGCACCAACTGGCTCTCCGACCGCTTGCGCGAATGCACCGCGGCGGCCTGCAAGAACGAAAAACTGCATTAAAAAAAGGGCCGCGCCACCGCGGCCCCCTTCCGACCTCATGGAATGCTATTACATCAACCTGCGCAAGCAGGCACAACGGCGCGAATTCCTGGAAAAAAACTTCGCGCGATACAAGCGGCCTGGCTGGTACCTCAATCGCGTCAAGGCGGTTGACAGCCAGCAGGTTGCGGCTGCCGATGTGCCGGGCGCCATCCGCCAGTCGGAAAAGGGCTGCTTCCTCAGCCATCGGCTCGCCTTGAAAGCGGCACTGGAGGCACCCGGGCACAGCCTGATCCTGGAAGACGACGCCATGTTCGGCCCCAGCAGTTGCGCGGCAATCGAGGGCGCGCTGCATTCGATGGGGGAGGAAGGCTGGGACCTGGCCTACACCGATCTCGGCATCTATCACCCGCCGCTGATGGCTGCCATGCTGCACATGCGCAAGGAACTGGCGGGCGGCGAAGCCGACCATCTCTTGATGGACGCGCGCGAACTGACCTTCGCCGGCGCCACCGCCTACATCGTCCACCAGCGCTTCAAGCAGCCGCTGCTCGAACTGCTGGAGGTTCCCGCGCTCGACCGTCCCTACGACGTTTTCCTGCGCGACCTGTTGCTGGCGGGCCGGCTGCGCGCGCGGGTGATCTTCCCTTTTCCCACGTCGCTCTCGCCGCTGGCCGACTTCACGCAGATACAGGAATCGGATGCGGTCGCGGCCGACCGCGTCTTCAACTCTTTCCGCCGCTTCATCTGGAAAGACCGCGACATCCAAGACGTATTCGCCAGCCTGGATACCCTGCCGCCCGATTTCATCGACGAGGAAGCCGAGGCCTTCGCCCGCATCATCGGCGCCGCCGTTTCCAGCCGCCTGAAACTGGGCTAGCGCGTCGCCCGCCGGTCCCGGGCGCGCGGCGCCTGGGACCTGCCTCTCACTCCCCCAGCCATTTGAGGATGGGTGCCCACTGTTCCAGGTCCTGTTGCACCCGCCCGGGCGCGACGTCGAACAGCGTCAGCCCGCGCGCGGCCAGGTAGACGTAGTTCTGCGTGTGGCGAATGTAGCCCAGCACCGGCAGGCCCAGGCCTTCAAGAAAGCGCTGCAGCTCATCGAAGGCACGGGTGCGGCTGTCCACCCGCATGCCGACCACGCCGATCTCGGCCTCGCTGTGGTTCACCGCCTTGTCGCGCGCCATCTGCTCGAGGAAATGCCGGGTGGCGAGAATGTCGAACATCGACGCCTGCAGCGGAATGACCACGCGGCTGGCGGGCTTGATCACCTGCTCCAGCAGCTTGTCCGAAATGCCGGCGGGAGTGTCGAGCACGATGTGGGTCGCCTCCTTCGGCGGCTTGGCGGGCTTGCCGCGCTCCACATCCCAGCTCTGGATCGGCGCTGCCTCCGGCGGGCGCAGCCTGAGCCATTCGCGCGAGGTCTGCTGGCGGTCCACGTCGCCCAGCATCACGTTCTTGCCCCGGTTGGCGTAATAACCGGCGAGATTGGTCGCAAGAGTCGATTTGCCGACCCCGCCCTTGGGATTCATCACCACAACGACATGCGCCACGGCCCCTCCTTGTTTTTTCGTCCCTGATCCAGACCCTGCTGCCAGTTACAATACTAGTCTAGCAGTTTGTGGCCGTTTTTTGCCCGGCGCGCCTTCCAGGCCTTATTTTGGCCAGTTTTCCACCCCCGGCGTTCCCCGCGCCTCTGCGCCCCCTTCCAGTCCCATGATTCGCCTGCAAAATCTCAGCCTCAACCGCGGCGTCAAGCCGCTGTTCGACGCCGCCAGCCTGACCGTCAACCCCGGCGAGCGGGTCGGCCTGATCGGCGCCAACGGCTCCGGCAAGTCCACCCTGTTTTCCATGTTGCGCGGCGAACTGCACGCCGACGGCGGCGAAATCGACTATCCGGCACAGTGGCGCGTCGCCCACGTGGCGCAGGAAACCCCGGCGCTGGACCGCGCGGCGGTCGAATACGCCATCGACGGCGACACCGGCCTGCGCGCGCTGGAAGCCGAACTGGCGGCGCTCGAAGCCGATACCGAGGACCACAGCGAAGCCCATGGCAACCGCCTGGGCGAAATCCACGGCCTCCTGGACGAGGCTGGTGTCTACACCGTGCGCTCGCGCGCCGAGCAATTGCTTACGGGCCTGGGCTTTACGCCGGAGCAGATGGGCCGGCCGGTCGCCACCTTCTCCGGCGGCTGGCGCATGCGCTTGAATCTCGCGCAGGCACTGATGTGCCCCTCCGACCTGCTGCTGCTGGACGAGCCGACCAACCACCTGGACCTGGATGCCATCATCTGGCTGGAAGACTGGCTCAAGCGTTATACGGGCACGATGGTGATCGTCTCGCACGACCGTGATTTCCTCGACGGCGTGGTGAACGTCATCGCCCACATCGACCAGCGCAAGATCAAGCGCTACGGCGGCAATTATTCGTCGTTCGAGACCCAGCGCGCCGCCGCCCTGGTGCTGTCGCAATCGGCTTACGAAAAGCAGCTACGCCAGCGCAACCACCTGCAATCGTTCATCGACCGCTTCAAGGCCCAGGCCACCAAGGCGCGCCAGGCGCAAAGCCGGATGAAAATGCTGGCGCGCATGGAAGAGATCGCCCCGCTCACCGCCAGCGCCCCCTTTTCCTTCGAATTCCGCGAGCCGGTTTCCACCCCCAACCCGCTGCTGGTGATGGAAGATGCCGACACCGGCTACAAGCTGGAAGACGGCACGCAAAAGATCATCGTCGGCAACATCAACTTCTCGCTCCAGCAAGGCCAGCGCATCGGCCTGCTCGGGGTGAACGGCGCCGGCAAATCGACGCTGGTGAAAACCATCGCTGACGAACTGCCGCTGGTCAACGGCGTCGCCCGCTTCGGCAAGGGCCTGGTGATCGGCTACTTCGCCCAGCACCAGGTGGAAATGCTGCGCCATGACGAATCGCCGCTGTGGCACATGGTGAAGCTGGCGCCCACGGTGCGCGAGCAGGAACTGCGCAACTTCCTGGGCGGCTTCAACTTCCCCGGCGAGATGGTGACCAGTTCCATTGCCCCATTCTCCGGCGGCGAAAAGGCGCGCCTGGCCCTGGCGCTGTTGGCCTGGCAGCGCCCCAACCTGCTGCTGCTGGACGAGCCGACCAACCACCTGGATCTCGAAACCCGCGAAGCGCTGACCATGGCGCTGGCGCAGTTCGAGGGCACCCTCGTGCTGGTTTCGCACGATCGCCACCTGCTGCGCGCCACCACCGAGCAGTTCATGATCGTGGCCGATGGCAAGGTACAAGAGTTTGACGGCGATCTCGACGATTACCGCGAATGGCTGTTCAAGACCAAGCTCGCCAAGGCCGACGCCCCCGCCGCGCTGCCGGCCAAGGCGGCGCCCGTGGTTGCCGCCCCGGACCCGGTCAAGCCGAAGCTTGCCGCCGAAACGCCGGTGTCCGGCGCCGCCCGCCAGGAGCAAAAGCGCGCGGAAGCGCAAGTGCGCCAGCAGCGCGCCGCGCTCATCAAGCCGGTGGAGACGCGCATCAAGCGCCTGGAAGAGCAGATGGCGAAACTCAACACGCGCAAGCAGGTGGTGGATGCGCGCATGGCTGATCCCGCCATCTATGAGGACGCAAATAAGGAAGAACTGAAGGCCCTGGTGCTCGATCAGGCGTATATTGCGCGCGAACTCGAAGAGCTTGAAGCCGAGTGGCTCGACAAACAGGCGGAACTGGAGAAGCTCACCGCCAACTGAGGAAGAACACCATGGCCGATTTCGCCACCATCGACGGCATCCGCACCCAGTTCGAAGTCCACGGCCAGGGCATGCCGCTGCTGATGATGGCCCCCTCGGCCTTCGACGCTTCCCTCTCGCGCTGGCGCGTGATCGGCGTGTGGAAAGAGATGCGCCCGCTGGAAACTCTCGCCGACCGCTTCCAGGTCATCGCCTACGACCGCCGCGAAGCCGGGCAAAGCGGCGGGCGCATCGAGCCGCTCACCTGGGAAGCCTACGCGCGCCACGCCAAGGGCATGCTCGACCATCTCGGCATCAAGCAGGCGCTGGTGCTGGGCGGCTGCATGGGCTCTTCGCTGGCGATGGCGTTCGGCGCCGCGTATCCGCAAACCTGCCGCGGCATGCTGCTGCACTGGCCGGTCGGCGGCTATCGCTGGATGCTCAAGGCGCACGCGATCTTCGACACGCACATCGCCTTCGTCAAGGAGCATGGCCTGGCTGCCACCGCGCAGCGCGCCGCCGCTTCGGGCCTCTTCTGGAACGACCCGCAATGCGGGCCGTGGTCGGCGGCGATCGCGTCCGACCCGGCGTTCCGCGAAAAATTCGTGCAGCAGGACCAGGCCGCTTATCTGACGCTGGTGGAAGACATCAAGGCGCGCCTGTTCGCCGACACCGCGCCTTCCGGCATCACCGGCGCGCAACTCATGGCCCTGCAGGTGCCCGGCTACATCATGCCGGGCGACGACCCGGCGCATGCGTACTCCGCTTCCTGCGCCATCCGCGAACTGCTGCCCAAGAGCCACCTGGCGCCCACCATGCCGCCGGCGCAGACGCCGGACGTGGTGCGGCAGTGGATCGTCGAATCGGGTACGCAGGCGTGGAACACCGGCGCGTAAATCGGCGCAGAAAATTCCCCTGCGTTCGTCCTGAACTTGTCGAAGGACGTGTACGCTGACCCTGCGCCGCGCACGCGTTACCCCGGGGACCTCAACGCGAACGGCGCCGGCTCACGCAGCGAAAAACACTACCAGTCTTACGCCGCAATCCCCTGCGACATCAGGTATTCGTCGTAGGTGCCGGAGAAGTCGGTGAAGCCGCCGCCTTCCTTGATCTCGATGATGCGGTTGGCCAGGCCGTTGACGAACTCGCGGTCGTGCGAGACGAAGATCAGCGTGCCGGGGTATTTCTCCAGCCCGATCTGCAATGACTCGATCGACTCCATGTCCATGTGGTTGGTCGGCTCGTCCATCAGGAGCACGTTGGAGCGCGAAAGCATCAGCTTGCCGTAGAGCATGCGGTTCTTCTCGCCGCCGGAGAGCACCTTCACGGTCTTTTTCAGGTCGTCGCCGGAGAACAGCAGGCGGCCGAGGGTGGAGCGCACGATCTGGTCGTCATCGCTTGCGGCTTTCCAGTCGCTCATCCACGAAGCCAGGTCGGTGTCCTGCGCGAACTCGGCCTGCGGGTCCTGCGGCATGTAGCCGACCTTGGCGTTTTCCGCCCACTTGACGCGGCCCTTGGAAGGATCGAGGTCGCCGGCCATCAGGCGCACCAGCGTGGTCTTGCCCACGCCGTTGGGGCCGATGATGGCGACGCGCTCGCCCGCTTCTATATTGAAGCCGAGCTTGTCCAGCACCGGCGCGGGCGCGCCCGGATAGGTGAACGAGACGCCGTCGATTTCGAGGGCCAGGCGGTAGAGCTTCTTGTCTTCCTCGAAGCGGATATACGGGTTCTGGCGCGACGAGGGCTTCATGTCCTCGACCTTGATCTTCTCGATCTGCTTGGCGCGCGAGGTGGCCTGGCGCGCCTTCGACTTGTTGGCCGAGAAGCGGCGCACGAAGTCCTGCAGGTCGGCAATGCGCTCCTTCGCCTTGGCGTTGGCGGCCGAGACCAGGGCGCGCGCCTGGGTCGAGGCGAGCATGTAGTCGTCGTAGTTGCCGGGGTAGACGGTGAGCTTGCCGTAGTCCAGGTCGGCCATGTGGGTGCAGACCTGGTTGAGGAAGTGGCGGTCGTGGCTGATGATGATCATGGTGCTGTCGTAGTCGTTCAGCACGTCTTCCAGCCAGCGGATGGAGTTGATGTCGAGGTTGTTGGTCGGCTCGTCCAGCAGCAGCACATCGGGCTTGGAGAACAGCGCCTGGGCCAGCAGCACGCGCAGCTTCCAGCCGGGCGCGACTTCGCGCATCGGGCCGTTGTGGAGTTTCTCCTCCACGCCGGCGCCCATCAGCAGGCTGCCGGCACGCGCCTCGGACTCGTAGCCACCGTATTCGGCGTACTTGGCCTCCAGCTCGGCGGCTTTCATGTAGTCGTCGTCGGTGGCATCGGGATTGGCGTAGATGGCGTCGCGTTCCTTCATCGCCTGCCACATCTCGGTGTGGCCCTGCATCACCACGTCGAGCACGCGCTCGTCTTCGTAGGCGAACTGGTTCTGGTTCAGCTTGCCCAGGCGCAGGCCGGGCGCAAGCATCACCTCACCGCCGGACTGTTCCAGGTCGCCGCCCAGGATTTTCATCAGCGTGGACTTGCCGCAGCCGTTGGCGCCGATCAGGCCATAGCGGTTGCCATCGGTGAACTTGACGCTGACGTTTTCAAAAAGCGGCTTGGCGCCGAACTGGATGCTGATGTTGGCAGTGGAAAGCATGAAGCAACGAACCTTTGAGAAGACGCGGCGAGGCGGCGCTGGCGGCACCGTACGCGGGGATGGATCCGGTCGGCAGACCGGAAAACCCAGGGCGGGATCAAGAAAAAAGCCGAAAAACGCCGAAAAACGAACCAAAAACGCGAAAAAACAGATCAGACGCACCCGGCACGGCCAAAAACCGTGCCCGGACCAGGCAACAGTACGCCACGGGCGCGATGTTAACGGAATTGCCGGGCTTTTGCCCCGTTTTTACGAACCAAACTGCGCCACTTTTGCCCCTTTGCTTGGGCTTTTTAGGGTATCCCCCACGCAACACAATGGCGGACACGCGCTTGAAGGGCTTGAGGATCGGCCAGCACACGCAACGCAATCTCGTCGGCGAGCCTGCTTCCGGCGAGCCCGGCCCTCAAGCTACGGACAGCTTTTTTCTATATAGGTGCATTTGTGGCACAAGCAAGTCGGATACTGGTCGCCTCCGCCGCTCTCGCGGCAGGTAGCGCCGCCTGGTTCGGAGGCGTGGCGGCGGCCCTGGTTGCCGCCGTGGCCCCGGTGGCGGCCGCCTGGCTGGTGCTGCGCGAGCGCGCGCCGGCTGCCTCGGCAGTCAGCACCCCGGTGCCCGCCGAAGTGCCCAACCCCCTGCAGCCGGTGGCCGAAGAATTCCGCATCCAGTTCGCCCATTCGCGCGAAGAGTTGGTGCGCCTGCGCGACATCATTTCGGAGGCCATCGGCCTGCTGATCCCCAGTTTCAGCACCATGCACGACCTGAGCTCGCGCCAGCGCGGGCTGGCGATGCAGATCGCCTATGGCGCCACGCGCGAGGAATCCGGCGCCGGCGGCATCAGCATCAGCCAGTTCGTCGAAGAGACCACGAAAATCCTGCAATCGTCGGTGGACGCCACCATCGAATCGAGCAAGGCCGCCATGGGCCTGGTCGAGCAGATGGACCAGGTCAAGACCCAGGTGACGCAGACCGTGGGCCTGGTGCAAGGCATCGAGGCGATCGCCAAGCAGACCAACATGCTGGCGCTGAACGCCGCCATCGAGGCGGCGCGCGCAGGCGAGGCCGGCCGCGGCTTCGCCGTGGTGGCCGACGAGGTGCGCAACCTCGCCGAGCGCGCCAGCGAATTCTCTTCCAGCATCCGCGGGGAAATGGGCCGCATCGAAGCCTCCGTCGGCAGCGCAGAAAAGATCATCACCGACATGGCCTCGCACGACATGGTGGGCGCGCTGCAAAGCCGCCGCCAGGCCGCCAGCGCCATGGAGGAGATCAGCCGCGTCAACGACCAGATCGGCCAGAGCGCCGGCGAAATCGACCGCATGTCGGTCGAGATGGGCGAGACCGTGAGCCACGCCGTGCGCGCCCTGCAATTCCAGGACATCGCTTCGCAACTGATCAATCACGTCGCCGGCCGGCTCGACGAAGCCGACCGCGTCATCGCCCTGCTGGGCGAGCGCCCCCACGCCGGGAGCGCCGATTCGGCGGCTCTTGTCGCCAGCCTGCGCCAGGCCACCCATCACAACCCGGTGAACCAGCAGGACATGGCCAGCGGCGACGTCGAGCTCTTTTGAAACCCCGTTTTGAAAACCCGTTTTAACCACCCGTTTTGACAGCACGCTTACCGGTACCGCAGAAGGAACATACATGAGCAAAACCATATTGACCGTGGACGATTCCGCCGCCATCCGCCAGATGGTGGGCTTCACGCTCAAGGGCGCCGGCTACAGCGTGCTGGAAGCCGCCGACGGCAATGACGGCCTGGCGAAGGCAAAGGCCAACAGCGTCGGCCTGGTGATCACCGACCAGAACATGCCCGGCATGGACGGCATCACCCTGATCAAGACCCTGCGCGGCCTGCCGACCTACAAGTCGACGCCGATCCTGATGCTCACCACCGAATCCAGCGACGCGATGAAGTCGCAAGGCCGCGCCGCCGGCGCCACTGGCTGGATCATCAAGCCGTTCGACCCGGTCAAGCTGCTCGAAGTGGTCAAGAAAGTACTGGGCTAAGCGGAGCCGCCGGTGAGCCACACTCCCGACCCCGGCGCGCAGGGCGGCGCCTTCGACGTCAGCCAGTTTCTCGGCGTCTTCTTCGAGGAGACCGACGAGCACCTGCGCACGATGGAGAGCCTGCTGCTCGACATCGACCTGGCGAACCTCGACCCGGAGACGGTCAACGCGATCTTCCGCGCCGCGCATTCGATCAAGGGCAATTCCGGCATGTTCGGCCTCACCGACCTGGCCGATCTCACTCACGAAGCGGAAACCCTGCTCGACCGCGTGCGCAAGGGGCAGATGGCGCTCTCGCCGGCGATCGTCGATACCCTGCTCGAATCCAAGGACGCGCTCGAAGCGCTCTTGGCGCGGCATCGCGGCGAAGCCGACGCCGCGCCCGATACCACGCCCCTGGTGATGCGCCTGCGCGACCTCGCCGCGGGGCGCACGCCTGCCGCCACGCCGGAGGAGGCTACCCCAGCCGCCACCCCGGCGCCCGCTGCCGAAGAGGCCTATGGCCTGTTCGACGAAGAGCCCGCCGACACGCCGGCCGAGGAAGAAGCCTACGGCCTGTTTGCCGACGAGCCGGCGCCCGCCGCGGCGGACGAGGCTTACGGCCTGTTTGACGAAGCGCCCGCTGCTGCCGCGCCGGCCGACACCATCCTCACCGAGGCCTACGGCCTGTTCGCCGGCAGCGCCGGTGCGCCGCCACCCGCCGAGCCTTATGGCTTTTTCGACGGCATGCCGGGCGCCCCCAGGCCGGCGCCCTACGGTTTTTTCAAGGGCATGCCCGGCGTGCCCGACAGCGAGCTGGCCGAAGACGCGCCGGCGGCGCGTGCCGCCACGCCCGCTGCCGCCGCGCGCGCCAAGACCGACAAGGCCGCCGCCGACGCCGCTTCCATCCGCGTACCGGTGGGCAAGGTGGACCAGCTGATCAACCTGGTCGGCGAACTGGTGATCACCCAGGCGATGCTGGCGCAAAACATCTCCGGCCTGGACCTCGCCACCTTCCAGGCCTTGCAGGCGCGCATGGCCGATCTCGAGCGCAACACCCGCGACTTGCAGGAATCGGTGATGTCGATCCGCATGACGCCGATCGCCGGTGTGTTCAACCGCTTCCCGCGCATGCTGCGCGACCTGGCCGGCAAGCTTAACAAGAAGGTCAACCTGAAAATGATCGGCGAAGGCACCGAGCTGGACAAGGGCCTGATCGAAAAGATCACCGACCCGATGACCCACCTGGTGCGAAATTCGCTGGACCACGGCATCGAGACGCCGGAAGCGCGCATCGCCGCCGGCAAGCCGGAAACCGGCACCATCACCCTCTCGGCCTTTCATCGCGGCGGCAACATCGTGATCGAAGTGACCGACGACGGCGGTGGATTGAAACGCGACAAGATTCTCGCCAAGGCGCGCAGCAGCGGCATCGCGCTGCCGGCCAATCCCACCGATGCCGAGGTGTGGAACCTGATATTCGAAGCCGGCTTTTCCACCGCCGAGGTGGTGTCGGACGTTTCCGGCCGCGGCGTCGGCATGGACGTGGTGCGCCGGAACATCGTCGCCTTGGGCGGCAGCGTCGAGATCGACTCGGCCGCCGGCGTCGGCACGCGCATGACGGTGCGCCTGCCGCTCACGCTCGCCATCATGGACGGCATGTCGCTGTCGGTGGGCGGCGACATCTACATCGTGCCGCTGAACGCGGTGGTCGAATCGCTGCAGGTCGATTCGCAGGCGATCCGCGCGATCGGCGGCGCCGGGCGCGTGATCGACATGCGCGGCGAATACCTGCCGGTATTGAAACTCGCCGAGGTGTTCCCGCCGGAACACCCGTCCCTGCATCGCGGCCCGGAAATCATCGTCATTGTGGAAGCCGACGGCGTGAAGTCGGCGCTGGAAGTCGACGAACTGGTCGGCCAGCAGCAGGTGGTGGTGAAGAGCCTGGAAACCAATTTCCGCCGCCAGCCCGGCATCGCCGGCGCCACCATCATGGGTGACGGCCGCGTGGCGATGATCCTGGATGTCGCTTCCCTGATTCGCAAGAGCAGGCACTGAAACCGCAAGGAGTCCACATGGGACAAATGGAAAACATCGGCGCGTTGCTCGGCACCGTCGCCAGCAACGAGTTCCTCACCTTCTGCCTGGGAAGCGAGGAATACGGCATCGACATCCTGCGGGTGCAGGAGATTCGCGGCTACGACGCGGTCACCCGCATCGCCAATACGCCGGCGTACCTCAAGGGCGTGATCAACCTGCGCGGCACCATCGTGCCGGTGGTGGACCTGCGCATCAAGTTCAACCTGGGCGAGCCGGTGTACAACGAATTCACCGTGCTGATCATCCTGAACGTCGCGCACCGCGTGGTCGGCATCGTGGTCGACAGCGTCTCCGACGTGCTGGCGCTCACGGCGGAGCAGATGCGCGCGGTCCCGGATTTTTCCGCCGCCTGCCATGCCCAGCACGTCACCGGCCTGGGCGCGGTGGACGGCCGCATGCTGATCCTGATGGACATCGAGCGCCTGATTGCGAGCCCCGAGATGGGCCTGTTCGACGAGCCGCTGCCGCCCACCGACGCTTCCCTGCACGGTTGAGCACCACCGCACCCGATTCAACACCGATATCCAGGCACGACCAGGCGTAGGCAGATGCGAAGAATGCCGATGGCCGCAACGCAATGCTTCGCACCCTGCAATACATTTTTAGGAGATTGACATGAGCTGGTTGCAAAACATGTTCGCGGGCGACGAGATCGAAGCCCTGAAGCGCGAAAACCAGGCCCTGAAGGGCGAGGTGGCCGCGATCAACAAGTCGCAGGCGGTGATCGAATTCACCACCGACGGCACCATCCTCACCGCCAACGACAACTTCCTTGGCGCTCTGGGCTACACCCTGGAGGAAGTGCGCGGCCAGCATCACCGCATCTTCGCCCCCGCCGATTACGCGGCGAGCAGCGAATACCGCGCCTTCTGGGACAAGCTGGGACGCGGCGAATACGACGCCGGCCAGTACAAGCGCATCGCCAAGGGCGGGCGCGAAGTGTGGATCCAGGCGAGCTACAACCCGGTGTTCGGGGTGGACGGCAAGCCGGTGAAAGTGATCAAGTACGCCACCGATATCACGGCGGCGAAAATCCGCGAAGCCGATTCCTCCGGCCAGCTCGCCGCCATCGGCAAGGCGCAGGCGGTGATCGAATTCACCACCGACGGCAAGATCCTCGACGCCAACCAGAATTTCCTCGGCGCCATCGGCTACACACTGGAAGAGATTCGCGGCCAGCACCATGGCCTGTTCGTCACGCCCGAGCACCGCACCAGCGCCGACTACCGCGCCTTCTGGGAAAAGCTGGCGCGCGGCGAATACGACGCCGGCCAGTACAAGCGCCTCGGCAAGGGCGGCCGCGAGATCTGGATCCAGGCTTCCTACAACCCGATCTTCGACCTGAACGGCAAGCCCTGCAAGGTGGTGAAGTACGCCACTGACATCACGGAGAGCAAGCTGCGCGAGGCCGACTTCTCCGGCCAGCTGGCCGCCATCGGCAAGGCACAGGCGGTGATCGAATTCAACACCGACGGCAAGATCCTCACCGCCAATGACAACTTCCTCGGCGCCATCGGCTACACGCTGGAAGAAATCCGCGGCCGCCACCACAGCATGTTCGTCGAGGCCACTTATCGCGAAAGCGCCGAATACCGCGCCTTCTGGGACAAGCTGGGACGCGGCGAATACGACGCCGGCCAGTACAAACGCATCGGCAAGGGCGGGCGCGAGATCTGGATCCAGGCTTCCTACAACCCGATTTTCGATCCCAACGGCAAGCCGTACAAAGTGGTGAAGTACGCCACCGACGTCACCGCCCAGGTACTGGCCGCGCGCGCCTTGGAGGAAGCCGTGGCGCAGACCCAGGCCGCCGTCGGCGCCGCGCAGCGCAACGACCTGACGCAGCGCGTGCCGATGGAAGGCAAGTCGGGCGCCATCGGCGAACTGTGCGCCGGCGTCAACTCGCTGCTGGAAAACATGGCGGGCGTGGTTGCCACCATCCGCGACTCGGCCGGCACCATCACCACCGCGGCGAAGGAAATCGCCATGGGCAACACCGACCTGTCGCAGCGCACCGAAGAGCAGGCGGCGAATCTGGAGCAGACCGCTTCCTCGATGGAGGAGATCACCTCCACCGTCAAGCAGAACGCCGACAACGCGCGCCAGGCGAGCGACCTCGCCGCCGATGCGAGCCAGACCGCGGTCAAGGGCGGCAACGTGGTCGCGCAGGTGGTGGGCACGATGAACGCGATCAGCGAATCTTCCAAGAAGGTGGTCGACATCATCAGTGTGATCGACGGCATCGCCTTCCAGACCAACATCCTGGCGCTCAACGCCGCGGTGGAAGCCGCGCGCGCCGGCGAGCAGGGCCGCGGCTTCGCCGTGGTGGCCACCGAGGTGCGCAACCTGGCGCAGCGCAGCGCCAACGCCGCCAAGGAGATCAAGGGCCTGATCAGCGACTCGGTCGACAAGGTGCAGGCCGGCTCCAAGCTGGTGGAGAACGCCGGTCACACGATGGAAGAGATCGTCGAAGCGGTGAAGCGCGTCACCAGCATCATGACCGAGATTTCTGCTGCATCGATGGAGCAAAGCGCCGGCATCGGCCAGGTCAACCAGGCGGTCGCCGAGATGGACAAGGTGACCCAGCAGAACGCCGCGCTGGTCGAAGAAGCCGCCGCCGCTGCCGAGTCGATGGAAGAGCAGGCCAACAGCCTGGCGGGCATGGTCGCGGGCTTCAGGCTTTCCGCCGGCGACAACGCGCAGGCCGCTTTCGCGAAAAAGCCGCCGGTGACCGACACCAAGGTCGCGGGCAAGAAGCCGCGCACCGCCACCCCGGCCGCTGCTTCCGCGGGCGAGTGGCAGGAGTATTGACCCCGGCAGGCGCGCCACCCGCTCATCCACCAGAAACGACGGCACGCTTTCTCCCGCATCAGCGCGGGGGCCGCGTGCCGCTGTCGCATCCAGTCCTCCCCTGCCCCATCCCCATGCCCCGCGCTTCCTCCGTTGCTCCCCGGCTGACGCGCTTTTTCGATCCGCGCTTCCAGCGCGAATCGGTCAAGCTGATGCCGGGCGAGCACTACGCCAGCGGCGAGGACCTGGTGATCAGCACCGTCCTGGGCTCCTGCGTCGCCGCCTGCCTGTGGGACGAGGTGCGCGGCGTCGGCGGCATGAACCACTTCATGCTGCCCGATTCGGGCGCGAATGGATTCGATCTCTACGGCGCCTCCGGGCGCTACGGGGTCTATGCGATGGAGCTGCTGATCAACGCATTGCTCAAGCTGGGCGCGCATCGGCAGCGCCTGCAGGCCAAGGTCTTCGGCGGCGCCAGCGTGCTGGAGACCCTCGCGCATGCCGACGTCGGCGAGCGCAACGCCGAATTCGTCGCCGGCTTTCTCGCCACCGAGCGCATTCCACTGATCGCGCAAGACCTGCTGGGTACCTGGCCGCGCCGCGTCTGCCTGTTTCCCGCCACCGGCCGCGTGCTGATGCGCCGCCTCGCCGGCCATGCGGACGCGGCGCTGATCGACGTCGAACGGGATTACCGCAAGCGCGTGACGGCCACGCCGCCGGCAGCCGCCGGCGGCATCGAACTCTTCTGAGGACCCGCGGCCGGGCGCCTAGCCGCGGCTGCCGCTGACGTCGCGCTCCGGCGGCAGCGTGGTGTCGCCCTCGCCGATGGTGCGCTGCATGTAGACGCTGTCGACCCAGCGGCCAAACTTGAAACCCACCGCCTTCATGGTGCCGATCGGCGTGAAGCCGCAGGCGGCGTGCAGTTTGATCGAGCCCTGGTTGGCCGAGTCGCCGATCACCGCGATGATCTGGCGGCAGCCGACCTTCTCGCAAGCCTCGATCAGCGCGTTCATCAGGAGCTTGCCGACGCCGCGCCCCGCGTAGTCCTTGTGCACGTAGACCGAGTTTTCCAGCGTGTGCCGGTATGCCGGGCGGGCGCGGTACTGGCTGACATAGGCGTAGCCCACCACCTTGCCGTCGGCCTCGGCCACGAGATAAGGATAGCTTTTGCCGATGACGTCGGCGCGGCGCTTGGCGATTTCGTCGGCCGAAGGCGCCAGCAACTCGAACGAAGCAAACCCGTTGAGCACGTGATAGCCGTAGATCTCGGCAATCGCGGCAACGTCGCCAGCTTTCGAAGGTCGGATGGTGGTTTGCATTAATGGGGATTAACGCTGACTACGCTGCTTGCGTTGTCATCGTGCCGCGCATGCGGCGCATAATCAACAAAGATCTACAAAATCCCCCACGGTGTTGCGCCGCCGCCACCCGCCGCATGCACCGTTTCGGAACAATCGCCGGTCACGGCAGGCACGGATGCCTGCCGCGGGGGAATTCATGCCGGTGGAATGTCGCGCCCGGATGCCGCCTAGTTTTCGCCCAGGCCCATGGCGGCACGCACGTCGCGCATGGTTTCTTCGGCGAGCTTGCCGGCCTTTTCACGGCCATCCTCGAGGATGTTCTTTACCAGGGTGGGATCGTCGATGTACTTCTGCGCACGCTCGAACATCGGCGCCTGCTCGCGGATCACCGCGTCGATCACCGGCTGCTTGCATTCCAGGCAGCCGATGCCGGCGGTGGTGCAGCCCTGCCTGGCCCAGGCACGGGTCTTGTCATCCGAATATACCTGGTGCAATTGCCAGACAGGACACTTCTCGGGGTCACCAGGGTCGGTGCGGCGGATGCGCGCCGGATCGGTCGGCATGGTGCGGATCTTCTTTTCCACGCTCTTCGGATCTTCGCGCAGGGCGATGGTATTGCCATAGGACTTGGACATCTTCTGCCCGTCCAGCCCCGGCATGCGCGAGGCTTCGGTGAGCAGCGCCTTCGGCTCGGCGAGGATGATCTTGCCGCCGCCTTCGAGATAGCCGAACAGCCGTTCACGGTCACCCAGCGAGAGGTTCTGCGCCTCCGCCAGCAACGCGCGCCCGCCTTCGAGTGCCTCGGCGACGCCGGTCTCCTGGTACTTGGTGCGCAACTCGGTATAGAGCTTGGCGCGCTTGCTGCCGAGCTTTTTCACCGCGTCCTGCGCCTTTTGCTCGTAGCCCGGCTCCTTGCCGAACAGGTGGTTGAAGCGCCGCGCCACTTCGCGCGTGAACTCGACGTGCGGCACCTGGTCTTCGCCCACCGGCACGTGCTCGGCGCGATAGATCAGGATGTCGGCCGCCTGCAGCAACGGGTAGCCGAGGAAACCGTAGGTGGTGAGGTCTTTCTCGGAAAGCTTCTCCTGCTGGTCCTTGTAGGTTGGCACGCGCTCAAGCCACGAGAGCGGCGCCATCATGGAAAGCAGCAGGTGCAGCTCGGCATGCTGCGGCACGCGGCTTTGCACAAACATCACGGCCTGCGAAGGATCGACACCGGCGGCCAGCCAGTCGATCACCATCTCATGGGTGTTCGCACCGATCACCTGCACGTCGTCGTAATGCGTGGTCAGCGCGTGCCAGTCGGCGACGAAAAACAGGCAGGGAAACTCGCTTTGCAGCTTGACCCAGTTTTTCAGCACCCCGTGATAGTGGCCCAGATGCAGGGCGCCGGTCGGGCGCATGCCGGAAAGTACGCGTTCGGCGAACATAGTTTTAATGGCCGCTGCAATTGGCGGCGCTTGGTCCAGGTCGAGAAATGCGGCGCTAACTCAGGGCACGCCGTCGGAGATTTAAGGGGCGCATTCTACCAAATCGCCCCCTGCGGCCTGTCTACTCGGCAAGCGCGAGGCCCAGCGGTTCGAGTTCGCCGGCCCCGGCGCGGATCAGCAGCGGGGCAGCGCCGGTCAGGTCCACCACGGTGGTGGGCGTCAACCCGCAGGCGCCGCCGTCGATCACCAGGTCCACCAGCTTCTCCAGGCGCGCGCGGATTTCGGCGGCGTCGTTGAGCGGCTCCGGCACGTCGGGCAACAGCAGCGTGGTCGACAGCATCGGCTCGCCCAGTTCCTCCAGCAGGCATTGCGCTACCACGTGCTCCGGCACACGCAGGCCGATGGTGCGGCGGCGCGGGTGGGCCAGGCGGCGCGGCACTTCGCGGCTGGCCTCCAGCAGGAAGGTGTAGGGCCCCGGGGTGGCGCTTTTCAGCAGCCGGTATTGCGCGTTGTCCACCTTGGCGAAGTTGGCGATCTCGGAAAGGTCGCGGCACACCAGGGTGAAGTGGTGATTCTCGTCGACCTGGCGGATGCGCCGCAGGCGTTCGGCCGCGGCCTTGTCGCCGATATGGCAGCCCAGGGCGTAGCAGGAGTCGGTAGGGTAGACGATCACCCCGCCGGCGCGCACGATCTCGGCGGCCTGCTTGACGAGGCGCTGTTGCGGATTGACCGGATGGATGGCGAAGAACTGGCTCATGGCGCGGGCGGGAGTTTACGCTTCCCGCATGACCTGGTTGTTGTGGGTGCTTGCACCGTCAGAACCAGTCGTGCCAAACCGGCGTCAGGTCCGCCGGCAGGGGCGGCAGTTTGCCGGGTTCGACGCGGCTTTCGCCGGGGCCGTGGTAATCCGAGCCGCGCGAAGCCCTGAAGCCGTAGCAGCGCGCCACTTCGGCGAAGTGGTTGTATTGCTCGATGGTGTGGCTGCCGGTCATCACTTCGATGGCGCGGCCGCCCAGGTCCCTGAACTCGCCGAAGAACTGGTCGAGCTGCCCGGCGCCGAGCTTGTAGCGCCCGGGGTGCGCCACCACCGCCACGCCGCCGGCGGCGCGGATCCATTCCATCGCCTCCGGCAAGGTGGCCCACTGGTGCGCCACGTAGCCGGGCTTGCCCTCGGTGAGGTAGTGGGCGAAGGCATGGTGGGTGTTGCGCGCCTTGCCGGCCTCGACCAGGAAGCGCGCGAAGTGGCTGCGCGAGACGAGCTCCGGATTGATGGCGTACTTCTTCGACCCTTCGAGCGCGCCGGGGATGCCGGCAATCTCCAGGTCGCGCGCCATGCGCGCGGCGCGCTCGTCGCGCCCGCCGCGAATCTGTTTCAGGCCCGCCTGCAACACAGCATTGGCCGGGTCGATCTGCAAGCCGACCATGTGGATGGTGGTGCCCTTGGCCGCCGGGTCCGGGCGCCAGGTGACGGAGATTTCCACCCCGTCGACGAAACGCACGCCCAGGGCCTCGGCCGCTGCGCGCGCCTCCGGCAGCGCGCGGGTCTCGTCGTGGTCGGTCAGCGCCCACACGTCGACACCGCCCGCGCGGGCGCGCGCGGCCACTTCCCGCGCCGGCAACAGGCCGTCGGAGGCGATGGAGTGGGAGTGCAGGTCTACATTCATTTTGCTTGTGGTTCGGCGCCGTGCGTGCTCAAGAATTTCTCGATCAGCGCCGCCAGGATCTCGGGCTGGTCGTGGTGCATCATGTGGCCGGCGTTGGCGATGCGTGCTTCCGTGAGATCGCCAAAGCAGGCCAGGCGCTCGCGGTAGTCGGCCTCGGTGATCCAGCGCTTCAGCAAGTCGGAATCATCGGCCACCACTGCCAATATGGGGGCGGTCACGGCTTTCCAACAGGCCTGCGCCTCGTCGATGTTGTACAGCGTGGCATTGACGATTTTATGCGCCGGGTCGGCCAGCAGCACCACCTCGCCGTCCTTTTCCTCGCCCCACTGGCGGGCGAGAAAGGCCGCCTTGGATTCGGACAGGCGCGGATTGCTTTTTTGCATGCGCGCCGCCAGTTCGGCGAAGTCCTTGTAGGGTTTGAGTCGCGGCGGCTCGGCAAGTTCACCGAGGAATTTGCGATAGCGCCCGGGGGCCTCCACCGGCTGGGTGCGGCGCATGCCGAAGCCTTCGAGGTTGACCAGGCGCGCCACCCGCTCGGGGCGGATGCCGGCATACAGGGTGGACACAATGCCGCCCAGGCTGTGGCCCAGCAGGTTCACCGGGGCGTCCGGCGAATAATGCATCAGCAGCGCGTCGAGGTCGGCCAGGTAATCGGGAAACCAGTAGACGCCGTCGCGCGAGTTCTCGCTGTGGCCATAGCCGCGCCAGTCGGGCGCGATCACGCACCAGCCGCCCTTGAGCGCATCGACCAGGAACTGGAAGGAGGCGCCGACGTCCATCCAGCCGTGCATCATGAAAAGCCGGGGTGCGTCCGCGTCTCCCCACAGGTGCACGTGGTATTGCAGCCCGCGGACGGACAGGAATTCGCTGCGGCTTGGACGCATGGAATGAAAAACGCCCCGGCAAATGGGGCGTGCAAGGATCAGCCGGCGATTATAGGCGCTTCCCGGGCGCTCCCGGGTACGGGCCGCTAGAAGCGGAAGTTCAGGTTGGCCGACCAGACCTGGTTTTTCACCACGCCGCCCTGCTCGGTGGAGTAGGAAAGACCGCCGCTCAGGTCGCGCTTGGAAAAGAAATCCACCCCCAGGCGCGGAATCAGGCCGCCGCCCGCCCCCTGCAGCGCCGGATTGCTGGCGGCGAGATTGGAAGACAGGGTGAGCGAGGCATAGGGCATGAAGCCGTTGAACCAGTAGCCGTAGCGCGCGGTGGCCGCCGTCTGGCTCCAGGTGCTGCGGTAATCGGGCAGGTTATAGGTGCCCAGGCCAAAGGCGCTCAGGCGGTCCACCCCGGTGTTGAAGGAAAAGCGGGTGGCGAACTGCGAGCGCCCGTACCAGTAGGAACCGGTGAGATCGGCGCTGGCGTAGCTGCGGTCCAGGCCGTCGCGGAACTGCAATACGGGGTCGGGCGTGGCCACCCCCGCAACGCCGCCGCCATGAGCGCCCACCGACCAGTTGCTGCTCAAGGCATAACCGGAAAGGTTGCCGAGCGAGGGCACGGGGATCTGAACCGGGGTCTTGGCAGCGCAATTGGCGGTCACGACGGTGCCGGGCATCCAGTTCGGGCAGGCTTGCGCCATCGCCTCGCCTGTCGCCAGCGCGAGCACCCCACCCAGTAGCAGAACAAGAGACCGCAACGGCATGGCCATTCCCCCGGAAACGGCTGCGGCGGCGTTCTTCCCGCAACTGCATGCAACGTGCGGAAAAAACGCGGCCGACGGCGCTAAGTTTAGCACGCAGGGAGGTGCTTACGGAATCGCCGCGAGGCCTACAAAGCCCCGGTTTGGCGTACAAGCAACACTTCCGGCCGGCACCGTGGCGCCGGCGCAACTGGGCGCGTGCCTTTAGCGCACCGGCCTTCAGCGCACCTGCACCTGGGTGCCGTCGGCCGGGCCGGTATCGCCGGACCTTGGACGCACCGCCGGGTGGCTGTCGGCATTGCCCAGCCAGCCGCCGTCATTGGCGCCGGCGCCGTTCATGCGGGCGCCGTCGTCGAGCATGATCGGCACCAGGAAGATCGCCGTGGTCACGTTGCCGGGAATAGTGATCGACACGCAGCCCCCCAGGCAAAGCGCCGCCGGCAGCACCGCGAGCGCGGCGCGGGAGAGGTGGGCAAGTCGGCGTATCATTTCCGCAAAAGCAGTGAACAAGGAGGAGACTTTGGCCAAGGACGATCTGTACCAGGAACTGTATACCAGCTTCCGCTGGCAGGTTCCGGAATATTTCAACATCGGCTGGGAGTGCTGCGGCCGCTGGGCCGAAGACCGCGCCCGCTTCGCGCTCTACTACGAAGACGACGCCGGCTGCGTCGAGAAATACACCTACTGGGACCTGCAGCAGCAGGCCAATCGCCTGGCCAATGCGCTGACCTCACTCGGCGTGCGCCGCGGCGACCGCGTGGCGCTGGTGCTGCCGCAGTCGCCGCAGACCATCGCCGCCCACGTCGCCTGCTACCAGATGGGCGCCGTGGCGATGCCGATGTCGGTGCTGTTCGGGCCGGAAGCCCTGGAATACCGTCTGCACAACAGCGCCGCGGCCGCCATCCTGATCGACCGCGCGGCGCTGCCCAACCTGGCGCCGGCGCGCGAGAACTGCCCCCTGCTCAAGCACGTGGTGGTGATCGGCGATACTTCTGCGCGGCTCGCCGGTCAGGTGGACTACGACCAGCTGTTGCATGATCAATCACGCGAATTCACCGCAGTGAAGACCCGCGCCGAAGATCCGGCGCTTCTGATCTACACCAGCGGCACCACCGGGCCGCCGAAGGGGGCGCTCAAGCCGCATCGCGTGCTGATCGGCAATCTTTCCGGCTTCGTCGCTTCCCAGAACTGGTTCCCCAAGCCGGCCGACGTGTTCTGGTCGCCGGCCGACTGGGCCTGGACCGGCGGGCTGATGGATGCGCTGTTGCCCACGCTCTACTTCGGCCAGCCCATCGTCGCCAACATGGCGAAGACGCGCGAGCGCTTCGACGCGGTGAAGGCCTACCAGTTGATGGACCGCTACGGCGTCACCAACACCTTCCTCTTCCCCACGGCGCTGAAGATGATGATGAAGGCGGTGGCCGAGCCGCGCCGGCAATACAACCTCAAGCTGCGCGCCATCATGAGCGCGGGCGAGGCGACGGGCGAAACGGTATTCAACTGGGCGCGCGAGAAACTCGGCGTCACCATCAACGA
>DASYEQ010000139.1:0-32709 GCA_036498945.1 Burkholderiales bacterium | reverse complement strand
GCCCGACCCGGCCGACGGACGCAGCAGCCAGATATTGTTGACCGAGGCCGCGCGCACCCGCCTGCCGCAGGCCTGCGCGACCCTGTTCGAGGGCAACCGCGACGCACTGAACGGCTTCACGGAGAAGGAGGCCACGCAACTGGTGGTGCTGCTCACGCGGCTGATTGCGAACCTCGACCTTGCCGCAAGCGTGGAGGAGTAGGCCGGGTTTTGCCTGCGGGAGAGTGTCGCGGCTTCCATGGGCTGCGTTGCAGCCTCAGGCGCCTCTGTTTTTCATTGCGGCCGGCGCGCCGCCCCCCAGCTGATTTCCGGCCGGCGAAAACCCATCGCGATCCACGCGGTGATCAGCCTGAACATGAACTTGCCCGAGGCGCCGGAATAATTCGGCAAGTCGTCGGCAAGCACCACGCCCTCTCGCCGGCTTTGCGTCATGACGCGCATTTCAATCGGCGGCGCGTCCGCCGGAAAACGGTTGCGGTACAGCGACAGCCAATGCCCCTTGGTGAAGTCCGCGAACATCGGCGAATTGCAGCAGGTGGTAATCATCCGCCGGGTGGGGGACTCGGGCTTGAGGCGATATTCTTCAAGAAGCGCCTCCCCCTTCATGCATTGCACCCTGTCCTTGCGATCGAGCAGGTAGTCGGTTCCGCCGTCGGCATTGAGCACGGGTGATGCGAAAGGCAGTTGCCCGAAGTGGCTGCCGGCAGCCTGGCAACTCTTGCAATAGCACGCTGCGCTCAGGATCGGCAGGCCGATGGCTTCCAATTCCACCTTGCCGCACCGGCATGATTCGATCAGGTGCGTTTGCTTTTCCTGGTTCACCGCGGCCATCCGTTCGTGAGTGCTGCAACGACTTATTTTGGCGTTGGTTGGAGGTTTCCGCAACGGGGCAGCGTGAAAAGCGGGAACTGAAAAATCCTGTTTTCAATGACTGGCCGGATTCCCGCTCATGTGGGAATGTCCCGAGGGAGATGGCCTCGGGTCATGACGCGGAAATTGCGCAGGAGTAGTCCTGTTGGAGTCTGCCAGCGCATCTTTCCGGCTCACCGCATGGGCTTGCTGGGCAACTGCACGTTGTGAAATCCCATATCTTCCCGTCTTGCGGCCCGCCAGAAACAGCTTGAGCGCCTGAATCGCCGTGGACAACGCCAGCTTCTCCAGCGCGATCTCGTTCTCGTCGAACATTTGCTCCGGCCAATACCAAAGCATGGGTCGCCAAAACCCGCGATTGCGTGCATGGTGCGGCCAGAGGGGCCCGCCGGTCAGCTTTGATCGGGATGTGATTTATTTCCTTGACGCGCAACCAGCCAGGCACCTAAAGTCCGTTTCTGCCGTGATGGGAGGAATCACTTTAACGGACGCGCCGCTCTCGTTGCGCGCGGCCGGGGTGACCGCGGCCGGAACGAGGTCCAATAAAAAACAAAGGGGAGGGGAATCATGGGCAGATTCAAGCGCGGCTTGGGCGTCATGCCACACGTGCGGTATGCCGCGCTGGCGGGCGCGCTGGCGGTCATCGCCTTGCCGTCACAGGCGCAGCAGGCCTTCAGCAACCTTCCCGCGTGGGACGGTGCCAACGGCATCACTTCCTGGGGGCAGGGCATTACCGCGACCTACGGCCAGACCTTCTCGACGGGCAATTCCCTTTCGACACTGGGCAGCTTCACCTTCTATCTGGCGCAGACTTCCGGTACGCCGCAGAAATACCAGGCATTCGTCTACGAGTGGAGTCCGGGCAGCCGGCGCGTCGTCGGCCCGGCGCTCTACGCTTCGCCCGTCCTCAGCGCGCCTTCCGGCGGCGCCTATACGCCGGTGACTATCAATACCGGTGGTGTGGGACTGGTGCCTGGCAAGACTTATGTGATGTTCTTCACCATTTCCGGCCTGCCCGCACAGGCCAACGGCGCCTATACATTCGGCGCTATCCTCGGTTCCAACTCCTCGCCCAGCGGCCGGTTCGTGTTCTTCAACAACAACGACCTGGACTTCAGCCGGCTGCAGAATTCCTCGTGGAATATTCTCGGTGCCGATCAGGATCTGGCGATGGCGCTTGGTTTCGGCCCCGGCAGCATGGCCGCGCCGCTGTTCAACGCCGGGCTCAACGCCATCACCCTCAATGCCATGCGCGACGTCAATCGCGTGGTGCAGGCGCGCCTGGATGGCGAGACCGGCCTTTCCGCCGGCGATTCCTTCCAGGGCAACGGTGACGGCTGGATGAAGCCCTACGGCGGCCTCACCGACCAGAACGCGCGCGAAGGCTTCGACGGTTACCGGGTGCGCACCCAGGGCGTGGCCTTCGGGGTCGAGCGGGGCCTCTCGCGGCGGTCCACCGTCGGCCTGGCCGCGGCGCTGGGCGAAGTGCGGGTGAACAGCCGGGCGCCGAGCACGCAGGAGGCGACGATCCAGACCTATACCCTGATCGGCTACGGCCGCCACGGCGTCGGCGAGCGCATCGACCTCACCTGGCAGCTCGATGGCGGTGTCACCGACAACCGCGGCGCGCGCCATCTCGATTTCCTCGGCGGCGGCAACACCGCCAATTCGCGCTTCAAGGCGCTGACGGCGCACGCCGGCACCGCCCTGACGCGCAGCTACGCGATCGGCGCCGACACCACCTTTTCGCCCGCCCTGCGCGCCGATTATGCGGTGATCCGCTCCAACGGCTACAACGAGGAAGGCGGCGGCGGCCTTGGCCTGGCCGTAAGATCCGCCGTCACGCAGGAACTGATCCTTGGCGTGGATGCGCGGTTTGCGCGCAAGATCAATGCAAGGAGCACCCTCACCGCCAACCTGGGCCTGGGCTACGACGTGCTCAACCAGCGCGACAGCGTGAGCGCCGCCTATCTTGTCGGCACCGACGACATCCGCTTTACCGGCCTGCGCCGCTCGCCGCTGCTGCTGCGCGGCGGCGTGGGCGTCGATCTGCATCGCGTGGGGCGCACGCAGGTGACGCTGCGCTATGACGTCGAGTTGCGCGAGAGCTTTTTGAACCAGACGGCGTCGGCGAATATGCGGGTGCCGTTTTAGGGGGGCGGATGACGGGGCGGAATTTTCAGGACGGGGTGAGCCGTCCCGTTTTTCCGGACACCTGAATCAAGCCGCGGCGAGCCGTTGCCCGGACTCGCCGGGACTCGGGAGGTCCGAAGCCGTTACTTGCCTGCCGGCAGCGACGCCGCGGCCGCCACGATGAAATCCGCAACCTGCTGCGGCTGCGACATCATCGGCAAGTGGCTGGAGGCCAGCGTGAGCACTTTCGCGTTCATGCGTTCGGCGGTGGCTTTTTCCTGCTCGGGGGCGATGGCGCGGTCGTTGGTGGCGACGACGAACCAGCTTGGCTTTTCGTGCCAGGCGGCGGCCTTGATGGGCGTGCCGAGGATGGTGCTGTGGGTCGCGCCCTGGGTGGCGATCACCAGCGCCTGGTCGGCCGGGGAGAGGTCTTGCGCGAAGCTTTCGGTGATGCCCTTGGCGGAGAGCAGCAGGTAGCCATCGTCGATCGGCCTGACTTCGGCGAATAGCGGCGGCTGGGGGTATTGCCCGGCGAGGCCGCCGAGGGTTTCGCCTTTCTCGGGGGCGAAGGCGGCGACGTAGACCAGGCCGGCGACTTTCGGGTTCATGCCGGCTTCGGTGATGACGGCGCCGCCGTAGGAGTGGCCGACCAGCAGCACGGGGCCTTCCTGCGCGTTGATCCAGCGGGTGGTGGAGGCGACGTCTTCGGCGATGGAGCTCAAGGGGTTTTGCACGGCGACTGCGTTCAGCCCCTTGGCTTGCAGCAGGGGGATGAGCTTGGACCAGCTGGAGCCGTCGGCCCAGGCACCGTGGACGAGAACGACATTCTTTACACCTGACATGATTTTTTTCTCCTGAGGGTAAGACGTTGAACCGTGGGGGAACAAAACGCCGCCGGCAACAGCGGCGCGGCGTGAAACCAGGGTGACGAGCTATTCAGAATGACTGGCTGGATCTCCGCCTGCGATCGCAGGAAGTCCCCGTGGGACGCGGGGATGACACCGCGGGAGGGCGGGCGGAGGTGGTGCTGTGAGGCCGTGCTTGGGGCCCCGCTTTTTCGCCGGGTAGGGTCTGGAACCGCTGTTTTGTTTTGATCCCGCGCGTGGGCCAGGCTGGCGGGGAAAAGCGATGGGGCTATTGGAGGCCCGGCATTCGGGTACGCCTGGGGGCGCGATGTCCCTCTGGCGTAAAAGTAGTCTACATCACTTGCGGATGGCGGATCAATCGCGGCGCTGTTACGGCACCGGTTTGCTGCGCAATTGCAGGTTGTGGAACCCGTAGCGCCCCGCCTTGCGGTCGGCGAGGAACAGCTTGAGTGTCTCGATCACGGTGTAGAAGGCCAGCTTGTCCCATGGAATCTCGCTCTCGTCGAACAGTTGCACTTCCAGGCTTTCTTCGCCGGGGGAGAAGTCGGGGTTGACCAGTTCGGCGCGGAAGAAGAAGTGCACCTGGTGCACGTAGGGCACGTCGATGATGGAAAAGGGGGCGAGGTCTTTGACTTCGGCGCCGGCTTCTTCGAGGGTTTCGCGCTGCGCGCCGTCGGCGGTGGTTTCGCCGTTTTCCATGAAGCCGGCGGGCAGGGTCCAGTAGGCGTAGCGCGGCTCGATGGCGCGTTTGCAGAGCAGGATCTTGCCTTGCCAGAGAGGGATGCAGCCGACGATCAGCTTGGGGTTTTCGTAGTGGATGGTGCCGCATTGCGGGCACACCAGGCGCTCGTGGCTGTCGCCGGGGGGCACCCGCGCGGCGAGCAGGCTGCCGCAATGGTTGCAGTGGGTCAGCGGCGGGCGGCGCAGGTCGAAGGGCGGAGCGGGCAGTGACATTGGGCCTTCAGGCGGCGTTGAGCAGCGCGGCGATCTGGTCGAGGCCGGTGACGATGTGGTCGGGGGCGCGGCCGTGGACATCAACCGGGGCGCCGCTGCGGTTGGCCCAGAAGACGGTGAAGCCGTAGGTGGCGGCGCCGACGGCGTCCCAGCAGTTGGAGGAGACGAAGCCGATGTGGCGCTTGTCGACGCCGAGGGTTTTTTCGGCCAGCGCGTAGATGCGCATGTCGGGCTTGTAGATGCCGACGCTGTCCACCGAGAGCACGGCGTCGAATTGGGCGGCGAGGCCGGAGTTGCGCACCAGGGCGTCGAGGGTGTCGGGCGCGCCGTTGGAGAGGATGGCGAGCTTGCGGCCGGGTTTCAAGGCGGCGAGGGCGGCAGGCACTTCGGGGTGGGGGGCGAGGTGGACGTATTGCGCGATCAGCGCGGCGATGGCGCCTTCGTCGGGCTTGAGCTTGAGGGCAGTGACGGCGTAGCGCAGGGCTTCGGCGGTGACCTGGTTGAAGTCGGCGTAGGTGCCCATCAGGGAGCGCAGCCAGGAGTATTCAAGCTGCTTTTGCCGCCATAGCTGCGAGAGGGCCGCGCCATGGCCGGGGAAGAAGTCTTCGGCGCGCGCAGCGACCGAGTAGACGTCGTAGAGGGTGCCGTATGCGTCGAACACCAGGGCCTGAATCTGCTGCATGGAAACCTCGCCGGTCGCGGAACACTTTCAGGGAACCAGGCGATTATAGGCGAGCCCCGCTTGCCGACTGCGCGCTGCTGCCGATAGAATCGCCGCACGACATATGTGGATGCTCTCCTTTATGCCCTTCGCCTGCTTTCGCTTTCGCTGCCCGCTCGCCGTCGCATTGCCCGGTGGGGCGCGCATCGGCGCGATGCCGCCGCCATTGGTGGCGGGGCTTTTGGTCGTGGTGATGCTGTGGCTGGGGGGCGCGACGGCGTGGGCGCAAGGGGCGCCGGCGGCCGCGTGGAACCCGCAGCAACTGGAAAGCGCCGAGCCGACCTGGCTGGCAACGGAGGTGCCGGCGGCGGTCAAGCCGATTGCGGCCGAATCGCTCACCGGTTTGATGCGGGGCTTGCGCCCGGATGACGTCAGCCGCCTGCTGGGGGCGCCGCATAGCGCGCTGACGGCGGGGGAGGCGGGCGAGGTCTGGCAATACGTGGTGCTGAAGGCGGGCGGCGCGCAGGCTTTCATCGTGTCATTGTGGTTCGACAGGCGCGGGTTGTGGCGTACCTCGGCGCGCAGCAATCCGGTGGGGCAGTTGGCGACGATGCCGGTCAATGCGGCGGACGCGGCGAGGCTGGAGCCGCTGGTGGCGGACCCGACGGCGATGGCGGCGCAGGCTGAGGCGCCGGGGGCGGTGCCTGCGGCTGCTGCGGTGCCGATTGCCGCTGCATCGCCCGCTCCCGCCGTTGTACCGCCTGCACCTGCCGCTACATCGCCTGCACCCGCTGCTTCCCCCGCGGCGCCTGCGGGGGTTTCCGTGGAATCCGTGCCACGCGCGGCGGCGGCGGGCGAGCAGGGCGCAGCGGCCGACGTTGCGCGGGCCTTGCGCGAGACGGTGGAGGCATGGGCGGACGCCTGGCGCAAGAAGGACGCGACGGCCTATGTCGCGCACTACGCGGCGGACTACGCGCTACCCGGCGAGAACCACGCCGCCTGGGCGGCGGCACGGCACAAGCGCCTGAAGCTGCCGGCGTTCATCCACGTCACCATCGAAGAGGTGAAGGTGGAAGACGCGCAGGGCGCGCACCCGCGCGTGAGCTTCGTGCAGAAATACGAGTCTGACCGCTATCGCGAGACCAGCCGCAAGACGCTGACCTTCGTCAAGCAGGGCGGGCGCTGGCTGATCGGGAAGGAAGAGAACGCGAAGCTGGCACGCTAGCGCCAGCGGGGCGCGTTTCTGTGGTCAGCCGATCGGCAGGCCGGTGCCCAGGCCGCGTTCGCGCGCCAGTTGCAGCACGCGCGCGCCGGTGTAGATGTCCTGCAGGCCCATGCCGTGGGATTCGTAGAGGATGACCTGCTGCTCGCCGTCGTTGCCGGCTGCGCGGCCGCGATGGCGGCCGATGATGATGTCGCCGAGATCGGGCAGGGTGCGCCAGTCGATCAGGCCGGCTTCCCAGGCGGGCAGGAGGTCGCCGCATTCATTTTCCGCGACGTCGCGTGAATCGACCACCACCGGGTTGGCGCGCTTCACGGTTTCGAGATCCACCTCGCGGCGGTCCAGGGCATTGGAGCCGGCGGCGGCGACGAACTGGCCGGGTTCCAGCCAGCGTCCGTCGAACAGCGGCTCGGAGGCGCGGGTCATCACCACGATCATGTCGGAGCCGCGCACGGTTTCCTCGCGCGAGGCGGCGGGGCGCACGTTGAGCTTGAGCCTGGGGCCCATCTCGGCGCAAAAGGCCTGCACGCGCTCGGTATTGCGGCCGAACACTTTCACCTCTGAAAGCGGGCGCACGCGGCTGACGGCTTCCAGTTGCGTCTTGGCATGGCGGCCGTAGCCGAACAGGCCCAGCACCCTGGCATTTTTCTTCGCCAGGTATTTGGCGGCCACGCCGGTGGCGGCGCCGGTGCGCATCATGCCCATCCAGTCGGCTTCGAGGATGGCTTCGAGATTGCCTTCCTCGCGGTCGAACAGGTTGACGAGCGAGCTGCGCGATTTGTCGGGCTTGATGTAGTAGGCCTTGTAGCCGACGGTGTTGAGTTCGGGGGCGCCGGCTTGCAGGATGTGCAGGTGCGCCCCCGGCATGCGCGTGCGCACGCGGGCGACGTCCACCGCTTCGCCCTTGGCGCGGGCGGTGAAGGCGCGCTCGACTTGTTCGAGGGCAACGTCCATGGTGAGGACGGCGCGGATGTCGGCTTCGGAGAGGTAGAGGACCATCGCTACTGGCCCATCTGCGCCAGCAGGCGCCCGGCGCCCTTGACGGGCTCGTGCACGCCGGCGATGCGCAGCGCATTCCACATCATGGCGGAAGTGCTGGAGAGCACCGGCTTGCCGAGATCGCGTTCGAGGGCGTCGATGGTCTCTATCGTCGGCATGCCGACGCCGGAGAGGAATACCGCTTGCGCTTGCGCCACATCGACCATGCGCGCGAGCTGATAAGCCCGCTGCGCGGACTCGTCGTAGATGTTGGTGACGCCGGGCAGCATGCCGTGGGCGACGACTTCGAAGCCGCAGGATTCGAGGTGCGACTTGCCCTTGAGCGTGGTGGCTTCGTTGTAGGGCGTGGCGTAGGCGACGCGCCTGATGCCGAGATGGGTGAGCGCGGTCACCACGCTTTCGAAGGCGCTGGTGAAGGCGATCCTGTACTTCTGCTCGATCTTTGCCTTCAGTTCAGCCTCGCCCTGCTTGCCGAGGGTGTAGCTGGTGGCGGTGTGGCCCATCACGACGACGCTGGGCTTGACGTGCGCCAGCAGCTCGACGTTTTCATCCAGGTGCGCGATCTGCGCGCGGTTGCGCTCTTCCTGGCCGTCGAGCGAGCCGGTGGTGCCGTGCGCCACCATGCGGGTGAAGTAGAGGCCGACGCCATCGGGCACCAGCTGCATCAGTTCCGGCTCCATGGTGGGGTTGCCGGGGGGAACGAGAAAGCCCAGGCGGCCGCGCCATCCCATCATGATTGCTGCTCCTTGCGTGTGACTTGAGGGAAATACCGGAAACGAAGCCGGAGGGCGCGGCGGTGCGCTCCCCGGCTTCGAGGAGCGCAGTCTACTTGAGCAGCGATGACTCGGGGAATAACTGATTAAGTGGGCCACGGCCCCCTTAACAACCCCGAAGTCGGAGGGGAGTGCGCCCTCCCGCATTCCGATTTCGACACTTGTTCAGCATTTACTCGGGTTTGATGCCGGCGGCCTTGGTCAGGTCGTGCCACTTGTTGATCTCATTATGGATCAGCGCGGCCAAATCTTTTGCCGGCAGGCCGCGGGCGTAGATGTTCTGCTCGGCCAGGCTTTTCACCACTTCGGGGTCATGCGCCGCGCGGGTGAAGGCGTCCTGCAGCTTGGCGACGACATCGGCCGGCATGCCGGCGGGCCCGAGCACGCCCATCCAGATCGAGGACTCGAAGCCGGGGAAGCCGGATTCGGCGATGGTGGGGATGTTCGGCAGGTCGGGAATGCGGTCTTTGCCGGTGACGGCAAGCGCGCGCAGCTTGCCGTTCTTGATGAACTGGGAGGTGGAGACGTAGGCCTCGACCTTCACATCGACGCGGCCTTCGATCACATCGACGCGCGAGGGCGCGGCGCCCTTGTAGGGGACGTGCACCATCGACAGGCCGGCGCGCTGGCTCAGCAGTTCCATCGTCAGGTGCGGCCAGGTGCCGCGGCCGGGCGTGGCGTAGATCACCTTGCCGGGGTTGGCCTTGGTGTAGGTGAGGAATTCGGCGAAGGTCTTGTAGGGCTTGCCGGGGTTGGCGAGCAGCACGCCGGGGTGGTCGGCCAGCAGCGCGATCGGGGTGAAGTCCTTTTCCGAGTTGTAGGGCAGGGATTTCAGCAGCCAGGGATTGGAGGCGTGGGAAGTCTGCGCGAACAGGATGGTGTAGCCGTCGGGGCGCGCCTTGGCGACCGCGTCGGTGGCGATCACGCCGCCGGCGCCGCCGCGGTTTTCGATCACGAAGGTCTGGCCGAGGATGGCCTGGGCCTTGTCGGCCATCTTGCGCGCCACCAGGTCAGTGGAGCCGCCGGGCACGAAGGGAAGGATGAACTTGATCGGCTGGTCGGGATAGGCGGCGTGCGCGGGCGCGGTGAGGCAGGCGAGCGCGGCGCACAGGGCTGAGGCGTGGTGTTTGAGGTATCGCATTTTTGTCCCCTGGGGGTCTTGGAGGATGATTTGAAAAAGGGTTTTGGGAAACGCCTGGGAAAGGCACGGCAGGGAGCGTATTTTCCGCGTTGTCGACAATCTTGCAAACCACATTCCGCCTCTAGCTGACATGCTGATTGCGCATATCTGTTATCGGGGTGCCGCGCTTGCAGCAGGCGCGCGCTTGCACGATCATCCCGTCGCTACGCTGTGGCGAACCAGCAATCTCCAACAAAGGAAATGTCGTGATGTCTTCCAATGAATCGATGCCGCGTTATCCCGACCCGGCGGTGAAGGTGCTCGATCCGCGCTTCGCCAAATACGTCAACCCGTTTTCCGCCGTCGAGCGACTCGCGGACGGTTGCCGCTGGTCGGAAGGGCCGGTGTGGTTCGGCGACGGACGCTACGTGCTGTGGAGCGACATTCCGAACGACCGCATCATGCGCTGGGTGGAGGAGAGCGGGGAAGTGAGCGTGTTCCGCAGCGGCTCCGGCGGCCTGCCGAACGGCAATACGCGCGACCGCCAGGGGCGGCTGATCACTTGCGAGCACGTCGGGCGGCGCGTCACGCGCACCGAGTACGACGGCAGCATCACCGTGCTGGCCGAGACCTTCGAAGGGAAGAAGCTGAATTCGCCGAACGACGTGGTGGTGAAGTCGGATGATTCGATCTGGTTCACCGACCCGCCGTTTGGCCTGGTCAATTACTACACCGGCCGCGCCGGCACGCAGGAGCTGCCGCAGCGCGTCTACCGCATCGACGGCAAGACCGGCGCGATGACGATGGTGGCCGACGACATCGAAGGGCCGAATGGCCTGGCCTTTTCGCCGGATGAGAAAAAGCTCTACATCATCGAGTCGCGCACCAAGCCGCGGCGCTTTCGCTCGTTTGACGTCGTCGATGGCGCGAAGCTGGCGAACAGCAAGGTGCTGATCGACGCGGGCGCCGAGGGCACGCCGGACGGTTTCCGGGTGGATGTGGACGGCAACCTGTGGTGCGGCTGGGGCATGGGCAGCGCGGAGCTTGATGGCGTGCGGATTTTCACCGCGCAGGGCGAGGCGATCGGGCATATTTCGCTGCCGGAGCGGTGCGCCAATCTGTGTTTTGGCGGCGAGCATCGCAATCGCCTGTTCATGGCGGCGAGCCGGTCGCTGTATGCGATTTACGTGCATACGCAGGGGGTGAAGGGCGGGTAGGGGCCTCGGCTGTCATGACCCAGGGCCTCCTCCTTCGGGGCGATCCCGCTTTCGCCGGAATGACACCGAGAGGGGCGAGGCCGAGTCGCTGCTTGCCGTCAAATAAAAACGCCGCCTCATGGGCGGCGTTTTTTATTGCAGCGCTTTATTCCCAGTAGGGCGGGAAACCGGATTGGCTCGATTCGGCCATCAGCAAACGCAGCATGGCATGCCATTCAAGCACCCCGTACGGGCGGCGCGCGCCGGGCTGGTAGAGGTGGGCGGTCTTGGCCAGCACTTCCTCGCCGGGCACGTCGAGGTCGGTGCCCGCGGCCATCGCGTCCACCTGCGTGCGGCAGGCGAGTTCCAGGTTGTACATCAGGTTGAAGGCCTCGCCGGGCGAGGGGCCGCAGGTGAGCAGGCCATGGTTGCGCATGATCATGGCATTGTGCTCGCCCAGGTCGCGCACCAGGCGCTCCTGCTCGGCCAGGTCGATCGCCGGGCCTTCGTAGTCGTGGTAGCCCATGTGGCCGGCGAAGCGGATGCCGGTCTGCGTCAGCGGCAGGAGGCCGCATTTCATCGAGGCCACCGCCATGCCGGCGCGGGTGTGGGTGTGGATGATGCACTTCACATCCTCCCGCGCCTTGTGGATGGCGCCGTGGATGACGAAGCCGGAACGGTTGATGCCGTAGTCCGTCTCCGGCTTCCACAGGATGTTGCCGTCGAGGTCGATCTTGGCCAGGCTGGAGGCGGTGATTTCCTTGTAGAGCAACCCGTAGAGGTTGATCAACAGGTGCTCGGTGCCGGGAATGCGCAGCGTGATGTGGTTGTAGATCAGGTCGGTCATGTCATAGCGATCGACCAGGCGGTAGCAGGCAGCCAGTTCCTGGCGCGCTTGCCACTCCTCCTCGCTCACTTGATCACGAACGGATTTGAATTCGGTTATGTAACCCATAATGCTCCTTCTTTACCTTTACTCCCAAAGCCGGCTGGCTGATGCTACGCCTTTTGGGGCGATAATGCGGCCTCGGCCTGCCCGCGTCCGCCGGTGCTCTATAGGTGGTTCCCGGACGGGTGGCTGATACAAGTATCATCCCGCCATTCGGGACCAAAAATCAAGCCTGACCCGTGGATAAGCATTCACGGGTGGGCGACGGAGACAAAGCCTGATGGAATACCGCCCCATGTCCATCAATCGCATCAGCACGCGCGCGTCATGCGCGCAGGAGGCGCTGCCATGAGCGGCAAGCAAAAAGTGCGCATCGGCGCCGGCGCCGGAACGTCGGATGACCGCATGCTGCCGGCGCTGGAATTGGCCGAGCGCGGCGCCATCGACTATCTCGTCTTCGAATGCCTGGCCGAGCGCACCGTCGCGCGCGAGAACCAGACGCGCACCAAGGACGCCAACAAGGGCTACTCGCCGTCGCTGCACGAGCGCGCGCAAACCGTGCTGCCGACCTGCATCAAGAAGGGCATCCGCATCGTCAGCAACATGGGCGCGGCCAACCCGGTGGGCGGCGCCAAGGCGATGCGCATGGAGGCGAAGAATCTCGGTTTGGGCGATGTGCCGGTGGCGGTGGTGCTGGGGGACGATGTCACCGAGATCGTGCGCACCATGCCGCAACTCAGGCTGATGGAAAACGGCGAGCCGCTGGAGAGCATCCTGCCCAGCGTGGCTTCCGCCAATGCCTACCTCGGCGCCGACGTGGTGGCGCGCGCGCTGGATACCGGCGCGCCCATCGTGCTGACCGGGCGCGTGGCCGATCCGTCGCTGTTCGTGGGCCCGATGATGCACGAGTTCGGCTGGTCCTACGACGATTACGCCAGGCTGGCGCAGGGCACTGCCGCCGGCCATTTGCTCGAATGCACGGCTTCGGTTACCGGCGGCTGCTTCGGCTGGCCCGGCGTGAAGGACGTGCCGGACCTGGCCAACAACGGCTACCCGTTTGCCGACGTCACCCCCGACGGCAAGATCGTGCTGGGCAAGACGCCGGATACCGGCGGCCGGCTCGACGTGATGACCTGCACCGAGCAACTGATCTACGAAATGCACGACCCCAAGGCCTACATCACGCCGGACTGTGTGCTCGACATCACCGGCATCAGCCTGACCGAAGTGGACCGCGATCGTGTCGAGGTGAAAGGGGCGGTCGCCCGTCCGCGCACCGACACCTACAAGGTGGTGGTGGGTTATTCCGCCGGCTACATTGGCGAAGGCGAAGTCTCCTACGGCGGCATCGATGCCGTGGCGCGTGCCCGCTGGGCGGCGGAAGTGGTGAAGGAGCGCCTGAAGCGCCGCGGTTTCACCTATGAGGATTTTCGTGTCGATCTCATCGGCGTCTCCAGCCTGCATGGCGAACCCGGTTACCCGAACTCGGGCCGGCCCGAACCCTACGAAGTGCGCCTGCGCATGGCCGGCCGCACGCCGGACAAGAAGGCGGCGCATGCGATCGGCTTCGAGGTGCGCGCCATGCACATGCACGGGCCGGGCGGGGCGGGCGGGGCCTGCGAGCCGCGCGTGCGCGACGTGCTGGCGGTGAAGTCCGTGCTGCTGCCGCGCCATCTGGTGAAACCCCAGCTGGTGGTGGAGGGCTCGCTATGAGCGCCACGAAAACCCGCGTCTACGACATCGCCCACAGCCGCACCGGCGACAAGGGCAATACTTCCAACGTCTCGGTGATCTGCTACGACGAGAAGAACTGGGACTACCTGCAGAAGGAACTCACCGAGGACGTGGTGATGAAGGCCTTCGCCCACATCGCGCAGGGGCCGGTGAGGCGTTACGAAATCCGCAACCTCAAGGCCTTCAACTTCGTGATCGAGCGGGCTTTGGGCGGCGGTGTCACCATCTCGCTGGCGCAGGACATTCACGGCAAGAGCCTGTGCAATGTCATGCTGGCCATCGAGCTGCCGGACCGCAAGGGCTAGCCACGATTTTTCGACCTATAAACACAACGGGGATGAGACAAATGAAGCGATTGAACCAGGTGATGCGCGCGGCCGTTTGCGCCGCGTTTCTGTTCGGCGGCGCGGCGCAGGCCGAGAGCGTCAAGGATTTCCCGAGTCATCCGGTACGCCTGATTGTCGCCTTCCCGGCGGGCGGCGGCACCGACATCGTCGCGCGCCTGATCGCCCCCGAACTGACCAAAGTCTGGGGCCAGCAGGTGGTGATCGACAACCGCGCCGGGGCTGCCGGGGTGATCGGCACCGAACTGGCCGCCACCGCGGCGCCTGACGGTTACACCCTGTTCATCGGGACTCTGGGCAACCTGTCGGTGAACCAGCACATCTACAAGATGAACATCGACCCGCAGAAGGCGTTCGCGCCCATCACGCAGGTGGTCGACGTGTTCTTCGTCATGGTCTCCTATCCCGGGCTGCCGGTGAAAAACGTGCCGGAGCTGATCACGCTGGCCAAGGCGGAGCCCGGCAAGCTGACCTTCTCTTCTTCCGGCGCCGGCGGCGCGCCGCACCTGGCAGGCGAGTTGTTCAACCGCATGGCCGGCGTGAAGCTGGTGCACGTGCCCTACAAGGGCAGCGCCCCCAGCTTCCAGGACCTGATGGCGGGCCTGGTCTCGGTCACTTCCGACAGCCTGGTGCAGGCCTTGCCGTTCATCCGCGACAATCGCCTGCGCCCGCTGGGCGTACTGGGCAAGAAGCGCGTGCCGCAATTGCCTGACGTGCCGACGGTGGGTGAGACCGTGCCCGGCTATGAGCTCACCAACTGGTTCGGCATGGTGATGCCGGCTGCCGTGCCGAAGGATTTGCAGGCGAAGATTTCCGCTGATGTCATCAAGGCGCTGGCCAGCCCTGAATTGCGCGCGAACATCGCCAGCAAGTCGGCCGCGGTGATCGGCGACAGCCCCAAGCACTTTGGCGAGACGATGGCGGCGGACTCCGTCAAGTGGGGCAAGATCGTCAAGGAGACGGGGATGAAGGCGGAGTGAAACGCTCAAAAGTACACCCCTACTTTTGAGCGGCCTGAACTGCAAAAAATCGCCGGCGGAGCCGGTCGATTTTTTGACTCAACTGCGATGAAAAAGCAAAACCAACCCAATTGAAGCGTTCGTACCGATGAAGAAAATTCTGATTTTCCGCGCCGCCTTCGCCGCGCTGGCTCTTTCCGTCTCCGCCATGGCTTCGGCGCAGGGGCATTATCCTGACAAGCCGATCAAGCTGATCATTCCGTTTCCGCCCGGCGGCAGCAATGACATCATCGGGCGCCTGATTGCTGATCAGTTGAGCAAGCGCCTGAACGGGCAGGTGGTGGTGGACAACCGTGGCGGCGCCGGCGGCACCATCGGCACGGAGATGGCGGCCAATTCGCCGGCCGACGGCTACACGCTGCTGTTCATCTCCTCGGCCTTCGCTTCCAACTCTTCGATGTACAAGCTGTCGTACAACCCGGAAAAGGCTTTTGCGCCGGTGGCGATGATCGCGGCGGGGCCCAACGTGCTGGCGGTGACGCCCAACCTGCCGCTGAAGACCGCGGCCGACCTGATCGCCGCGGCAAAGGCCAAGCCGGGCAAGCTGAACTACGCCTCGGCCGGCATCGGCAGCTTCCAGCACCTGGGCGGGGCGCTGTTCGCCAGCATGGCGGGCATCGACATCGTCCACGTGCCTTTCAAGGGCGGCGGCCCGGCGATGGTGGATGTGATGTCGGGCAACACGCAGCTGTGCTTCAGCTCCCTGGTGCAGACCCTGCCGCAGATGCGCGCCGGCAAGCTGAAGGCGCTGGGCGTGGGCGGCCTGAAGCGCTCGCCCACCGCGCCGGACGTGCCGACCATCGCCGAATCGGGTTTGCCCGGGTATGAAGCGCTCAACTGGTGGGGCATCATCGTCGCCACCGGCACGCCGCAACCCATCATCAGCCGCCTGCATTCGGAACTGATCGCCATCGAGCAGGCGCCCGAGGTGAAAAAGCGTTTCGAGTCCGAAGCGGTCGAAGGCATGCAGATGAGCGCCGCCGAATTCAAGGCCTACATCGACAAGGACACCGCCAAGTGGGCCCGCGTGATCAAGGCGGCG
This sequence comes from Burkholderiales bacterium, assembly GCA_036498945.1. GTDB lineage: Bacteria > Pseudomonadota > Gammaproteobacteria > Burkholderiales > JAEUOS01 > JAQGMJ01. Next base: position 16,887 of record DASYEQ010000139.1, on the reverse strand, counting down.
GGCATCAAGCCCGAATAGAGCCGCAACCCGAGAGGAGACGACGAATGAAAAACGCAAGATTGCTGGCCGCAGGCCTGATGCTGGCAAGCCCCCTGGTGCTGGCGGCGTACCCGGACCATCCGGTGCGCATGATCGTGCCGGTGGCCGCCGGCGGCAACGTCGACATGGTGGCGCGCGCCATGGCCGAGAACCTGACCCGCGAGCTCGGCCAGACCTTCATCGTCGAAAACCGGCCCGGCGCCAGTTCGCTTCTCGGCACGCAGATCGTCGCCAAGGCGCCGGCCGATGGCTACACCATCCTCGCCACTTCGACCACCTTCCTGTCGGCGCCCGCGGTGGTGAAGGCCCCCGGCTACGACCCCAACGCCGACTTCGCCCACATCAGCCTCACCTGCAGCATTCCGATGGTGATGGAAGTGAACCCCAGCGTGCCGGCGAATAACGTGAAGGAATTCATCGCCCTGGCGAAGTCGCAGCCGGGCAAGATTTCGTACGCCAGCTCCGGCATCGGCTCGACCGGCCACATCGCCACCGAGCTGTTCTCGCAAATGGCCCACGTCAAGCTGTTGCACGTGCCGTACAAGGGCAATGCGCAGTCGCTGGTGGACGTCGTCGGCGGGCAGGTCAACATGATGTTCGACCAGGTTTCCACCTCCGTGCAGCACATCGCCTCCGGCAAGCTGCGCCCGCTGGGCGTATCGACCAAGGTGCGCTCGAAGATCCTGCCCAACGTGCCGACCATCGACGAGGCCGGCGTGCGCGGTTACCAGGATGCGACCATCAACGCCATCTTCGCCCCTGTCGCCACGCCGAAAGACATCGTGCAAAAGCTGCACGAGGCGGTGGTGAAGGCGGTGCATGAGCCTGCCACCGTCAAGCGTTTCGGCGACATCGGCATCGTGATGGTTTCCAGCCCCTCGACGAAGGAGTTCGACGCTTACGTGAAGCGCGAGACCGCGCGTTACGTCAAGCTGGTGAAGGATGCGGGTATCACCGCGGAATAGCTTTTGCATCCGATGCGATAATAGGCGGATAAACGCTTTGGCAGCCCCCATCCGGCGCCGGGCGCGAACAACAAGCCGGCACGCGTCACCCGCGCTGCCGTCCAACAATTTTCTTCGCCCCATACATGACTGCGAAAACCCCGCGTTCTGCGAGCACCAAGCGCAGTACCACCCGGCACAGCGAACTGGCCGCCAGCCTGAAGCAGCGCATCTACACCGGCGAATGGAAGCCGGGCGCGCTGATCCCGGCGGAGTCCGACCTGGCGGTGCATTACGGCGTGGCGCTGGGCACCATGCGCCAGGCGATCCAGACCCTGGTGGAGGAAAAGCTGCTGCTGCGCCACCACGGCCGCGGCACCATGGTGAGCAGGGGCCTTACCGGCAACACCATTTTCCGTTTTTTCCGCTTCGGTCTTGCCGCCATCAGCGAGGTGATGCCGACCGCGCGCATTTTGGTGAAGGAAACCATCGCCACGCCGGATGCACTGGTCACCATCTTCGAAAACCGCCCGCGCAAGCTGCTCTTGGTCGAGCGCTGCCGCATGATCGACGACCGCCCGCGCCTCCTGGAAAAAATCTGGGTGCCGCTGCCGGCTTTCGGTGCGCTGACGCGCCTGCCCGGCACTGCCTGGGCCGACCGCCTCTACCCGATGTACGCGCAGCGCTGCAACGTCGTCGTGCTCAAGGCCAGCGACCAGATCCACGTGCGCCCGATGACGGCTGCCGAATCCGGCATGCTGGAACTGAAGCGCGGCAACGCCGGCCTGGTGGTGCGCCGCCGCTCCTTCGACATCAAGGGGCATTGCGTCGAGGTGCGCGAGGCGCTGGCGGATGCCAATGAGTTCGAGCTGGAGATGCCGATCTACTGAGCGGCGCTCGGTGCTGCCTTGCTTGTCATTCGCGCGGAAGCGGGAATCCACCTCGTATTCAGAAGACGCTTCCGGATTCCCGCTTTCGCGGGAACGCCCCGAAGGAAGTGGCCTCGGGCCATGACACATGCGTTGCGGCGCGGCTTATCCGCCTTGGGTGCCGGCTGAATGCGCCTCGCAAAACGCGCCCACCTGCTTCGCGCATTCCGCCGGGGAGATCAGGTGGATCATGTGGTACGGCGTCGCCAGGTGCGCCACCGTCACGTGTGGAATCTTCTCGCTGATCAGCCGCTCCTGGTCCGGATCGGTGATCGGCCCGTTGGTGGGGAAGAGGGCGAGCGTGGGGGCCTGGATGCGCGGCAGGTATTGCTCGGCGCTGGCGCTGTTGACCAACTCCGAATAGCGCACCAGCGTCTCCGGCTCGCCCTTGGCGAATTCGGTCACGTACCAGTCGATCAGCGCGGTCGCCTCCGGCGGAAAGCGCGTGTTGACGCTGGTGGCGCGCACCCATTTCTCGATGCCCATCTCACGCATCGCCGCCAGGCGCGACGAGGCGCCCATGGAGTAGCGCTTTTTCATTGCCTCGCTGATGTACACGGGCGTGGAAATCAGCGATAGCGTGGAGACGAGTTCCGGATGCTCCGCGGCCAGCACCATGCCGAGGATGCCGCCCATCGACTCGCCGCAAAAATGCACCGGCGCGCCGCCGCTGACCTCTTTGATCAGCGCGGCGAGATCGCCCACGCAGGTGGGAATGTCGATCTGCGTCGCCGGGTCAGCCAGCCGGCTTGATTCGCCGACGCCGCGCGCATCGGGCCGGATCACGCGAAAGCGCCGCGACAATTCGGGAATCCACGCGTACCAGAAGGCGGCGCTGCGGCCGTTGCCGTGTTGCAGGAAGAGGAAGGGGCGCTTGTCCCAGGGGTCGGTGAAATCGTCGACGTGATAGGCGACGGTGGCGCCGTCCGGACGTTGGAGTTGCGGCATGGTCAGTCCAGGTGCACGTTGGCTTTTTTCGCCACGCCGGCCCACCTGGTCAGTTCGGCGCGGAAGAAATGGTCGAATTCGGGGCCGGTGCTGCCGACGGGTATCGCGCCGTCGCCGCCGATGCGGGTCAGCACTGCCTGCGAATGGGCGCTCTTGGCGGCGGCGTTCGACAGTTTCGCCACCACGTCCGGCGGCGTGCCGGCGGTGACGAACATGCCGTACCAGCCGAGCACTTCAAGATTGGGGTAGCCCGATTCGGCCAGGGTCGGCAACTCCGGCATGGCGGAAGAGCGCTTGGCGCTGGTGACGGCGAGCGCGCGCAGGCGGCCGCTCTTGATCAGCGCAATGCCGGCGAGGAAGTTGTTGAGCATCGCCTGCACCTGGCCGCTCACCAGGTCGCTATTGGCATTCGCCGCGCCCTTGTAGGGCACGTGGATCATGCGCATGCCGGTGGCGCCATCGATCAGCTCCATGCCCAGGTGCGGGCCGCTGCCGTTGCCGGAAGAGGCGTAGCTCAGTTGGCCGGGCTTCGATTTCGCGTAGGCGACGAACTCGCCGAAGGTTTTCGGCGGCAGGTTGGGCGGGGTGACGAAAACGTAAGGGTAGGTGGCGACCAGCGAGACCGGGATGAAGTCCTTCAGGCTGTCGTAGGGCAGCTTCTTGTACACCGCCGGGGCGATCGACTGCGAGGCGATGGTCAGGAGCACGGTGTAGCCGTCGGGCGCGGCGCGCGCCACGGTCTCGGCGCCGATGATGCCGTTGGCGCCGGGGCGGTTGTCCACCACCACCGATTGGCCGAGCATGTCGGCCATCTGCTGGCCGACGGTGCGCGCCACCACGTCGGTGCCGCCGCCGGCGGAAAACGGCACCACCATGCGGATCGGGTGATTGGGGAAGGGGTCGGCGGCATGCGCCGTGGCGCCCAGGCACAGCGTGCCAAAGGCGGCCAGTTGGAAGGCGAGGCGAAACACGGGAAGCTCCTTGAAACAAGGCCGCGATTATCGCACCGACTCCTCTAGAGCTTGAAATGTTCGGCCGCATAAGTTGCCGATGTTGTTAACCAATTTTCGATTGGCCGGAAACCGGGCGTGCAGCATCCGGCGCCTGGCCGCACCGCGCGGCCCGGCATCTCGTGCGATGGCGAAAATCGAAGCCGTCGCGCCGCAGCACACCGGCGAGGGCCCCGGACCGATTGGGGTAACATGCAGAGGTGACAAGTGAGTAGCCTTCGCCTCCGAATGGGCGCCGACTGCCATTCCTGCGAAGTTCATCTGGAGGCGCGTTCGTGGAAGAGGATGTGGACAGGCTGCGGGCGGCGCTGGAAGAAATAACGACGCAGAACGCGACCTTGCGCGCCGCCTATGCAAAGCTCAGCGAACGGACAGCGGCCCTGCAAATGGGCTTGTGGGAAATGACCCTCGATCTCGAGGCGCAGGCCGAAACGCTGGTCACGCTGGCGGGCCAGTCGAGAGAAGCTTCGACCGCGCTGGCGCGAGCGGTGGGCAATACGGTTCCCGTGGTCGTCAGCGATAGTGAAACGGCGGTGCTCGCGGCACGGCAAACCTTCGAAGCCGCCATCGGCATCAAGGCCTACATGGCGTACATGAAAAGCATGAAAATACCCGGCCTTCGAGATTTACCGGAATCGCCATGAACGATGAGGTGAAAACGTTGCAGTCGAGAATGGCGCAGGTCGAGGCCGAAGTGCAGGGCCTGCGGCAGCACTACTCGCTGCTCAATGCGCGCTATACCGCGGCGCTTGATTCGCTGAAGGTGCTGACCAGCCGCACGCTACTTGCCGCCAAGCGCGCCGCCACGGCGGCCGAGGCCAGTTTCCTGGCCGCGGCCCATGCCGCATTGGCCGCCAAGGAATCAGCGGACCACTCGGTCCTCAAGGCGGCGGAGGCGGCTGCGCTGTCCGCGCAAGCGGCGGCGGAAGCGGCTGCGGAGGCAGCTGCAGCCGCGGCTTCGGCGGCGGCGGCCGCGGCTGCCGCGGCGGCGCATCAGGCCGAGGAAGCCTCGGTGCAGGCGGCCGCGGAAGCGGCGCAAGCTTCCAGCGTTGCGGCTGAAGCAGCAGCGCAGGCGGTCAAGATGGCCAGCGCGGCGATGGATTCGGTAAAAAAGGCGCGCGACAGGAAATAGGCGCAGGGGCAGGTGCTGCTACTGCTGGCCGCCGGGCTTGGCCGATGGGCGGCCCGCTGATGGTCCCGCCGACAGGAATCGAACCTGTATCTGTCGCTTAGGAGGCAACCGTTCTATCCATTGAACTACGGCGAGGGCTTGGAACAAGCGCGGGATGCGGCAGGCGCGATTCTAGCTGAATACGCCGCAACGCTGCGCGGGCTGGGGTATGATGCTGCGCTTTCCGAAAGCCGGACGCCTGCGCCATGATCAAAAGCCTGGACCACATCGTCATCACCGCGCGCGACATGGACGCGACCATTGATTTCTACACGCGCGGCCTGGGGATGAAGCTGGAAACCTTCGGCGCCGGCCGCAAGGCGCTGCGCTTCGGCGACCAGAAGTTCAACCTGCACCAGGCGGGCGACAAGCAGATCACCGACGTCTATGCGCATAACCCGACGCCCGGCTCGCTGGATTTCTGCCTGCTGGCGGCCGTGCCGCTGGACCAGGTGATCGCGCACCTGAAGGCGCAGAACATCGCGATCGAGAAGGAGCCTTCCAGGCGCACCGGCGCGCGCTGGCCGATCCGCTCGATCTATTTGCGCGACCCGGACAACAACCTGGTCGAGATTTCGGAACAGTGGGTGGAGTAAGCCCTACGGTTTCGCCTGCCGCGCTTGCGCGGCGCCTTCCTGATTGACCTCGACGCCCAAGCGTTGAGGAATGGTTTTCGACATGCCTTTAGTTACCCTAGACAATGCCTCCCTGGCCTACGGCCACGTACCCCTGCTGGATCGCGCCGAGTTCGCGCTGGACGCGGGCGAGCGCGTCGCGCTGATCGGGCGCAACGGCGCCGGCAAGTCCAGCCTGATCCAGGTGATCGCCGGCGGGCGCATGCTCGACGACGGCACGCTGTGGAAAAAGCCCGGCCTGAAGTTCGCGGTGGTGGACCAGGAGCCGGCGCTTGACCCGGAAGACACCGCTTTCGCCGCCGTGGCACGCGGGCTCGCCGGGCAGTACGCGCTGCTGACCGAATACGAAGACCTGCTGGAGCACGCGGGCGAGGATGCGGCCAAGCTGGCGCGCATCAGCGAGCTCGAACACCGCCTGACCGAGAGCAACGGCTGGGAGCTGAAGCGCTTCGTCGACGAGGCCTTGCAGCGCCTCGGGCTGGACCCGGCGGTGAAGGTCGCGGCCTGCTCGGGCGGAATGAAAAAGCGCATCGCGCTGGCGCGCGCGCTGGTCGGCAAGCCCGAACTGCTGGTGCTGGACGAACCGACCAACCACCTCGACATCGACGCCATCGCCTGGCTGGAAAACCTGCTGCTGGATTTTCGCGGCGCGGTGCTGTTCGTCACCCACGATCGCGCTTTTCTCGACAACGTCGCCACCCGCGTGGTGGAACTGGATCGCGGACGCCTCTTGTCCTTCCCCGGCAACTACAGCGCCTACCAGACGCGCAAGGCCGAGCAGGTCGAGGTCGAGCGGGTGGTCAACGCCAAGTTCGACAAGTTCCTGGCGCTGGAAGAGGTATGGATCCGCAAGGGCATCGAGGCGCGGCGCACGCGCAACGAGGGCCGCGTGCTGCGCCTGGAGCAACTGCGCCGCGACCGTTCCGCGCGCCGCGACCGCCAGGGGCAGGTGAACATCGCGATCGACGACAGCAACCGCTCGGGCAAGGTGGTGGGCGAGTTCACCAATGTGTCGAAGGCGTTTGGCGACAAGATCATCGTCCGCGACCTCACGCTGCGCATCCTGCGTGGCGACAAGATCGGCATCATCGGGCCGAACGGCGCCGGCAAGTCGACGCTGATCAAGCTGCTGCTCGGTGAACTGGAAGCGGACAGCGGCGAAGTCAAGCGCGGCACCAAGCTGGAAGTGGCCTACTTCGACCAGTTCCGCGTTGCGCTTGATGACAGCGCGACGCTGGCCGACACCATCAGCCCCGGCTCCGAATGGGTGGAGGTGGGCGGCGCGCGCAAGCACGTCATGACCTATCTCTCCGATTTCCTGTTCCCGCCCGAGCGCGCCAACGCGAAAGTCAGCGCGCTGTCCGGCGGCGAGCGCAACCGCTTGTTGCTGGCGCGTCTGTTCGCCCGTCCCGCAAACGCATTGGTGCTGGACGAGCCGACCAACGACCTCGACATCGATACCCTGGAGCTGCTGGAGAGCCTGCTGCAGGACTATCAGGGGACGGTGATATTGGTCAGCCACGACCGCGCCTTCCTCGACAACGTCGCCACCCAGGTGCTGGCCTACGATGGCGATGGGCGCTGGATCGAGAATCCGGGCGGCCATTCCGAGTGGCAGGCCTACCTGGCGCGGCGCGAGGAGGCGCGCGCGGCGCAGGCTGCCGCTGCCCCGAAAGTAGCGAAGGAAAATGCGGCCGGAACCCCCAAGCGCGCCGCCAAGCTCTCGTACAAGGACGCGCGCGAGCTCGAAGCCTTGCCGGCCAGGATCGCGGCCCTGGAAGAGGAGCAAAAGACCCTTGGCGCCCGCCTGGCCGACCCCGCCACCTATAACCAGCCCGGCGCCGACCTGGGTGTGATGAACGAGCGGGTGGCGGCGATCGAAGGCGAGCTCCTGGAGGCGCTGGAACGCTGGGAAACGCTGGAGCAAAGGCGCTGAGCGCCGACGGCGCCAGGGGCGTGAACGAGGCGCGCCGGGGTGGTATGCCGGGGGTATAATCGCGCCGCGACCATGCAAGCCGACCAGCCCGATCCCTCCGGCGCCGAAGGCGCCCGAACCGACGATGATGCGGCCGCTGAAAGTGCGGCCGGGGCGGGCTTTCACTGGCTGCCGCGCTCGCGTGTCAAGCGGGCCTTGCTGGCGCTGGCGGCCGGCGTGCTGACCATCCTGGTGTTTTCCGCCTACGTGGCGCCCGGCATGGTGTTCGATCTTGCCAACATGGTGTTTTGCGGCTAGATGGCGCGGCTGGCGGAAATCGTCTACACCATTTATAAAAGTTGCGAAAGTGGATTCTCGCAACATTCCGATCAACATCGCGCGCGCATGATCGCAGGCATTTTTTTCGCTGCACAAAATTTCGGCGCGCAACCAAAGCCCTTGTGCCGCATGGTTTTTTTGCTCGCGCGGGGATCGCTTGTCCACGCGTTCTGTGGATAACTACCGCTAGAAACTTGATGTTTCCGTCTTGACAATGACCAAGAATTCTTACAACGAAAGTTCGATCCGCGTCCTCAAGGGCCTGGAGCCGGTGCGCGAGCGTCCCGGCATGTACACGCGTACCGATAATCCGCTGCACATCATCCAGGAGGTGCTTGACAACGCTTCCGATGAGGCGCTGGCGAATTTCGCGCGCCATATCGACGTCGTCGCGTACGCCGACGGCTCGGTCTCGGTGAAGGACGACGGCCGCGGCATTCCGGTCGGCCTGCATCCGGAAGAGAAGGTGCCGGTGGTGGAGATCGTCTACACGCGCCTGCACGCCGGCGGCAAGTTCGACAAGAAGTCGGGCGGCGCCTATACCTTCTCCGGCGGCCTGCACGGTGTCGGCGTCTCGGTGACCAACGCGCTGTCGACCAAGCTGGCGGTGACCGTGTGGCGCGACGGCGGCGAATACCAGGTGGTGTTCGAGCATGGCGGCGAAGTCACGCAAAAGCTGAAAAAGACCGGCAAGTCGGACGCCACCGGCACGCTGGTGCGCGCCTGGCCCGATCCCAAGTATTTCGACGCGCCCAATGTGCCCCTTGAAGAGCTCAAGCGCCTGCTGCGCTCCAAGGCGGTGCTGCTCTCCGGCGTGACGGTGACGCTGACCATCGAGAAGACCGGTGAAGTGCTGACCTGGATGTACAAGGACGGCCTGCGCGGTTATTTGCAGGAGACGCTCGACGGCGCCGAGCCGCTGATCCCGTATTTCGAGGGCGAGCGCTATGTGGAGGAAGGCAGCAGCGACGACTTCGCCGCCGGCGAAGGCGCGCAATGGGTGGTGGCGTGGACCGAAGATGGCGCGGTGGTGCGCGAGTCCTACGTCAACCTGATTCCCACATCCGCCGGCGGCACGCACGAGAGCGGCCTGCGCGAAGGCCTGTTCGGCGCGGTGAAGAGCTTCGTCGAACTGCATTCGCTCCTGCCCAAGGGCGTGAAGCTTTTGCCGGAAGATGTGTTCGCGCGCGCTTCCTTCGTGCTTTCCACCAAGGTGCTGGACCCGCAGTTCCAGGGCCAGGTGAAGGAGCGCCTGAACAGCCGTGATGCCGTGCGCCTGGTGGGTTCGATGAGCCGGCCGCTCCTGGAGCTGTGGCTCAACTCGCACGTCGAGTACGGCAAGAAGCTGGCCGAGCTGGTGGTGAGGCAGGCGCAAAGCCGCATGAAGGCCGGCCAGAAGGTGGAAAAGAAAAAAGGCTCGGGCGTGGCGGTGCTGCCGGGCAAGCTCACCGATTGCGAATCGAACGACGCTTCGCGCACCGAGATCTTCCTGGTCGAGGGCGACTCCGCCGGCGGCTCGGCCAAGATGGGGCGCGACAAGGAGTTCCAGGCCATCCTGCCTCTGCGCGGCAAGGTGCTCAACACCTGGGAGACCGAGCGCGATCGCCTCTTCGCCAACAACGAGATTCACGACATCGCGGTGGCCATTGGCGTCGATCCGCACGGGCCGAACGATAACGCCGACCTCTCGGGGCTGCGCTACGGCAAGATCTGCATCCTGTCGGACGCCGACGTTGATGGCTCGCACATCCAGGTGCTGTTGCTGACGCTCTTCTTCAAACACTTCCCCAAGCTGATCGACGCCGGCAACGTGCACGTCGCGCGCCCGCCGCTATTCCGCGTCGATGTGCCGGCTGCGGGCAAGCGGCCGATGCGTAAGCTCTATTGCCTGGACGAGGGAGAGCTGGAAGTGGTGGAAGACAAGCTCGCCAAGGAAGGCGTGCGCGAAGGCTCCTGGCAGATCTCGCGCTTCAAGGGCCTGGGTGAAATGAACGCCGAGCAGCTCTGGGACACCACCATGAACCCGAGCACGCGGCGCCTGTTGCCCGTGGCCTTCGGCAACCTCGACTCCGCCGGCACCGGCGAGAAGTTCAACATGCTGATGGGCAAGGGTGAAGCGGCGCAGCGCCGGGCGTGGCTGGAGCTGCATGGGAATGAGGCGGAAGCGGATATCTAACAAACGCTCAAAAGTACACATCTACTTTTGAGCGGCCTGATCTGCACAAAAATCGCCGGCAAAGCCGGTCGATTTTTCTGGCTTGACAGCCACGGAAGGTCAAAGGCGCTGCGCGCGAGGTCTCGCGCGTGAGCGGCTTTACTTTGGCTCTAGCGAAGGGTTGCGCAGCGCGGAGGCGCCGGTGAGCAGGAGTACGCCAGGGGGAGTGCTCAGAATGAGCAGCGCCCAGAGGGAGGTGCTATCGCCGGGAGGCAGGAGGCCCAGGGCCTTGGCGAGGGCGGCGCCGCCGGCGATGAGGCCGAGCAGGATGGCGAGCGCGCCGGGGAGCTGCATCAGCAGCGGCGTGCTGGCCAGGCGTGAAAAGGCCATCAGCATCAGCACGCCGGCACCGAAGCACAGGACGTAGACGATCCAGGTCTGCAACTCGTTGACGCCGAGGTCGGGATGAACGCCCTGCGCCACCAGGGCGCCACCCGCGATGGCGCCAAACAGGGTGATGACACTACCTACAAGAACGCCTGCCGACATGATCTCCACTCCTCGAAGAGTTAAGGAAGGCCGCGCAAAAAGCTGGGATTACTCTAGCGCAATTCCTCAAGCCCTGCAGCCTGCCGGCACGCACTTACGCGGCCTTTCCGACAGGCGGCGGCTTATTCCGGCTGAATGCCGGCGTCTTTCACCGCTTTGGCCATGCGCGGGATGTCGGCTTGCAGGTAGTCGGCCATCTGCTTCGAGGTGGTGACGAAAGGATCGAGTCCCTGTTCGGCGAAGTGCGCCACCATGTCCGGGCTCTTCAAGGCCTTCACCATCTCGGCGTTGAGCCGGGCCACGATGGCCTCCGGCGTGCCGGCGGGGGCGACGAGGCCGTTCCAGGAGGCGTAGTCGTAGCCCGGCACGCCGGCTTCCTGCATGGTCGGCAGCTCCGGGAAGGAAGCGGCGCGGGTGGCGCCGGCCGAGGCGATCGGGCGCAGCTTGCCGGCCTTGATCAGCGGCAGCACGGTGCCGATCGCGTTGAACATGCTCTGCACCTCGCCGCCGGCGAGACCCACGGCGGCCTGGCTGGCGCCCTTGTAGGGCACGTGGACCATTTTGATGCCGGCAATCGACTCGAACATCGCCATGGCGATGTGCTGCGGGCTGCCGACACCGCCGGTACCGTAGGTGGTTTCAGGATGGGCCTTCGCGAGCGCGACCAGGTCTTTCACCGACTTCATCGGCGAGCTGGCCTGCACCACCAGCACGGTCGGCAGCACGGCCAGCATGCCGACCGGCCGGAAGCTCTTGACGGAGTCGTAATTCACCTTGCGCACGTGCGGCAGCACCGAGAGGATGGCGTTATTGCAGCCGCACAGGGTGTAGCCGTCGGGCGCGGCCCGGGCAACCTTCTCGGTGCCGATGGATCCCGAGGCGCCCGGCTGGTTGTCGATCACCACCGACTGTTTCAGGGCGGTGGAGAGCTTGTCGGCCAGCAGGCGCAGGGCGACGTCTGATGCGCTGCCGGCGGCCAGCGGGGTGATGATGGTGACGGTGCGGCTGGGGTAGGGCGCCTGCGCCGAGGCGCAAGCGCAGCAAAGGGCGCAAAGGGCGGCGCCCAGGCGGGCGAGTCTGGCGATCATTGTCTTGTCTCCCTGTTGTTGTGTATTCGTGTCTTACATCATCACCCGGCCGCCGTTCGTATCCAGCGCGGCGCCGTTGATGAAGCCGGCACCGTCGGAAGCCAGGAACAGCATGGTGGCGACGTGGTCTTCCGAGGTGGCGAGGCGCCGCAGCGGCACTTGCGCGGCGATTTTCTCCACCTGCTCGGGCGTGCGTAGCGCCGCGACGCGCGGGGTGAGGGTGGTGAGCGGCGAGATGCTGTTGGCGGTGATGCCGTGCGGCCCCAGCTCGTGCGCGAGGAAGCGGGTGAACTGGATCACGCCTGCCTTGGCCGAGCCGTAGGCGGGCGAGGAGGAGGCGTGCACGGTGCGCCCGGAGATGGAGGCGATGTTGATGATGCGCCCGGCCTTGGATTTCTTCAGCAGCGGGATGGCGGCGCGCGAGCACAGGAACACGCTGCGCAGGTTGAGCGCCACGGTGCGGTCCCACTCGCCGATGTCCATGTCTTCGATGGTGGCCAGGCGCCCGTAGCCGCCGGCGCAGTTGATCAGCACGTCCAGGCCGCCGGATTTCTCGATTGTTCCGAAGGCGTTTTTCACCGAGGCTTCATCGGTGATGTCGACCTGCACCGCGTGGGCCTGTTTGCCGTCATTGGCGAGGGCGGCGGCGATGCGCGCCACACCCGCGCCGTCGATGTCCAGCAGGTGCACTGTCGCGCCTTGTTCGGCGAACGAGCGGGCGGCGACTTCGCCGATGCCGTTGGCGGCGCCGGTGATGGCGACTGCGCGGCCCTTGAGTTCGGGATAAATGGCCAAGTCGGTTCTCCGCTTCTTGAGCGATGGTTGGACAAGCAAGTCAATCTAGAGGCACTATTCCATGCCGTCAAGAAATGGAATTGATAAGGCCCGTAGAATCCCACCCATGCCCTCCATCTACCAGCTGAAACCGGCGTTCCAGAACCTGCTGCGTCCCATCGTGCGCGCGCTGGCGGACCTCGGGGTGACGCCCAACCAGGTGACGCTGGCCGCGCTGGCCTTGTCGGTGGCGGTCGGGCTGATCGTCTCGTTCTTGCCCGCCTACCACGGTGTGCTGCTGCTGGTGCCGCTGACGATGTTCCTGCGCATGGCGCTCAACGCCATCGACGGCATGCTGGCGCGCGAGCACGACATGCAGACCGTGTTCGGCGGCTTTCTCAATGAACTGGCGGACGTGCTTTCCGATTGCGCGCTCTACCTGCCGTTCACCTTGGTGCTGCCGGCCTATGGCTGGCTGGTGGTGACCCTGGTGCTGGCGGCGGTGATCGGCGAATACGCAGGTGTGATCGCGCAGGCGCTGGGCGGCTCCCGGCGCTACGACGGGCCGATGGGCAAGAGCGACCGCGCCTTCATCTTCGGGCTGATCTCGCTGCTGCTGGGCCTGGGCATGGAAGCCGGGCGCTGGTGCGGTATCCTACTGCTGGCTACCGTGGCGCTGGCGATCTGGACGATCGTCAACCGCGTGCGCCGCGGCGTGGAAGAAATCGGGCAGAACAAGAAGAGTTAAAGGGAGCAGGCGGCAGGATGGATGCAAAAGAAGGGGTGTTGGCGCACGGCGTCAATGTGGTGAGCCACACCATACAGGGAGTGCCGGAGGCGATCCCCAAGCCGCATTTCCCGGAAGCCGTCGGTTATGCCTTTCTCGGCGCCTATGCGCTGCTGCTCGTCGCCACCCTGATCACCTTCGTGCTGGGGCGGCTCAAGCCCGAGCGCAATTACGAAGAACTGCGCCTGCGCATCAAGACCTGGTGGATCATCGTTTTTCTCACCACGCTGGCGCTGGGCTTCAACCTCTACTTCTCGGTCTTTTGCTGCGCCTTCGTCAGCTTTCTCGCCTTCAAGGAATACCTGACGATGATTCCCACGCGGCGCGCGGATCATCGCGTGCTGTTCTGGGCCTACGTGGCGATTCCGGTGCAGTACATCCTGGTGGCGGTGCACTGGTACGGCGTGTTCATCATCTTCATCCCGGTCTACTGGTTTTTGCTGTTGCCGATGCGCATGGTGCTGATCGGCGAGACCAAGGGCTTTTTGCGCGCGGTGGGCACGCTGCAATTCGGGCTGATGACCTGCGTGTTCTCGCTATCGCACGCTGCCTACCTGCTGGTGCTGCCGCCGGAGGGCAACCCGAACGGCGGCGGGGTGGCGCTGCTGTTCTACCTGGTGTTCCTGACGCAACTCAACGACGTGGCGCAATACTGCTGGGGCAAGCTCCTCGGGCGCCACAAGGTCGCGCCCACCGTCAGCCCGAACAAGACGCTCGAGGGTTTGCTCGGCGGGGTGGCCACCACCACCGGCCTGGCGATCGCGCTGGCGCCGTGGCTGACGCCGCTCAACCTGGTGCAGTCGCTTGCCATCGGCCTGCTGATCGGCTTTGGCGGCTTCATCGGCGACGTCACCATTTCGGCGATCAAGCGCGACATGGCGATCAAGGACAGCGGCTCCTTCCTGCCCGGCCACGGCGGCATTCTGGACCGGCTGGACAGCCTCACCTTCACGGCACCGATGTTCTTCCACGTTGTTTATTTCCTGTACTACTAGGGGCGCATGATGAGACCTTTCCGCGCCCTGTGCCGCTGGCTGTTCGTCGTTTTCGTCGCCTACCCGATCTGCCTGGTGGTGCTGGGCATGAACGTGCGCCACCGCACGCGATTGCCGCTGAAAGGCCCGGCGATCGTCACGCCGAACCACAACAGCCACCTCGACACGCTGGCGATGCTCACGCTGTTCCCGCTGTGGCTGATCCCGAAGGTGCGGCCGGTGGCGGCGGCGGACTACTTCCTCAAGACCGGGCTGATGGGCTGGTTCTCGCTCAACTTCGTCGGCATCATTCCGATCGTGCGCAAGCGCGAGAATCCGGACGACGATCCGCTGGCGCCGTGCTACGAGGCGCTGGAGCGCGGCGAGATCCTGGTGATCTTTCCCGAAGGCACGCGCGGCGAGCCCGAACGCATGCAGCAGCTCAAGTCCGGCGTCGGCGTGCTGGCTTCGAAGTATCCGGATGTGCCGGTGGTGCCGATTTTCATGCACGGCCTGGGCAAGGCGATGCCCAAGGGGGCGCTGTTCCCGGTGCCGTTTTTTGTCGACGTCTACGTCGGCCAGGCGCTCACCTGGAACGAGGATTCCCTGGGGGGCGACAAGAAGGCCTTCATGGGGGGCATCGAATCGTCGCTACGCATCCTGAGCGAAAAGCACGACCGCCCGGAATACGAGTAAAACGCCGCGCTGACGCCTGCCGGTAGCATCCGGCGCTACCCGCCGTCGCGGCCGGCGGCACACGCGCGGCGGCGCGTGCTTTCCCGCCGGTACATCCGCAACATGGTCTCACCCAAACCCCACCACGGGAGAGACCATGTGCCATCCGAACGTTCCGCATCTCGCTGCTGCCGCTGCCCGCGTCGCGCGCGAAGCCCATTTCGCCAGCCATGACGGTACGGCGCTGTTCTACCGCCACTGGCCTGCGCAGGGGGTAAGCCGCGGCGCCATTCTCGTCCTGCACCGCGGTCATGAGCATTCCGGGCGGGTGCAGCACATTGTCGAGGGGCTGGAACTGCCGGAGTTCGACGTCTTCGCCTGGGACGCGCGCGGCCACGGCCGCTCGCCCGGCGCGCGCGGTTACGCGCGCGATTGCGGTGAGCTGATTCGCGATCTCGATGGCTTCTCGCGCCATATCGCGGAGGAACACGGCATCGCCCGCGCCGAGCAGGCGGTGCTGGCAATGAGCGTGGCCAGCGTTTTCACCGCCGCCTGGGTGCACGATTACGCGCCCGGCATCCGCGCCATGGTGCTGGCGAGCCCGGCCTTTTCGATCAAGCTCTACGTGCCCGGCGCGCTGCCCGGCCTGCGCTTGCTGGAAAAGCTCAAGCCCGGCAGCTACATCAACTCCTACGTCAAGGGCCACCTGCTGACGCACGATGCGGCGCGTGCTGCCTCCTACGATGCGGACCCGCTGGTGACCAAGCGCATCGCCGTCAACATTCTCAACGGCCTGTTCGATACCGCGCAACGCGTGGTCGAAGATGCCGCCGCCATCCACACGCCCACGCTTCTGCTCACCTCGGCGCGCGACCACGTCGTGCGCGAGAAGCCGCAACAGCGCTTTTTCGAGCGCCTGGGCGCGGTGGTCAAGCAGCATCACACCTACCCGGGCTTTTATCACGACACTTTCGGCGAGCGCCAGGCGCACCTGCCGATCGGCCACGCCCGCGCCTTCCTGCTCGAAGCCTTCAGCCGCCCTCTCAAGGCGCCCGACCTGCGCGACGCCGACCTGCATGGCCACACCAAGGCGGAATTCGACGCCCTCGCGCGCCCGCTGCCTTCGCTCGCGCCGACCCGCCTGCAATTCGCGATGACGCGCCTGTCGATGCGTACCCTCGGCCGCGCCTCCGCCGGGATTCGCCTGGGCCTGGCGACCGGCTTCGATTCCGGCAGCACGCTCGACTATGTCTACCGCAACCAGGCGCAAGGCTGCCTGGGCATCGGCCGCCTGATCGACCGCCAGTACCTGGACAGCATCGGCTGGCGCGGCATCCGCCTGCGCCGCGCGCATCTGCAGGAATTGCTGCGCGCCGAAATCGGCGCGCAGGACGAAGCCGGCATCACGCCGCACATCGTCGACATCGCCGCCGGCCACGGCCGCTACGTGCTGGACGTGCTGCGCGAGCTGCCGCGCAGCAACGCCGGCGCTTTGTTGCGCGACTACAGCGCGCTCAACGTCGAGCAGGGCCGCCGCCTGGCGGAAGAGCTGCACAGCTACAACGTTACGTTTCAGCAGGGCGATGCCTTCGACGAAGCCGCGCTGGCGCAACTGGTGCCGCGCCCGAGCATCGCCATCGTCTCCGGGCTGTACGAACTCTTTCCCGGCAACGCGCAGGTGCGCGCCTCTCTCGCCGGCCTGGCGCGCGCGGTGCCCAGGGGCGGCTGCCTGATCTACACCAGCCAGCCCTGGCACCCGCAGGTGGAGCTGATTGCCCGCACGCTCACCAGTCATCGCGACGGCGCGCCGTGGATCATGCGCCGCCGCAGCCAGGCCGAGATGGACCAACTGGTGGCGGAAGCCGGCTTCGTCAAGGAGCGCCAGCTGATGGACCCGTGGGGCATTTTCGGTGTGTCGATCGCCCGCCGTGCGTAAAGCCATGGCCGCCACCTGC
>DASYEQ010000138.1:0-1775 GCA_036498945.1 Burkholderiales bacterium | reverse complement strand
GCCAGCACGCCGGGTTGCCAGGAGGCGCGGCACCAGCCTTGGCGCTCGACCGCGGCAATCGACTCGCGGATTTCGCGCGCGAGTTGCGGCCAGTGGGTGCGGCGGCGGGCGCGAAAGCGGGCGAGCATGGCGTCGAGTTCGGCTTTGGACAGGGTGGCGAGATGGGCGCGGCCCAGCGAGGTTGATTCCATCGGGATGCGCGAGCCGGCGGTGACGTGGCGAAACATGCCGGCGCGATGGCGGCGCACCGATTCGAGATAGACCATTTCCTCGCCGTCGGCGGCGGCGAGACCCACGTTGATGCGCTGGTTTTCGGCGGTCTCGCGCATCAGCGGCAGGGCGACGCGCAGGATCTCGGAACCCTGGCGCATGGCGTAGGCGACGCTCAGCACCGGCGGACCCAGGCGGTAGGCGCGCGCCTTGGCGTCGTGCTGCAGGAAGCCGGCGGCGGTGAGCGTCTGCGTGAGACGGCTGACGGTGGCGCGGGCCAGGCCGGTGCGCTCGGCGAGTTCGCCGTTGCCCAGGAGGGTGGAGCCGGGGCGGAAGGCGCGCAGGATCAACAGGCCGCGCTCAAGGGAGCGGTTGGCGGGGGAGCGGCCGGGCGAGCGGGGTTCCATGCAATGGAATGCATAAGCGCATACGGGAAGCGCGAAGCATACTGCAAGCGCCTCTGGGAAAGAGGCAAATATACGTCGCTGTAATTCCACCAGGTGGAATCGAAGCCGCGCCGGGCGCGGGCGGGGCGCGCATAATTCGACCCTGCCCTCAAAAAGAAGCAGACCGACACCACGGAGACGATTGACCATGCGACCTTCCCTGCACACTTTCCTGGCGCGCGCCTGCGGCGCCGCCCTGCTGTTTGCCTGCGCGCTGGCGCAGGCGCAAACCTACCCGGCCAAGCCGCTGCGCCTGGTGGTGCCCTTTCCGCCGGGCGGCGGCACGGACATCATCGCGCGCACCCTGGGCGAGCGGATGGCGGCGGACCTCGGCCAATCGGTAATCGTCGACAACCGGCCGGGCGCGGGCACGATGATCGGCGACGAGCTGGTCGCCAAGAGCACGCCGGACGGCTACACGCTGCTGATCGCCACTTTCGCGCACGCGGTCAACCCCAGCCTGCAGGCGAAGGTGCCGTTCAACACGGAAAAGGATTTCGCGCCGGTGGCCCTTGTGGGCCGCTCGCCCAATGTGCTGGTGGTGAACCCGAGCCGGCCGTTCAAGAGCGTGGCCGACGTGCTGGCGTATGCGAAGGCGAACCCGGGCAAGCTGACCTTCGGCTCGTTCGGCAACGGCACCTCGGCGCACCTGGCCGGTGAACTGTTCAAGAACCTGGCGAAGGTGAACCTGGTGCACGTGCCCTACAAGGGCAGCGCGCCGGCATTGACCGATTTGCTGGGCGGGCAGATCGATATGATGTTCACCACGGTGGCCTCGGTGGCGCAGCACATCAAGAGCAACCGCCTGCGCGCGCTGGCCGTCACCTCCGCGCAGCGCTCGGCCGCGTACCCCAACCTGCCGACGATCGCGGAGGCCGGCGTGCCGGGCTACGCGGCGGAGAGCTGGTACGGCATCTACGTGCCGGCGGGCACGCCCGCGCCCATCATCGCGCGCCTGAACCAGTCGGTGCATACGGCGGTGAAAAGCGATGCCTTCAAGACGCGCGTCGAAGAGGAAGGCCTGGTGGTGAGCAACGGGCCGCCGGAGGAACTGTCGAAGTACGTGCAGGCCGAGGAAACGCGCTGGGCGAAGGTGGTGAAGGAAGCGCATATCAAGGT
>DASYEQ010000137.1:0-31898 GCA_036498945.1 Burkholderiales bacterium | reverse complement strand
AATTTCAGATCCAGGTTTTTGCCGCGGGCGAAATCGTGCCGGGGCTTCAAGTCTTGGATGCAGCGTCGAACGGCACGGTGGAGATGTGCCATACAGCGACATATTACTATTTCGGCAAGGACCCGACATGGGCCCTGTTCTGCGCCTTTCCGTTTGGTCTAAATGGTCGCCAACAGAATGCCTGGTACTACGACGGTGATGGCCTCAAGCTGATGAATGAGTTTGGTGCTAAATTTAATCTCGCGGCCATGGTCGGCGGAAACACCGGCTGCCAGATGGGTGGCTGGTTTCGAAAGGAAATCAAATCCGTCGATGACTTCAAGGGTCTCAAGATGCGTATCGGTGGCTGGGCCGGCAAGACATTGCAAAAGCTTGGCCTCGTGCCGCAACAGATCGCGGGTGGTGACATCTATCCTGCGCTGGAAAAGGGTACGATCGACGCAACCGAATGGGTTGGCCCTTACGACGACGAAAAGCTCGGATTCTACAAGGTCGCCAAGTACTACTACTACCCCGGCTGGTGGGAAGGCGGCCCGCAGGTGTCGGCCTATGTCAGCCAGAAGGCATGGGGCGCGCTGCCCAAGCACTACCAGGCGATCCTGGAGGCCGCGATGGCCGAGGCCCATACCGACATGACCTCCAAGTACGATGCGCGCAACCCGATCGCGCTCAAGCGCCTGGTCGCCTCCGGCACCAAGCTACAAGGCTTCTCGCGCGCCATCCTGGACGCCTGCTACAAGGCCGCCGTCCAGGTGTACCAGGAGACCGGCGCCAAGAACCCGACCTTCAAGAAGATGTACGACGACATGGTCAAGTTCCGCAACGACCAGATCCTCTGGTTCGGCGTGGCCGACCGTTTCTACGACGATTACATGGCCGACCTGCATCGCCGCAACCAGCTCTGAGTTTTTTCAGGGATGATTGCCAAGGCCCGCCGCAAGGCGGGCTTTTTCTTTTGGAGCACCGGCACTCGTCCGCTCATCCGGGTCACCCTTTCCCGATCAAACCACAGGACTTCGGGACCCGCCGGCGCCGTCCACCAAAAAACAAGGGCCGCTTACGCGGCCCTTGATTCTCGTCGCAGCGGCGCCGCTACTTGCTGGCGTCGCGGATCGATTTCTCGATGGCGTCGGCCGCCGCGTCCTTGCCCTTGTCAGGCGCGGCATCGCTCTTGGGTGCGTCCGCGGGAGCAGCGCCCTTGGGCACATCGGCGGGCGCCGGCGCGCTGGCGCCGGAACTGTCGCTGGCGGCGCCACCGGAATCCGGCGCGGAGCCGCCGAGTTCCTTCTGTATCTCGGTGCTCGGATCGTCGTTGCCGCTGCCAAAGCCGTTGTCGTTGCCGAAGTTTTCCTGCGGCACTTCGATCTTCACCTTGTCGAGGTCGATCTTCTGCTGCTTGTCGAGGAGCCCGGTGACCGACGCCGGAATGAAGATGACGATCGCCACCATCACCACCTGCAGCAGCACCCAGGGCACCGCGCCCCAGTAGATGTCGGAACTCTTCACCTCCTTCGGCGCCACCCCGCGCATGTAGAACAGCGCGAAGCCGAAGGGTGGATGCATGAAGGAGGTCTGCATGTTCACGCACAGCATCACGCCGAACCAGATCAGCGCTGCGTCCTCGCCCACCACCGGCGCGAGCAGCTTTTGCGCCACCGGGGCGATCATCGGCACGATGATGAAGGCGATCTCGAAAAAGTCGAGGAAGAACGCCAGGAAGAAGACCAGGAGGTTAATGACGATCAAAAAGCCCCAGGAACCACCCGGCAGCGAGGTCAGCAAATGCTCGATCCAGCGCCCGCCGTCCACGCCCTGGAAGACGATCGAGAAGCAGGTCGAGCCGACCAGGATGAAAGCCACCATCGCCGTCAGACGCGCGGTCGACTGGTAGGCCATGATGAGCAACCTGCGCAGCTCCGGAATGAAGGCCGAGCGCACCAGCAAATAGCCGATGGCCAGGTAGAGCACGCCGCCGAAAAAGATCTGGAACAGCAGGCCCTTCGGGCCAAAGAACGTGGGATTGCCGTTGATGTTATAGACGGCGATGCCGATAAAGCAACCGATGACGCCGGCAATGAAGCTGATCTTGCCGAACTTGCCCAGTTGCGGATGGCGGATCACCGCCAGCACGATCGCGCCGACCGCGCCCATGGCGCCCGCTTCCGTCGGCGTGGCGATGCCGAACATCATGGTGCCCAGCACCAGGAAGATCAGCACGGCGGAGGGCACGATGCCCCACAGGCACTTCTTCCACAGGGCCCAGCCGTTGAGCGTGCGGTCTGCCTTCGGCACCGCCGGCACGTGCTCGGGCTTGATGATGGAGACGCCAAAGGTGTAGAGCGTAAACAGCAGTATCTGCAACAGCGACGGGCCCCAGGCGCCCAGGTACATGTCGCCCACTGACTTGCCCAACTGGTCGGCCAGCACCACCAGCACGAGAGACGGCGGCACCAGTTGCGTGATGGTGCCGGAAGCCGCCAGCACGCCGGTGGCGTAGCGCATGTTGTACTTGTAGCGCATCATCACCGGCAGCGAGATCAGGGTCATCGCGATCACCTGCGCGGCCACCGTGCCGGTAATCGCGCCGAGGATGAAGCCGACGATGATGACGGAATAGCCGAGGCCCCCGCGCACCGGGCCGAACAGCTGGCCCATGGAATCGAGCATGTCCTCCGCCAACCCGCATTTCTCCAATATCGCCCCCATGAAGGTGAAGAAGGGGATGGCAAGGAGCAGGTCATTGGACAAAATGCTGCCGAACACGCGGCCCGGAATGGCCTGCATGTAATCGAGATTGAAATAGCCCCACTCGATGGAAAAGAAGGCAAAGAACAGGCCGACGGCCGACAGCGAGAACGCCACCGGGTAGCCGAACAGCATGAACACCACCAGGCCGCAGAACATCAGCGGCGGCATGTACTCCAACGGGATCATTGCTCGGGCCTTTCGTAATGAGCATCCATCGGAATCACGCCGCGCAGCATGGCGACACGCTTGATCAATTCGGAAACTCCCTGCAGGGCCACCAGCAGGAAACCCAGCGGCAGGATCAGCTTCACCGGCCAGCGCAATAGCCCGCCGGCATTTGACGACATTTCATTCTGGTTCCACGACTGCATGAAAAACGGCCACGCCAGCCAGGCCAGCAGGAAGCAGGCCGGCAAGAGGAAGATCAGCGTGCCGAGGATATCGACCCATAGCTTCTTGCGGTCGGACAGCCCCATGTAGATGACGTCGACGCGCACATGCTCATTCTTCTGCAGGGTGTAGGAGGCGCCGAACATCACCACCACGGCGAACATGTACCACTGCAATTCGAGCCAGGCGTTGGAGCTGGTGTCGAAGGCGTAGCGGATCATCGCGTTGATCGCGCTTACCAGGCAGGAAAGCAGCACGCAGATGTTCGCGGTCCTGCCGAGCTTCTCGTTGGTCCAGTCGACCACGCTGGAAAATTTGAGCAAAATGCCCACTGTAGATGTCTCCTCTTATGAAGGATGCCGATACCGGACGAGGCCTTACCCCGCCCTACCCCCTGGGACCGGTCCGGGCGTAACCCATGACGGTCAATCGCAGATTTTAACTGCAAGCGGGACGCAGATTGGGAAAAAAACGTTGAATCCGCCCGCGTTTCATCATCGCGACAACATACATGGGATGACTGCGGGCAAAAAGACGCGGCACCATAGCCGAAGCCATCACTTCCCGCAATTCGTTTAAGGGAAAACCCTCACCAAGCCCTGACCCAAGTGCACCAGCGTGGCGCAGTCCGCTGCCCTGCGGCAGCCCGCCTTCTCAGGCGTATTTCAGCCGCGGCGCATAACGCCAGCGGTACAGGCGCAGATGAATCAGCGGATAGGCGCGCCCCTGGTCATCGAGCGCGGAGCGCCCGGTAGGCGCGAAGCCGAGGCGCTCGTAAAAGCCGACCGCCTGCCCGTTCTGTTCGTTGACGTCGGTTGTCAATACCGGAAACAGCGCCAGCGCGAATTCCACCAGCATGCGCCCGACGCCCGCGCCACGCTGCGCGGGATCGACGAACAGCGCCGCCATGCAGCCCTGCTCCAATGCCATGAAGGCCAGCGGACCGTCGTTGCGGTCCACCGCCAGCCACAGCGGCAGATGCGGCAGCAGCGCGCACGCGTCAACGTCGATGGCGGCGCGGTCCTCGGGGGTGAGGAAATGGTGCGTGGCATCGACGGCGGCGCGCCAGATCTCCACCACCCGCTCGCCATCCGTCGGGCGCGATGCTCGAATACTTGTCGTTTCCATCTGTCGCGGCAAACTCCGGTTCAACCGCTGCCAAAAACGGCGCAACATCAATTAATGATACGCGCGCCCCGGCGGCGCGGATTTTTCCTGCGTCGCCATCAGCCCGGCCCCGCCTACAGCCCTACTGCTCGCGGATCAGCGAATACCACTGCGCCGCGGTGCGCTCGCGCTCTTCCAGTCCGGAAGGCGCCGTCTGCACCGGTTCGCGCTCGATCGTCACCTGGTAGCCATTGACACTGGCCTCGTAGCCGGCGGCGCCCAGGCCTTCCAGAATCCCGGTCAATTCGCGCAGCAGTTCGCGCGCACGCTCGCGCTCGGCGCGGATGCCCGCCTGCGGGTCGGCCGCAACCGCGTGCGCATAAGCACTTTGCCGATGAATGATGTCGTCCATGATGCGCCCTCTTCGGTGGCGCCGCCTCCCGCGCGCATGGGCGACTGGAGCGGCTAAATGCAGGCATGGTGCGCCGGCCCACGCGCCCCCGCTGTCGGAATGCGCCCTAAATCCTGTAGGAGCGCGCTGCCAGGGCACGCCGCCCTAGCAGGCGGTCTTGTCCGCCTTGGCCTGCAGCTCCAGCTTGTCGATCAGCCAGGTGCGCGCCGCGCGGCGCGCCTGGCGAAACGCCACCACCTCGGGCAGCTTCTCCGCACCGGCGGGCTTGCCCTTGTGCTGCGCATCGATGCCGGCGGCATGCGCCAGATAGGCCGCGCGCGCCTCGCGCAGCTGGCGCATCGCCGCCTGCCCGCGCTCGCCCAGCCAGTCGAGATAAGGCGCCGATTTGAACAGCGCGTCAGCCTGCGCTTCGCTCAGGGGAAAGTCGGCGATGTATTCGAGGATGAAGCTGTAATCCAGCCCCTTGTGGTAATGGTAGATGTAGCCGAAGGTCTGGCGCCCCCAGTCGAGTTCCTGCGGCTTGTAGTGATCGCGGGCGACGAAGTAATTGTGGCCTTCGCCGCACAGCGGGCCGCCATGCGCCAGGAACACATAGCCTGCCGGCGCCGCGGGTGGTGGCGGCGCCTTTTGTGCACGCGCGGCGGGCAGCGGCAAGAAGGCAAATGCGGCGAAACTGGCAAGGGCTGAAACGGCGCGGCGGCGGGCGGACGGGGACATCGCGATTGTTCTGGTTGTTCCGCTGCGCAATTTACCTGATAGGCGCGCTTGTTTCAGCTTGTTTCAGCTTTTTTCGCGTCCGGCCCTCAATGCTCCAGCGCCACCCGCAGGCGCCCGTGCTCGAAACGCACGCGCAGGCCGCGATGCTTCATCAGGTAATGCAGCCCCACCACAGCCGCGACAAAGCCGGAGCTTCCGCCTACCGCCAGCGACCAGCGCGGCCCGAACACGTCCGCCACCCAGCCGACGATCGGCGCGCCCAGCGGCGTGCCGCCCAGCGCGATCGCCAGGTAGATCGCCATCACCCGGCCGCGCATCGGCGCCTCGGTCGCCAGCTGCACCGTGCTGTTGGCCGTGGTAGTGAAGGTCTGCGCGGCGATGCCGGTCACCGCCAGCGCAGCGGCGAACAGCCATGCCGTCGGCATCACCGCCGCCACCGTGCAGCCGACGCCGAACAGCGCCGCGCCGCCCATCAGCACGCGCATGCGCGGCCCGGCGCGGTGCGCCGAGAACAGCGCTCCCGCTACCGAACCCACCGCCATGGCCGACATCAGCAGGCCGTATTCGCTGGAATCGGCGTGAAATGCGCCCACCGCCATGACCGAAATGAAAATCTGGAAATTCAGCCCGAAGGTCGAGACCAGAAACAGCATCCACAGCACCGCCCGCAGGTCGGGCCGCCGGCTGACGTAGCGAAAACCCTCGGCGAACCCGCCCGGGGCGCGCGTCGCGCGCGGCTTGCGGCGCAGCTCGTCCACGCGCAGGCAGCCCAGCGCCACCAGTACCGAGATGAAAGAGGCGCTGTTGGCGATGAATACCCACCCCGTGCCGATCTCCCCGATCAGCACGCCCGCCGCCGCCGGACCGATCATGCGCGCCGCGTTGAACGACGTCGAATTGAGCGCCACCGCGTTCGACAGATCGCCCTCGCCTACCAGTTCCGACACGAAGGTCTGGCGCGCCGGCGAATCGAAGGCCGAGACGCAGCCCAGCAGCAGCGCGAATACATAGACGTGCCACAGCTGCACCACGCCCGCCAGCGTCAGCGCACCCAGGCCCAGGGCCAGCAGGCCCATCGCCGACTGCGTGCACAGCAGTATCTTGCGGCGGTCGAAATGATCGGCCACGTAGCCGGTGAACGGCAGCAGCGGAAAATGCGGCCCAAACTGCAACGCCATCACCAGACCCATCGCGGTGGCGTTGTTGTGCGTCAGCGTCGTCAGCACCAGCCAGCCCTGGGCGGTGCGCTGCATCCAGGTGCCGACGTTCGACACCAGCGCCCCGCCGGCCCACAGCCGGTAGTTGTAATTGGCGAGCGAGCGAAAGGTGGCGCGAAGCACTTAATTAATTGGGGTCAGAGTAAAACCGCGACCTTGCCCTGCCGTCTGCCGTATCAAGCCCCAGCCACCGTCATCCTGTCGATCAGCACCGAGCCCGAGGTCATGCTGCCGCGCGTCAGCAGGTCGCTACCCGTCGCCACGATGCCCTTGAACATGTCCTTCATGTTGGAGGCGATGGTAATCTCATGCACCGGGTAGGCGATCTCGCCATTTTCCACCCAGTAGCCCGCCGCGCCGCGCGAGTAGTCGCCGGTGACGTAGTTGACGCCCTGCCCCATCAGTTCGGTGACCAGCAGGCCGGTGCCCAGGCGCTTCAACATGCCATCGAAGTCGTCGTCCACCGTCGGCTTCATCAGCATGTTGTGGCAGCCGCCGGCGTTCCCCGTGCTTTGCATTTTCAGCTTGCGCGCCGAGTAGCTGGAGAGGAAATAGCCTTGCAGCACGCCATTTCTCACCACTTCGCGCCCCCGCGTCGCCACACCCTCGTCGTCAAAAGGGCCGGTGGCGAAGCCCTTGGGCACGTTCGGATCTTCTGTGATGGTGATATTCGGCGCCATCACCTCTTTTCCCATCGCATCGACCAGGAAGGAAGTCTTGCGGTAGAGATTGCCGCCGCTGGCCGCCGACACCAGCGCGCCGATAATGCCGATGGCCAGTGGCGCCTCGAACATCACGCGGCACTGGCGGGTGGAAAGCTTGCGGCTGTTCAGGCGCGCCAGCGCGCGGCGCGCGGCATAGTCGCCGATGCGCGCGGCGGCCGGAAAGTCCTTCGGGTCGCGCGCCGAGGCATACCAGTCGTCGCGCTGCATGCCGTCCTTGTCCCTCGCGGTGCGCGCGGCAATCACCGAGCAGGAAAGGTAATGGCGCGAGGTCGGGTAGCCGCCGATGAAGCCGCTCGAATTGGCGTAGACGAACTGCGAGTGCTGGGCCGAGACCGAGGCGCCCTCGGAATTGCGGATCATCGGGCTCACCTTGAAGGCGGCGGCCTCCACTTCCTGCGCCAGTTCGATGGCGGCGGGCACGTCGATGGTCCAGGGAAAGAGCAAAGCCGGCGCCTGTATGTTCCGCGCCAGCAGCGCCTTGTCGGCCAGGCCGGCGCAATCGTCCTCGGCGGTGAAGCGCGCGATGTTCAGCGCCGCCTCCACCGTCGCCTTCAGCGCCGGCAGCGAAAAATCGGAGGAACTGGCGTAGCCCTTGCGCTGCCCGAGATAGATCGAGACGGAAACGCCCTTGTCGCGGTTGTGCTCGATGTTTTCCACCTCGCCCTTGCGCGCCGTGACAGAGAGGCCGTAGCCCTCGGAAACGTCGACCTCGGCATCGCTCGCACCCACCGCGCGGGCGTGGGCCAGCACTTCGCCGGCGAGATTGCGCAATTCGTCTTGGGAAAAAGAGAACCGGGATTCAGGCATTGGAATTCTTCGCGTAAGGGGGAAGTTCAGCAGATGGGGCCGGCGGCGCGCAAATCCAGATAACGTCACCCACCACTTCAAGCCCCGGTCGACAGCATCGAAGACTTATAATTATACGTTCATCGCATCACCCACCCCAGCATGCGCAACCGCACCCTTCTCGTCAATCCGGAACCGCCTCCGAAGCCGGAATACGACCGTCCCAGCAAATCCCAGGTCAAGCGCGACATGGAAGCGTTGCAGGAGCTCGGCCGCGAGGTCGCGGAACTGCCGCGCGAGCGCATCACCGAGCTCGACCTGCCGGAAAAGCTGTACGACGCCCTGATTCATTACCAGAAGATCACTGCCCACGAAGGCAAGCGCCGGCAATACCAGTACATCGGCAAGCTGATGCGCAACATCGACCCGCAACCCCTGCGCGACGCGGTGGACCGCTTCAAGGGCGAGTCCAAGGCCGAGGTGGGCGACATGCACCTCGCCGAACGTTGGCGCGAGCGCCTGCTTGATGAGGAAGGGGCGCTGGCCGAATTTGCCAGCGCCTACCCAGAAACCGACATGCAGCAATTGCGCACCCTGATCCGCAACACGAAAAAGGAACGCGGCACACAGAAGCCGCCGCGCGACTTCCGCAAGCTCTACCAGCTGGTGCGCGAGCAGATCGACGCCCGCCGCAAGGCCAGCGCGATCACCGACGCAGCCGGCGAAGACAACGAGGATGAAGAATGAACCTGCTCGACCGCCCCCTGCGCGTTGGCCTGGTGTCGATCAGCGACCGCGCCTCCGCCGGCATCTATGAAGACAAGGGCTTGCCTGAATTGCAGGCGTGGATCGACAACGCGCTGCTGACTCCCTGGGAACCGGTGTTGCGCCTGATCCCGGACGAGCAGCCGCAAATCGAAAAGACCCTGGTCGAACTCGTCGATAGCGAAAAGTGCGACCTGGTGCTCACCACCGGCGGCACCGGCCCGGCGTTGCGCGACGTCACCCCCGAAGCTACGCTGGCGGTGGCGCACAAGGAAATGCCCGGCTTCGGCGAGCAGATGCGCGCGATCAGCCTGCGCTTCGTGCCCACCGCCGTTCTCTCGCGCCAGGTCGCGGTGATCCGCTATCAGGCGGATCGGAAAAGCGGCACCCTGATCATCAACCTTCCGGGCCAGCCCAAGGCGATCAAGGAAACCCTGGAAGGCCTGCGCGACAAGGGCGGCACGCTGATGGCCGGCGGCGTTTTCGCCGCCGTGCCCTATTGCCTCGACCTGATCGGCGGCCCCTACGCCGAGACCGATGAGAAGGTCTGCAAGGCCTTTCGCCCGAAAACCGCCGCGCGCGCGCGCGACACCTTGCCGCTGCGCCAGAAATAAGGAAGCCGCATGACCGCCGCCTTGCTTGAATACGTCGAAGTCGCCACCGGCCCCGCGCCCACCGCCAGCGTGATCTGGATGCACGGGCTGGGCGCCGACGGCTACGACTTCGTTTCCATCGTCAAGGAGCTGGAAGTCAACACCCTGCCCGGCCTGGAAGGTGGCGTGCGCTTCATCTTTCCGCACGCGCCCACGCGCCCGGTGACCATCAACAACGGCTACGTGATGCGCGCCTGGTATGACATCAAGCTGGTCGACCTGGTGCGCCAGGAAGACGACGCGGGCATCCGCGAATCGCAAGGGCAGATCGAGGCGCTGATCGCGCAGGAAAAACAGCGCGGCATTCCCGCCCGCCGCATCGTGCTGGCGGGCTTCTCGCAAGGCGGCGCCATCACCTTGCAAACCGGCCTGCGCCACGCCGAGCGCCTCGCCGGCCTGATGGTGCTTTCCAGCTACCTGCCGCTGGCCGCCAGCGTTGCCGCCGAAGCGGCCGCCGCCAACCGCGACGTGCCGATTTTCATGGCCCACGGCAGCCGCGACCCGGTGGTGCAACTGCCGCGCGCCACCACCTCGCGCGAGCAACTGGAAAAGCTCGGCTATACGCCGGAATGGCACGAGTACCCGATGGAGCATTCTGTCTGCATCGAAGAAGTGCAGGCGATGCGCGAGTGGCTGGGCAAGGTCCTCGCTTGAGACCACCTACCGCGTGCGCTAGACCGGCAGGCTGAACGCCAGCAGGGTCGCCCCCTGCGGAAAGCCGATCGGGCCGTGCTCCACACCGGGGCGCACGGTGATGAAGTCCCATTCCCCCAGGGTTTCGTCGCCCACCACTGCGCTACCCTTGAACACCAGCGCGTTGTGCAATTGCGGGCTGCTCTGCCTGGGGATCACCGCCCCCGGTTGCAGTTCCAGCACCTCGACCAGCAGTTTGCCGCAGCCGTGATCCACCAGCGTCTTTGAGCGGCATTTATCGTCGCGCTGCGTCCACGGCAACTGCTCCTGCTGGATCAGGCGGTATTCCTTCTTGCCGGAAAGCTTCTCCACCTCACTGTGGAAGTAGCTGCCCTGGAAGGCTGAAAGCAGCATGCAACCGTTCTCGCGGTAGTCGAGCGGGCCGTGCGGTTCATTGCTCGGGCCCAGCACCACATCCAGCGGTTTCAAGGTCAGGCCATCGACGATGGCGGTGTTCTTCAGCACGGTGGTGGCGTGCATGCCGGCGTGCACGTGGCGCGGCTCGATCGAACCTTTGGGGTAGTCGATCAGGCGGATGCACAGCCTGGTCTGATCGTCGTTGAAATACATGCCGGCGCGATTCGGCCAGTTATCGACGTTGACCCGCGCCTCCCAGGGAATCTCCTGCAAGCGGGTGATCTCGATGCCTGCCTTGGTGATCATTGGTCTCGTCCTTGTCCGCTTGATCGTCGTTATCGCCTCGGGCGATCATAGGCCAAAGGCCGCTTGCCAAATGCAAATCCGCCGTATAACAGGCACAGTTGCCCAAATGCAGGAGAGAATGGCCGTACACCCCGGGCAGTCATCTGGAGGAGACAAATGACAAACAGGTATTTGCTGGCCGGTGCACTCGCGTGCGCTTTCCTCGGCGCTCCCGCGCTCGCGCAGCAGGACTACCCGAACCATCCGATCCGCTTCATCGTCGGCCCCGGCACCGACCTCTTGGCGCGCATGGTGGGCGAGAAGCTCACCGAAGCCTGGGGCCAGGGCGTGGTGATCGACGTGCGGCCCTCCGCCGGCGGCATCGTCGCCGGCGACGCGGTGGCAAAGGCGCCGCCGGACGGCTACACCATCCTGCTTTCGTCGAGCACCTATACCGCCAACGTGCTGCTGCAGCCGAAGATGCCGTACGACTTGCTGACCGACCTGCGGCCCGTGGCCCTGCTTGCCACCATCCCTGTGGTCGCGGTGGTCAACCCGGCGGTGCCAGTGCACGACCTGAAGGAACTGGTGGCCCTGGCGCGCGCCAAGCCGGGGCAGCTCAACTACGCCTCCGCCGGCAACGGCACCGCGCCGCACCTGACCGGCGAGATGTTCAAGCAGCTGACGCAGATCAACATCATCCACGTACCCTACAAGGGCGTGGCGCCGGCGATCACCGACGTCATGGGCGGCCAGGTGCAACTCACCTTCAGCACCGCGCCCTCGGTGCTGGGCGCGGTGCACGGCGGCAAGCTGCGCGCGATCGGCGTCACCGGCAACAAGCGCTTCAAGGGCCTGCCCGACGTGCCCTCGGCCGCCGAGCAGGGCTTTCCCGGCTTTACCTACATCGCCTGGAACGGCATCCACGCGCCGGCGAAGACGCCGCAGGCGATCATCGACAAGCTGAGCAGCAAGATCGTCGAGATCATGCGTTCCCCAAGCGGCATCGAGCGCGCGGAAAAGGCCGGCTTCGACCCTTCCGCCGCCCTGCCCGCGAAGGAATTCGAGCAATACCAGGAACAGGATCTGGCGCGGCTCAAGCCGATCATCACCGAAGGCCACATCAAGGTGGACTAAAGACCCGGTCAGGGCGACACGATCACCCGCCGGAAAGAACGCCACAGGAGTTTTCATGACCCGCCCCTGCCTGGGCCCGGATGCGAACACGCGCCGGCCCGGCTACCAGGCGCCGCCCGGCGCCTGCGACTGCCACGCCCATGTCTTCGGTCCCTCGGACCACCTCCCCTTCATCGCCGACCGCAGCTTCACCCCGCCGGATGCGCCGGTAGAAGCCTATCTGCGCATGCTGGACACCATCGGCATCGAGCGTGGCGTGCTGGTGCAAGGCTCGGTGCACGGTACCGACAACCGCGCAGTAGCGCAGGCGGTGGCTTACGCGCCGCGGCGCCTGCGCGGCGTCGCCGTGACGAGTCCGCAGACGCCGGAGAGCGAAATCCGCGCCCTGCACGCGCAGGGCTTTCGCGGCACGCGCCTGTCCACCGTGGTCAAGGGCACGCCGAGTTTCGATCTGCTGGAGACCATCGCCGCGCGCGTCAAGCCCTTCGGCTGGCACATCGTGGTGCACGTCAACCGCTCGGAGGAATTGGCGAATCTGGCGCCGCGGCTGCTCGACACCGGCTGCCCGCTGGTGATCGACCACATTGCCCGCGTGCGCCTGGAAGAAGGCACGGCTTCGCCCGGCTTTCGCGCCCTGCTGGAGTTGCTCGCCACCGGCCGCTGCTGGGTCAAGCTTTCCGGCCAGCACCGCATGTCGCGTGAAGGCTACCCCTGGACCGACATGCGGGGACTGGTGCGCGGCGTGATCGAGGCACGCGCCGACCGCGTGCTCTGGGGCTCCGACTGGCCGCATCCGAATCAATACGATGAAATGCAGAACGACGGCGACCTGCTCGACGCCCTCGCCCACTGGGTGCCGGAAGAACACCTGCGCCGGCAGATCCTGGTGGACAACCCCGCCGCCCTTTACGAATTTGCCTGAAAACCCGACCGAAAACACAATGACCACCAAGCCCCTGTTGCGCACCCTCCTGTGCGCCGCCTTCCTGTGCGCCGCCCTCCTGTGTACCGGCTCCGCGCAAGCCCAGGACTTTCCCACGCACACGATCACCGTGATCAACAGCTTCGCCCCCGGCGGCAATGCCGACATCGTGGTGCGCCTGGTGGCCGACCGCATGGGTGCCGACCTCAAGCAATCCGTGATCGTGGAAAACCGGCCCGGCGGTAACGGCGTAATCGCCGGCGAAGCAGTGGCCCGTGCGCGCCCTGACGGCTACACCCTGCTGCTGGTGAGCGGCGCCTACCCAACGCTGGTCGCCACTTCGAGAAAGCTGCCCTTCGAGCCGCTGAAAAGCTACACCTGGCTGTCGCTGATGATCTCCTACCCGCTGGTGGTCACCGTCGGCGCCGATTCACCGTACAAGACCCTGGGCCAACTGGTCGCGGGCGCCAAGGCGCAGCCGGGCAAGCTCACCTACTCCTCGGCCGGCGTCGGTTCGCTGTTTCATCTGGCCACCGAGAACTTCGCCGCCAATGCCGGCATCGAAATGACCCACGTGCCCTACAAGGGTGGCGCGCAACCCCTGGCCGAGCTGATGGGCGGCAGCCGTCTCGACCTCACTTTCAACACGCTCTCGGTGGTCGGCCCGCAGCTCAAATCCGGCAAGGTGCGCGCGCTGGCCATCACTTCCGCCGCGCGCTCGCCCCTGCTGCCGGGCGTACCGGCGGTGGCGGAGAGCTACCCGGGCTATGAAGCGTCTTCCTTCCTCGGCATCGCCGGTCCCGCCGGCCTGCCGCCGGCAGTGGCGGCGCGCCTGAACGGCGAGATCCGCAAGGTGGTGGCAACCGCCGACATGCGCCAGCGCTTCGCCGATCTCGGCGGCACGCCGGTCTCGGGCACACCTGAGCAGATGCAAAAGTACGTGGAAGACGAGATCGCCAAGTGGCGCGGCATCGTCGCCACGCGCAAGATCGAGGTGCGGTAACGCGCCGCGCCGGCGTGGCGCAAAGTGCGGGCGCCTAGTCCTGCAGGCCGCGCACGTTGCGATAGCGCGCGTAGCCTGGGTTGACGAAGCGCACGCGGAATTCCACCGGCGTGTCCTTGAAGGTGAAGGCGGTGCGTTCGATGCGCAACAGCGGCGTACCTGCCTTCAGTTCCAGCAAGCGCGCCAGGTCGGCGTCGGCCGCGCAGGCGTCCAGGTCTTCCAGCACGCGCACCACCGAGACGCCGTATTGCTCCTGGTAGTGGCTGTAGATCGAATCGCGGCGCGCGGCGAAGCTCTCGGGTGTCAGTTCGCGGAAGCGCGAGAACGGGATCCAGATACGATCCAGCATCACCGGCGTGCCATCGATCATGCGGATGTTCTCCACCTTCGCCACCGGCGCGCCGCGCTCCTCCCCCAGGCGCTCGGCCAGTTCCTTGCCCGCCTTTTCGCGGCGGAAGCTGCGCAGGCGCGCCGTCACCTTCACCGGCGTGCCGGCATCGTCGACGAAGCTGAAGAACATGTCGAAGGCGCGCGTGTCGGTCAGGCGCGCCACCGTAGTGCCGATGCGCGCGCGGCGGATCAAGAGGCCCTCGGCCACCAGGTCTTCCACCGCGCGGCGGATGGTGCCGATGCCGACACCGAATTCGCGGGCCAGCTCGCCCTCGGTGGGAATGCGGTCGCCGGCGGCCCAGCGCCCGCTATGCAGGCGCTCGTGGATGCGCTCGCGCACGACTTCGTACAACGGTTGTTCCTGCCTGCGCGATTCTCGTCCCATTCCCTGTATGTTCATTCAATGAAGTGGCCGCCGAAGCATACCGCATGCCCCGGCGGCCATCCAGGATGCAATGATTCCAATCATTCGAATAATTCCATTGACAACTGGCCGTAAGCGGCATAGAATGCCTTCCATAGCGCCTCCGGGCCCTCTTTTTACCCTTTCCATCCACCCAGGAATCCAGCCATGCCCAATCCGATCAAGCACATCGCGATGAAGGTCAAAGACATCGAAGAGACCAGCAAGTTCTACGAGGGAGTGTTCGGCTACAAGCACGTCAACACCGTGCGCCGCAAGGGCAAGAACGGCGACCACATCTCGCGCCACCTGACCGACGGCTACATGGACCTGACGCTGATCTATTACGAAAGCGAAAATTCGGACGAGGCTGATTTCGCCGGCCCCGCCCCGTGCATCCACCACATCGGCATGGAAGTCGAAGACCTCGACGCCTTTGTGAAAAACGTGCGCGCCACCGGCGGCGAAATCCTCACCGAGCCCGGCCACCTGCCGGTAAAGTTCCGCGCCCCCGGCGGCCCGGTGTGCGAAGTGGTGCCGATGAAGCGCTGGGAGAAGGAAACCCTGGCGGGCGGCGTGCACGGCGAAGTGCTCGCTTAAGACTTACCGCTGCAAAACAAAAACGCCGGCGATTGCCGGCGTTTTTGTTTGGGCCACGAGAAACTGCTGCTTAGCAGGTCTCTCCCCTTTCAAGGGGAGGACAGGAGGGGGACGGGGTCAAATGCAGCGATGACGTTGCCCGGGTGATGCTGAGCCCGGTGCGCGTGCTACTAAACCCCATCCCCACCCCAACCCTCCTCTTGAAAGGAGGGCGAGTGGAGAGCGTGCTACGCACGCTACCTTACAAGGCACCCTTCTCCTTCAGTTCCGCGATCTTTTTCGCGTCATAGCCCAGCAACCCGGCAAGAATCGCCTCGGCATGCTGGCCGAGGGTCGGCGGCGCACCTTCGTACTCGATCGGCGTGGCCGAGAACTTCATCGGGCTGCCGATCAGCGGCGCCTTGCCGCCCTTGGGGTGCGGCAGGTCGATGCGGGTGCCGCGCGCAATCGTCTGCGGCTCCTCGAAGGCCTGGGCGATGTTGTTGATCGGCCCGTTCGGCACGCCCGCCTTTTCCAGGATGTCGACCCACTGCGCCGTGGTCTTCCCGGCGAACACGGCGTCGAGCAGCGGCACCAGCGTGTCGCGGTTCTGCACGCGCAGCGCGTTCTTGTTGAAGCGCGCGTCGCCTGCCAGTTCGCCGCAGCCGGCGGCTTCGCAGAACTTGCCGAACAGGTTGTCGTTGCCGCAGGCGAGAATCACGGCGCCGTCGGAGGTCGGAAACACCTGATAAGGCACGATCGACGGATGCGTGTTGCCGATGCGCCCCGGCGCCACCCCGGTGGTGAGATACGTCATGCCCTGGATCGACAGGAAGGCCATCGCAGTATCCAGCAGCGCCAGGTCCAGGTGCTGGCCGACGCCGGTCTCGGCGCGATGCGCCAGCGCCGCGCTGATCGCGATCGAGGCATACATGCCGGTGAGGATGTCGACGATCGGAATGCCGACGCGCATCGGCCCGCCGCCCTGCACGCTGTCGGGCTCGCCGGTGACGCTCATGATGCCGCTCATGCCCTGCGCCATGAAGTCATAGCCGGGGCGCTCGGCGTACGGCCCGGTCTGGCCGAAGCCGGTCACCGAGCAGTAGATGATCTTCGGGTTGACCTTTTTCAGGTCCTCATAGCCCAGGCCATAGCGCGCCAGGTCGCCCACCTTGTAGTTCTCAATCACCACGTCGCAATGCCTGGCCAGCTCGCGTACCAGTTCCTGGCCCGCGGCATTCGACAGGTTGACGGTGATGGACTTCTTGCCGCGGTTGGCGGACATGAAGTAGGCCGCTTCGCTGGTGTCCTTGCCGTCCGGA
Source organism: Burkholderiales bacterium (assembly GCA_036498945.1). Classification (GTDB taxonomy): domain Bacteria; phylum Pseudomonadota; class Gammaproteobacteria; order Burkholderiales; family JAEUOS01; genus JAQGMJ01. The sequence continues at coordinate 15,287 of DASYEQ010000137.1, read as the reverse complement.
TCCTTGAACCACGGCGGGCCGAAGGCGCGCGAATCGTCGCCCTTCACCGGGCGTTCGACCTTGATCACTTCGGCGCCCAGGTCGGCCATGTTTTGCCCGGCCCAGGGGCCGGCGAGCACGCGCGAGAGATCCAGCACGCGGATATGGGAAAGAGGACCTGCCATGATGTTTTTCCGGAACGTTAGGTTGAAAAAGCAGCTGAATCAGTCAGAGAAATTCGGTTTTTCCTTGGCAAGGAAAGCGCGCACGCCTTCCTTGTAATCGGCGCTGTCGAAATAGGTGAAGTGCTCGCGAATCTCCGCTTCGGTGAGCCCCTGCTGCACCGGCGCCAGGCGGCGAATCCAGCGCTTGTTGGCGCGCGCCGCCATCGGGCTGCCGGCGGCGATGCGCCCGGCCGCGGCATAGGCCTCCTTCTCCACTTCGGCATCCGGCACCACGCGCGTCAGCAACCCCTTGGCCATCGCTTCCGCCGCGCCGAACACCCGCCCTTCGAGCAGGATTTCAAGGGCCACCGCGCGGCTCACCAGCCCCAGCATGCCCGTCAATTCGGCATGCGCCAGCGGAAAGCCCAGGCGGTTGATCGGCACGCCGAAGCGCGCGGACTCGGCGGCGATGCGCATGTCGCAACAAGAGGCGATCTCCAGCCCGCCGCCCACGCACGCGCCTTCGATCAGCGCCAGGGTCGGAATCTCGCAATTGGCGATCGCCTCGTTCGCCCCCTTCACCACCACCTCGTGGTAATGCGTGCCCTTGGCGACGTTCGAGCGCACGGTGGCGAACTCGCTGATGTCCGCGCCGGCGGCGAAATTGCCATCCGCCCCGCGCAGCACGATGCAGCGCACGCCGCTTTCTTCCTGCAGGTCGCGCATCGCCTGCGCCAGGCCCTCCCAGTGCGCCACCGACAATGCGTTGAGCTTGCCGGGCGTGGAAAGGATGACGGTGGCAATCGCGCCGTCGCGCTGGATGGTGATGGGGTCGGGCATGAGGTCGCTGCGGAAAACGGACGCCGCGTCACACGGCGGCAAAGATCGCAATGTTACCCCAGCCCCCACCCGCCGCGCAGCGGCACGCCGCGATGCGGCGAAAAGCCGCCGCCACGCTCTCTCGCCGCCCGCCTGCGCCGGAAACCCGCCTATCGGCAGCGTCTCAACTGTCTGCCAGCACCGGCACCGGTTTACCGGCCAGCACGCGGTGGCCGAGATCGGCCAGGCGGCGCACCCGGCTGCTCGCCGCCACCGTGCCGTCGCGATCAAAAGCCTCGACGTTGGACTCGATGTCGTCCAGGTCGTAGTAATAATTCACCATCAGCCCGTAGGACTGCTTCAGCCCCTTGGCCGAGGTATCGGCCAGCCAATGCACGCGCTCCAGCCGCGCGCCGTTGCCGAGGTGAAAGCGCGCCACCGCATCGCGCGGCCGCTGGCTCTTGCCCTGCTTCACCTCGACGAGGTAATGCGCCATCAGCGCGGTCAGCGCGCCGCGCAGACGATGCGTATGCTCAGCGTCGCGCGCCCAGTCGGCCGAGGCATCGACCGCGGCCAGCGCCTGCTGCAATTCCGCCGGCAACTGCGCGGACCTGAGCCACGCGGCGAAGCCTGGCACCGGCGACAGTGTGGCGAAATGCGCCAGCTTGGGGAAGTCGCGCTTCAGGTCTTCCACCACGCGCTTGATCAGGAAGTTGCCGAAGGAAATGCCGCGCAGTCCCACCTGCGTGGACGAGATCGAGTAGAACATCGCCGCCCGCGCGCGCTTGGTGTCGAACACCGGCGCCGAGACGTCGAGTAGCGCCTGCACGTTGCCGGCGATATCGTTGGTCAGCGCCACTTCGACGAACACCAGCGGCTCGTCCGGCAGGCGCGGGTGAAAGTAAGCGTAGATGCGGCGGTCGTGATCCAGGCGGTTCTTCAGGTCCGCCCAGGAGTGGATCTCGTGCACCGCTTCGTAAGCCATCAGCTTTTCGAGAATCGCCGCCGACGTATCCCACGAAATGCGGCGCAACTCCAAAAAGCCGACTTCGAACCACACCGATAGTTGCTCGGCCAGCTCCGCATCCAGCACCTTCAGTTCCGGCACCGCCTTCAGCTGGTCCAGCACCTCGGCGCGCACATCCACCAGGAAACGGACCCCGGCCTCGGCCGAGCCGATCTGGCGAATCACCCGCGCGCGCGGCGATACCAAGGCCTCGCGCAGGCGCGTCTCCATCTCCCACTCCTGTGGCGTTTCCAGGCTGGCGGTATACGCCATGTAGGCGGTTTCCAGCGGCTGGGCATCGGGCTTGAGTTCGGTGGCGAAAGCGCGCAGGGCTTCGATGCGCGTTACCGCATCCATCCCCAGATATTGACTGATCAGCCCAAGCGCACGGGCGCGCGAAGCCACCGGGCCGCCCTGCTCCTTGGCGCAGGCTTCGAGGTCGCGGCGAAAGGCACGCAGGCTGGAAGGGGAAGCCACCGGTTCGTTGCCGCTATCGCCTTTGAACCAGGCACCGACCCGGTCCAGCAGCTTGAGTTTGGCAGGCGGCGCATCGCCGGTTTCGGGAGGAATCGGGGTATTGCTCATAAATTAGGCAAAAATTGCGTTCAAAATGGCCGTTGACGGCAAAAAGCACGCCGTAGCCATCAGGATAGCAGCGATTTAAGACAAAATGAATGCGGGTTAACCGCAAAACAAAGGCTGCGGTAACCCCCCGTTGCGGCGCCGCAACGGCTTGCACACACTCTCTTAGGGGTAGGCGGCGGCCAAAAGTTGCCCCAGGCGCGGCAAATCGCCTTGCGGTAGCCAGTTGATGCCGGCCGCCCGCGCCCGCCCGCCGCCGCTTACGAACTGGCGGCACACCGCATCCGCACCCGCCGGGCGTACGCTGGGGGCGCGCAGGCTCACCATGTAGCCGGGCACGCCATCGCGCTCGCCCGCCACCAGCACCGCATGCGCGCGCTCGGGATGCGCGCGCGCCAGTTCGTTGGCGAACACGCCATTGACCCGCCGCGCCCACGGCTCGTCCGGCAACACATAGCAGGCAACGCCGCAAGGCGCATCGTGCAATTGCATCGGCACCAGCGCCTGCGCGCGCGCCAGGTCGCCGGCATGGCAGTCGCGCAGGCGGGCCATCAGTTCCGGCTCGGCGGCCAGCAACTCGCGCAGATCCGCGAACGCGGCGAAGCGCTTGAACAAGGCGGAAGGCGGCAGGCACAAGTCCGCCTCGCTTTCGCCATAGGCGTTGTAATTGACCAGCTCGCCGAACTCGCGCAGCGCCGCTTCGTCAGCCGCGCCGATGCCCGCGGCCAGCGCCGCCGCGTGCGCCGCCTCGTGCAGGTTGTCGCCATAGGCGGCCGCCACCGCCCACGGGCGAAAGCGTCCGCCGAGCAGGCCATCGACGATCAGGCTGCTGCACGTCGAGGGCGACATATCGATGTGCGCCACCAGCCGCGCATGCGCCGGAATCTCGCCGGCAAAGTGATGGTCGTGCCAGGCCACCCGCGCCCCCGCATCGAGCAGGCGCATCAATGGCGCACGGTTGCTGTCGAGCGAAATGTCGGCCACGCTCACCTCATCGCCCGCGCCGGCCTCGACGCGATCCAGCAGCGCAATGTCGCGCTTCACCCCGGTGACCACGCGGTCCGGCGCGAAACCTGCCAGGCGCAACTGCTGCGCCGCGCACAGCCCGTCGGCATCGCCGTTGAACACCAGGTAGTTCGCCATGGCCGGATTGTCGCACGCGCCGCGCGCGCCCTATCGGAGTGCGGCGCGCACCCCGATGGACGCCGGCCATGCGCGCACGCCTTGCGCCATGACACGCATTCGCCGCGCCACCACCACGCAACACCCCGCATGCACAGATTGGCACATCGCTTGCGATAGCCGCCCGTGAGTCCGGAGTTTCCCCGGACCGCGCGCCCAATGACGGGCGCGCCATCGAATGGAGATGCCCCACCCATGCCCAGCCACGCCCGGTCCACCCCCGCCACCGCCCGCCCAGACGGCGGCAAGCTTTCCTTCTGGCAGGCCGGCCACCCGCCCACCCTGCTGGCCGCCTTCCTTTATTTCGACTTCGCCTTCATGGTGTGGGTGATGCTCGGCCCCCTGGGCGTGCAGATCGCCAAGGATCTCGCGCTCAACCCCGCGCAAAAAGGCCTGATGGTCGCAACGCCCGTGCTGGCGGGCGCCGTGCTGCGCATCGTCATGGGCGTGCTGGTGGACCACCTGAAGCCGCGCCTGGCCGGCGCCATCGGCCAGGCGGCGGTAATCGCCGCGCTTGCCGGTGCCTGGCTGCTCGGCATCCACACCTACGAACAGTTGCTGGTACTGGGCATTTTTCTCGGCGTCGCCGGCGCCTCTTTCGCCGTCGCCCTGCCGCTGGCTTCGCGCTGGTACCCGCCCGAGCACCAGGGCACGGCGCTGGGAATTGCCGGCGCCGGCAACTCCGGCACCGTGCTGGCGGCGCTGTTCGCCCCCTCGCTGGCGGCGGCGCACGGCTGGCAGAGCGTGTTCGGCATCGCCCTGATCCCGCTGGTGCCGGTATTCATCTTCTACCTGCTGGTGGCACGCGACAGCCCCGAATGCCCGCCCACCAAGTCCTTTGCCGAATACCTCTCGGTGCTGCGCGACCGCGACGCCTGGTGGTTCATGTTCTTCTATAGCGTCACCTTCGGCGGCTTCGTCGGCCTCGCCTCCTCGCTCACCATTTACTTCAACACGCAATACGGCTTGTCAGCCATCAGCGCCGGCTACTTCACCGCCGCCTGCGTATTCGCGGGCTCCATGTTCCGCCCCATCGGCGGGCGCATTGCCGACCGCATCGGCGGCATCAAGGCACTCTCCATCATGTACGCCGGCGCGGTGTTTTTCCTGGTCGTGGTGTCCTTCGACCTGCCGGCGGCATGGATGGCGCTGGCCGTGTTCATCTGCGCCATGCTGGCGCTGGGCATGGGCAACGGCGCGGTGTTCCAGCTGGTGCCGCAACGCTTTCGCAAGGAGATCGGCGTGATGACGGGCTTGGTCGGCATGGCAGGCGGCGTCGGCGGCTTTTACCTCGCCTCCTCCCTGGGCTACGCCAAGCAGTCCACCGGCAGCTACCAGGGCGGCTTCCTGGTGTTCGCCTGCCTGGCGGCCCTCGCCCTGGTCGGCCTCACCGCGGTGAAGGGGCGCTGGCGTACCACCTGGGGTTCGGTCGCCGTCACTTCGGCGCGCGTCTGATTGCCGCCGTCCACGCCGGCCTTGCGCCGGCGAGCCGCGTGCCTCAGCCTACCTGCAAGGCATCGAGTGCCGCCAGCAACTGCCGCGTATCGGCATAGCGCTCGCCGGGTTCCTTCGCCAGCATGCGGTCGATCACCGGCTGGAACATCGCTGCCTTCTGCGGCAACTGCGGTGGCGCATTGTGGATATGCTTGAACACAATCGCCTGGTGGTTGGCGCCGTCGAAGGGCGTGGCGCCGGTGAGCAGTTCAAAGGTCACCACGCCGAGGTTGTAGATGTCGGTCCACGGCCCTACCGGCCCGCTCATCGCCTGCTCCGGCGCCAGGTAGGCAGGCGTGCCCAGCACTTCACCGGTGGCGGTGAGCGAGATGTTCTGCTGCACCAGTTTCGCCAGGCCGAAATCGGCGATGACGAAATCGCTGGTGGAGCGGATCATGATGTTGGCCGGCTTGATGTCGCGGTGGACGATACCCGCCTCGTGCAGCGCCCCCAGGCCCATGGCGACATGCGACACCACGCGGCGCACCAGCGAAGGCGCTAGGCCCTCGCCGATGAAGCCGGCGAGGTCGCCGCGCGGAAAAAATTCGAAGGCCACATAGATCAGGCTTTCGGCCGCGCCGCTTTCGTAGACCGTCGCCAGGTTGGGATGCTGTACGGCGGAGGCGATTTCCACCTCGCGCAAAAAGCGCCCGACCTGGCGCGCGTCGGCCTGGCGCCGGGTGCGAAAGATTTTCATCGCCGCGTCGCTGCCGCGGTCGCCGGTACGCCGCGCGTAATGCACTTCGGAAGTGGTGCCGCGCGCCAGCAGGCGCTCCAGGGTATAGCTGCCGATATTCACCGGCAGGCCGCCGACGGTGCGCCCGCGCCTGGCCTGCTCCTGGCGCTCCAGGCGGGTGCGCACCGCGGTGAGCACTTCGGGGCCGGCGAGCGGCTTGACCAGGAAATCGTCGGCGCCCAGTTCCATGCCCATGCGCAGGTAGCGCTTGGGATCGAGCGAGGTAATGAGGATCACCGGCAGCCCGGCGGTGGCGGCCTCGGCGCGCAGGCGCTGCAGGATCTCCATGCCGTTGACCCCCGGCAGCAGCAGGTCCACCAGCAGCAGTTCGGGCACCTCCGAGCGCAAGGCTTCGAACATCGCCTCGCCGCTGCCGACGCCGCGTGCCTCGTGACCGCCGCCGCGCAGCAGGATCAACAACCAGTTGAGAATGACTTCGTCGTCGTCGACTACCAGGATGCGTGCCATGAAGCAGCCGCACCCGAAGGTGCGGATCAGGGACAATACAGTCTTCCATTGTAGTCGCTGCCCGCCATCGCCGCGCCGGCGGCCCGTCGCACCCGTCCTCCATGCACGCCAATTCCCGCACCGTCGAGAGCCTCCAGCAGGCGCCGCACCCGCAGCTCGGCACCCTGGTGCTACGCCATGCGCGCCACCCCTGGCAAAAGCCGCCTGCCCCCTATAGCGTCGCCGCGTTCGCGCGCCTGCTCGCAGCGTGGGACAAGCGCACGCCGCTTCTGCTGGACGCCGGCTGCGGCACCGGCGCCAGCACGGTGGCGCTGGCGCAGCTGTACCCGGAGCACCTGGCGATCGGCATCGACCAGTCCGCCGCGCGCCTCACGCAGGGCGAAAACGCGCGCCGGGGCGCCTCAGCACCGGAGAACCTGCTGTTGTTGCGCGCTGATGTGGTCGACCTCTGGAGCCTGATGGCGCGCGAGCGGATACACCTTGCGCGCCATTACCTGCTCTATCCCAACCCCTGGCCCAAGCCGCCGCAGGTGATGCGGCGCTGGCCGGCGCATCCGGCGTTTCCGCTGCTCCTGTCGCTGGGCGGGATGCTGGAATGCCGCAGCAACTGGCGCGTCTACGTCGAAGAATTCAGCCATGCCGTCGGCCTGCTACGCGGCCAGGTACCAGCCGTGACCTCGTTCACACCGGACGAACCGCTCACGCCGTTCGAGCGCAAATACCGCGACTCCGGCCACGCGCTCTGGCGCGCGGCCATCGATCTCGACGCCGGGTCTAGCCCAGCAGCGCCTTGATGCCGGCCTCGGCAATCGCCGCGTCGTCCGACGACTTGACGCCGGAGACACCGACCGCGCCCACCACCACGCCGTCGGTAACGATGGGCACGCCGCCTTCCATGTGCACCATGCCCGGCATCATCATGGCGGAGACGCGGCCTTCCTTGTTCACCGTCTCCTCGTAGACGCGCGAGGGCTTGCGTCCCCAGGCAGCGGTACGCGCCTTGCCTTCGCACACGCGCACGGTGGAAATCGCCGCGCCGTCCATGCGTTGCAGCCACAACAGGTGGCCACCGTCATCGACAATCGCAATGCTCACCTCCCAGCGGTTGGCCTGGGCATGGTGCTCCGCGGCGGCGGCGATGGTCTTGCAATCGGCGAGGGTGAGGCAGGGTTTGATTTTCATGACGGTAAGCGAAAAGGACGATCTGGAAAGCCAATATGCGCGCAGTATAGCTCCGCCATCCGTGTGGATCATCGAACTGTCATTGATTTGTTTTATGCTATGCGTACGCGGAGCATAGCGCCTCGCTTTTGCTCCAGGACGCCACAAACCGAAGAACCGTCCCGCGCCTTTCCCATGAATCTCAACGACAACTATGGCCCGGATGCCGCCGGCCTGATCTGCGGCTACGTATTCGCGCCGAATCAGCGCGGACGCAAGGTAAACGCCGCCGAAGCGCAGGAGTGGCTCAAGACCGCGCCTGGCGACGGCAGCTTCGTCTGGCTGCATTTCAATATCGCCCACGTCGCCTGCCAGAAGTGGCTGATGCAGAACCTGCAGCTGACCGAGGCCTTCTACGAGACCCTGAGCGAAGAGTCGCGCTCCACCCGCATCGAATACGCCGACAACGCCCTGATCGCGGTGGTCAACGACGTGCAGTTCGACTTTTCGCTGGACGCACCCGACATTGCCACCATGTGGGTCAGCGCCGACGCGCGCATGCTGGTGAGCGTGCGCAGCAAGCCGCTGCGCTCGGTCGACCAGCTGCGCGCCTCGGTGAACAACGGCGAGACCTTCCGCTCCACCACCGACCTGCTGGTGCGCCTGTTGCGCGACCAGGCCGAAGTGCTGGTGCGCATCGTGCGCGACGCCACGCAAAAGACCGACCGCGCCGAGGACAACCTGCTCGCCGGGCGCCTCACCACCAAGCGCGCCGAACTGGGCAACCTGCGGCGCGTGCTGGTGCGCCTGCAGCGCCTGCTGGCGCCGGAGCCGGCGGCGCTGTTCCGCCTGCTCAACCATCCGCCCGGCTGGATCGCCGCGGGCGACGTGCAGGACCTGCGCGAGTCCACCGAGGAATTCTCCACCGCCTTGAACGACATGACCGGGCTGCTCGAGCGCACCAAGCTCCTGCAGGAAGAGATCGCCGCCATGGTGGGCGAGCAGAACAACCGCAGCTTGTTCGTCTTGACCATCGTCACCGTACTGGCGCTGCCGATCAACATCGTCGCGGGCCTCTTGGGCATGAATGTCGGCGGCATTCCGCTGGCGAAGGACGACAACGGTTTCTGGGTGATCGTCGGCCTCGTTCTCGGCTTCACGGTGATCGCGGTGTGGGTCACGTTCCGCCGCCCGCGCGATTGATGCATTACATCGTCGTCGGCGCCGGTGCCATCGGCTGCTACATCGGCGGCTGCCTGACCGCGGCGGGCTGCAAGGTAAGCTTCATCGGCCGCCCGCGTGTGATCGAAGTCTTGCGCGGCGGCTTGCACCTCACCGCCCTCGACGGGCGCGATGCGCGGGTGCCGGCTGCGGCCTTCACCGCGGCCGCTACCGTGAACGAACTGGCGCTCAGCCCTGACGAAGAAATCACCGTGCTCCTGTGCGTCAAGGGCGGCGCCACGCTTGAAGCCGCGCGCGAAATCGCCGCCGCCCTGGCCGCGGGCACGCCGGTGCTGTCGCTGCAAAACGGTGTCGACAACGTCGCGCGCATCCGCGCCGCCGCACCCACGCTTGCGGCCATCGCCGCCATGGTGCCCTTCAACGTCACCCAGCCCGCGCCCGGCCACGTGCATCGCGCCACCTCCGGTGTATTGCGTGCCGAGCGCAACGCCTGGACCGAAAAACTTGGCGCCGATTTCGCCGCCGCCGGCCTGCCGCTGCGCCTGGAAGCTGACATGCGTGCGGTGCAATGGGGCAAGCTGCTGCTCAACCTCAACAATCCGGTGAACGCCCTCTCCGGCCTGCCATTGCGCGACGAACTGCGGCAACGCGACTATCGCCGCGTGCTCGCCGCCCTGGTCGAAGAGGCCCTGGCTGCGCTCAAGGCTGCCGGCATTGCCCCCGCCAAAGTCTCAGGCGCCCCGCCCGCGCTGTTGCCCGCGATCCTGCGCCTGCCCGACTGGCTGTTTCGCATCGTCGCCGCCCCCATGCTGCGCATCGACCCCGCCGCGCGCTCCTCGATGTGGGACGACCTGCAAGCCGGGCGCATCACCGAGATCGATGACCTGTGCGGCGCGGTGACACGCTTGGCGGCGCTACATGGCATCGCCACGCCCTGCAACACGACGCTGATCGGCCTCATGGCCGGTGCCGATCACAGCACGCGTTATGCGGGCGCGCAACTGCGCGCTGCCTGTGCGCCCTGACGCCTACTTCCCCGCCACCACCTCTTTCAACTGCGCCAGCGCCCCCGGGTCCTCGATGGTCGTGAGATCGCCCGGGTCGCGCCCCTCGCACACCGCCTGGATCGAGCGCCTGAGCACCTTGCCCGAGCGCGTCTTCGGCAGCATGGCGACGAAGTGCACGCGCGAGGGCCGCGCGATCGCGCCGAGTTGCTTGTCGATGGTCTTCATCACGTCGCCCTCCAGGGCCAGGCGCGCCTCCAGCGTGGCGATGGCGTTCGGGTCTTTCACCACCGCGAAGCCCACCGGCACCTGGCCCTTGAGCTGGTCCGCCACCCCCACCACCGCGCACTCGGCAATCGCCGCATGCGAAGAGATCGACTCCTCGATCTCGCGCGTGCCCAGGCGGTGCCCGGCGACGTTGATCACATCATCGGTACGCCCGAGGATGAAGTAATAGCCCTCGGCATCGCGGATGCCCCAGTCGAAGGTGGAATACGCCTCGCAACCGGGAATGTTCTTGAAATAGGTCTCGACAAAGCGCTCGTCGTCGCCCCAAACCGTGCTCATGCAGCCCGGCGGCAGCGGCGGCATGATGGCAACCACGCCCTTCTCGTTTGCTCCTACTTCCCTACCTGTGGCCTCGTGCAGCAGGCGCACGTCGTAGCCGTACATCGCCACCCCGGGGCTGCCGAATTTCGCCGGATGCGCCTCGATGCCCATCGGGTAGGTGAGGATGGGCCAGCCGGTCTCGGTCTGCCAGTAGTTGTCGACGACCGGCTTGTCCAGGCCCTCGGCGATCCAGCGCGCGGTCGGTTCGTCCAGCGGTTCGCCTGCGAGGTACAAGGCCTTGAGGCTCGAAAGATCGTATTTCTTCAGGAACGCCGGATCCTGCTTTTTCAGCACGCGGATCGCGGTGGGCGCGGAGAACATCGCCGTCACCTGGTGATCCTGCACGATCTTCCACAGGATGCCCGCATCCGGCCTAAGCGGGGTGCCCTCGTACATCACCGTGGCCATGCCCGCCAGCAGCGGCCCGTAGACGATGTACGAATGCCCCACCACCCAGCCAATGTCGCTGGTGGAAAAATAGGTCTCGCCCGGCTTGCTGTCGAAGATGTGGCGCATCGAGGAGGCCAGCGCCACCGCGTAGCCGCCGGTATCGCGCTGCACGCCCTTCGGCCTGCCGGTGGTGCCGGAGGTATAGAGAATGTACGACGGCTCGGAAGATTCCAGCCACGCGCACGGCACCTGCGCTTCCATGTGCTGCGCGCGCAAGCCGTCCCAATCGACGTCACGCCCGGCCGTCATCGGCATCTCCGCCAGCTTGCGGTCGAACAGCAGCACCTTCGCCGGCGGTGTTCTCGCCAGCGAAAGTGCTTCGTCCAGCAGCCCCTTGTAAGGCACCACCTTGCCGGCGCGCGAGCCGGCATCGGCCGCGATCACCAGCTTCGGCGCCGCGTCGTCGATGCGTGTCGCCAGCGAATGCGAAGCGAAACCGCCGAACACCACCGAATGGATCGCGCCGATGCGCACGCAGGCGAGCATGGCGAAGGTGGCCTGCGGAATCATCGGCATGTAGATCAGCACGCGGTCGCCGCGCGCCACCCCGAGCGATTGCAGCATCGCCGCCGTGCGATTCACCTCCGCGTGCAACTGCGCGAAGGTATAGGTCTCCTGCGCCCCGGTCTCGGTGGAAACGTAGATCAGCGCCGGCTTGTCCGCCTGCGTGGCGAGCCAGCGGTCGACCGCGTTGTGGCATAGGTTGGTGGTGCCGCCGACGAACCATCTGGCGAACGGCGGGCGCGAAAAATCGAGGATCTGCTGCGGCGGCGTATGCCACTCGATGCGTTTGGCTTCCTCGGCCCAGAAGCCCTCGCGGTCGTTCAGCGAGCGCGCATGGATTTGCGCAAAATTCGGCATGCTTGTCTCCGTGGTCTGTCGGCGCGAATCCACCCCGCGCCTTTATGGCGTTTCAGACCCGCATCTTAGCCGTGCCGCCGGCACGGTGCACGCCGCCCATGGGCGCGCCTCGCGCGCGCTCCATGCCTGAACCTCGCCGCGCCTCGCGCGCGGCCCATGCCTGAACCCCGCCGCGCCGGGCGGCGCAGACCCCAGCGCTACTCGAGGTAGCCCTGCTGCTTCAGCGTTTCCATCGGCTGCGTCTTCAGCAGCAACAATTCCGCCGCCTTCAGCACGCGCGACTGGTTCTTCGACGCCGCCTTTTCGAACATCTCGTCGCAGAACTTCACCAGCGGATACACCGCGCGCGCCAATTCCGCCACGTGCGCCTCCAGTTCGTCGCCGCGCCCTTCGGCGAGCAGGCGCAACGCCTGGTCCACCGACAGCCCGGCCAGCGCCTGCGTTGCCGCCGTCTTCACGCCGGCGCCGGTGGTCGTTTCCATGCCGCCGTCGTCGGCCACCACCTGGCCCATGCCCAGGGTGCGCGCGCGCTCGACGCGCCGCGCCGCCGCGCTGTAGATGTCGGCAAAGCTTTCGCCGGCGTCGCTCACCGTATCGGCCACGCCGATGCTGGAGGTGATCTTCAGCGTCTGCCCCTGCCAGACGATCTTCGCCAGCTTCACCTCTTCGGCCAGGCGCTCGGCTAGGCGCGCCGCGCCGGCACGGGTGGCCGCCGGCAGCGCCACGGCGAATTCGCCGGGCCCGGTGCGCGCCACGCAATCCTCCTTGCGCATGCGCGAAGCCAGGAGCCGGGAGACGCCGACGAGAATCTGGTCGGCAACCCCGTCGCCCACGCGGGCGCGCAAGGCGCCGAAATCGTCCAGCACGATGCGCATGACGGAAAGCGCCAGCTGGTGGCGCCGCGCATACGCGAACAATTGCGCCCCCTGCTTCACCAGCGCCGAAAGCGTCAGGAGGCCGGTGAGCGGGTCATTCATCGCCTGTTCCATCGCCGCCACGCGCGCGGCTTCGGCGGCCTCCGCCAACTCCTGTGTTTGCGGCTCCGCAGCCGCGGCCGCGGCTGCCTGCGCCACGGCGGCCGGCGGCGTGATACCAGGCGTGGTCGCCTGCGGCACCGGGGCGCTAGTGATCAGCGCTTCCAGGCGCGCCAGCAGCTCACCCCCGCCCACCCCTTTGGTGATGAACGCGGTTGCGCCCAGCGCGGAGGCGCGGCGGCGCGGCTCGGCCTCGTCGTCGCCCGAAATCATGATGATCGGAATGTCGCGGATGCGCGGCTCGTCCGAGCCGCGGATGCGCTCGATCAGCCCGAAACCGTCCAGGCGCGGCATCGACAGGTCGGAAATCACCACCCGGATCTGGTCGTCCCCTACCAGGGCGGTCCAGCCGTCTTCCCCATCGCCCGCTTCCTTCACCTCGTACACGTTTTTTACGTGCTTGCCGATGGTGGCGCGGACAATGCGCGAATCATCGACCACCAGGACACGCGGCTTTTGCGTATTGACTGCGGCTAATGCCATTGACTCTACTTCCCTCATAGGAGCGGTTGAGCCCAGAATCCCGCCCGCAGCTTTGACGCTGCCGATTATCGCGCCATCTCCCCCTGGCGCAGCATTTGGGACGATTATACGGGCCGATTTCCCCGCTTAATATATAAATTGCGTCAATTATACCGCTGGCATAATTAGCAAAGTGACATAAAACCTCTTGCGCTAATGTAATTTTCGGGTACTTTTTACAAATTCGCGCTGGACAATGCCATAAGCATGTTCTAAATTTCGCTCCAATGAATCGACGCCTTGCCCTCTTTCGCCTGGCCGCAATACCCTGCACCCTGGGGTACGCGGGAATTTCCCACGCCCAGTCCATCGAGGTGCCTGGTATTCCCGACCCGCCGCCGGCACCGGCTGCACCGCGGGACGGTTACACCCAAGAAAACGCCGTGCCAGCCCCGGCGGCCGATACGCCGGCCCAGGCCATCGCGCCGGCGGCCTCCGGCATGGACGAGTTCCTGTTCAAGGCGCTTTCACTGATCGGCGTGCGCTACCGCCCCGGCGGCATCTCGCCCGAAACCGGCTTCGACTGTTCGGGCTACATCTGCTACCTGTACCGCTCGGTCTTTTCCATGGACCTACCGCGCACGGCGGACGGCATCGGCCGCCGCGGCATGGCGGTCAAGCGCGACGACATGCAGCCCGGCGACCTGGTGTTCTTCAACACCATGCACCGCCCCTTCACCCATGTCGGCATCTACCTGGGCGACGGCCAGTTCATCCACTCGCCTTCCAGCGGTGGCCTGGTGCGCACCGAAAGCCTGAACGAACGCTACTGGGTCAAGCGCTGGAACGGCGCCCGCCGCATTTCCCCGACCTAAGCCTCGCGCACGTGGCGCCTGCGCGCGCCGCCGCCCGGCCGGCCTGATCCCGGCCACCGCCCCTGCCCGCACCCGCGTGCCTCCTCAGTGCAGATTGAGCTGCCAGGAGACGCCGTACTTGTCCTGCGTCCAGGCGAACTTGCGCGAAAAGCCGTAATTGCCCGGCGCCATCAGCACCTGGCCGTTTTCCGACAAGCGCTCGAATATCTGCTCCATGCCGTCGTCCTTGCCGCAATCGACATAGAGCGACACCGCCGGCGTGAAACCGAAGTCGTGCACCACCGCGCTATCCACGCACATCAGCCGGGTGGCATTGATCTCGAACTGCGCGCGCTTGACGGTGCCCTCGCGCCCCGCCTCGTTCGGCCCGTAGCGCATCACCGACACCACCCGCGCCCGCGGAAAGATCGACACGTAGAAATTCATCGCCTCTTCGGCGCAGCCCTCGTACATCAGGAACGGCGTGATCTGCATGGCGCCACCTCGACCGGTGTTTGCCCGTCAACTTTGGGCAAGTCCAGTTTAAGGGAAAACCGCCGCCGCGCCTAGCCCGCCCGCGGCGGCCGCGCCCTTGCCGCCTCAATGATCGTGATGCAGGTAGGCCGGCTGCCGCGGCAGGCGCAGCGCCACCAGGAAGGCAATCACCATCATTGCCGAGACGTACCAGTAGAAAGACGATTCGCTCCCCGCCTGCTTCAGCCACAGCGCCACGTACTCCGCCGAGCCGCCGAAGATCGCATTGGCGATCGCATACGCCAGCCCCACGCCCAGTGCCCGCACCTCCGGCGGAAACATCTCCGCCTTCACGATGCCGGAAATCGAGGTGTAAAAGCTCACGATCGCCATCCCCAGGATGATCAGCACAAAGGCCATATACGGGCTTTCGACATGCGCCAGCGCCGTCATCAGCGGCACCGTGAAAATCGCGCCCAGCCCGCCGAACAGCAGCATGTTGTTGCGCCGGCCGATGCGGTCGGCCAGCATGCCGAACAGCGGCTGCAGGCACATGTAGACGAACAGCGCCGCGGTCATCACGGCGCTGGCCTGCTTGATCGACATATGTACCGAATTGACCAGGTACTTCTGCATGTAGGTGGTGAAGGTATAGAAGATCAGCGAGCCGCCCGCGGTGAAGCCCAGCACGGTGAAGAAAGCGGCCTTGTGGTGGCGGAACAGCCCGACGATGGTGCCCGCCTCCTTGTGGGCCAGGCTTGCGGCG
>DASYEQ010000136.1:0-21787 GCA_036498945.1 Burkholderiales bacterium | reverse complement strand
CAAGCAATGGTTTTGTGGCTTTTTGGCTGAATTTAAAGATAAATAACATTTCGGATCGCCGCAGCCGTGCGAACAGCGCGCGACCCTTGGGAGGCGGGCGAAATCTCGAGCCGGAACAAAAAAGCCGCCCTTGCGGGCGGCTTTCGGTAAAGCGTGTTGCGATCTGCTTAGCGGCAGGAAGCCGGCATGTACTTGGCCGGGGTACCGGTGCAGGACCACACCAGCTTGTTGTCGGTGGTGGTTTGCGGGATCATGGTGACGATCGAGCCCGAGGTCGGCGCGGTGCCGGTCACGGTGATGACGCCGTCGGTGGCGACGTTGGCGCTGCTGACCATGCCGGTGGAGGAGATGGTGATGGCGCTGGTCCAGGCGGTCGACCACGAACCGTAGGTTTGCATGCCTTCGGACAGGCCGGTCTTGGCCGACGAGCCGGCCAGGATCAGTTCAGAAACGCGGGCGCGGACGGTGTAGTCCTGGTAGGCGGGCAGCGCGACGGCGGCCAGAATACCGATAATCGCGACCACGATCATCAGTTCGATCAGGGTAAAACCTTTTTGCATCGACTTCATTGTGAATCTCCTTGGAATAGAGCAAGCGGATTTGAAAGCGGCCTTCGACGACTGACAAAGCCCTTGTTGGTGTTCTTGGCACGGCCCCCTTGGTCAGCTCGGCCTCTCACGCATTAAAGATGCCAAAAAAACCGCCAATTCGCCCGCAACTGGCGACAAGCCGGCCAATCGCGGAAATATGACAAAAAATTCATGAAATTTAACCAAAACCCGCTTCTATCGGGGTGCGGCACCCGGCTTTACCCCGTTTCGGTGGCTTCGTCGTGCAGCAAAAATCAACACGAGAAAATAGCCTCCTGCCCCATGGCAGCAAAGGATGACGAAATTCGTCACTGATAAAAATGGCAGGTTGAAGGGGGTTACGTCAAAACGGCAGGTTTTAGCAATCGGCGCGCCCGGCGAATACCGCATGACCGATCATCACCAATCCGCTCGTGTCGCTTCAGTCCGCCGGCGCTGCCCGGTTGCCGGCCCGCAAATCCTGCGCGGTGGCGGTGAGGATTTCCTTCGACAAATCGGGATCGTCGACTGCTCGCGCAAGAATGACGGCGCCCACCATCTCCGCCATGGTGGCAATCGCCTGGCGGCGGCGCGCCTGGCGCGAGCGGCCGCGTATGCATCCGCCCAACATGTCGAGCAGGCGCGACAAGCCGTCGCTATAGGCTTTGCGCACGCCATCTTCCTGGCGTGCCGCGTCTCCCGCCAGGGCGGCGAACATGCAGCCAGAGCCCATCTGGTCGCGATGCTGTTCCGACAGGTAGTGCCTGAGCAGTGTTTCCAGCGGCTGCGCGCCCTCGCCCTGCAACAGATCGGCCCAGCGCTGCGCGGTGCCGTCCATCGCCTGGCGGCAGGTTTGCGCGGCCAGTTCATCCTTGGAAGCGAAATGGCGGTAGAAGCCACCATGGGTAAGGCCTGCCGCGTTCATGATGTCGACGATACCGACGCCATCGAAACCTTTCTCGCGGAACAGGTTTCCCGCCTGCGCCAGGATGCGCTCGCGGTTTTCGGCGAACTGTTCGCGGCTGACTTTCATGCCGTCTCCGGAAAAAATCGAGTTGACAAATTATATGATGAACGACATCATTACGCCAATTTAGATGTTGTGTATCATCTAAAGACGCGCCGGGGCCAGGGTCTTTTATCCTTCAAGCTTCGGCGTTTCTTTCTTTCGATGTCTGGTGTTTGCCGCCGGCGGGTGCCGGCGATGGGGCTGTGATGATTTCTTCCGCATTGGCGGCGACGCTGTCGCGCCGCAACCTGCACTACGGCTGGGTGGTCGCGGCCGTCACCTTTCTCACCATGCTGGTGACCGCCGGCGCCCTGGGCGCCCCCGGCGTATTCATGGTGCCGCTGGAAAAGGAATTCGGCTGGAGCGCCGCTTCCATCTCCTCGGCGCTGGCGGTTCGCTTCGCGCTGTTCGGCCTGATGGGGCCGTTCGCCGCCGCCTTCATGAACCACTTCGGGGTGCGCCGCGTGATGGTGGTGGCGCTGACCACGGTTTCAGGCGGCCTGCTGCTGTCGGTGTTCATGAACCAGATCTGGCAACTGGTGCTCTTGTGGGGCGTGGTGGTGGGGCTGGGCACGGGGCTCACCGCGATGGTGCTGGGCGCCACGGTGGCGACGCGCTGGTTCGCCGAGCGCCGCGGCCTGGTGGTGGGCATGCTGTCGGCCAGTTCGGCCACCGGGCAACTGGTGTTCCTGCCGATGCTGGCGAGCCTGACGGAGGCGCACGGCTGGCGCGTGGCGCTGGCGTTCGTCTGCGGCGCGCTTGTCATCGCCGTGCTGGCGGTGTTCGCGCTGATGCGCAACCGGCCCGCCGACATCGGCCTCAAGCCCTATGGCGCCAAGGAAGAAGTGCCGGCCGCGGCCGCTCCCCGGGGCCTGGGTGAATTGCTGCTGTCACCGCTGAAAATCCTGCGCGATGTTTCTGGCGACCGCGCCTTCTGGATTCTTTTCGCCACCTTCTTCATCTGCGGCTGCTCGACCAACGGCCTGATCCAGACCCACTTCATCAGCCTGTGCGGCGATTACGGCATCGCCCCGGTGGCCGCCGCCGGCGTACTGGCGACCATGGGCATTTTCGATTTCTTCGGCACCATCGGCTCGGGCTGGCTCTCCGATCGTTTCGACAACCGCAAGCTGCTGTTCTGGTACTACGGTTTGCGCGGCCTGTCGCTGATCTACCTGCCGCACAGCGATTTCACCATGTACGGCCTGTCGGTGTTCGCGGTGTTCTATGGGCTGGACTGGATCGCCACCGTGCCGCCCACCGTCAAGCTGATCGCCGACCGCTTCGGCACGGCGCGTTCCAACGTCGTCTTCGGCTGGGTATTCGCCGGCCACCAGCTGGGCGCGGCTTCGGCCGCCTTCGGCGGCGGTCTTTCCCGCACCCTGCTGTCTTCCTACCTGCCGGCCTATTTCACCGCGGGTGTGCTGTGCATCGGTGCGGCGCTGATCGTCATGACCCTGGCGCGTCCCGGAAAGGCCGGCATGCAGCCGCGGCCGGCGGCGGCGTGAGATAAAGCGCGGAAACGCGGCCGTTGTGTTGCAAAACGCAACTGTCACGCCGCGTTTTCTATAATCCTGCCTTCGGCGGCGTGGTTGCCGCCAATTGGGGGGAAGTGATGCAACCGAGAATCCGCGCCTTGCTGGCAGCCCTGCTGCTGGCGGCCTGCAGCGCCAGCCCGGCGCAAAACCGCGGCGACATCCTCTGGAACATCGTCCACAACTGCCTGGCGGCGGATGCCGGCGCGCGCACACAGTCCTGCCCCGCGCCGTCCAGGCCCGCGCAGCCGCTGGCGTCGTTCGCGGGCAAGGCGGAGGCGGTGCGCTATTGCCGAACCTCCAGCGAGGTGTGGGATGAAGCCCCCGGCACCTTCGTCTCCTTCCGCGACATCAAGATGTGCGGTTGCCTGGAGCAGCCGGCGTTCATCCACGGCCTGGCGCTGCCCTTTGCCAAGGTCACCGGGGTCGAAGACCCGGCGCGGCCCGACGGCATCTGGGCCTTCGCCTGGAACGTGGCAATGAAGAAGATTGGCGACAAGCAAGCGATCGCGCTTGCCGTCAACCCGGAATCCGGACGCTCGCAAAACCAGTTGCACGTGCACATCGTGCGCCTTGTGCCCGACTATCTCAAGCGCATCGCCGCCAATCCCAATGCCGTGCTGCGCACCGTACCCCTGCGCGACCTGGCGCAAGTGTGGCACGAGGCCTTCGCACCCGCTGGCGCCAACGGCTTCCGCGACTTCGGCATGCTCGTCACCAGCGATGGCGGCGAGGGTTACACCCTGCGCGTGATCGACCCCAGCGTCAGCCCAGAAGGCGAATACACGCAATGGACCTGCGGCCGCTGAGCAGGTAACCCACGCCACATTGGGCCTGGTTTTTACCGTCGTTTTTAACCCAAAAAAATCATCCGGCTCCGCCGGTGATTTTTTGCAAGCTCGCCCCGAAAAAAGTAGGGGTGCACTTTTTTCGGCTCAAAGCACCGGCACCTCACCGTCGACAATCGCCAGCGGATGCCCGGGCAGCGGGAACGCCGAAAGATCGCTGGCGAAGGCGGCCTTCATGAAGGTGTTGACCCAGTCGTAGATATCGCTGCGGCGGATCGAATGGCGCATGCGGCGCATGCGCGCGCGGCGCTCGCTGGCGTCCATGCACTCGGCGAGCTGGATGGCGTCCGCCACGCCCTCGATGTCGAAGGGATTGACCAGGATCGCGCCTTCCCCCAATTGCGCGGCGGCGCCGGCGAACTGCGACAGGATCAGTGCGCAATCCGACTCCACGCTGCACGCGCAATATTCCTTCGCCACCAGGTTCATGCCGTCTTTCAGCGGCGTGATCAGCGCGATGTCGGCGGCGCGGTAATACGCCAGCAGTTCCAGCGGCGTCAGGTTGTCGTAGACGTACCAGACCGGCACCCAGCCGCCGGGACGCTGGAATTCGCCGTTGATGCGCGCCACCAGCTGCTCGATGTTGAGCTTGAGCGCCTGGTAGGAAGGAATGTCGGCGCGGCTCGGCACCACCACCTGGATCAGCGTAATGCGCTCGCGCAATTCCGGGTGGCGCTGCATCAGCGACTGGAAGGCGCGCAGGCGGTTGGGAATGCCCTTGGTGTAGTCCAGTCGGTCGATGCCCAGTACGAGGTTGCACTTGGGTAGCGCGCGGCGCAGTTCCGCCACCTTCTCGGCCACCTCGGGCGCGGCGGCACGCTTGGCGTAATCCTTGAAGTCGATGCTGATGGGGAAAAAGCCGATGCGTACCACGCGCGCGCCCACGCTCGCCGTGATCATCTGGCCGCGGCCCTCGAACTCCACTTGGGCATCCAGCGCCCGCACGCATTGCACGAAATTGCGCCGGTCGCGCAGGGTCTGAAAGCCCACCAGGTCATAGGTGAGGAGCGCGCCGATGATCTGCCGGCACCATGGCATCTTGAGGAACAGGTCGGGCGGCGGAAAGGGAATGTGCAAAAAGAAGCCGGTACGCGCCATGCACTTCAAGTCGCGCAGCTCCAGCGCCACGTTCATCAGGTGATAGTCGTGCACCCAGACGAAGTCGGTATCGCGCGTGCCGTTGTCGACGATCGCCTGCGCGTACTTGCGGTTGACGCTCTGGTACGAGTGCCAGTAGGCCGGCTCGAAATTGCATACCGAGGGAAGATCGTGAAACAGCGGCCAGATCACCTCGTTGGAAAAACC
Organism: Burkholderiales bacterium; assembly: GCA_036498945.1. Classification (GTDB taxonomy): domain Bacteria; phylum Pseudomonadota; class Gammaproteobacteria; order Burkholderiales; family JAEUOS01; genus JAQGMJ01. Next base: position 16,521 of record DASYEQ010000136.1, on the reverse strand, counting down.
GAGGTAGAAATTCTGTACGTCGTCGGGCGTCAGCGAAACCGGGCGTAGCGCGTAGCCCGCTTCATCGCTGGCGTTCGAAAGCGCCGTGTCCAGCGTGCCGTCGGCCTCCGAGGTTCCGGGCCAGCCGATCCAGGTGCCGCCGCGGTTGCGCAGCACCGGCACCAGCGCGCTTACCAGGCCGCCGGAGCCGCTCTCGGCGCGCCAGGTGCCCTCGGCACTTTTCTTGAAAACCAGCGGCAGCCGGTTCGATACGACGATCAGGCGGTGACGTTTGGCGTCCATGCTTTATCCCCTCGTTGTTGTGCGCGCCCCGGCTTTTCGGGTTGCGGTTGCGCGTCCGGCGGGCTTGCCGGCGCGCTGTTTTGATCGGACGTCATTGCCACCGGCAGTGCGCCGCCCCGCGCCACCTGCAGGGTGCGCATCGGGTGGGCGAAATCCAGGCCGTTGGCCTTGAAATAGCGATGCGTGTCCAGGTTGATCTTTTGCTGGATGTCCATGGCCAGGCCGTTGTCCGGCGACAGCACGTAGTAGACGACGTCGTAGACGATCGCCCACTCGCCGAATTCTTTCAGGCGCACGCCGTCGAAGCGCACCGGCGTGTTGGCCTCGATCGCCTGCTTGAGGAAGGCGGGCAGGGCCTCGAGCTGCTCGGTAGTCGCCCCGTAGGCAACGTTGAGCATGTATTCGACGCGGCGCTCGAACATCTGCTTGTAGTTGCGCATGCGGCTTTTCAGCAGATCGCTGTTGGAAAACACGATCAACTCGCCCGAGAGGCTGCGCAGGCGCGTGGTCTTGACACCGATCTTTTCCACCGAGCCCATGAAGTTGTCGACGATGATGAAGTCGCCCACCACGAAAGGCTTGTCGAAGACGATGGAAAGCGAGGCGAGCAGGTCGCCAAGAACGTTTTGCACCGCGAGGGCCACCGCCACGCCGCCCACGCCCAGGCCGGTGAGCAGGGCGCTGACGTTGAAGTTCAGGTGGTTGAGAATCACCAGCAGGAACAGGGTCCACACCGTCACGGTGACGATGAATTTCAGGAGGGTCAGCGCGGTGACCGCCGCGGCGTCATGCTCGCGGCGGCGTTCCATCTCGCCGTTGACCCACAGGCCCACCAGCGCGTTGACCCAGAAGGCCGCCTGCACCAGCAGCGCCACCGCCACCACCACGTCCAGGTCGTGGTCGAGCTTGTCGGGCAGGATCACAGCGGTGGAACCGATGTACACCGCCAACGGGATCAGCAACCACAGGCGGGTGGAGGCGACAAGCGCCGCCGGCACCTGGCTCAAGGGGGCGATGCGTTTGCGCTTGGCCGCCGCCTTCAGCACTGTCTCGGCGATATGGCGCGCGACGATCAGGACCAGCAGCGTGCACAGCGCCAGCAGGGCCGCCAGGCTCCACTGCGCCACCGTGTTGTCGTGCCAGGCTTCGATGAGAATTCTCATGACGGCACCCGGCTCCAGTGCGCGATGAAACTCTTCAGCTCATGCGGCGGGCGGATCCACAGGTTGGCATGGGTGTCGCGCAGGCGTTCCCGCACCAGCACCGCCAGGCCGCGGTCACGCACTTCCATGAAGGCTTCCTCGTCGGTGATGTCGTCGCCGAGATAGGCGATCGCGCTATCCTCCTCCGCGCCTTCCAGCACCTGGCGCACGGCGAAGCCCTTGCGGCGCCCGCGCACCAGGATTTCCTGGCCGCCGGAAAACGATTGCAGCTCCAGCCCGTCCTCGCCCGCCAGCGGCGTCCATACCGCGCTGATCCACGCCTGCGTCTTCAGGCGCTTGATCAGCGACAGGCCGCGCCAGTGCAACGCCACGCTGGCGGTCTTGCGCTCCAGTCGTGCGCCGAATTCGAGCGCGTTCTGCGCCGCCTCGTGGGCGTGGTCGAGCATTTCGGTTTCGCGCGGCGTAATCTCGCGCACCGCCAGTTCACCGCTGGGCGAAAGGCGCTCCCAGCCGTGCGCGCCCCAGATCTCCGGCTGGCGCTCCAGGCGCAGCAGCGGCATGATCTCGCCGGCGCGGCGCCCGCTGATGATCACCACGCGCGTGTTGCCCTCGCGCATCAGGTTGTCCAGCGCGCGCGTGACTTCGGGGTAAGGGTAGGCCATGTGCGGGCGCGGATGAAAAGGCGCCAGCGTGCCGTCGTAATCGAGCATCAGGATGCGCTCGGAGGCCGCCGGCATCCTCTCGAAAAACCCGGCGACGTCGATGTGCTCATTCAGGATCCGCATGGCGGTTTGGGCAAGTCGCGCGCGCGATTGGTTCCCTTTCGCACATAGCCGTACGTGTTTCGCAAGGCGTGTAGGAGAAGTCCTACTTCACTGCGCAAACAAGCCTGACAGACGGGACCTTGACGTATAAAACAAAAACGGCCGGCGTATTTTTACGCCGGCCGTCATGCGCGAAAAGCGTACGCGCAAGGTTGGAGAAAAATTATTCGCCCACTACCACCGAGAGCATGCTGATCGAGCCCCAGTCGATACCCGCGGTGGGAAACGACACCGCCTCGCCCGCCTGCTGCTGCGCCAGCACGTAAAGTAGCGGCAGGTAATGTTCGGGCGTGGGAGCGGAGAGCGCCGCCGCTTCGCCGAATTTTTCGTAGTCGATCAGCGGCTGGTGCTGGCCTTTTTGCACATGCTCGCGCACCGTGTTCTCGAAGCTGGTCGCCCAGTCGTAGGCGGTGCTGGAGTCGCCGCGGCGCGCGGTGCGCAGATTGTGCACCACGTTGCCGCTGCCGGCGATCAGCACGCCCTCGTCACGCAAGGGCGCAAGCCGCTTCGCCAGGTCGTAGTGGTACTGCGGCGGCTTGGTGCCGTCGATCGACAATTGCACCACCGGCACATCGGCCTGCGGATAAGCGTGAACCAGCACGCCCCAGGCGCCATGGTCCAGGCCCCACTCATGATCGTCGGCATGCACCTGCGTCGGCGCCAGCAGTTCGGCCACGCGGCCGGCCAGCGCGGGGCTGCCGGCCGCGGGGTACTGCACGTCGAACAGCGCCTGGGGGAAGCCGCCGAAATCGTGGATCGTCTGCGGGCGCTGCATCGCGGTTACCGCGGTACCGCGCGTATACCAGTGCGCGGAAACCATCAAAATCGCCTTCGGCTTCGGCGTGTTCGCGCCGAACGACTGCCAGGCATCGCCGTAGCGACTTTGTTCGATCGCGTTCATCGGGCTGCCGTGCCCGAAAAAGATGGCCTGCATGCGTTGGGTCGTGCTCATTTTGTTGCTCCTTTCGCAGCGCTTGCCTGCCGCCGCGCATTGGCGCCTTCAACGGTCGGCGCCGTCCACACTCAATGGGCCGCTGCCGTAGACCACCACGTACAGCAGGCCGCCCGCCATGGAAATATTCTTCATGAAATGGATCATCGTGTTTTGCACCTGGTCCGCCGGCACCGTCCAGAAATTATGGAACAGGAAGCCTGCCGCCAGGGTGAACAACAGCAGGGCCGCCGCCGCGATGCGGGTCTTGAAGCCGGCGATCAAGAGCAGGCCGCCGCCCAGTTCGACGATCATCGCCGCCACCGCCAGCGCATACGCCGCCGGCAGCCCGGCGCTGGCGATATAGCCGGCCGTGCCCTGCAGCCCGGTCAGCTTGGCGATGCCGGAAAAAATGAAAATCACCGCGATCAATACGCGGCCAGCCACTGGGCCGAAATGTTTTACTGCATTCATGTGACGCTCCTCGCAAAGAAAGAAAATTCCCTGAGGCGAATGTTGGTACTAATGCGAACAAAAATATAGGGGCCCTGCCGCAAAACATTGTTGCTGATACGCGCACAATCGACCCACGGACGACCTTCGCATTCCTGAAAATAAATCCCCGTCTTGCCGCAGCCTTGCTAGCATGCGCTCTGCGATGAAACTGCACATCCTCTCCGACCTGCACGTCGAGTTCGCACCGTTCGCGCCACCGGCGAGCGATGCTGACGTGGTGATCCTCGCCGGCGACATCCACGTCGATGTCGCCGGCCTGCAATGGGCGCGCAAGACCTTCCCCAATCAGGCGCTGATCTACGTCACCGGCAACCACGAGTTCTACCGTGGCGAATGGGACGGTACGATGCAGGCGATGCGCGATTGCGCGGCCGCGCTTTCCATCCACTTCCTCGAAGACCAGGAACTGCTGCTCGACGGCGTGCGCTTTCTCGGCACCACGCTTTGGACCGATTTCGACTACTTCGGCCCGGCGCGGCGCCGCGAAGCCATGCGCGCCTGCGTCGAATACCTGACCGATTTCCGCCTGATCGCCGCCCCGCCCTTCGTGGAAGACAGCGACATCAGCCGCCCCATCCCCAAGCGCGCCGAAGGCCTGCTGACGCCGGCGCACGTGCGCGCGCGGCACCTGGCTAGCCGCGCCTGGCTGGAAGCGCGGCTGGCCGCGCCGCATGGCGGGCCGACGGTGGTCGTCACCCATCACCTGCCGGGCGCCGGTTCGGTTTCCGCGCGCTATCGCGACGACCTCGGCAATGCCGGCTTTGCTTCCCACCTCGACCACCTGATGGGCCCGGCGGCGCTGTGGATCCACGGCCACACCCACGATTCCTTCGACTACCGGCTGGGCGGCACACGGGTGGTATGCAATCCGCGCGGCTACCCGCTTAGCGACGGCAGCTTCGAAAATCCGCGCTTTGATCCCGGGCTGGTGCTGAGCCTGTAGACTTGCGGTCATGCACCGCCTTTTCCCCAGCCTCACCGCCGCGCGCGCCGTGGCGTTCGCCCTCACGCTTTTCGCGCTTGCCATCGGTCCGGCCGACGCGCAGAGTGTCCCCGTGCGCGGCCAGACGCTCTACCTGCCGGTCTATTCGCACATCTGGCACGGCGAAGTCGACGGCAAGGGCCAGCCGGCGAAGGTGCTGGTCTCCGTGCTGGTGAGCGTGCGCAATACCGACCCGGCCGCGGCCATCACCCTCACCGCCGCGCAATATTTCGACACAGAAGGCAAGCGCATCAAGGAATACCTGGCAGCGCCGCGGGTGATCCCGCCCTTGGGTACCTATGAGCTTTACGTGCCTACCAGCGACGACAGCGGCGGCTCGGGCGCCAATTTCATCCTGCGCTGGAAAGCCGCCAACGGCGCCAGCCCGCCGATCGTCGAGGCCCTGCACGCCAACCTGCCGGCCGGGCGTGCGATCGTCTTCCTCACTTCGGCGCGCGTCGTCGCCTCGGAATAGGCGCGCAATCGGTCCGTGGCCACGCCCGGCGCTGGCTACTTCGCCGCCGCGCTTCCGGGTTGTAGTACGTGCAGCATTGAACTCAGCTGGCAGAAGTCGCGCTTCGCCAAGAGTCCCGGCCAATCGAAATTCTTGGTGTCGCGCCGCGCTCCTTCCAGCACCGTGCCTCGCGGCTTTTGCGCCGCCGCGTGCAACTCGCTGTCCTGTTCCAGCGCCTGCTGGGCCTGCGCCCAGGAAGAGGCCGCAAGCGCCTGCGCCACCCGCTGCGCGCGCGCATCGCGGATCAGCCCGCCGACACGGTCCAGCGTCTCCGGGTTGCGGTTCTGGGCGAACTGGCCCCACGGCAGGATGTGCGGGTTGGCCTTCAGCTGCTCCATGTAGTTGGGCGGGATCTTGTCGTAGATCTTTTTCATTCCCGGCTCATGCAGCGCCACGTACTCGGTCTCCGGCCAGTTGAGCTGGTTCATCTGGCTGGCGAGCGCGGCGCCGGTGGCGGGGGTGACGCACAGGTTCTCCTGCGCCTGCGCGGCGCAGGCCAGGGCCGCCAGGGCAAGGCCGGCGAGGGCAGGGCGAAGAAAGACAAGAAATCTCATGCATGAACTCCGGATTGGGCGCTATTTTGAATCAGAACCGGAGCACCGTATATAGTTCCGGCCGATTCCGCGGGGCTTCTCATGCAGATGCAGGACCTCACCGCCGGCGAACTTTGCGTCGGCCGGTTCGCTGCTGATCGGCGAAACCGCGCACGACGCCCATATGTATTTCCCTTCTCGCAGACGACATGGGCGGACAAAAAGACGGGCGCCCGCCACTCAAGTAAGCGAAGCGAAAAAAAGGGGCGCCTTGTGGGCGCCCCTGTGGCCGGTCCGCGTGCGGGTTCAGGTCGCGGGCCAGCCGCCGCCCAATGCCTTGACCAGGTCGGCCACTGCATTGCGCTGTGCTGCGAGGGCGTCGATGCGCGAGAGCTCGGCACCAAGGAGGTTGCGCTCGGCATCGAGCACGTCGAGCAGGCTGGCGACGCCGTTGTCGTAACGCATGCGCGCCAGCTTGTACGCCTTGTCCAGGCTCTCGGTACGCCGGGTCTGCGTCTCCGCCGTTTCGCGCGCGGCGGTATAGGCAGCGAGTGCCGTGCGCACGTCGGCGAAGGCGCTTTGCACCGCCTTCTCGTAATTCGCCAGGGCTTCCTTCTGCTGGCCGGTGGCGTAGTTCACCTGCGCGCTGACGCTGCCGGCGCTCCAGATCGGCTGGCTGAATGCCGCCGCGTACTGGAAAATGCGCGCCGGGCCGGTGAACAGCTTGGAGAACTGCGTGCTCTCGGTGCCGAGATAGCCGGTGAGCGAGATGTCGGGGAAGTAATTCGCCTTCGCCGCGCCGATGCTCGCGTTCATCGCCACCAGCGTCTGCTCGGCCTGGCGCAGGTCGGGGCGGCGCTCCAGCAGGTCGGAGGGCAGGCCCGCCGGCACCACCATCGGGCCGTTGCCGGCAAGCTGCTTGCTCACCTCGTCCATGCGCTTTTCCCAGACGTCGCGCGGGCTGCGCCCGAGCAGCACTGCCATGCGCGCATCTTCCGCTTCCCGCTGGTTGACCAGCGAAATCAGCTGCACCTGGGCGGCGTCGCGGTCGGCCTCGGTCTGGCGCAGGTCGAGTTCGGAGGCGACGCCGGCGTCGAAGCGCTTCTGCTGCAGCTCGACGAACTGCTTGCGCGTGTCCAGGGTCTTGCGCGCCGCGTCTTCCTGGCCGCGCAGCGACAGCAGCGTGTAGTACGCCTTGACGACATCGGAGGTCAGCCCCAGCAGCACCGATTCGCGTCCGGCTTCGCTCGCCAGCAGGTTGGCGCGCGCCGCTTCCGACATACGCCGGTACTTGCCCCAGAAGTCCAGTTCCCACGAGGCGTTGAGCGTCAGGCGCGTATCGTTGGTTTCCAGGAAGTTGGCCGGCACAGGGAAGCTGCCGACGGCGGATGCGCGCGTGCGGTTGGTGTTGCCGTTGGCGGTGACGATCGGGTAGCGCTCGGCATCGGTGATCTTCAGATTCGCGCGCGCCTGCTCGATGCGCGCCGCCGCCGCCGCCAGGTCGCGGTTGTGCTCCAGCGCTTCGTTCACCAGCGTATCGAGGGTGGGGTCGTTGTACACGCTCCACCACTTTTCCGGCAGCTTGGCCGCCTTGTCCTCGGCAGGCGTGGCGTCCTTCTTGCCCCACAGCGAGGGCAGGTCGAAACCCGGGCGCTTGTAGTCCGGCCCCAGGGTGCAGGCCGACAGCAGGGCTGCCGAGAGTAGCGCAACGAGGGTCTTCTTATACATTGTCATCGCTCCTCTTTTGCGGCACGTGGTGCGGGTGATGGGTTTCGCCATGGCGCAAGGAGTGCTCGCGCGCGTGCCGCGCTTCTTCCATGATGTCGTGCGCCGAACGCCGTTCGATCAGCTTGCGGTCGACGATCACCTTGAAGAACATCGGGATGAAAAAGATCGCCAGGAAGGTGGCGGCGAGCATGCCGCCCATCACGCCCGTGCCCACCGAGGTACGCGCGCCGGCGCCGGCCCCGGAGGAGAAGGCGAGCGGCACCACGCCCAGGATGAAGGCCATCGAAGTCATCAGGATCGGGCGAAAGCGCAGACGCGCGGCCTCCGCGGCGGCCGCCGAGGTCGAAAGCCCCTCGTGATGCTTTAGCACCGCGTACTCGACGATCAGGATGGCATTTTTCGCCGCCAGGCCCAAGAGTGTCACAAGGCCGATCTGGAAATACACGTCGTTGGTCATGCCGCGCAGGTGCACCGCCAGCAAGGCGCCGAAGACGCCGAACGGCAAGGCCAGCATCACCGAGAACGGCAGCGACCATTTCTCGTATTGCGCGGCGAGGATCAGGAACACCATCACCACCGCCATGCCGAGAGCCAGGCCGGCGGTGCCGGTGGCGCGCTTCTCCTGGAACGAGGCGCCGCCCCAGTCGTAGGTGAAATCCGGCGGCAGGCTGGCCTTGGCGACGCGCTCGACCGCGGCGATCGCCTGGCCGGAACTGACGCCCGGGGCGCCCGAACCGATCAGTTTCACTGCCGGCAGGTCGTTGAAGCGGTCCATGGTCTCAGGGCCCGACGAATACTTGATGGTGGCCAGCGACGCCAGCGGGATCATCTGGCCGGTGGTCGAGCGCACCCAGGCCTGGCCCAGGTCCTGCGGCGACTTGCGGAACTTCGGCTCGGCCGACATCAGCACCTGCCAGGTGCGGCCGAATTTGTTGAAGTCGTTGACGTAGAAGCTGCCCATCGAAGCCGAAAGCGCGTCGAATATGGTGTTCACCGGCACGCCGAGAGCCTTGGCCTTCTCGCGGTCGACGTCGACGTAGAGCTGCGGCGTGGCCGAGCGCCAGAGGGTGTTGATCATGCCGAGTTCGCGGTCCTTGGAGGCGGCGGCGAGGAATTTCTGCTTTGCCTGTTCCATCTCCTTGGCGCCGCCGTCGCCCTTGTTCTGGATGTAGAACTCGAAGCCGCCGGCGTTGCCCAGGCCAAAGATGGGCGGCGGCGCGAAGGCCAGGATCAGCGCCTCCTTGATGCCGCCGGTCTTCGCGAAGAATTCGCCGACCAATTTCTTGGTGTCGACGCCAGGGCGTTCGTCCCAATGCTTCTGGGTGACGAACATGGTCGCCGCGTTGTTGCGGTAGCCGCCACCCAGGAAGTCGAAGCCGGTGAAGGCGATCACATCCTGGTTGGCCGGGTTCGACTTGATGATGTCGGTGACCTGGCGCACGATGGCGTCCGTGCGCTGCAGGGAGGAGCCGTCCGGCAGGATCACCGCCGCGATGTAATAGCCCTGGTCCTCGTCCGGCACCAGGCTGCCCGGCGTGGTCTTCCACAGGAAGCCGGTGATCGCCCACATGCCGGCCACCAGGAACACGCCGATGAAGGCACGGCGGATCATCCAGACCACGCTGTCGGCATAGTGATTGGTGACGCGGCCGAACCAGTTGTTGAAGGCGCGGAAAAAACGACCCGGCTGGCGCGTGCCGCCCTTGAGGATGATCACACATAGCGAAGGCGTGAGCGTCAGCGCCACCAGGCCAGAGATCACCACCGCGATCGAGATGGTCACCGCGAACTGGCGGAACAGCTCGCCCGTCAGCCCCCCCAGGAAGGCGATCGGCACGAACACCGCGCACAGGGTCAGCACGATGGCGATCACCGGGCCTGTCACTTCGGTCATCGCCTTGATCGCCGCCTCGCGTGCGCTCTTGTTTTCCTCGTGCATGATGCGCTCGACGTTTTCCAGCACGACGATGGCGTCATCGACCACGATACCGATCGCCAATACCATGCCGAACAAGGTGAGCGTGTTGATCGAGTAGCCCAGCATCAAGAGGCCCGAGAAGGTGCCGATCAGCGACACCGGCACCGCGATGATGGGAATCAGCGTGGCGCGCCAGTTCTGCAGGAACAGGAACACCACCAGGATCACCAGCACCATCGCTTCGCCGAGGGTCTTCACCACTTCGCGGATCGAGACTTCGACGAAACGCGTGGTGTCGTACGGAATGCTGTAGTCCAGGCCGGCGGGGAAGCGCTGCTTCAGCTCGGCCAGGGTCTTTTGCACGTCCTTGGCGACGTCCAGCGCATTGGCGCCGGGCAGGAGGAAAATACCGACCAGGGTGGAAGCCTTGTTGTTGGTGCGGCCGATGAAGTCGTAGTCCTTCGAGCCCAGCTCGACGCGCGCCACGTCTTTCAGGCGCACCACCGTGCCGTCCGGGTTGGCGCGCACGATGATCTCCTCGAACTCGTGCGGATCGCTCATGCGGCCGCGCGTGGTCACGGTATAGACCAGCTCCTGGTTGCCGCCGTTCGGCGTCTGGCCGATCTTGCCGGCGGCGAACTGCGCATTTTGCTCGGCGATCGCCGCCGTCAGGTCGGAGGTGGATATCTTCAGCTGGGCCATGCGGTCCGGCTGGATCCAGATGCGCATCGCGTAGTCCTTGGCACCGAAGATCTGCACGTTGGTGGTGCCCGGCACGCGCTTCAACTGGTCCAGCACGTTCAGGGTCACGTAGTTCGACGTGTAGATGTCGTCGAAGCGGTCGTCCGGCGAGTAGAACGAAACCACCTGCAGGAAGGCGGAAGAGCCCTTCACCACGGTCACGCCCTGGCGTTGCACTTCCTGCGGCAGGCGCGCCAGGATCTGCTTGACGCGGTTGTCGACGTTCAGCGCCGCCTGGTCGGCATTGGTGCCGATATCGAAAGTCACCTGGATCTGCAGCACGCCGTTGGAGGCCGAGGTGGAGCTCATGTAGATCATGTTCTCCACGCCGGTGATCTGGTTTTCGATCGGCGCGGCCACGGTGGATTCCAGCACTTCCGCGGAAGCGCCGGGGTAGGTCGCCTGCACCGTCACGACGGGCGGGGCGATCTCGGGGTATTGCGCGATCGGCAGCGCGCGTGCGGCAGCCAGGCCCGCCAGCACGATGAAGATCGACAGCACCGCCGCGAAGATCGGGCGGTCGATAAAGAATCTTGAGAACATTGCGACCTCTCGTTATTGTTTCTGAGGCGCGGAAGCTTCCTTGCCTGCGGGCCCTGCTTCTGCTTTCGCCGCGCCGCCCTTGGCGGCGTCAGGCGGGGCACCCTTGTTGTCGCCACCGGGGCCGCCGGCGCCCGGGGCGCCGGGCGGGGGGCCGAGCGAAATCGGTGCGCCGGGGAAGAAGATCTTCGACATGCCCTCGGTGATCACCTGGTCGCCCGGCTTGAGGCCCGAGCGCACGACCCACGAGTCGCCCACCCAGTCGCCCACTTCCACCGGACGCGGCTGGGCGATGTTGCCACCCTTGCCGTCGCTGCCCACCACGTAGACCATCTTGCCGTTGCCGCCGGGCGCTTCCAGCACCGCGCGCTGCGGCACCTTGATGGCGTTCACGCGTACCGCGCCCGTCAGGTGCACGCGCACGAACATGCCGGGGCGCAGTGCCAGCTCGGGGTTGGGCAGCTCGGCGCGCGAATCACTCATGCCGGTGGAAGGATTGATGCGCACATCCGAAAAGTCCATCTTGCCGGTCTTCGCATACGTGGTGCCGTCGGGCAGCTTCACCTGCACCTCGAGCTTGCCGTCGGCGGGCAGCTTGACGCGGCCGGCGGCGATGTCGTTGCGCAGCTTCAGCTGGTCGCTGTCGGGCACGCCGAAGTTGACGTAGATCGGATCGACCTGCGAGACGGTGGTGAGCAGCACGTCGGGGCCGGAGATCAGCGCGCCTTCGGACTTCAGCGACCGGCTGGCCAGGCCGGTGATCGGCGAATCGACCCGCGCGTATTGCAGGTTCAGCCGGGCGGTGTTGAGTTGCGCACGCGCGCTTTTCACGCTGGCGGCGGCAACCTGCACGGCGGAAGTGGCGTCGTCGTAATCCTTCTGGCTGACGGCGTGGGCTTCGATCAAGGGCTTCAGGCGCACCGCCTGGCGCTGTGCCTGTGCCAGGTTGGCCTCGGCGGTAGCCAGGTCGGCATCGGCGCGCTGGGCGGCCAGTTCATACGGCGCCAGGTCGAGGGTGAACAGCGACTGCCCCGCCTTCACCATGCCGCCTTCGGTGTAGTTGCGCTTGATCAGGATGCCGGTGACGCGCGCGCGGATTTCCACTTCGCGCGAGCCGGCGGTTTGCGCGACGTATTCGTATTCCACCGGGATGTCGGTGGTGGCTACCGTCATCGCAGAAACGGGAGAAGGCGGCATGCCATGCTGGCCGCCGCCCTTGTCGCCGCAAGCCGCCAGCAATACGGCGGCCGTCAGGACCGGCAGGAGGAATTTGGGAGGTGTGGCGCGGGAGAAAAAGCGGAGCGGCATATTGCGCCGCAGCAACGAGGAGCGAAGCATGAGCTGGTCCTTTGAAGGATCTTTAAAAATTGTGGAATAGGTAAACCTGGCGGGGTAATGGCGCGTATAATACATACATTCACGGATGTATGTAAAGATTCGGGAAATTTATTTCATGCCGTTGTTGTACTGACCGCGGTTGCCGCCGACACCGCCGGATCACGTAGGCGGTGCGGGCGCAAAAGCGCCGCAAGCGCAACTTAAACGGCCGACATTGCGGCAAGATGGGCGATATGCAAAGTTTTATGAAGCAGTTTGCAGTGCTGCGGGCGGCGATGGAGATGCCCGCTTCCAGGGAGAACACATAACCATGGTCAGGCGAACCAAGGAAGAAGCCCAGGAGACGCGCAACCGCATCCTGGATTTCGCCGAGCACGTGTTCAATGAAAAGGGCGTCTCGCGCACCTCGCTGGACGACCTTGCGCGCGCCGCCGGCGTTACCCGCGGCGCCATCTACTGGCACTTTCGCAACAAGGCCGAACTGTTCGACGCCATGATGGCGCGCATCACCCTGCCGATGGAAGAGGTGTCGCTGCGCGCCAGCCAGGGCGGCATTGATGACCCACTGGCCTACGTGCGAAGTTGCGCGCTCAACGTGCTCAAGCGCACCGCCACCGACCCGCAGGTGCAGCGCGTGTTCGACATCGTCTGCCACAAGTGCGAATACGTCGACGAGATGGCCGAGCTGAAGGCGCGCCATCTCGAATGCCGCGCCGAGTGCTTAAGCGAGATCGAAAGCGCGTTTGCCCAGGCGATTGTCGCCGGGCAACTGCCGCCAAGCGTCGACCCGCGCCGCGCCGCCGTCGTGCTGCACGCGCTGATCGACGGGCTGATCGCCAACTGGGTGCTCGACCCCAGCTATTTCCCGCTCGCCGCCGAAGCGGAGCGGATTGTCGATGGTTATCTCGCCGGGCTGGTGCCGGGCATGCCGCTGCCCAAGGCTGCCGAGGCCAAGAACGCTGCCCCCATCAGCACGAAGACGAAAGCAGCCGGCATCAAGGCCACCTCGAAATCCACCGGGAACCCGGCCGACGGCCAGCCCGCCGGCACGCCCCTTCCGGCTGGCGCCTGAAGGCCCGCCGTGGCCGCGCGCATCTATAGCGTCGGCCTGATCTCCGATACCCACGGCCTGCTGCGTCCGCGGGCCGCGGCCGCGCTTGCCGGCAGCGATTACATCATCCACGCCGGCGACATCGGCGCCCCGGAAATCCTTGAGCAGCTTGCGCAGATCGCCCCGGTGACGGCGGTACGCGGCAACAACGACCAGGTGCCCTGGGCCGCGCATATACGCGATACCGAAGTGCTGCGTGTCGGCAGCGCCGGTATTTACGTGATCCACGACGTCGCCGAGCTAGACCCCGGTGCAGCGGCCGGTTTCGCCGCAGTGATTGCCGGCCACTCGCACAAGCCCGGCCAGGCCTTGCGCGACGGTGTGCTCTACGTCAACCCCGGCAGCGCCGGGCCCAGGCGTTTTCGCCTGCCGGTGTCGGTGGGGCGCCTGCGCATCGAAGGCGCGAAAGTCGAAGCGGAACTGATCACCCTCGAAGTCTGAGGGCGGGCTGCCGGCTTCAGCTGATCATGCGCACCGTGAACGGGTAGCTGTAGTCCTCGCCCTTGGAGGCATGGATCGCCGCCTTGATCATCAGGAAGAAGGCGCCGAACAGGATCACCACGAACATGATGCCGCCGACGCCGATGAAAAACGCCGGGATGCACAGGAGCAGGCACAAGGTGACGGTGATCTGGAAATTCATCGCCTCCTTGGCCTCGGTGTCGACCAGCGGCAACTCGTTGCGCTTGACCAGCCACACCAGCAGCGGCCCGAGGATATTCCCCAGGGGGATGACCAGCCCGGCGAACGCGGCCAGGTGCGCGATCGCGCTCCAGGAGCGCTCCTCGCTTGAATAACCGCTGTCGTCTTCCACGCTGAGGCCCATGTCGTTCTCCCTGTAAGTGGCGGCAGGGCGAAACAGGCAGTGCATGCGCCTGCCTGGCATGCCGGGCAGATGCTCGGCGGTGGCAGGGGCGCCGTCAATCGTACGAAAGTATAGGTTTGCGGCTCGCCGGGGCATGCGGGCGAAAAAAAGCCGGGACGCTGTCCCGGCTTTTGGTCAGGAGAACGGAATCAGTCTTCCTTCATTCCGGTGCTCTTCACCACCCCGCCCAGGCGCTCGCGCTCTTCATCGACGAATTTGATGAAGCTCGCGCGCGTGCCGCCCAGGGGGATGATGCCGACGCCCTTCAGGCGCTCCACCGTCGCCGGGTCCTTCATCGCCTTGTCCACCGCCGCCGCCATCTTGTCGAGAATCGCCTGCGGCGTGCCCGCCGGTGCATGCACCCCGGCCCAGTGGGCGATGCGGATTTCGGGGTAGCCCTGCTCGGCCGCGGTCTTCAGGTCGGGGAGGGCGGAAATACGCTCGGTCCACGTGTCGGCCAGGCCGCGCAGCTTGCCGCTCTTGATATAGGGCAGCACGACGATGGAGGCTTCGGAAGTGGCCTCCACAAAACTGCCCAGCACCGCGGTGATCGACTCCGCGCCGCTCTTGTAGGGCACCAGATCCAGCTTGGCGCCATACTTGGTGGAAAGCAGGCCCTCGACGAAATGCGGCGTGCTGCCGGTGCCGGCGGTGGCGAAATGCAGCCCCTTGCCCTGCTTGCTGGCATTGATGAAGGCCGGCAGGTCTTTATACGGTGCGCTGCCCGGCACTACGATCACGGAAGGCGCCAGGCCGATCATCGCCACGGGCACCAGTTGCTCGTCCTTGTACGGCATCGACTTCTTGATCATGCTGTTGGAAATCACCCCGGCCGCGCTCACCAGGAAGGTGTAGCCGTCGGGTGCCGCGTGGGCCACGATGTCCGAGCCCAGCACCGCGCCGGCGCCGGGGCGGTTGTCCACCACCACCGATTGCCCCAGCGCCTTCGTCGCGCCTTCGGCCGCGGCGCGCCCCAGCAGGTCATTGGCGCCGCCGGCGGAAAACGGCACCACCAGGCGGATCGGTTTGGTCGGCCACTGCTGCGCGTGGGCGGTGCCGAGGGTGAGCGCGAGGGCGCCCAATGCAAGGGCCAGGCGCGAAGCGGCGCGGGCGTGTTTCATGGTTTGTCTCCGTTAGAGGTCTGAGTGACGGGCGGCCGCAATGTCTTGCGGCCGGTTATGCAAACCCCGATTTTAAGCGACCGCGCGCGCCCATTTGCAAACGGGCGCCGGGCTCTGCCTTTCAATGCTTCACGACCGGCACGCCTGGGGCCCATCCCGGGCCCGCCGCCGGCCCATCCGGCCGCCGGCGGGCTGGACCCGCCGGTCATCATTGCGATATAATCGCGGTTTGCCCGTTCACCGATTGCAGTTTTACCGGCGACGCGGGCCATGCAGGACTGTAACGAGTCTGCTAGATGGGTCGTTAGCTCAGTTGGTAGAGCAGCGGACTCTTAATCCGTAGGTCGAGTGTTCGAGCCACTCACGGCCCACCATCGAATTCAGTGGTAAAGCAAAGGGCTAGCTTAACAGCTAGCCCTTTTGCATTTCCAGGATCGGAGACTTGTAGGCAATTTGTAGATATTGCACTACTAGTGAAACGACGCCCGGACTCTATCCACTCTAGATAGAGCTGTCAAAGCTCGTCGATATTGGTCAACAGTCCTGCCTTGAGCAGATCCCCTGTTCGTCCGCCTTGCGCTAGCTGGGAAGGGCGCACCCTCGTAATCCGTCCGACGATGGACAATGGACAATGGGCGTGCGGCCACCGAGATGCCATCGTTATGCTGTACCTACATGCGGTCTTTCGGCCGATGTCGAAACGGCCTGGTACCTATGGAGTTCGAGAATCCATGAACCTTGGTTGATGGTTGACCTCGAAACATCAGGCGCCCCGCAGGTCACTCAACATTTTCGCGAAGGAGACTGATGATGCCGAGATTCATCACCATCGGATACGGCGATCAAGCCGGCTACGACCGGACGCCCCAATCCGCCAGAGATGCGGCCCACAAGCACGATGCGAAGCTGCAATCGCAGGGTGCTCTCATGGGAATCGCGGGAAAGCCGGTGCAGGTTCGCAACCCGAACGCGGCGGGAGTCGAGACTGCGAACGGTCCTTTCATGTCTTCATCTCTGCCCGTCGCCGGATTTGCCATCCTCGAAGCTGCCGATCTGGCGGATGCCATTCAAAAGGTGTCGCAATCCCCGTGCGCCATCGCACAGGGGGTCGTCGAGGTTTGGCCGCTTGAGGAAACGCCTAACAGATAGCAGGCAGAGATTCCGTTTGTAGTTTCTGCGCCGCCCCCGACGACCTGACGCACCCGTCGCCAAAACCGATCGCGCCGTGCATCCCCCTTCTTTGCGGTGGGTTGGCGCGCATCGCGCACCAGGTGCCGCTTCGGAGATGGCAGCTATGGGCACCAGTTCTCCAACATGAGCGGCATGGCGCCCGGCACCTACGTGCTCACCGCCCAGGTGATCGACAACGCCGGCCTCTCCGCCACCACGCCGCCGATCACCGTCACCATTACCG
>DASYEQ010000135.1:0-264983 GCA_036498945.1 Burkholderiales bacterium | reverse complement strand
CGCGCGAGGCGATTCAGCCCATGTGCAGGCCGCCGTTGCAGGAGAAATCGGCCCCGGTCGTGAAGCCCGAATCCTCGCCGGCCAGCCAGGCGACGATCGCGGCGATTTCCTCCGGCGTGCCCAGGCGCTTGACAGGAATGCCGGCAATGATCTTGTCGAGCACGTCCTGGCGGATGGCCTTGACCATGTCGGTCGCGATGTAGCCGGGGCTCACGGTGTTGACCGTCACGCCCTTGGCAGCCACTTCCTGCGCCAGCGCCATCGTGAAGCCGTGCATGCCGGCCTTGGCGGCCGAGTAGTTGGTCTGGCCGAATTGGCCCTTCTCGCCGTTGACCGAGCTGATGTTGATGATGCGGCCGAAGCCCTTTTCCACCATGTCGGCCACCACCTGCTTGGTGACGTTGAACATGCTGTTGAGGTTGGTCTCGATCACCGCGTCCCAATCCTCGCGGGTCATCTTGAGGAACATGCGGTCGCGTGTGATGCCGGCGTTGTTGACCAGCACGTCGATGCTGCCGTGTTCCGCCTTGGCCTTGGTGAACGCGTCGACGGTCGACTGCCAGTCGCCGACGTTGCCGACCGAGGCATGGAACTCGAAGCCCGCGGCCTTCTGCTCGGCGAGCCACTTGGCGTGGTCCCGCGTAGGACCGCAACCGGCGATGACGGTGAACCCGTCCTTGTGAAGGCGCTGGCAGATGGCTGTTCCGATACCCCCCATGCCCCCGGTGACGTATGCGACTTTTTTACTCATGAGCGTTCCTTGTATTGAGCCTGAACAGGCGGATTCACTGTAGCGAAGTTTCTCATCAACACCGGCTCAGGAAAACACTGAGCCGCGATTGCAACGGGGTGTCACATCGCGTTCTTGTTGGCCCCGCTTCTTTCATCACATGATTCGAAGCCCCGGCACATGAGGTCCCCACGCCGTCGAAATCGGCGGGTAGGCGCAGGCGAAGCTTTCCTACGCAGGGACGGATCGGCGTGCGCGATCTTCGCTTGCCGTCGCGAGGGGCGGTGCAACCGAAGACCCGTTGGAGATGACGATGGAAGACGATCTGGACCGCTATCTGCTGCAGGAACGCGCGCGCATCAACGTGACCGAACTGCGCGAGGTGGACTACTGGGTCCAGGCGCTGGGCGTCACCGAGACGCAGCTGCGCGTGGCCGTCGCGGAGGTCGGTGTTTGCGCGCAGGACGTGCGCGATCATCTGGGCAAGTAGGCAGCCGACGGTGGCGCCGATCACGCGCCCCGCCCGCTACATCACGCCGAAGGTCGCCAGCGCTTCGCAGGCGCTCATGCCGCCGCGGATGGCATCGGCCACCTTGTTCTCGGTGCGCACCTTGTCCAGCGCCTTGGCCACCGCCACGGCCGCGGCCGTCCGCGGCACGACCAGCACGCCCTCGCGGTCGCCGACCAGCAGGTCGCCGGGGGCGATACGCACCCCTTCGATCTCGATCGGGCAGCGGTAGTCGAGGACCTGCCCGCGCACGCCCTGGTCCTGGGCGTAGGTGCCGCGGCAGAAGACGGTGAAGCCCAGGCGCTCGATCTCGTTGGCATCGCGCACGTAGCCGTCGAGGATGGCGCCGGCCGCCTTCAGGTGCTGTGCCCGCGTCGACATCAGGCCGCCCCAGAGCGCGTAGCGCAGCGAGGCACCCGTGGCGATGTAGATCTCGCCCGGCTTCAGGTCGTCGAGCGCCTCCAGCATCAGGCCGAAGGGCTTGCCCGACAGCGGCCCGGCCGAGCGCGTGCCGTCGCTGATCACGTCGGCTTCCAGCACCGGCATCGCGCGGCCGATGATGCGCATCGACTTCTCGAGCGGCGCGATGCCCGCCGGCAGGAACTGATGCTGCCAGCCCATGGTGTCGAGCACGTCGCCCAGCGCGGCGACGAACAGCTCGTCGGAGATCTGCCGGAACAGTGCGATGTCGTCGTCATTCATGCCATGTCCCCGATCAATCAAGGAACACCGCGGAACCGGCTTTGCCGGGCCGCAGGTGTCGCCCCCTGCAAGGGGGTTGGCGAAGCGACATGAAGTGCGCGAAGCCTGGGGGTTAGCGTTCTATGGTCAAGGCCACGCCCATGCCGCCGCCGATGCACAGCGAGGCGATGCCCTTCTTCGCGTTCTGGCGCTGCATCTCGTGCAGCAGTGTCACCAGGATGCGGCAGCCGGAGGCGCCGATCGGGTGGCCGATGGCAATCGCCCCGCCGTTGACGTTGATCTTGCTGGTGTCCCAGCCGATCTCCTTGTTGACCGCGATCGCCTGCGCGGCGAAGGCCTCGTTGATTTCCATCAAGTCGAGGTCCTTGTGGGTCCAGCCTGCCTTTTTCAGGCACAACTGGGTGGCCGGCACCGGGCCCATGCCCATGATGGCCGGATCGACGCCCGCCGAAGAGTAGGCGCGGATTTTCACCAGCGGCGTCAGGCCCAGGGCCTTCGCCTTGTCGGCGGACATCATCACCACGGCGGCGGCACCGTCGTTGATGCCGGAGGCGTTGCCGGCGGTGACCGTGCCGTCCTTGGAGAAGGCGGGCTTGAGCGCGGACAAGGTTTCCACCGTGGTCTGGCCGCGTACGTATTCATCGGTGTCGAACACCGTCGCCGGACCTTTCCTGGCCGCGATCTCGAAGGGCAGGATCTCGTCCTTGAACCTGCCGGCCGCAATCGCGGCAGCCGCCTTGGCTTGCGAGGCGGCCGCGAACTCATCCTGCTCGGCGCGCGAGATGTTGTACTTCTTCGCCACGTTCTCCGCGGTCTGGCCCATGTGGTATTGGTTGAAAGCGTCCCACAGGCCATCGACGATCATCGTGTCGACCAATTTTCCGTCGCCCATGCGGATGCCGTCGCGCGAATTCTGCAGCACGTGCGGCGCGGCGCTCATGTTCTCCTGGCCGCCGGCGATGATGATCTCGGCGTCGCCGCACTTGATCGCCTGCGCGGCGAGGTGCGTAGCCTTGAGGCCCGAGCCGCACACCTTGTTGATGGTCATGGCCGGCGTCATGTCGTGGATGCCGGACTTGATCAGCGCCTGGCGCGCGGGGTTCTGGCCGACGCCGGCAGTCAGCACCTGGCCCAGGATCACTTCGCTGATCTGGTCATTCTTCAGGCCCGTTTTGGCCAGCAGTCCCCGGATGACATGAGCGCCCAGGTCGGAGGCCGGCGTCTTGGCCAGCGTGCCGCCGAATTTGCCGACGGCGGTGCGCGTCGCGGCGACGATGACGACTTCGGTCATGATGTTTCCTCTGGATAAAGAAGCTGAAGCCTATGCTACTCCGATTGCCGCAGTGCGGCGTAAACACCATTTTCTGCAGCCGCGCAGCGCCGGTAGCCAGGGCCTTTAATAAAGCTGATAAGCCCTGAAACCGGACTCGGCGATGGCTGCATGAGCAGCCCGCCGGTATGATTCCCCCTCCCTGTATGCGCCTGAAAATCCGGCGCCGCGCACCTGTGCGTACAAGCCGGCGGATACCGCATTACCCCCACAAGATATAGAGGAGATGATCTTGTTTCACTCGCTTCGTTTTGCCGCCTGCGCCAGCGCCCTGGGCGCCGCCCTCGCCCTGGCCTGCCTCGCCGCGCCGGCGCAGGCCGCCTACCCGGACCGCCAGGTCACCATCATCGTGCCCTTCGCCCCCGGCGGCGGCAGTGACATCGTGGCGCGCGCGCTCGGCCAGTTCCTGACGCAAGACCTGAAGCAGACCTTCATCATCGACAACAAGCCGGGCGCCGGCGCCAACATCGGCGCCAAGCTCACCGCCGCCGCCAAGCCCGACGGCTACACCATCATGGTGATCTCCTCGGTGCTGACCGCCAACCCGACGCTGTACGCCAAGCAGCATCCGTTCGACGCGATCAAGGATTTCACGCCGATTGTCGAGATCGGCGACTCGCCCAACGTCATCGTCACCCGCCCGCAGTCCGGCATCAAGGACGTGAAGGACCTGATCGCCAAGGCCAAGGCCGATCCCAACCTGCTCAACTACTCCAACCCCGGCGCCGGCACCGCGCCGCACATCGCGGTGGAGTACTTCAAGTACCGCGCCGGCATCAACATCACCAACGTGCCCTATTCCGGCGCCGGCCCGTCGATGCAGGCCGCGCTCGCCGGCGACACGCAGCTCGGCTCCTTCTCGCTAGGCAGCGTGGCGCAATACATGACCAGCGGGCGCCTGGTCGGCCTGGTGCATACCGGCAAGGGGCGCATGCCCGATTTCCCCAGCGTGCCGAACATGGCCGAAGTGGGGTTTCCGAACTCGGAGTTGTCCACCTTCCAGGTGCTGGTGGGCCCCGCCGGCATGCCGAAGGACGTGGTCGATACGCTGGCAAAGGCCACGCTCGCCATCCTCAAGCGCCCCGCCGTACTGGAGACGCTGAAGAACACCGGCTTCGGCGTCATCGGCGGCGGCCCGGAACAATTGAAGGCGCGCATCGCGCATGAAGTGCCGATGTATCGCGAGATGATCACCAAGGCGAACATCAAGATCGATTAAGCAGTCAAATCACGGAAAGCGAATCATGGAAGTCAAATCCACCCTCAAAGTCATCCACCAGTCGGATTACCCCGGCAAGCGCGGGGTGATCGACCAGCAGAGTTACCAGCGCCTGGTCGGCTGGCCCGGCGTGATCGATACCGACCGCATCCGCATCGGCCGCGCCACCTACAAGCCGGGCGCCTACGAGCAGTTGCACTGGCATCCGATCGAGGCCTGCTATTACGTCATCGCCGGTTCGGCAACGGTGCGCAATTTCGAAGGCGAAGAGTTCCAGGTCGGCCCCGGCTCGATGATCTACGCCCCGCCCGGGATCGCCGGCGCGCACGAGTGGGAGGTGCACGATTACCTGGAGCTGCTGGACATCCGCGCCACCACGGATACGACGCGCAAGATCCAGTTCACCGTTGACAAGGAGACCAAGCGCTCCTACATCGAGCTGGAAGACCTGGCGTACCGCGAGGCGCTGAGCCTGAAGTCGTTCTACCCGTCGGACGACTGAACGGCACGCTCCCACGCAAAAGGCCCGCGCATGCGGGCCTTTTTTGTTTCGTGGCGGGCCGTGTAACAACCATCCCTAGTTGATCATCTCCATCTTCGCCTCCTTCACCGCCTTCGCCCACTTGGCGGTCTCGCTCTTGACGTAGTCGCGCAGCTCTTCCGGGGTGGAGGAAGAGGCGTCGATGCCGGTATCGGCCAGCTTCTTCACCACGTCGTCCATCGCCAGGATTTTCACCATCGCGCCATTCAGGCGATCGATCACCGGCTTGGGCACGCCGGCCGGTGTGAACAGCGCGTACCAGAGGGTGGATTCGACCGGCACGCCGGCTTCGGTAAACGTCGGCACATCCGGCAACACCGGCGTGCGCTTGGCCGAGCCGACGGCGAGGGGCCGCACGCGGCCGCCGCGGATGAAGCCGAGTTCCGCCGGCACGCTGTCGATCATCGCCGGGATCTGGCCGCCGATCAGGTCCGAGACCGCCGGGGCGCTGCCCTTGTAGGGTACCGGCACCATGTCGATGCCGGTGGCGCTGATCAGCATCTGCATCGACAGGCGCATGCCGGCGCCGCTCGACCCGTAGCTCAGCTTGCCCGGGCGCGCCTGCGCGTAGGCGACGAACTCTTTCAAGCTCTTCACCGGAAGCTGGTTGTTCACCACCAGCACCACCGGGGCGCGCGCCAGCATGCTGACCGGCGCGAAATCGGTAATGTGGTTGTAGGGCAGCTTGCGGAATAGCGAAGGATTGATCGCGTGCGTGGGCAGGCCGCCGATGACGATGGTGTAGCCGTCCGGCGCCGCTTTCGCCACCTGTTCCAGGCCGACCACGCCATCGGCGCCCGGCCGGTTGTCGATCACCACCTGCTGGCCCAGCAGCGCCGCCAGCTTTTCGCCGGTAATGCGCGCGATGCTGTCGTAGGCGCCGGCGGGGGTGTACGGCACCACCCAGCGGATCGGCTTTGACGGGTAGGCCTGCGCCTGCGCGGCGCCGGCGGCAACGGCAATGGCCACGCCGGCGAGCATGTGCAGGCAGGAAGGCAGACGAATCGGCATGGCGTTGTCTCCATTGTTCGCGGCCAGCCCAGGCAGGCGGCGCGCATCAGGCGGCAGCATGCAATGGGGCGCGGCGCGCGGCAAGCGCGCGGATCGCAGCCGCCGCATAAGGCGCCCGGACCTCTTTGCGGCACGCCCTGCGGTGTAGCATGCGATGCGCTTTACTCTCGCCTTTATCTTTAGCCTGCGCCACCTTCGGGAGCCCGAGCATGGACCGCACCACCGCCACGCTGGCCGACTACGTCACCGGCCTGTCCTTCGACGACCTGAGCGAGAACACGCTGCTGCAGGCGCGCATGCGCCTGCTCGATGCGCTGGGCTGCGCCGTCGGCGGCTATCACAGCGAGCCGGCGGCAATCGCGCGGCGCCTGGCGGCGGCGGCCAGCGGCACCCCCGCCGCGCAAGTGCTGGGCTCGGGCGCGGCGACGTCGATGGAAATGGCGGCCTTCGCCAACGCGGCGACGATCCGCTATCTCGATTTCAACGACACCTACATCTCCAAAGGCGCCGGCCATCCGAGCGACATGCTGGGCGCGGTGATGGCAGTGGCCGAGGCGCAGCACGCCAGCGGCCGCGAGTTCCTGCTGGCGATGACCATCGCCTACGAACTCTTCTGCGAACTGGCCGACCTGGTGGCGATCCGCGAGCACGGCTGGGACCAGGGCGCCTTCGTCGTGCTGGGCAGCGCCGCGGCCGCCGCCCGGCTGATGCGCCTCACCCGCGCGCAGACGGCGGACGCCATCGCCATTGCGGTGACCGCCAACATGCCGACGCGCCAGACGCGCAGCGGCGAGCTGGCGATGTGGAAGGGCTGCGCCACCGCCGCCGCCGCGCGCGCCGGCGTGTTCGCGGCGCTACTGGCACGCGAAGGCATGACCGGGCCCACCGCTGCCTTCGAAGGCCGCCACGGCGTATGGGAACAGGTCACCGGGCCATTCACGTTGCGCCCCATGGGCGGCAAGGGCCGGCCTTTCGGCGTCGAGCGCGCCGCGATCAAATACTTTCCTTCCGAGTACCACTCGCAGGCGCCGCTGTGGATGGCGCTCAAGCTGCGCGAGCAGGCGGCGTTCGAGGCGATCGAGGCCCTCGAGGTGGAGACCTACTACACCGCCTGGAGCGAGATCGGCAGCGAGCCGGAGAAGTGGACGCCGCGCACCCGCGAGACCGCCGACCACAGCCTGCCCTATCTGCTGGCCAGCGCCTTGCGCGACGGCGAGATCACCGCCGCCACCTTCGACGAAGCGCGTTATGGCGATGCGGCGATGCAGGCCTTCATGCAGCGCATCCGTATCGTCGAGAACAAGGAATTTACCGCGCAGTTTCCCGCGGCGATGGTGACGCAGATCAGCATCACCACGAAGGACGGCCGCCGGCTGGTGGAACGCGCCAGCTACCCGCGCGGCCATGAACGCAACCCGATGCAGGAGGCCGAAGTCGAAGCGAAGTTCCGCCTGCTGTGCCGCGATGCGATGGCCCCGGCCGCGGCCGGGGAGATCGTGCAGGCCGTGCGCGGCACCGCACAGGCACCCGACTTCGGGGCGCTGCTCGCCCGCGTGCGGGTAAACCAGCCCGGGTAGCCCGGCGCCGGCTTACTCGACGTCGGTGGGGTCGATCGGCTTGTCGCTCACCTTCTCGTCGGGCGAGAGCTGCCAGAAGATCCAGCCCGAAGCCGCGGTGATCAGGCCCATGCAGATGAAGGTGGCGTGGAAGGCGTAGAGCGTGTCGTTGCCGGGATGAAAACCGGCGAAGGCGCGCAGCAGCGCACTGGCGATCATCACGCCGACCGAGATCGACAGCATCTGCACCATCGACAGCAGGCTGTTGCCGGCGGAGGCGCCGTCGCTGTCCAGGTCCTTCAGGCAGATGGTGTTCATGGCGGTGAACTGGATCGAATTGACCGCGCCGAAGAGCCCGAACTGGATCAGGTGCACCCACACCGGCTGGCTGGTGGAGACCAGCGCGAAACTGGCGATGCCAAGGCCCACCAGGCAGGTGTTGGCGACCAGCACGCCACGGTAGCCCAGGCGGGCGATGAAGGAACGCACCACGCCCTTGCTGGCGATGCCGGCCGCCGCCACCGGCAGCATCATCAGGCCGGCTTCGAAGGGGTTGTAGCCGAGCGTGAGTTGCAACAGCAGCGGCAGGAGAAAAGGCATGGCGCCGCTGCCGATGCGCGCGAACAGGTTGCCCAGGAGACCAATGGCGAAACTGCTGACGCGAAACAGCGCCGGCGGGAACAGCGGGCGCTCCTGCTTGGAAGCACGCAGCCAGTAGGCAACGATGGCCGCCAGGCCGAACACCAGCAACACCATCACCGCCGCGTGCGGCAGGGCCAGGTCGGAAAGACCGTTCAGCGCCATGGACGTCAGCGCCATGCCGACACCCAGCAGCAGGTAGCCGAAGAAGTCGAAGCGCGCAACTTCGGGGTTACGCGCATCCGGCATGAAGTAGTAGGTGCAGATGCAGCCGAAGATGCCCACCGGCACGTTGACCAGGAAGATCCAGTCCCAGGAGGCAATCTGCACCAGCCAGCCGCCCAGGGTCGGGCCGATCAGCGGGCCGACCAGGCCGGGGATGGAGACCACGCTCATCGCCTGCAGCAGGCGCTCGCGCGGGTAGCTGCGCAAGAGTGCCAGGCGCCCTACTGGCAGCAGCATGGAGCCGCCGGCGCCCTGCATGATGCGCCAGATCACTAGTTCGTTCAGATGCGTGGAAATCGCACAAAGGACGGAGGCGATGGTGAATACAATCATCGCACCCATGAACACGCGCTTGGTGCCGAAGCGGTCGGCCAGCCAGCCGGAGGCAGGGATCAGCACCGCCATGGTGAGCGAATACGAGATCACCACCGACTGCATGCGTAGCGGGCTTTCGCCCAGGCCGTGGGCCATCGCCGGCAGCGCGGTGTTGACGATGGTGGTATCCAGCGTCTGCATGAAAAAGCCGACCGCGACCAGGCCGAGCAACAGGCTCAGGTTTCTTTCGGAGGGGAACAAAGGCATCGGAATACTTTGAGACAAATACCGATGAACGCGGAGGACGCGCCACCGGTGGCGCGGGCGGCAAACGTCAACCGCTCCCGCGAAACGGAAGGCCTCCATTTTACTCCACCGCACCGCAGCACAACGTTGCCATTTCTTCATCTTCGGCGGGTAGGCCGTTCGTCGCGCCGCTTGAGGCAAACTGTGGGCATGACCACCCGCAACCTGCGCATTTCCCTTACGCCGGAGCAGCAAGTTTCTGGGCTGCTCGACGCCCCCGCCCTTCCCCATGCCTGCCTGGTGCTGGCGCATGGCGCCGGCGCGGGCATGCAGCACCCCTTCATGGCCGCTGTCGCCGCGGGCCTGGTCGCGCGCGGCATCGCAGTGCTGCGCTATCAGTTCCTCTACATGGAACTGGGCAGCAAGCGCCCGGACCGCCCGCCGTTGGCACACACGGCGGTGCGCGCCGCTGTCGAGGCAGCGCGCGCGAAACTGCCCGGCGTGCCGCTGTTTGCCGGCGGCAAGTCCTTCGGCGCGCGCATGACTTCGCAGGCGCAGGCGGCAGGTCCCCTGCCTGAGGCGCGCGGGCTGGTGTTTTTCGGCTTTCCCCTGCACCTAGCCGGCAAGCCGTCGGATGAACGCGCGGTGCACCTGGCCGAAGTGAAGATCCCGATGCTGTTCCTGCAAGGCACCAAGGACAAGCTGGCCGAGCCGGAATTGCTTGAACCCGTGGTGGCGCGGTTGAAGAAGCGAGCGACGCTGCACATGGTCGAGCATGCCGACCATTCGTTTCATGTTCCCGTCCGTTCGGGACGCAAAGATTCACAGGTGTTGGATGAACTGCTGGACACCGCTGCCGGCTGGATGCAAAAGCTTGCCTAAGCGGCCGGCGCCACAATGATCCGACGCTTGCGACCAGGCCGCAGTGCCGGAAAGCCCGCATAGAGCGGGGCATGGCTACCGTCGTGGTTGTCCATTCCCGGCTTGGTCAGCAGCCCGCGCGGCGGCGCATAGCTGTAGATGGTGCGCCGCGGATATTCGTGCCAGCCGATGTTGAACGCCACCAGCTTGGGAAAGAATTGCAACTCGCTGTACGGCAGGTGATCGTGAATCCACCACGCCATCGACTGCCACTTGCCGCCGGCGGCGACGTGATCGACCAGCCAGGGAATCACGATGGTGGTCACCGCGCCCATGCCGCCGTCGGCGCTCCTCTGGTCCCAGATGTGGCGCGCGCGGTTGCGCTCGTTGGAGGCGCAACTCTGGAAATGCTCGTTGCCGAAGCGGTTGACCTCGGGCGAGCGGTAGGCGGAACGGATGGCGATGCGCCCGAAGGTGGCCTGCAAGGGCTCCAGCAGGTGTTCGCACAAGCCACGGCCCGCGGCAATCGCCAGCGCTGGGTCGTCTGGAATGTTGCGCATGCCTTCGATGGCCGCGATTTCGCTGTAGAGGAAATCGCGCATGAAGAAATGTTCCGACAGCCGGGCGCGGCTGAACTGTTCAAGACCACGGACGGTACGCGGGGAGCGCATGGTGCCTGCGGAACAGTGTAAAGGGGGATACTCGCCGACTGTGCGTTCTTAGTTTATCTGGTGCCCAGGGTCGGACTCGAACCGACACTCTATTGCTAGAAGCAGATTTTGAGTCTGCCGCGTCTACCGGTTTCGCCACCCGGGCAGGTGTGCTTTCTGCAAAAAAGCAACTGAACTTGCGGCAATTTAACAATCGAAAATCGCCTGCTTGCGTCGGATTCTTTGCAAATCTTTGCAAGCAATTTCAGCACAATTCAAACTATAAAACCAAACAATTTCAACTACATAAAACACTGCTATCCAAGACGCAGTTTCTTTTGAGTCTGCCGCGTCTACCGGTTTCGCCACCCGGGCAGCGTGCGCTTTCGTGGAGAAAGCCTAAGAAGGCCACATTATAACCGAAGGCCACTGCGCTTTCCTCCATCACAGCCCCGCTGTGACACGGGATGGCCCCGGTAAAATGGCGTCCATGGCCTTTACGCTTTCCGATTTCGATTTCGACCTGCCGGCGGAACTGATTGCGCAGTTTCCGCCCGAGGCGCGCACCGCCAGCCGGCTGCTGGTGCCGCGCGGCGATACCTTCGCTGACCTGCGCTTCCGCGACCTGCCGCAATTGCTCCACCCCGGCGACCTGCTGGTATTCAACCAGACGCGCGTGGTGAAGGCGCGCCTGTTCGGCGAGAAGCAGAGCGGCGGCAAGATCGAGCTGTTGATCGAACGCGTGCTGGATGCGCATTCCGCGCTGGCGCACATCCGCGCGAGCAAGTCGCCCAAGCCCGGCTCGAAGCTCATCATCGCCGGCACCGAAGCCGTGGTCGAAGAAAAGCGCGACGCGCTGTACCTGCTGCGCTTTGCCGGCGCCGCCACCGTGTTCGAACTGATGGACGCGCACGGCGCCGTGCCGCTGCCGCCTTACATCGAGCACGGCGCTTCCCAGGAAGACATCGAGCGCTACCAGACTGTCTACGCCCGCACGCCGGGCGCGGTGGCCGCGCCCACCGCCGGGCTGCACTTCGACGAGCCGCTGCTGGCCACCCTGCGCGCGCAGGGCGTGGAGACCGCCTTCCTCACCCTGCATGTGGGCGCCGGTACCTTCCAGCCGGTGCGCGGCGAGAAGATCGAAGAGCACGTGATGCATAGCGAATGGTACGAGATCACGCCCGAGACCGCCGCGCAGATCACCGCGGCGAAGCGGCGCGGCAATCGGGTGATCGCGGTGGGCACCACCAGCGTGCGCGCGCTTGAATCCGCGGCGCTGCGCGCCGCGCCCGGCGAACTGCTCGCTGCCGGCGCGGAAGACACGCGTATTTTCATCACGCCCGGCTTCGAATACAAAGTAGTAGACCGGCTGATCACCAATTTCCACCTGCCGAAATCCACCCTGCTGATGCTGGTCTCGGCCTTCGCCGGGCACGAGCTGATGCAGCGCATCTACGCCCACGCGATCACCGAGCGTTACCGCTTTTTCAGCTACGGCGATGCGATGCTGCTGGATCGCGCCTGATCCTGCTTATGCCGGCTGCGCGTCCAGCCAGACTTCCAGCCCCTGCGCGTTGAGGTCGTCGTCCACCGACATCACCTCCAGCATTTGCGCCTCGGTGAGCGGCCAGCCCTGGCGTCTGCCCTCTTCCACCACCAGCTTGCGGATGCCTGCCACCAGCTTTTCATGCCGCTCAGGCCCGCGCGCGCCGCTGGCCTGCACGGCCTGCGCCAGTTCGACATGGGCTTCGAGCAGGCGGCGGATATCGGCGGCCACACGCGCAGGGTCTTTCAACTGCGCGTAATGCGTCATGTAGATTGCCTCGGGCCGGTACGACAGCACGCGCTCCATCGTCGCGTATAGGGCCGGCGGCTCGAATTGCGAAGGGCTTGTGGTGGGGAAGCCGTGGCGCATGCCGTTGGTGGTGAGCTCGGTGTAGGCCAGGCCAAAACAGTCGCCGACGAAAAAGTGGCCGCTCTTCGAATCGCGGATGCACACGTGATGCCGCGCATGCCCGGGCGTGTCGAAGAACAGGAATTCACGACCCGCCAGCGGTACGGTCGCGCCTTCCCCGGTCTCGATGATGCGCCCCTTCGGGATCGGGATAATCTCGCCGTAGTTGCGCAGCGCCGTCTCCTCGCCGTACACCTCCACCGTCGCCTGCCACAGCCTGGAAGGGTCGGCCATATGGCGCGCGCCGCGCGGATGCACCGTCAGCCTGGCATTCGGGAACGCCTTCATCATCTGGCTCGCGCCGCCGGCGTGGTCCAGGTGGATGTGGGTGAGCATGACGTAATCGACGCTCGCAGGCGTGAGGCCCTTCGCCTTCAGCGCTTCCTGCACCAGCGGCAGCGAATGATTGGTGCCGGTGTCCACAAACGCCACGCGGCCCTGCTCCACGATCATGTGGATAGCGTCAAGGCGCGGGCGGATGAAGCCGGAATCAATGGCGGAAATGCCGTGGTCGTAGTCGATCAGGTCGAGTTTCATGCGAAGAAGAGCGGGACGGTAGCAAGGCGCATTTTCGCCGATAATCCCTCCATGCGCAGCTTATCCAGTGCCCAATGACCGCCCAGTTCGGCCTGTTCGGCTCCGACGAGGAGCCTGAGGGCGAGCCTGCTAGCGCCGAAGAGGCAGCCAAGCCGAAACGCGGTGTCGGCCCGGTGATGCAGGAAGAGACCCTGCATGCGCTGTCGCGCGAACTGCCGGGCGCCATCCACATGGGCACCTCCACCTGGTCCTTCCCCGGCTGGGCCGGCATCGTCTACGACAAGCCCGCTTCCGAATCGACGCTGTCGCGCCGCGGCCTCACCGCCTATTCGCAGCACCCGCTGCTGCGCGCGGTAGGCATCGACCGCTCGTTCTACACGCCGCTGTCGCTGGCCGAATACACCGAGTATGCGCGCCAGGTGCCCGATCATTTCCGCTTCATCGTCAAGGCGCCCTCCTTCATCACCGACGAAGCGCGGCGCAACGACAAGGGCATTCCGACCGAGGCCAATCCGCGCTTTCTCGACGCCGCTTCCGCCTTCGACGAATTCGTCAAGCCGGCCATCGCGGGCCTGGGCGAAAAAGCCGGGCCGCTGGTATTCCAGTTCTCGCCGCTGATGCGTTCGAGCTTGAGCGACGTCTCCGGCTTCATCAAGCGCCTGCACGCCTTTCTCTGGTCGCTCAACCACATGAGCGAGGGTTTTTCGATCAAGCCCTTGTTCGCGGTGGAAGTGCGTAACGCTGAAGTGCTGACGCGCGAATTCGCCGACGCGCTCAAGGACGCCGGCGCGCGCTTCTGCCTGGGCCTGCACGCGCGCATGCCCACCGCCGAAGAACAACTGCCGATCCTGCGCGCCCTGTGGCCCGGGCCGCTGGTGGTGCGCTGGAATTTGCACTCCGGCTTTCGCTATGAAGAGGCGAAGGCGCAATACGCGCCCTTCAACAAGCTGGTCGATGAAGACCACCATACCCGCGCAACGCTGGCGCGGGTGATCGCCGCCACCGCGATGGCCGGCCAGCCGGTGTACCTGGTGGCCAACAACAAGGCCGAAGGTTCGGCGCCGCTGACGGTGGGCAAATTGGCGGAAGCGATCATCGAGGAAATCCGCAAGAAGGCGGCGGCCGCATGAGGCGGGTAACACACCTGTGTTGCTACCCTGATAAAACCTGAGGAATAACTGATTAAGTGGGCCCGGCCCCCTCAACAACCCCGAAATCAGAGGGGAGTGCGCCCTCTCACATTCCGAATTCGATACTTGTTCAGCATTTCCCTGAGAAATTTTTGGAAAATCGTGGCGGGACCACGGTAAACAACGGTGGCTTGCGGTTTTTTTGGCAGCATTACCACGGATGTGGCGCCCATTGCGCCCGGTCCATTCATAATCTTGAGGGCCTACGGATTCCCGCTTTCGCGGGAATGACATGCAGGGATGGGCGGTACTAGAGTAGTGATGTTAAAGAACGCGATGGCGGCGTCTCGGCGACAGCAGGCGGCACGCTGAAATCAGCGCGCCCTGATTGCTAAGATACACGAGCCGGATCGCCTATGTGATGGATTTTTTTGCCTGCCCCGCCGGCGCGCCGCTTCTTTTCGAAAGCCCCATGAACCAACCCGCTGCTCCCGTTTCCCCGCCGTTTTCCCGCTATCAGAAGTTCGTCGTCGCGATGCTGGCCTTCCTGCAGTTCGCGGTGATCCTCGACTTCATGCTGATGTCGCCGCTAGGCGCCGTCATCATGCCGGCGCTTTCCATCGGGCCCAAGGAGTTCGGGATGGTGGTCTCGGCCTATGCGTTTTCCGCCGGCGCCTCGGGCCTCCTGACGGCGGGCTTTGCCGACCGCTACGACCGCAAGAAGCTCCTGCTGTTTTTCTACACCGGTTTCGTCATCGGCACGCTGTGGTGCGGCCTGGCGCAAAGCTACGAGAGCCTGCTGGCGGCGCGCATCGTCACGGGGCTTTTCGGCGGGGTGATCGGCTCGGTGGTGCTGGCGATTTCGACCGACCTGTTCGCACCGCAGATACGCGGCCGGGTGATGGGCCTGATCCAGACGGCGTTCGCCGCCAGCCAGGTGCTGGGCATCCCGATCGGTCTCTACCTTTCCAACCGCTGGAACTGGCACGTGCCCTTCCTGGCGATGGCGGCCGTCGGTCTCGTCGGCGGCCTGGGCGTTGCCTGGCAGATGCAGCCGGTGGTGGAACACCTGAAAATTCCCCAGGAACGCAGCGCGTGGGCGCACCTGTTCCATACCCTGGCCGAGCGGCGCTACCTGCTTGCCTTCGCCACCGTTGCCCTGCTCACCACCGGCGGCTACATGCTGATGCCCTTCAGCAGCGCGTACGCGGTGAACAACCTCGGCATCGGCCTGCACGACCTGCCGACGGTTTATCTCGTCACCGGGCTGTGCACGATATTCGTCGGGCCCCTGGTGGGCCGCGCGGCCGACCGGTTCGGCAAATTCCACGTGTTCACCGCCGGCACGGCGCTGACAATCATCATGGTGCTGATCTACACCCACCTGGGACCGATCTCGGTACCGGCGCTGATCGTGATCAACGCCATCCTGTTCGTCGGCATTTTTTCGCGCATGATTCCGTTCCAGGCGCTGGTGTCCTCCGTGCCGTCGATCACCCAGCGCGGCTCGTTCAACGCCATCAGCGCTTCGATCCAGCAGCTATCCGGCGGCCTGGCCTCGGTGGTGGCCGGGCACATCGTCACCGCCAGGGCGGACGGCAAGCTGGAGCATTTCGACGTCATCGGCTATGTCATGGTCGGCACCGCGCTGGTCGCGCTGACGCTGCTGTGGCGCCTGCATCTGAGCCTGAAGTCGGCAGACGCGGCGGCCGCGCCGGTGCCTCAGGCCGGCAACCCGCCCGACTAGGCTTTTTCGGCCTCGCGCTGTTTCCGCATCTTGCTGCGCACCAGGTTCCAGAAGCGGCCGCAGTCCCGCCAGATGACGTTGGCGGCCACTTCCTCACTGCCCTACTTCTTCAGCCGCGCTGCGAACTTCTCGCGAAACTTCTTCACCTTGGGCGCCACGACAAAGGCGCAGTAAGGCTGGTTCGGGTTGTTGGCGAAATATTCCTGGTGATATTTTTCCGCCATGTAGAACTCGGAGGCCGGGGTCACTTCGGTGACGAGGCGCCCGGGGTAGACGCCGGCCTTCTCCACCTCGTCGATGACTTCCAGCGCGGCCTTTTTCTGCTCTTCGGAGTCATAGAAGATGGCCGAGCGGTATTGGGTGCCGACGTCGTTGCCCTGGCGGTTCAGGGCGGTGGGGTCATGCACGGTGAAAAAGACGCGCAGGATGTCGGCGTAGGCCACTTCATCGGGATTGAAAGTGACGCGCACCACTTCGGCATGGCCGGTGTCGCCGTTGCAGATATCTTCGTAGGTCGGGTTCTTCGTCTGCCCGCCGGTGTAGCCCGATTCCACCGAGACCACGCCTTTGAGGTCATCGAACACCGCTTCCACGCACCAGAAGCAGCCGGCGCCCAGGGTGGCGATTTCAGTCTTTGCCATTGCGTTTCCTTTCGCTCGTCGGTTATCCGTATTTACGCCACGGTATATGAGGGCGGATTTACGGACTTCTACCTATGCATGTTGATGGCGTCGCGCGTGGCCTTGGCCACCTTGCGCGCCGCGAGAGAGTAATCGTCGCCGGCCGAGGCGTAGAGAATGGCGCGGGAGGAATTGATCATCAGGCCGGTGCCGGCGCTGCTCTTGCCCGCCCTCACCGTCGCCTCGATATCGCCGCCCTGGGCGCCGATGCCGGGCACCAGGAGCGGCATGTCGCCGACGATTTTGCGCACGTCGGCCAGTTCCGCCGGCACGGTGGCGCCGACCACCAGGGCGCAATTGCCGGCGGCGTTCCATTTTTCGGCAACGATGCGGGCGATGTGCTGGTAGAGCTTGCGCTTTTCGCTGCCGGTGCCCACCTCGAGATCCTGGAAGTCACCGGCGCCGGCGTTGGAGGTGCGGCAAAGCACGATCACGCCACGGTCTTTGTAGGCGGTGAAGGGGGAGATCGAATCGCTGCCCATGTAGGGAGAAACGGTAATCGCATCGGCCTGGTAGCGCTCGAAGGCTTCGCGCGCGTACTGCTCGCCGGTGGCGCCGATGTCGCCGCGCTTGGAGTCGAGCACCACGGGGATCGCGGGATGCTTTTCGTGGATGTAAGCGATCAGGTCCTGCAACTGGTCTTCGGCGTTGGCCGCGGCGAAATAGGCGATCTGCGGCTTGAAGGCGCAGGCGAGGTCGGCGGTGGCATCGACAATTGCGCGGCCGAATTCGAGGATGGCGCCGGGGCGGCCGGCCAGTTGCTTGGGCAGGCGCGGGACATCGGGGTCGATACCGACGCACAGAAGGGAGTTGTTGGCCGCCCAGGCGGCGGCAAGTTGGGTGGTGAAATTGGCCATGAGGAAAGAAGCGGAGGAGACGGACGCAGGCGCTATTTTATGGCGCTGACCGAGGCACGGCTAGCCGGGCGGGCTTCAGCGGCTTCACTGGCGGCCGCGGCCGCGCCTTCATTGCTTGCCTGAGGGGTCTCGGTGCCGGCCGCCTCCTCGCGAAAAGCGGCGGCGAGCGTGAGGTTGAGGCCTTGGTCCACCCAGTTGCCGACTTCCCCCATGCTGCGGCCCAGGGCGGGGTCGTCTTCCTGCAGGCGGCCGCGGGCCAGGGTGGCATCAAAGGCGAAGCGGCGGAACACGTCGGCCACGGTGAGCTTGTCGGGGTCGCAGATCAGCACCCAGCGGCCTTCGTGGCCGGCGGTGTCGAGCCGGCCGATCCAGTTGGCGGCGCGCAGTTCTTCCAGCAGCGCTTCGGCCTCGGAAAAGGCAGTGCGCAGGGCCTTGCGCACCTGGCGCGCGGAGGCGCCGCCGGCCGCGCGCAAGCGCATCAAAAGCGAGAGCACCTGCATGGCGCCGGTGAAGCGGGCGCCGGGCCAGCGGCGCATTTCGGCACGCTCGTAGCTGAGCAGCGGCCAGGTGGCGGCGATCAGGGCGCCGACGAGCGCGATCATCCACGACAGGTAGATCCACATGAGGAAGATCGGCACGGCGGCGAAGGTGCCGTAGATCAGGTGGTAGGTGGGAAAGCGCGAAATGAAGACGGCGAACAGATGCTTCATCAGCTCGAAGCCCAGCGCCGCCGCCAGCCCGCCGGTGGCGGCGTGGCGCAATTGCACGTCGCTGTTGGGCACGGTGAAATACAGCAGGGTAAAGGCGATGAAGGTGAGCGCCACCGGCACCAGGCCGAGGACGAATTCGTTAAGCCAGGCCGCGCCGGCGATCAGGCCCAGCGACTGGGAAATCAGGTAGGAGGTGATCGCCAGACCGGTGCCGATCAGCACCGGACCTAACGTGATGGTGGACCAGTAGATCAGCACGCGGCGCCACAGCGGGCGCGGGCGCGGCACGCGCCAGATGGCGTCGAAGGCGTTGAAAATGGTCTGCATCAGGGCGGCGGCGGTGATCGCCAGGCCGGCCAGGCCGACGGTGGTGAGTTTGCCGGCGGAATCGGCGAATTCGGCGACGTAGGTGCTGATGACGTCGCTGGCGGCGCGCGGCAGCGCGTTTTGCAGGAGGAAATTCTCGATCGCCTGCTTGGCCGAGGCGAACAGCGGAAAAGCGGAAAACAGGGCCAGCGCGATGGTGACCAGCGGAATCAGGGAAAGCAGCGTGGTGAAGGTCAGGCTGCCGGCGGCCTGCGGCAGCTGGTCCTGCACCGAGCGGCGCACCAGGTATTCGACATAGCGTACCTGGCGGGTTTGCAGGATCTCGTCGCGGATCACGCCCTTGACGGCGTCGATGCCGGCTTCCAGCATGGGGACGGCGGCGGCCGGGCGGTGTTCCGCCGGCCGCGATTGCGTGCGTGCCGCTGATCTTGTTTTTGTCGCCACCTGGTGCCCTTGTCGTTGTCGCCTCGGGGGGGCCTGGCGCCCTTTCCGTATAATAACCGGTCGCACCCGACGATACGCCATGCCGGACATTCTCGTTCTTTACTACAGCCGCAACGGCGCCACGCGCGCCCTGGCCGAGCGCATTGCCGCCGGCATCGATTCGGTGGCCGGCGCGCAGGCACGCCTGCGCACGGTGCCGCCGGTAGCTCCGGTCACGCAGGTGGCGGCCCCGCCGGTGCCCGACAGCGGCGCGCCCTATGCGGAGTTGCGCGACCTGGAAGAATGCGCGGGCCTGGCGCTGGGCTCGCCGACGCGCTTCGGCAACATGGCCGCGCCCTTGAAATACTTTCTCGATGGCACCGCCGCGCTGTGGCAAAACGGCGCGCTTTCCGGCAAGCCGGCGGCGGTGTTCACCGCCACCTCCAGCATGCACGGCGGGCAGGAAACCACGCTGACGTCGATGATGCTGCCGCTGCTTCACCACGGCATGCTGATCGTCGGCATTCCCTTCACCGAGCCGCTGTTGACTTCGACTGCCGGGGGCGGCACGCCCTATGGCGCCAGCCATGTCTCCGGGGGCCTGGGCGACAAGCTGATACACGACGACGAAAAGCGTCTCGCCTTCGCGCTCGGCAAACGCCTGGCGCAGGTGGCGCTGAAGCTGGCGCAGTGAACGGTGGCGCCCTCCCCCATGACCCACATGCGGTGGCGCCGGTGAGCGCGCCCGGCCTGCGCCTGCATCGCGCCGCCTGCGCGTGCCTGCTGCTGTTGATCGCGCTGTGCCTGGCGTGGGAACTGTGGCTGGCCCCCTTGCGCCCCGGCGGCTCGTGGCTGGTGCTCAAAGTGGTGCCGCTGCTGTTGCCCCTGCGCGGGGTGCTGAAGCGCGACAATTACACGTTGCAATGGTCGGTACTGCTGATCTGGCTGTATTTCACCGAGGGTGCGGTGCGCGCCACCAGCGAGCACGGACTCTCGCAAGGCCTGGCCTGCGTGGAAGTCGCCCTGGCCCTGCTGTATTTCGCCTGCGCGGCCGCTTACCTGCGGCCGCTCAAGCAGCAAGCCCGTAAACTAAAACAGGAAACGGAGAAGAGGCAATGAACCAGATCGACCTTAAAGGCAAGGTGGCGGTGATCACCGGCGGCGCGCGCGGCATCGGCTACGCGGCGGCCGAACGCATGCTGGCTTCGGGCGCATCGGTGATGCTGTGGGACGTGATGGCCGACCGGCTGCCGCAGTCCCAGGCCACGCTCTCCGCCAACGGCCGGGTCGAGACGCAGGTGGTGGACATCACCGACGAGGACGCGGTGATGGCCGCCACCGCCGCCACCGTGAAGGCGCTGGGCAAGATCGACATCCTGGTCAACAGCGCCGGCATCACCGGGCCGAACCAGAAGGTGTGGGAATACTCCTCCAAGGATTTCCATCAGGTGATGGAGATCAACGTCGGCGGCACCTTCCATTGCTGCAAGACGGTGGTGCCGTGGATGATGAAACAGGACTACGGGCGCATCATCAACATTGCATCGATTGCCGGCAAGGACGGCAATCCCAATGCCTCGGCTTACTCGGCTTCGAAGGCGGCGGTGATCGGGCTGACCAAGTCGCTCGGCAAGGAACTGGCGCAGACCGGCATCCGGGTCAACGCCATCACCCCGGCGGCGGCCAAGACGGAAATGTTTGCGCAGATGACCCAGCAGCACATCGACTTCATGCTCTCCAAGATTCCGATGAACCGCTTCGTGCAGGTGGAAGAATTGGCGGCGATGATTGCGTGGATGGCATCGGAAGAGTGCTCGTTTACCACGGGTTCGGTGTTCGATATTTCGGGTGGGCGCGCGGTGTACTAACCGGCAAAAGTACAAACCTACTTTTGCCCGGGCTAATCAGTAAAAATCGCTGGCAGAGCCAGTCGATTTTTTAGCTTAAGAGCAACGAAAAGGCGAAAATCTTTCGCGCGATTTCGCCGCCCAGTTCAAGCAGGAGCAGTTCCCATGTCTGATTTGAAGGCCCGTTTTGCCGCCATCGTCGGCGAATCCAACGTCATCACCAGCGACTTCGCCGCTTACGCGAACGACTGGCGCAAGAAGTATTTCGGCAAGCCGCTGCTGGTGGTGCGCCCCGGCACGGTGGAGGAAGTCGCCGCCGCGGTGAAGCTCTGCGCCGAGACGAAAACGCCGATCGTGCCGCAGGCGGGCAACACGGGGCTGGTGGGCGGCGGAGTACCGGACGAAAGCGGCACGGAAGTCATCATCAGCGTCGCGCGCATGGCGAAGGTGCTGGAAGTGGACACCATCAACAACACCATGACGGTGGAGGCTGGCTGCATTTTGCAGAACTTGCAGGAGGCGGCGGCGGAGCATGCCCGCCTGTTCCCGCTGTCGCTGGCGGCCGAAGGTTCCTGCCGCATCGGCGGCAACATCTCGACCAACGCCGGCGGGGTGCAGGTGCTGCGCTACGGCAACACGCGCGAGCTGGTGATGGGCCTGGAAGTGGTACTGCCTTCGGGTGAAGTCTGGAACGGCCTGCGCGGCCTGCGCAAGGACAATACCGGCTACGACTTGAAACACCTGTTCATCGGCGCCGAGGGCACGCTGGGCATCATCACCAAGGCGGTGCTGAAGCTCTTTCCCGCGCCGCGTTCCACGCAGACGGTGTTCATGGGCATTGAATCGCCGCAAAAGGCGATGGAGCTGCTGGGCTACATGAAAGACACCCTGGGCGACCGCATCACGGCCTTCGAACTGATCTCGGATTTCGGCCTGTCGCTGGTGACCAAGTATTTTCCGCAACTGAAGGCGCCGCTGCCGCAGG
Organism: Burkholderiales bacterium; assembly: GCA_036498945.1. Taxonomy (GTDB): domain Bacteria; phylum Pseudomonadota; class Gammaproteobacteria; order Burkholderiales; family JAEUOS01; genus JAQGMJ01. The sequence continues at coordinate 243,253 of DASYEQ010000135.1, read as the reverse complement.
AATACCCGTGGTTCGTGCTGTCCGACATTGCGGATTCGCGCGACGCGCAGGCATTGCAGGCGGATGTCGAGGCGGCCCTGGGCCAGGCGATCGAGGACGGGCTGATCCTGGATTGCGCCATCGCCAAGAACGAGACCGAGGGCAAGCGCATGTGGGAACTGCGCGAGAACATGACGGAATCACAGGTGCACGAGGGCCGCAGCATCAAGCACGACGTGTCGATCCCGATTTCGAAGATCGCCGAGTTCATCACCGCGGCGGACGCGGCGCTGGCAAAGGCCTACCCCGGCGTACGGCCGATCACCTTCGGGCACGTGGGCGACGGCAACCTGCATTACAACGTCGCGCATCCGCTGGCCACCTGGACCGAGCCGGACTGGACCCGCGAAATCGACCGCGTCAACCTGATCGTGCACGACGCCACCGCGCAGTTCAACGGCTCGATTTCGGCCGAGCACGGCATCGGGCAGCTGAAGCGCGAGGAGATCAAGCGCTACAAGTCGGCGCTGGAGCTGAACGTGATGAAACAGATCAAGACGGCGCTGGACCCGCAGAACATCATGAATCCGGGAAAAGTCATCTGATCGCATCCCTCCACCGTTCGTGGTGAGCCTGTCGACGCCCGAAGGAAGTGCCCTTGGGGCACCACGTGTGCGCCACCTCTTTCACAGCACACGCCCTTCGACAAGCTCAGGGCGAACGGTTGTAAGTCACGTTCCCCAAGCTACGAACGCAACCAAAAGAGACAACCATGGCTGATTACCGCATCGTCGACGCCGGCAAACTGACCGAAGTCGTGCGCTCCATCGTCAAGGCCGGCGGTTCTTCCGACCGCGAGGCCGAACTGGTGTCGACCAACCTGGTCGAGGCCAATCTCAAGGGCCACGATTCGCACGGGGTCGGCATGATCCCGCGCTACATCGAATCGCTGAAGGAAGGCGGGTTGACACCCAACGCGCACGTCAGCGTGGTGATGGATGCCGGCGTGATGCTCACGCTCAACGGCAACCAGGGCTACGGCCAGGTGATGGGCTTCGAGGCGATGGAACTGGCGGCGGAGCGCGCCAAGCGCAACGGCGTGTGCGTGCTCGGCCTGTCGAATGCGCATCACATCGGGCGCATCGGCCACTGGGCCGAGCAGTGCATCGGCCACGGGCTGGTGTCGATCCACTTCGTCAACGTGATCTCGCGGCCGATTGTCGCGCCCTGGGGCGGCGGCGACGCGCGCCACGGCACCAATCCGTTTTGCGTCGGCATTCCGCGTCCGGGCAAGGACCCGATCGTGCTCGACTTCGCTACCAGCAAGATCGCGCAGGGCAAGACGCGGGTGGCGCACAACAAGGGGGCGGAACTGGCGCCCGGCACCATCATCGACAACGAAGGCAAGCCGACCACCATCCCGCGCTTCACCGTGATTCCACCTTACGGCGCCATCCTGCCCTTCGGCGAGCACAAGGGCTCGGGCATGGCGCTGATCTGCGAGCTTCTGGGCGGCGCGCTGTCCGGCGGCGTCACCGCCAAGGGCCCCGCCGACGGGCGGCGGCAGGTGCTCAACGGCATGTTTTCCATCATCGTCGATCCGCACAAGATGGGCACCGCGGAGAACCTGGCCAAGGAAATGGAAGCCTACGTCGCCTGGCATATCGCCTCGCCGCCGGCGCCAGGTGTTGAGCGCGTGCTGACCGCGGGCGAGCCGGAGCGGGCGTGGAAAAAACAGCGCCTGACTGACGGCGTGCCGGTGGACCCGGCTACCTGGGACGAGATCATCGCCGCCGGCGCCAAGGTGGGACTGGACAAGCCGGCGCTGGAACAGATCGCCGCCTAGAAATGCCGCGCGTCTCCGCGAAGGCGGAAAAGGCCAAAGCCAAGGGCGTAGCGCCGCAGGAGGCCGCGCCCGAACCGCTCATCTGTCCGCTATGCGGCCGGCCGATGCTGCCGGGGCCGACGGTGGATGAGCACCACCTGCTGCCGAAAGCGCAAAAGGGCCGCGACAAGTTCCTGGTGCATCGCATCTGCCACACCAAGATCCACGCCACGCTCAGCGAGAAGGAACTGGCGCGCCGCTATCACACCTGGGAGGCGCTGCGCGCGCAGCCGGAGATCGCGGCGTTCATCGAGTGGGTGAAAAAGAAGCCGCCCGGGTATGTCGGGCGCAACATCACCGCGAAAGCGAAGCGGTGAAGAACGCTGTCACGCTCCGAAGCCACTTCCTGCGGGCGTCCGCGCGAGCGGGAATGACCGGCGCAACAGCCGCGCTTACTTGATCAGGTCGAAGGCCTGCGCGCGCTCGATCATCCGCTTGGCGTTGAGGTAGGTCGGCACCTCGACCCACTGTTCCTCGAACAGCACCCTGTCTTCACCCTTGGCGCGGCCGGCGTCGAAGGCAGCGATGAGCCGCAATGCGCGCGTGCACTCATCCACATCTGGCGTATAGATGGCGTTCAGCGGCGCCGTATGGTCGGCGCGCACCAGGCTCTTGCAGCGGTAGCCGATGCGCCGCGCGAAAATCGCTTCGCGCACCGCGCCCTCGGCGTCGGCATAGGTGTAAGGCGCATCCACCGGTTCGATGCGCGCGGCGCGGCAGTCAAATACGAAACGGCGGCGCGCGTAGTCGAGCTCGACGCCATCCGCTCCGCGCTCGGCACAGAGGTCGGCGGCGAGGTCTTCGGCGCCGAGCAGCGCGCAGCGCACGCGCGGGCTGGCGGCGGCGATTTCGCGCAGGTTGACTACCCCGGCGGCGGTCTCGCACACCGGCAGGATCTCGATGCTGCCCGGCGTGTAGCCGCAGCTGGCCTCGCGCTTGCCGATCTCCGCGTGCAGGGTGCGGATGTCGTGCGCGCTGCCGGCCTTGGGGTAGGCGATGCAGTCGGGCTTGGCCGGCATCACGGCGTCGAGATCGGTCAGGCCTTCGGTATCCAGGCTGTTGATGCGCACCACCACTTCCGCCCCGGCGGCGTGCCAGGCGGCGTAAAGTTCGGCGGCCAGCGAGCGCGCCTCGATGCGGCGGTTCGGCGGGGTGAAGTCTTCGAGGTCGTGGATCAGCACGTCGGCGCCGCTGGCGGTCATCGCCGCATGCACCGCGCGGTCGGCGCCGGCGCCGAAGAGCCAGGTGCGCCGCAAGGCCGGCACGCGGCGCATCATGGATGCGGCTCCTCTTCGGCGGTGGCCTTTTTCAGCACATCGGCGGAACGCTTGCCGGAGCGCATGTTCCATAGCCACAGCACGTAGCCGGAGACGCCGTAGACGACGAAAATCGAGAACAGCACCAGCGGCGGGTAGGCCTGCAGCACGAACATGCCGATGCCGATCAGGAAGATCACCACCACCGGCACGCGCTTGTAGCGCCCGATGTCCTTGAAGCTGTAGAAGGGCACGTTGGCCACCATGGTGCAGCCGGCGTAGACCGAGACCAGCCAGCCCAGGCAGGAGAGCAGGGTGACCTTCTCCGGCAGCCAGGAGGCGGTCATGGCGTTCAGATGCTCGAGGGGAAGGCGGTTTTCGACTGCCAGCCAGATAAACCCCGCCACCAGCGCGGCAGCGGCCGGGCTGGGCATGCCCTGGAAATAGCGCTTGTCCACCACCTCGATGTTGGTGTTGAAGCGTGCCAGGCGCAGCGCGGCGCCGGCGCAATAGACAAAGGCGGCGAACCAGCCCCACTGGCCGAGCCCGCGCAGTGCCCACTCGTACATCATCAGCGCGGGCGCGACGCCGAAGGAGACCATGTCGGACAGGCTGTCGTATTCCGCGCCGAAATCGCTCTGGGTGTGGGTCAGGCGGGCGACGCGGCCGTCCAGGCTGTCCAGGATCATGGCGGCGAAAATCGCCCAGCAGCCGCGCACGTAATCGCCGTTCATCGCCTGCACGATGGCGAAAAAGCCGCCGAACAGCGCCGCCGTGGTGAAGGCGTTGGGCAGCAGGTAGACGCCGCGGCGTCGCAGGCTGGCGCGCGAGTTGTTACGGGGGCGGAATTCGCTCATAAGGTTATTCTGGTAGAGCGCTGCGGGTGAGTGACGGAGTACCCATTACGGCAATTCGGCAAGCACGGTGCTGGAAGCGGAAACCTTGTCGCCGATCGCCACCTTCACGCTGGTGGCAGGCGGCAGGTAGACGTCGACGCGCGAACCGAAACGGATGAAACCATAGCGCTGGCCGCGCGCCAGCGATTCGCCCGGCTTCACATAGCAGAGGATACGCCGCGCAATCAGGCCCGCCACCTGCACGCAGGTGACTTCCGCGCCGGACGCGGTGCGCAGCTGCAAGGCGTTGCGCTCGTTCTCGGTGGAGGCCTTGTCGAGATCGGCATTGACGAAGCTGCCGGGGTTGTACCAGGCGTTGACGATGTTGCCGTCCACCGGGCTGCGGTTCGAGTGCACGTTGAAGACGTTCATGAACACGCTGATTTTCAGGCTCGGGCGCTTGAGGTAAGGGTCTTCGACGTTCTCGATGACGACGACGCGCCCATCGGCCGGCGAAAGCACGTCGCGCGGCCCCTGCGGCACCGGGCGCGCAGGATCGCGGAAGAATTGCAGGACGAACACGGCGATGATCCAGAAAAAAACGGACGCCAGCGCCGAAAACCAGGTGACGATCAGGGCAACGACAATCGCGCCGGCCAGGAACGGCCAGCCTTCACGGGCAATGATGGGATGCGGGTAGACGGGTTGGGTCATTGTTTCTGATCGGCTGCCTTGTCTCGGTCCACGCCTTTTTGCAGCGCGGCATTGACGTCCGCGGACGCCTTGTCCACGGTCTGCTTCGGGATGTTGCCGACATCCTTGGCGGCTTGGGATTCGGGGGTTTTGTTGCCGCAGGCGGCCAGGGAGATCAGCATCAGACAGCCGAGAATCAGTTTGGTTTTCATGTCGGCCTCAAAATGAATGAAATGGGAGACGCATCCGCTATTTTAGCCGTCCTGACATACCAGGGTCATGGGCTTACCTATAATCGCCCTTTTTCGACCCGCAAACAGAGGCATGAGATGAGCAAACGCGCGCGGCTGCGGCCGCTATTGAATCCCCGCATGATCGGCCTGGCGCTGCTGTGCGCCTGCGGCGCGGCGCTGGCGCAGACGCCTGCCGCCCCGGCGCCCGCGGCCCCGGCCGCGCCGGCGACGCATCTCCCCGACGGCGCCAACGCAATCCAGGAAACCTTCGGCGACTGGCGCGTGGCCTGCCTCACCCGCGACAAGGTCAAGCGCTGCAGCATGACGCAGGAACAGGCCAACAGCAAAACCCAGCAGCGGGTGCTCGCCATCGAACTGGGCGGCGGCGCCGACAAGCTGGAGGGCATCCTGGTGCTGCCCTTCGGCGTGGCGCTGGAGCGCGGCGTTGCCCTGCAACTGGACGACCAGGCCGCGCAGGCGCCGCTGCGCTACAGCACCTGCCTGCCGGCCGGCTGCATCGTGCCGGTGCGCTTCGATGCCAAGTTCGTCACCGCCCTGCGTGGCGGCACCGCCCTGAAAGGCAAGATCGGCGTCGAAGGCGCGCCGGACCAGACCTTCTCGATTTCGCTCAAGGGGTTTGGCACGGCGCTGGACCGGCTGGTGGTGTTGCTGAAGGGTTGATACGCGGGAGCTGAAAGGAAAAAGGCGCGAAGCATGCTTCGCGCCTTTCGTTTCCCGGACCCACCGCGGTCATTTCCCGCGAAAGCGGGAATGACATGGCGGAGTGCGGAGCTGCCCCGATGACGCTTAGTTACGCGACTGGTCGACCAGCTTGTTCTTCTTGATCCAGGGCATCATCGCGCGCAGCTTCTCGCCGGTGATTTCGATCGAGTGCTCGGCCATGATGCGGCGGCGCGACAGCAGGGTCGGGGCGCCGGCGCGGTTTTCCAGGATGAAGGACTTGGCGTATTCGCCGGTCTGGATGTCCTTCAGGCACTGGCGCATGGCTTCCTTGGTCTGGGCCGTGACGATCTTCGGACCAGTGACGTATTCGCCGTACTCGGCGTTGTTGGAGATCGAGTAGTTCATGTTGGCGATGCCGCCTTCATAGATCAGGTCGACGATCAGCTTCAACTCGTGCAGGCACTCGAAATAAGCCATTTCCGGGGCGTAGCCGGCTTCCACCAGGACTTCGTAGCCGGTCTTGATCAGCTCGACGGCGCCGCCGCACAGCACGGTCTGCTCGCCGAACAGGTCGGTCTCGGTCTCTTCGCGGAAATTGGTTTCGATCACACCGGCACGCGCGCCGCCAATGGCAGCAGCGTACGACAGGGCCAGGTCACGCGCCTTTTTCGACGGGTTCTGGTGCACGGCGATCAGCATCGGCACGCCGCCGCCGGCGGCGTAGGTGGAGCGCACGGTGTGGCCGGGGGCCTTGGGGGCGACCATCACGACGTCGAGGTCAGCGCGCGGCATCACTTGGCCGTAGTGCACGTTGAAGCCGTGGGCGAACGCCAGGGTGGCGCCCTTCTTGATGTTCGGCTCGACGTCCGACTTGTAGGTGGCGGCGATATGCTCGTCGGGCATCAGCATCATGACGAAATCAGCGCCCTTGACGGCTTCGGCGATCTCGGCAGGCTTCAGGCCAGCCTTCTTGACCTTGTCCCAGGACGGGCCACCCTTGCGCACGCCGACGGTGACTTTGACGCCGGAGTCATGCAGGTTGAGGGCGTGGGCGTGGCCTTGGGAGCCGTAGCCGACGATGGTGACCTTCTTGCCTTTGATCAGGCTGAGGTCGGCGTCCTTGTCGTAATAAACTTTCATCATTTCCTCGAGTAAATAGGTGTCAGGTTGTAGGTATCGTTTCCGGCGCCGCGCGCAACCTGCAATTATCGCGCAATGCCGCTGATTCGTTTTGGGCTCAGACCTTCAGCACCCGCTCGCCGCGCCCGATGCCCGAAGCGCCGGTGCGCACGGTTTCCAGGATCAGCGCGCGGTCGATCGCCTCGATGAAGGCATCCAGCTTGGCGACATCGCCGGTGAGTTCGATGGTGTAGGTCTTGTCGGTGACGTCGATGATGCGCCCGCGGAAGATTTCCGCCATGCGCTTCATCTCTTCGCGCTCCTTGCCGGTGGCACGCACCTTCACCAGCATGAGCTCGCGTTCGATGTGCGCGCCCTCGGAGAGGTCCACCACCTTCACCACGTCGATCAGGCGGTTGAGGTGCTTGGTGATCTGCTCGATGACATCGTCCGAGCCGGTGGAGACAATGGTCATGCGCGACAGCGACGGGTCCTCGGTCGGCGCGACAGTCAACGTCTCGATGTTGTAGCCGCGCGCGGAAAACAGGCCGGCGACACGAGAAAGGGCTCCAGCCTCATTCTCCAGCAGGATGGAAATGATGTGGCGCTTCATTACAGTTCCTCCGCGCCGAGCAGCATGCTGGTCAGGCCCTTGCCCGCCTGCACCATCGGCCAGACGTTTTCCTTCGGGTCGGTGAGGAAGTCCATGAACACGCAGCGATCCTTCAGCTTCAGCGCTTCCTTGATCGCGCCTTCCACGTCACCCGGCTTGGTGATCTGCATGCCGACGTGGCCGTAGGCCTCGGCCAGTTTGACGAAATCCGGCAGCGCGTCCATGTAGCTTTGCGAGTAGCGGCTGCCATACTCGATTTCTTGCCACTGCCGCACCATGCCGAGATACCCGTTGTTCAGGTTCAGCACCTTCACCGGCAGGCGGTATTGCTGGCAGGTGGAGAGCTCCTGGATGCACATCTGGATCGAGGCTTCGCCGGTGATGCAGGCGACCGTCGCGTCCTTGTGCGCCATCTGCACGCCCATGGCGTAGGGCAGGCCCACGCCCATGGTGCCCAGGCCCCCGGAGTTGATCCAGCGGCGCGGCTTGTCGAAGCGGTAGAACTGCGCGGCCCACATCTGGTGCTGGCCGACGTCCGACGTCACGAAGGCGTCGCCCTTGGTCAGCTCCCACAGCTTTTCGACCACCGACTGCGGCTTGATCTTCTCGGCCTTGCGGTCGTACTTCAGGCAATCGCGCGAACGCCATTCCTCGATCTGCTTCCACCATTCGGCCAGTGCCTTGGCGTCGGGCTTATGGCCGGAAGCGTCGATCTGCTTGAGCACTTCCTGCAGCACTTCTTTCACGTCGCCGACGATCGGCACGTCCACCTTGACGCGCTTGGAAATCGAAGACGGGTCGATGTCGATATGGATGATCTGGCGCTGGTGCTTGGCGAAATCCGCCGGGTTGCCGATCACGCGGTCGTCGAAGCGCGCGCCCACCGCAACGAGAACGTCGCAGTTCTGCATCGCGAGATTCGCTTCGTAGGTGCCGTGCATGCCCGGCATGCCGACGAAGTGCTTGCTGCTGGCCTTGTAGCCGCCCAGGCCCATCAGGGTGTTGGTGCAGGGGTAGCCCAGCAGGTCGACCAGCTTGTTCAGTTCCTTCGAAGCGTCGGCGAGGATGACGCCGCCGCCGGTGTAGATCATCGGGCGCTTGGCGCCGAGGATCATCTGCACCGCCTTCTTGATCTGCCCCGCATGGCCCTTGACCACCGGATTGTAGGAGCGCATCTCGACTTCCTTCGGGTAGACGAAGGGAGCCTTGAGAAAGCTCACGTCCTTGGGAATGTCCACCAGCACCGGCCCGGGACGGCCGGTCTTGGCGATGTAGAAGGCCTTCTTGATGGTCGCGGCGAGGTCGCGCACGTCCTTCACCAGGAAGTTGTGCTTGACGATGGGCCGGGTGATGCCGACGGTGTCGCACTCCTGGAAGGCGTCCAGGCCGATGGCGTGGGTCGGCACCTGGCCGGTGATCACCACCATGGGAATCGAATCCATGTAGGCGGTGGCGATGCCGGTGACCGCATTGGTGACGCCGGGGCCGGAAGTAACCAGGCACACGCCGACCTTGTCGGAGCAGCGCGCATAGGCATCGGCCGCATGGACCGCGCCCTGCTCGTGGCGCACCAGGATATGTTTGACCTTGTCCTGCTGGAACAGGGCGTCGTACAGATAGAGCACTGCCCCGCCGGGGTAGCCGAACACGTGTTCGACGCCCTCTTCTTGCAGGCAGCGCACGAAGATTTCCGCGCCCATCAATTCGGGCGCTGCGGTCTCGCCGCGGGTTGCTTCGCTGACAGTCATTTGAACCTCACTAGAGCACGAAAAAGGGAAAGCCGCTGCATGCCACGTCCCGAGGGACAAGGCACGTTTACGCAAACGTTCGCTCTGGTGAAGCAAAAGAGGACGGGCGTCGAAACTTATTTGTTTCGTTCCCGGTGCGAGCCGCCGTAGCACATTCCCAGGTAAGGTGCCGAAGCGGTGGTTCCGCGGCCTTGTGAGCCTGAAACTGGTTGAATGATAAAGACTTTTTGTGCCGGAGTCAAAAAATGACGCGGGTGCAGCAAATTTTTGTGGTGTGGGGGCGACGGCGGCACCGGGGGGTGCGAAAACCGGGCCCGCAAGCACGTCGACGCCGCGCCTACCTCGATGTCATTCCCGCGCAGGCGGAAATCCAGTCACTCTTCTGACTTCCGAAAAGCCTGAATACTGGCTGGATTTCCGCCTGCGCGGGAATGACAGGAGATGCTATGCCGCTTGGCGGTTTGGCCTTACGCCTTAACTCCGCCGCCACTCCGTTAGGCCACCCGGTTTGTCTTCCAGCACGACACCGGATTCGGTCAACTGCTTGCGAATCTCGTCGGCGCGGGCGAAATTCTTCGCTTTTTTCGCCGCCGCCCGCTCGGCGATCAAGGCTTCGATGGCTTCCGGCGTCATGCCGCCGCCTGCATCGGGCTGGCCGGCCTGGAGAAAATCGGTGGGGTCGCGTTCCAGCAGCCCAAGCACCGCGCCCAGCGCCTTGAGTTGCGCGGCAAGCTTGGGGTCGTGCTTGCTGTTCACCTCGGTGGCGAGTTCGAACAGCACGGAGATGGCGATCGGCGTGTTGAAGTCGTCATCCATCGCCTCTTTGAAGCGCACTGCGTGCGGCTCGTTCCAGTCCACCTCCGCCTTTGCATCCGCCGCGCCCTTGAGCGCCGTATACAGGCGCGTGAGTGCATGGCGGGCGTCTTCCAGATGGGCATCGGAGTAGTTGAGCGGGCTGCGGTAGTGCGCGCGCAGGATGAAAAAGCGCACGACTTCGGCGTCGAACTTTTTCAGCACTTCGCGAATGGTGAAAAAGTTGCCCAGGGACTTGGACATCTTTTCGTCATCCACCCGCACGAAGCCGTTGTGCATCCACAGGTCGGCGAAGGTGTGGCCGAAGGCGCCTTCGCTTTGCGCGATCTCGTTTTCGTGGTGCGGGAACTGCAGGTCGGCGCCGCCGCCGTGGATGTCGAACTGTTCGCCGAGGATCGCCGCACCCATCGCCGAGCACTCGATGTGCCAGCCGGGACGGCCCACGCCCCAGGGAGAAGCCCAGCGAGTGTCGGCCGGCTCGGTTTCCTTGGCGTGCTTCCACAGCACGAAGTCGAGCGGGTCGCGCTTGGTCGAATTCACCTCGACGCGCTCGCCGGCGCGCAGGTCGTCCAGGGTCTTGCCGGAGAGCTTGCCGTAGCCGGGGAAGTCGCGCACCGAGTAGTTGACGTCATTGTCGCCCGCCTTGTAGGCCAGGCCCTTCTTCTCCAGCCTGCCGATCAGGTCCAGCATCTGCGGCACGTACTGCGTGGCACGCGGCTCGTGGTCGGGCTTTTGCACGCCGAGCGCGGCGGCGTCTTCGTCCATCGCGGCGATGAAGCGGTTGGTCAACTGCGAAATGGTCTCGCCATTGTCGACCGCGCGCTTGATGATCTTGTCGTCGATGTCCGTGATGTTGCGCACGTAAGTGACGTCGAAGCCCGAGGCGCGCAGCCAGCGCTGCACGCTGTCGAACACCACCATCACGCGGGCGTGACCGATGTGGCAATAGTCGTACACCGTCATGCCGCAGACGTAGATGCCGGCGCGGCCTGGCACGAGCGGCTTGAATTCCTCTTTTTGGCGCGAGAGGGTATTGTGGATTTTCAGCATGGCTTGGTCTTGTTCTGCGCCGCGCCGTGGGCGGGCGGGACGGGGAATGCGGGTCTGGACGGGAAAGTCACGCCGGCGGGCATGAGGCTTAAGAGGCGGACCGGGGCGGTCTGCGGGCGGCGCCGCGCGGCGGGGCGATTAACATCGGCCGCGCGGCCAGGTCCCGTCGGGACGGCCAAGGCGGCAAAAAACATACATTTTATTGAAAAGCGGAAAAAACATGAGTAAAGGCGCGAGCGCCATGCCGAAGTTGGGTAAAATCTGGAGGTTGCGCGCCTCCGACAGGACAGGATTCCCGGCGTAAAATCGCCGCAAATCGGCTTCGACCCTCCTGAAAATCCTGCGGGAAACCTCCGGCGCCGCTCTACCAAACGAGTATATCACGATGATTTTTGCTCCCGGTTCACGCTCAGGCTCAAGCACTCCCGCCGCGGCCAAGATCGCCCTGCGCCTGCTTGCCGCCGCCGTTTTTGCCTGCGTCGCCGTCGGCGCCTATGCCGACGACATCGCCGACATCAACAAGCTGCTCAAGGCCGGCCAGACCGACCAGGCGCTTTCCAAGGTCGATGCCTACCTGACGAGCCGCCCGAAGGACGCGCAAGGGCGCTTTCTCAAGGGCCTGATCCTCACCGAGCAAAACAAGAGCGCCGAGGCCATCAAGGTTTTCAGCGACCTCACCACCGATTACCCCGAGCTGCCCGAGCCCTACAACAACCTGGCCGTGCTGTACGCCGGCCAGGGGCAGTACGAGAAGGCGCGCCAGGCGCTGGAAATGGCGATCCGTACCCATCCTTCGTATGCCACCGCGCATGAGAACCTGGGCGACGTCTACGCCAAGCTGGCGAGCCAGGCCTACGACAAGGCGTTATCGCTGGACTCCTCCAATTCCACCGCGCAGACCAAGCTGGCGCTGCTGAAGGAATTGATCTCCACCGGCAACCGCGCGCGCGTGAACCCGCAAGTGGCGCAAGCGGCCACCGCGCCCAAGGCCGCCCCGACGGCCGCGCCCGCTGCCCCGGCTGCCGCGCCGGCGAAAGACGCCAAGGCCGCCCCCGCCGCCACGCCGGCGGTCCCGCCGGCCGCCGCCAAGGGCGCCGAGGCCAAAGGCGGGGACACCGCCGAAATCAGCGCCGCCGTCAACGCCTGGGCCGGCGCCTGGGCCGCCAAGGATGTGAACGGCTATCTCGGCGCCTATGCGAAGGACTTCGCCTCCAAGGGCGAAAGCCACGCTGCCTGGGAAACCAGCCGCAAGCAGCGTATCGAGAACGCCAAGGAAATCAGCGTGAAGGTTTCCAACCTCAAGGTGACCTTCACCAACGCCACGACCGCGGTGGCGAAGTTCCACCAGGCCTACAAATCGAACATCGTCGCCTCCAACAGCGCCAAGACGCTGGTATTCTCCAAGGCCAGCGGCAAGTGGCAGATCGTTGAAGAAAGAAGCGGCGGTTAAGAAAGTGGTGGCAGCATGGTGAAAGCAGCAATGTTCAAGTCCTGGCGCGCGCGCCTCGCGTGCGCCCTCACCGGCGCCGCCTTCGCGTTTGCCGCGGGCGCCGTTCAGGCGCAAACCCTGGTGCCGCATACTGCATCGGGCGAGGTGGAATCCGCGCTGGCCGGGATCTTCAAGTCGATCGAGGACAACAAGCTGGAAGACGCGATGACCCGCGTCAACGCACTGTTGGCCGAGCATCCGAATTACCGTCTGGCCTACCTGATCAAGGGCGACCTGCTCCTGGCGCGCACCCGACCGATTCTCGGCATCGGCGCCATGCCCGGCGCCCCGGCCGACAAGATCAGCGACCTGCGCGCCGAGGCCATGGCGCGCCTGCGCGCCTACAAGGACAAGCCGCCGGTCGACGGCATCCCGCGTTATCTGTTGCAGATGCGCCCGGAGCAGAAGCACGCGGTGGTGGTCGACACCAAGAAGTCGCGCCTGTACGTCTACGCCAATGACAACGGCCGCCCGCGTTTCGTCGCCGACTTCTACATGACCCACGGCAAGAACGGCATCGACAAGGCGCGCGAAGGCGACCAGAAGACGCCGATCGGCGTGTATTACGTCACCTCCTACCTGCCGAAGGCCAAGCTGGCCGACATCTACGGTGTCGGCGCCTTCCCGATCAATTACCCGAACGACTGGGACAAGCGCCAAGGCCGCAACGGCCACGGCATCTGGCTGCACGGTGTGCCTGCGGATACCTTCGCGCGCGCGCCTCTTGCATCGGATGGCTGCGTGGCGCTCTCGAATGCCGATTTCGAGATGATGGGCAAGAACATCGATCCTGGCCGCACGCCGGTGATCATCAGCGACAACGTCGAGTTCCTCTCGCTGGACGACTGGAACCACGAGCGCCAGGCGCTGCTGAAGGCGATCGAGAAATGGCGTACCGACTGGGAAAGCCGCAACGTCGATGCCTACCTCGGCCACTACGCCCGCAACTTCGAGGGCGACGGCATGAACCTGCGCCAGTGGAGCGAGCGCAAGCGCCAGGTCAACGGCGCCAAGGAATGGATCAAGGTCAAGCTGGGTGACATGGACATGTTCCGCTACCCCGGCGTGAAGCAGGAGATGGTGGTCGTCACCTTCCAGCAGGATTACCAGTCGAGCAATCTCTCCAACTCGATGAAAAAGCGCCTTTACTGGATCAAGGAAGGCGGCGAGTGGAAGATCGTCGACGAAGGGGCGGCTTGAGGTTCCAGCCGGCCCCTGGCCGGCGGGCGGGCTCGCGCCGGCCGGCGTAAAATCGCGGTAAACCTGCGGTGCGCCGTTTCTCTTCGCGGTTTTCTTTTCGCGCAGTTTCCCGCAGTTTCTTTGTGTCAGCCCAGCCTCCGTTTTGAACCCGGCCGGTGCGTCGCGCCGGTCTTCCCAACCCAGGACATCCGCATGCATTTTTCGCCCCGCCACGCCGGTCGCTGCCTTGCTTTGGCCGCCGGCCTCCTCATCACCGCTGCCGCGCAGGCGCAGACCGTCGAGATCAAGACCAACATGGGCACCATCACGGCTGAGCTGTATGCCGACAAGGCGCCGAAGACAGTGGCCAACTTCATGCAGTATGTGAAGGACAGGCACTACGACGGCACCATCTTCCATCGCGTGATCTCCAGCTTCATGATCCAGGGCGGCGGCTTCACCCCGGACATGAAGGAAAAGCCGACCCGCCCGCCGGTACCGCACGAAGGCCGCGAGGCGCTCGCCAAGGGCCTGAAGAACACCGTCGGCACGCTCGCCATGGCGCGCACCGCCGACCCGCAATCGGCCACCGCGCAGTTCTTCATCAACGTCAAGGACAACGACTTCCTCGACCCCACCCCGATCCCGGCCGGCGACCCGATCCCGCGTCTGGTCGTCGGCAACCGCATCTATGAGAACGTGCCGCGCGCCCAGGCGCTGGCGGCGCCGCAGCTCTATGGCTACACCGTGTTCGGCAAGGTCACCAAGGGCATGGACGTGGTGGAAAAGATCAAGGACGTGCCTACCGGCACCGCGGGGGGCATGTCTGACGTGCCCAACAAGCCGGTGGTGATCGAAAGCGTCCGCGTCGTCGAGGCGCCGAAAAAAGGCGCCAAGTAAGCCCGTCAGGGACCCATTCCAGGAACAGGAGATAGACATGACCCAGGTATTGCTCACCACCAACCATGGCAACATCAAGCTCGAACTCGACGAAGCCAAGGCGCCCAACACCGTCGCCAACTTCGTGCAGTATGCGAAGGACGGCCACTTCGACAACACCGTGTTCCACCGCGTCATCCCCGGCTTCATGATCCAGGGCGGCGGCTTCGAGCCCGGCATGAAGCAGAAGCCGACCCGCGAGACAATCGACAACGAGGCGGTGAACGGCCTGAAGAACGCCAAGTACACCGTCGCCATGGCGCGCACCGGTGACCCGCACTCGGCCACCGCGCAGTTTTTCATCAACGCCAAGGACAACGACTTTCTCGACTTCAAGAGCCCGAACGGCAACGGCTGGGGCTATTGCGTGTTCGGCAAGGTGGTCGAAGGTACCGAGGTGGTGGACAAGATCGAAGGCGTAAAGACCGGCAACAAGGGCATGTTCCAGGACGTGCCGGTCGAAGACGTGGTGATCCAGAAGGCGGAAGTCCTCTAGTGTTTCCGACAAAAGTAAAAACCTACTTTTGTCGGGTCTGGCTTGCAAAAGCTTGCAAAAAATCGCTGGCAGAGCCAGTCGATTTTTTGACTGAAGAGCCACGAAAAGGCAAAAACAGGAGCTGCATTTGACTTCCCTGTTTATCTCCGACCTGCATCTGATGCAGGAGCGCGAGGACGTCACCGTCGCCTTCGAGCGCTTCGTGCGCGAAGTGCCGCAGGCCGGTGACACGCTATATGTGCTGGGCGACCTGTTCGAGTACTGGGCGGGCGACGACGACATCGAGGCGCCGTTCAACCAGCGCGTCACCGCGGTCTTCGCGCAATGCGCGGGGCGCGGCATCACGCAGTACTTCATGCACGGCAACCGCGACTTCGTCGCCGGCGCCGCCTTTGCCGACCGCGCGCGCCTGACGCTGTTGCAGGACCCGCATCCCCTGCAACTCGAAGGCGTGGCCAGCGTGCTGCTGCACGGCGACACGCTGTGCACCGACGATCACGAATACCAGGCCTTTCGCGCCAAGGCGCGTTCGCCGCAATGGCAGCAGGCGATGCTGTCGCAGCCGCTGGCCGCGCGCAAGATGGCGATCGAACAGATGCGCCGCCAAAGCGAGGCGCAAAAGGCGGTGAAGGCGGTCGATATCATGGATGTGAACGAAGGCGCGGTACGCCAGGTGTTCGCCGATACTCGCGCCGTGCGCATGATCCACGGCCATACCCATCGCCCCGGACGCCATGAATATGACGTGAACGGCGTCAGATGCGAGCGCTGGGTGCTGCCGCCATGGGAGCAGGAGCCGGGGTATCTGCGTGTCGCACCGGATGCGTGCCAACTGATCGATTTCAAATAAACGTTTTCGCAGGATCACCATGAACATCAAGACCGTAGGCATCATCGGCGCCGGCACCATGGGCAACGGCATCGCGCAGGCTTGCGCGGTGAGCGGCATCAACGCCCTGATGCTGGACATCAACCAGGCCGCGGTCGATCGCGGTGTGAAGGCGGTTGCCGGCAGCCTGGATCGCTTGATCAAGAAGGAAAAGCTGACCGAGGCCGAGAAGACCCAGGCCCTTTCCCTGATCCGCGGCACCACCAGTATGGCCGACCTCAAGGAGGCCGACTTCATCATCGAGGCCGCCACCGAAAACGCCGAGCTGAAGAAAAAGATCCTCAAGGAAATCGACGGCGTGGCCCGCCCGGAGGTGATCATCGCCACCAACACCTCCTCGATCACCATCACCGGCCTGGCCGCCTCCCTCTCGCGCCCGGACAAGTTCATCGGCATGCACTTCTTCAACCCGGTGCCGATGATGGCGCTGGTCGAAGTGATCCGCGGTCTCGCCACCAGCGATGCCACCTATGCCGTCACCGAAGCACTCTCCAAGAGCCTGGGCAAGACGCCGATCGCGGTAAAGAACAGCCCCGGCTTCGTGGTCAACCGCATCCTCTGCCCGATGATCAACGAAGCCATCTTCGTCTACGCCGAGGGCCTGGCCACCGCCGAAGACATCGACAACGGCATGCGCCTGGGCACCAACCAGCCGATCGGCCCGCTCGCCCTGGCCGACATGATCGGCTTGGATACCATGCTCTCGGTGATGCAGGTCTTCTACGAAGGCTTCAACGACCCCAAGTACCGCCCCGCCCCGCTGCTCAAGGAAATGGTCGCCGCCGGCTATCTCGGCCGCAAGACCGGGCGCGGCTTCTACGATTACAGCAAGTAAACCTACCACCTGCCCAGCCGCAACCGCCATGGCCCAAATCACCCTGCAGGACGTCAAGCAACAGCACGAGAACCAGGTAAGCCTGGTAAGCAAAGGGCTGGCGCAAAACCGCAACCGCACTTTCGCCATCAACCTGGTGCGCACCACGCACGAAAAGATCGACGCCGCCGTCGCCACGGTGAAAAAGCAGCCCGGCGTGCATTTCGACTGCAAGCCCGGCTGCGCCTATTGCTGCGCCAACCGTATCGAAGCGCTGCCGCCGGAGATCTTCGTCATCGCCGCCGAACTGCGCAAGCTGCCGGAAGCCGAACTGACGGCGGTCACCGCGCGCCTGCGCGAGCATGCCGAAAAGGCCCGCGGCCTGCGCCCCGAGCACCACCAGTTGCCCTGCCCGCTGCTGAAGGATTCGCAGTGTTCGGTCTACGAGCACCGCCCCTCGCCCTGCCGCCGCGTGCACTCCGAGGATGTGGAGGAATGCAAGCGTCCCGACGGCATCATTCCCGAGAGCGAGGAGCTCAACCTGCGCTTCCTGGGCGTCTATAACGGCACCGTCGAGGGCTATCTCAAGCGCCAGTTGCCTGCCTACCCGCACGAACTTGGTCAGGCCGTGCTGCGCGCCGTCGAAGACCCGACCTGCGAAGAGCGCTGGTACAAGGGCGAGCAGGTGTTCGAATTCATGCCCGACATGGACGAGATGCTCACCGCCTCCCGCCCCATCGAGATCGGCGCGCCGCGCCCAACGCGCGGCTGAACGTCGGCGTGCGCGCGGGGACGCGTCGCCCGCACGAACCCCGGCGCCTCCGTTCATCGCAGTCGCGGGCGACCGGCAACCCAGCGGCGCCCGCCGCCTGTCGCGCCGGGTGCCGCGCCAGTCCGTCACGCAGGCATAATCGGCCTGCCACCCGCGCCGGCGCTTCCGGCTCGCGGCGGCGCCACACCAAGGAGAGAACGGGCCATGGGCTCCCTGCACGTATTCGTCCTCGAAGATATCCGCTGCTCCGTGTTTTTCGAGACCGGCACCGGTACCGGCGCCTCGCTGCAATACGCCGCCGGCCATCCGCAATTCCGCAGGCTCTACTCCAGCGAGATCCACCCGCAGACGGCGCAGCGCGCCGCCCAGTTCTTCGCCGCCGACCCGCGCATCACCGTGCTGAATGCCGATTCGACGACAGCCCTGGCGCAGGTGCTGCCCGCCATTCCGCGCGAAGAACGCGTCCTGTTTTTTCTCGATGCCCACTACCCCGGCGAAGTCGAGGCCGACTTCCGCGGGCGCAAAGGCCATGCCCCGCTCGAGATTGCCCTGCCCCTTGAGCAGGAGCTGCGTGTGATCCAGCAGCATCGCCCCGACAGCCGCGACGTCATCATCGTCGACGACCTGCGGATCTACGAAAACGGCCCCTTCGAATCCGGCAACACACCCGCCGAAGACGAAAACCTCGACCCCGAGCGCAAGAACATCGACTTCGTCACCAGGCTCTTCCCCGACCGCGAACTGCACCGCGACTACCGCAACGAGGGTTACCTGCTCATCGCGCCGCCGCCGCCGAAGACGTAGGGCGGCGCGCCGTGCGCACGAGCGGCCCTCTTGCCGCCGGCCAGCACCTTTCATCTCCCTAAAATACGTCTGGCACAAGGTATACTGCCGCCAACAATCCGCCATCCCAAGGCTGAGGATGAAGAAAAATATGCGTTACCCATTTGCCGTCCGCCTCCTTTTGCTTTGCGGCCTGGCCGTCGCTTCCCAGGCACAGGCGGCGGACACCTTCCAGATTTCCCCCTTGCCGCTGGCGCAGAACGCCAAGTCCAAGCCCGACGAGAAGCCGGAGCAGCAGGAGGCGCGGCGGCTGCGCGAGATCAACGTACGAATGAACGTGCTGATCGGCTCGCACGACTATGACGCCATCGAGAAGACCACCGCCGACTGGCTGGCGCAATACCGCGCGAAGAAGATGTCGGCTGATGACTACTTCAATTCGCTCGGCTCCATCGCGCCGAACAAGGCCGGCAAAGGCATGGTGGGCGAGTTGCTCGCGTGGACGCGGGCGCGGCCGAATTCCTACGTCGCCTGGTATACGCTCGGCGTGCAGTACATGGATATCGCCTGGGAGGAGCGTGGCTGCCAATGCGCCGCCGCCACGACCGCCGCGCAATTCGCCGGCATGGCCAGATACGCCGCGCTGTCGCGCGAGGCCTTCCTGCATTCCCTGAAACTCGGAACCGACCGCGCGCCAAGCTACAGCCAGTTGATCCGGCTCGCTGCGATCACCCGGCACGCCGGCTACTCCGAACCCACGGTGATGGCGATGCTCAGGCAGGTGTTCGCACCCGCGCTGCAGCCGGCCCGCTTCTGTCCCGCCCGCGGCGTCGCGGGAGGCGAATTCCCCACCGCCTTCGAAGAGGAGCTTTTCTATCTATGCATGAGCCAGGCGCATGATCCCGAAGCCACCCTGCCGTTCGAGCATTTCGTCGTCTTCAACTCGCGGCGCTGGAGCGGGACGTACCAGGTAGTGGACGCCGTGCTCGCCGAGATCGAACGCACCCGGCATGCCTCGCCCAAGACCGTCGGCGAAATGCGCGCCATCGTGCTGCACCAGAAAGGCGACGACGCCACGGACCTGGACAACAGTCCGGACAAGGGCTCGCGTCTTTACGTGCAAGCCTTCGACGCCGCGCCCGCGCCGGACCACGTGGACTGGCTGTACCGGGCCGCCAACACCGAAAACTCGGCGGTGAAGGACAAGGCGTTTGCACGCGCGCTGTTCCAGAAGATCATCGCCTACCGCCCGGGCGAGGCCGAGGCAATTGCCGGCATCGGCTGGCTCGACGAGGAGCAAGGCAACCTCAAGGGCTACATGAGCGGCATGATGGTCGCCGGCAACCTCGGCATGTTCGAAGCGCAGAACAACCTCGGCTATTACTACATGGTCGGCCAGCGCGGCCTGCCGCGCGACCTGCACCAGGCCCGCGCCTGGCTCACGCTCGCCGCCAACCAGGGCTTCGAGCATGCGCGGGAAAAGCTTGCGGTGGTCGACGCGATGATCGCGCAGGAAGCGAAAAAATAAGCCGCGTGCCGGGCTTGCGCCGCGGGCGTGCGACGCGCCCGCGCAACAAGGCCGGCCCGGCAGCTTTCGAGCGTACTGCGGACCAAAGCGCCTACTTCGAATCCAGCATGAGCCTCGCTTCGCAACTCGCCGGGCCCCTGGCCGAGGCGCGCAACGACATTGCACGCTTGCAGGCGGCCGCCCGCGCACGCGGCCTCGAATTGCCCACGCCGCCGGAGGAGCCGCACCCCGCCACTTGCTGCGGGCGCGGCTGCTTTCCGTGCATGTATACGTATTACTTCGAAGCGATGGAGAAGTGGCGGGTGGAAGCGGGCAAGCATCTCGCCGGCGCCTGAACCCGTTCCCCCGCTCTGCCGGTCTCCAGTGGTACGCGGGGCCGGCGTTTTTCGGCGCGGCTTTTTCACTGCCTTTTCACCCCCATAAGTCCGCCGGCGCGCGACACCTCTAGAGGGGGAGCGTAAAATAGAGTGCTTCCCCGTGCCGCGCCAATAATCCCATTCCGGCGGCCGGTTTACCTCCCTTGCGCCGCCTCATCGTGTCTTCCGCGCCCGCCTCTCCCAATCCTCCTCCCGAGCCCGCGGCCGGGCCGCGCACCGACGCGCCGACCTGCTGGGCGATCTTTTCCGCCTTCGCCCGCGCCAGCGCGACCGGCTTCGGCGGGGTGCTGCCGTTCGCCCGGCGCGTGGTGGTGGAAGAGCAGCGCTGGCTGAGCGATGCGGAGTTTGCCGACCTGTTCGCCTTCTGCCAGTTCATTCCGGGGGCGAACGTGGTGAACGTGGCGGTGTGCATCGGCTCGCGCTATCGCGGGGTACGCGGGGCGGTAGCGGGCTTTCTCGGCATGCTGGTACCGCCGTTGATCGTGATCTTCCTGCTGGGCATGTTCTACAGGACCTACGGCGACCTGCCGCTGGCCAAGGGGATCATGCGCGGCCTGGGGGCGGCGGCGTCGGGGCTGGTGGTGGCGGTGGCGCTGAAGATGGGCACAAGCTTCCGTACCAAGGCGCCGTATCTGTTCGCGGCGGCGTCGTTCGCGGCGATCGCGCTATGGCGGGTGCCGCTGATCACCATGCTGGCGGTGGCGGCGCCGATTTCGATCGGCTGGCAATGGTGGGCGATGAAGCGATGAGCGACGATCCCCTGCTGGAGATGCTGGTTTATTTCGGCACCCTGTCGATGGTGTGCTTCGGCGGCGTGCTGGCTTCGATGCCCGACGTGCACCGCTTCATCGTCGAGCAGCATCACTGGATGAGCAGCGACGAGTTCACCAGCATCTTCGGTATGGCCAACGCGGCGCCGGGGCCGAACATGATGGTGGTCGGCCTGCTGGGTTACCAGGTGGCGGGGCCGCTGGGTGCGCTGGTGAGCTTCGCGGCGATGTCGATTCCTTCCTCGGTGGTGGCGTACTACACCGGCGGGCTGTGGCACCGCATGCGCAACAAGCCCTGGCGCATCGCCGTGCAGTCGGGGCTGACGCCGCTGACCGTGGGGCTGCTCTTGGCGAGCGGCTACATCCTGACGATTTCGGCCGACAGCGGCTCGTGGGTGGCCTATGCGGTGACGGCGGCGACGGTGGTGGTGGCGCTGCTCACGCGGGTGCACCCGCTGGTGCTATTGGCGTTCGGCGCAATTCTTGGAGGTTTTGGATGGGTATGACGGCAAGCATGGGACGGCGCGCGTTCGGCGCGCTGGTGATGGCGGGCGGCCTGGCGTTCGCGGCGGGCGCCTGCGCCCAGGCGTATCCGCAGCATCCGATCACAATGATCGTGCCGTTTGCCGCCGGCGGCGGTACCGACAGCATCGCGCGCGACCTCGCCCGGCAGATGCAGGAGCGTCTCGGCCAGAGCGTGGTGGTGGACAACCGCGGCGGCGCCGGCGGGGAGATCGGCGTGGACTACGTGGCGCAGGCCGCGGCCGACGGCTATACCCTGCTGTTCGTCACCTCCACCTTCGTCACCCACGCGGCCACCGAGCCTGCGACCTCGCGCGACATCCTGAAGGACTTCGCGCCGATCGCCATGATCGGCCGCGGGCCGCTGCTGGTGGTGGCGAACAAGGAGACCGGCATCAACTCGCTGGCCGACATGATCGCGCGCGCCCGCGCCAAGCCCAACGCACTCAACTTCTGCTCCGCCGGCATCGGCAGCATCAACCACCTGGCGGGCGAATTGTTCGAGCAGCGCGCCGGCGTGAAGATGACGCACGTGCCCTACAAGGGCAGTGCGCCGGCCGCAGTCGACCTGCTGGCGGGCCACGTGCAGGTGTTTTTCGCCACGGTGCCGACCATCGGCAGCTACGTGAAGGCGGACCGCGTCAAGCTGCTGGCAGTGACCTCGAAAGAGCGCTCGCCGCAGTTCCCCGGTGCGCCGACGGTGGAAGAAAGCGGCGTCAAGGACTTCGACGTCTCCACCTGGTGGGGCGTCGTTGCACGCGCCGGCACGCCGCCGGCAATCGTGGAAAAACTCAACGCTTCGATCAACCAGTCGCTGGCCAGCAAGACCATCCAGGACCGCCTGAAGAACGAAGGCGCGGACGCCTACAAGGGCACGAGCAGCGACTTCGGGAAGATGCTCGCGGCCGAACTGGCGGCGTGGAAAAAGACCGTCGCGGCGGCCGGCATCAAGCCGCAATAAGACGACCCACGAAACCGCGAAGACCGAAAAGACCATCCGCGCCGTAGGCGTGAAGTCCGATTGAATTTTATCTCCTGAAGAGGACCCTGCCATGAAAAACCTCAACGTAATCGTGTTCGCCGGCGACGGTATCGGCCCGGAAATCTCCGCCGCCACCCTGGACGTGGTGAAGGCCGCCAACCAGAAGATGAACCTGGGCCTGAACATCACCGAGGACGACGTCGGCTTCGCCGCCTACGAGAAGCACAAGCACACCATCCCCGATTTCACCCTGGAGAAGGCGCGCGCCGCCGACGGCATCATCCTCGGCCCCTGCGACACCTATGGCTACCCGGTGCCGGCCGAGCAAGGCGGCGTCAACCCCTCCTCGCGCCTGCGCCTGCAGCTCGACCTCTACGCCAACATGCGTCCCTCGCGCGTGATCAAGGGCGTGCCCGCCTTCATCAAGGAAATGGACCTGGTGATCGCGCGCGAAAACACCGAAGGCTTTTACGCCGACCGCAACATGTTCATGGGCGGCGGCGAATTCATGCCGACCCCGGACGTGGCCCTGGCGGTGCGCAAGGTTACCGCGGCCTCGAGCCGCCGCATCGCCGTGGCGGCGTGTGAAGCGGCGATGAAGCGCCGCAAGCAGGTCACCATCGTCAGCAAGGGCAACGTGCTCAAGCTTTCCGACGGCCTGTTCCTGCGCGAGGCGCGCGCGGTGTGCAAGGACTACCCGCAACTGAAGGTGAACGAGGTGCTGGTCGACGCCATGGCCTCGATGCTGGTGCGCACGCCCGAAGCGTATGACGTAATCTGCACCACCAACATGTTCGGCGACATTCTTTCCAACCAGGCTTCCGAACTGGCTGGCGGCCTGGGCCTGGCGGGTTCGCTCAACGCCGGCACCGACCACGCGATGGCGCAAGCCTCGCACGGCTCCGCCCCCGACATCGCCGGCCAGGACAAGGCCAACCCCTGCTCGCTGATGTTCTCCACCTGCATGCTGCTGGACTGGCTGGGCGAGCGTCACCAGCAGCCGAAGCTGCAGGAGGCCGGCAACCTGATCGACCACGCCATCCAGGAACTGCTGGCCGACCCGGCCAGCCGCACGCCGGATCTGGGCGGCAAGCTCGGCACCCGTGCCTTCGGGCAGGCGGTGACCCAGCGTTTCATGGCGCTGGCGAAGTAATCTTGTTTCGCGGAATGGGCGGCGGATGGCGTTTCTAATCCGGCCCATTCCGGCAGCTTCGTTGAGGCTGATGTATTGTTCTCAGGCAACGTTCGTTTTCAGGAGATAGACCCATGAGCGTCACCCCACTGCGCAAGAAAAGCGGCAACGTGCGCCAGGATGTCAGCGCCGAGGAATGGAAAAAGCGTGTCGATCTTGCGGCCGCCTACCGGCTGGTGCACCACTACGACATGGACGAGATGATCGCCAATCACATCTCCTGCCGCGTCCCCGGTGAAGACCATGCCTTCCTGATCAACCCGTATGGCCTGCTGTATGACCAGATGCACGCCTCCGGCTTCATCAAGATCGACCTCGACGGCAACGAGCTGTACAACCCCGGCGAATACGGTGTCAACCGCGCCGGCTTCGTCATCCACAGCGCGGTGCACCGTGCGCGCCACGACGTCGACTGCGTGATCCACACGCATTCGCTCGCCGGCATGGCCGTCTCGGCGATGAAATGCGGCCTGTTGCCGATCGCGCAGACGGCGATGCGCTTCATCGACATCGGCGTGCACGACTACGAAGGAGTGGCGATCAACCTGGAAGAGCAGGAACGCCTGGTGAATGACCTGGGAATGCGCGAGGTGATGATCCTGAAGAACCACGGCCTGTTGTGCGTCGGCCCCTCGATCCCCGAGGCGTTCAACAACATCTTCCGCCTGGAGCGTGCCTGCCGCCTGCAGGTGATGACGCTCTCGTGCAACACCGAGCTCGACCTGCCCACGAAGGACGTGGTGGAAGCCACCAACCATCTCTACAAGCCCGGCGTGCGCCGCCGCTTCGGCGAGATGGAATGGCCGGCGCTCCTGGCGAAGCTGGACAAGATCGACCCGTCGTATCGGGATTGACTCGTGGCAGCCGCGCGGCGGCGAAACGAAATGGCCTCCTTGCGGAGGCCATTTTTTTACCGCCCAGCCTTGACGCTGCCGGGACGCCTCGCTGTTTTTGCGCCCCCGCCGGCGCAAAGCCGCTCCTCGATGCATGCATCAGGCTTGCCGGGGATTCTCCATTGTCGCGGCGTAGCCGCCTTTCACTTGTGGGCGGTGCGACGATGCCAGCGGCGGCGCACGATGCTGGCTGCCGCGCCGACCAGGGCAAAGCCGACGCCCGCTTCCAGGCACACCACCGTGGCGTGCGCCCCGCCCACACCCAGAATGCCGGCCACAACGGCCGACCCCAGCGCCATGCCGACGAAGCGCGCCGCCGCATTCAGCCCGCTGGCCGCACTGCTGCGCGCCACCGGGCCGATGGTCATCATCAAGGTGTTGTTGGGCGTCTGGAACAGGCCGAAGCCGATGCCGCACAGCGCAAGGCGCCAGACGATGTTCCAGTGCGCGGGCGCCGCCGGCAGCGCGGCCATCAGCACCAGGCCACCCGCCAGGATCAGCAGGCCGACACTGGCGATGATGTCGGCCGGATAGCGGCCCATCAGGCGACCGGCAAGCGGCGCGGTGACACCGACCAGCAGTGGCCATGGCGTCACCAGGAGGCCGGTCTGTACCGGCGTCAGGTGCAGGCTGGTTTCGAACAGGAAAGGAATCGAGACATAGGCCAGCACCTGCGCCGCGTAGGTGCAGATCGAGGCCGCCACTGACAGCGCGAACTCCGGGATGCGCAGCAGATCCAGCGGCAGCATCGGCTGCGGCTGGCGCTTTTGCTGGCGCGCCAGCACGCCGAGGCACACCAGGCCTGCGGCGATCGCCGCGGCCGCCGCCGGCACGCTGGCGCCGCCGAGGTAATGCACCCCGCCGATAATGAGCCCGAACGCCAGCGCGTTGAGCGCGGCGCCGGTCCAGTCGAAGCGCCGCGCCACCCGGGTATCGGGCGGCGCCACCGCCAGGAGCAGCGGCACGGCGATCGCGCCGAAAGGCACGTTCACCAGGAATAGCCACGGCCAGGAAGCAACCGCGAGGATCAGCGCGGCCAGCGTCGGCCCCAGCGCGCTGGATGTGGCGACGGCCAGGGCCACCAGTGCGTAGGCGCCGCGCAGCTTGTCTTTCGGGTAGATCGTACGCACCAGCGCCATCGACGACACCGACATGCAGGAGCCGCCCACGCCTTGCGCCAGGCGCGCACACACCAGCACGGTGATGGTCGGCGACAAGGCGCACGCCAGCGAGGCCACGGTGAAGATCGCCAGCCCGCTGGCGTAGACGCGCCGCAGCCCGAGCGACTCGGAGAGCGCCGCCGCCGGCAGCAGGCAGATGGTCACCGCCAGCTGGTAGGCGTTGACCACCCAGACGGCGTCGGCACTGGTGGTCGAGAGCACGCGCTCGATGGTCGGCAGGGCGATGTTGGCAATCGCCGCGTCAAGCGAACTCAGGGCCAGCGCCAGCAGCACGCAGGACATCGCCCAGCGCCGGCGCACCGGCGGCAAGCCGTGGGGCACGCTTGCGGAAATATCGGTCATGGGCAAAAAAGCAAGGGGCGGCGCTGGGCGCCGCCCGTATTACGCCGGCAACGCCGGCCCGAACAACGATGTATCAGCCGCCCAGGCCGTGCTGCAAATCCACCTTCAGGTCGGCCACGCTTTCGAGGCCGACCGACACGCGCAACAGGCCTTCGACCACGCCCGCTGCCTCGCGCGCCGCCGGGCTGATGCGCCCGTGGGTGGTGGAAGCCGGGTGGGTGATGGTGCTCTTGGTGTCGCCCAGGTTGGCGGTGATCGAAATCATCTTGCAGCCGTCGACCACGCGCCACGCCGCTTCGCGCCCGCCCTTGACCGTGAAGGTGACCACCGCACCGCCGAGGAAGCGGCCGGCAGCCGACTGCTGGCGCTTCGCCAGCTCGTGCTGCGGGTGTGACTCCAGCCCGGGGAAATACACGCGCTCGACCTGCGGATGCGCCTCCAGCCAGCGTGCCAGTTCCAGCGCGTTGTCGCACTGCTTTTCCATGCGGATGCCCAGCGTCTCCAGGCCTTTCAGCGCCACCCAGGCATTGAACGCGCTGATCGAGGGGCCTGCGGTGCGCAAAAAGCCGTGCACCTCGCCCATCACCAGCTCTTTGCTGCCGACGATCGCCCCGCCCAGGATACGGCCCTGGCCATCGATGTACTTGGTGGCCGAGTGCACCACGATGTCCGCGCCCAGTTGCAGCGGGCGCTGCACCGCGGGCGAGCAAAAGCAGTTGTCCACCACCAGCACGGCGCCGGCCTTCTTCGCGATCTTCGAAAGCGCCGCCACGTCCAGCACTTCCATCAGCGGGTTGGAGGGCGTCTCCAGGAACAGCATCTTGGTATTCGGCTTGACCGCCGCTTCCCAGGCTTTCAAATCTGTGGCTTCGACAAAGGTGGTCTGCAAACCGAAGCGCCCGAGATTCTTTTCGAACAGGGTGATCACCGCGCCGAACACGCTGCGCGAGCACACCACGTGGTCGCCTGCCTTGAGCAACCCCATCGCCACCGTCAGCACCGAAGACATCCCGGAACTGGTCGCCACGCAGGCCTCGCCGCCTTCGAGCGCCGCCAGGCGGCTCTGGAACATTTCCACGGTGGGGTTGGAAAAGCGCGAATAGACGAAACCCGGCGCCTGGTTGGAAAAGCGCAGCGCCGCGGTGGCGGCGTCTTCGTGCACGAAGCTGGAACTCAGAAACAGCGCTTCGGTGTTTTCGTTGAAATTGCTGCGCAGGGCCCCGGCGCGCACCGCCAGGGTATCGAAATCGTAGTCACCGGATTTGTCGGTCATGATGTGTGTGCCGTGCGGCCAGTCGCCCAAAATGAAAAAACCCGTTTCAGCTTGGGCCAAAAACGGGTCGGATATGCATATTTTCCGCTCGCTTTAGCCGTATTTGTTGAAACGCCGCAACCGCCCGGGTTTCGCGCCCGCAAGCTGAAACTCAAATCGGCGCGTATATGATTATACTCCGTCCGTACCAGATGCGGCTGCGGGGCGAAACGCTCCCTTCGCATACATAACATCAACCTGCTCATGCGCCTGTCCCTTGCCCGCTCGCGCCTGTACCTGAACACGGGAACCGCGTTCCTGCGCCTGTTCGCGTGCATCGTGCTGTCGTGCGTGAGTCTGGCGGCGCACGCGCAGGGCATGGTCGTGCAAAACACGCCGGCGGGCCTGTGGCGCACCATCGACGACAACACCGGCAAGCCCAGCGCCCTGGTACGCATCGTCGAAGCCGGTGGCGAATACATCGGCCGGGTGGAAAAAATCTTTCCCGGCATCTCCGACGACCCCAATCCCACCTGCGACGATTGCGAAGGCGCGCGCAAGAGCCAGCCGGTGCTGGGCATGACCATCCTCTGGGGCATGCATCGCAGCCGCGACCAGGCGGGCGAGGAATACAGCGGCGGCGAAATCCTCGATCCGCAGAACGGCCACATCTACCACTGCCTGATGACCATGGCCGACGGCGGCAAGAAGCTGCGCGTGCGCGGCTATTACCTGGTCACGCTGTTCGGGCGCACGCAGGTGTGGGAGCGCGAGGAATAGACCTCCGGGCGCGTCAATGAAAAACGGGCCCGGAGGCCCGTTTTTGTTCAGCGCCACGCAGCGCGCTTTTCCGGTTCTCAGGCCGTCGCCAGGTTCAGGCCCATCTGCGAACCCTCTTCATCGTCAGCCCCCTGGCTGTCGCGATGCTGGTCGCGGCGGGTTTCGACGTCCGACAGGTATTCGGTGGTCACATCGCCGGTGACGTAGTGCCCGGAGAAGCAGGAGGTCTCGAATTGCGTGAGCTTGGGATTGATTTCGCGCACCGCGCGCTCCAGCGCGTCGAGGTCCTGGTAGATCAACAGGTCGGCGCCGATCTCATGGGCGATCTCGGTGTCGCTGCGGCCGGTGGCGATCAACTCGTGGCGCGTCGGCATGTCGATGCCGTAGACGTTGGGAAAGCGCACCGGCGGCGCGGCGGAGGCGAAGAAGACTTTCGCCGCGCCGGATTCGCGCGCCATCTGCACGATTTCGCGCGAGGTGGTGCCGCGCACGATGGAGTCATCGACGATCAGCACGTTCTTGCCCTTGAACTCCACCGCGATGGCGTTGAGCTTCTGGCGCACCGACTTCTTGCGCACCGCCTGGCCCGGCATGATGAAGGTGCGGCCGATGTAGCGGTTCTTGATGAAGCCTTCGCGATAATCCAGGCCCAGCTTCAT
The DNA here is from genome assembly GCA_036498945.1 of Burkholderiales bacterium. Taxonomy (GTDB): domain Bacteria; phylum Pseudomonadota; class Gammaproteobacteria; order Burkholderiales; family JAEUOS01; genus JAQGMJ01. The sequence continues at coordinate 214,505 of DASYEQ010000135.1, read as the reverse complement.
CGCCAGTTGCATCGCGGCGGGACGGGATGAATCAGGGATCGGCATCACCACGTCGATCTGGTCCACCAAACCCGCCGCCCTGACCTTGTCGGCGAGGAATTCGCCCAGCCTCAGGCGCGCGGCGTAGACCGAGACGCCGTCGATCTGCGAATCGGGGCGCGCCAGGTAGACGTATTCGAAAATGCAGGGGTTCAGCGTGGCATTCTTGGCACACTGCTGGGCGAAGAAGTTGCCGTCCATGTCGATGAAGATCGCTTCGCCGGGCGCGACGTCGCGCACGAATTCGTAGCCCAGGCCTTCGAGGGCCACGGACTCGGAAGCAACCATGAACTCCTCGCCATGGCCGGTATCGACGCGGCCCAGGCACAGCGGACGGATGCCGTAGGGGTCACGGAACGCCACCAGGCCCTGGCCGGCGATCAGCGCCACCACGGCATAGGCGCCGCGCACGCGCTCATGCACCTTCGCCACCGCCTGGAAAATGCGCGCCGGGTCGAGCTTGACGCTGCGGCCGCCCATTTCCAGCTCGTGCGCCAGCACGTTGAGCAGCACTTCGGAGTCGGAACCGGTGTTGATGTGGCGCAGGTCCTGGCGGAACATCTCCTGGCGCAACTGATCGGAGTTGGTCAGGTTGCCGTTGTGCGCCAGCGTGATGCCAAACGGCGAATTGACGTAGAAGGGCTGCGCCTCGGCGGGATTGTCGGAAGAGCCCGCGGTGGGGTAGCGGCAGTGCGCGATGCCGACATTGCCGGGCAGGTCACGCATGTTGCGGGTGCGGAAGACGTCACGCACCAGGCCGTTGCTCTTGTGCATGTAGAAGGACTTGCCGGCGGCGGTGACGATGCCGGCGGCGTCCTGGCCGCGGTGCTGCAGGAGCAGCAACCCGTCGTAAAGCAGCTGGTTGACGGGGGCTTTGGAAACGACGCCAACGACTCCGCACATAGCGAACTCCGGGGGATGAACCCTTAAATCAGAATTTTACCCTACCCGCTATGTCAGCGGGCAGAAAAGGCTTGACTGTTTCAACCATGGTTTCGACCAGGGGACTCAGCAGGGCCTGCTTCCAGAACGGCTGCCTGGGGATCGGCGTCAAGCCGCAGATCATCGCCAGCGCCACCACGATCACCAAGCCCCGCGCCAGGCCGAACAAACCGCCCAGGCCGCGATCGGCCAACGTCATTCCCGCCGCCGCCACCGCCTTCATCACCGCCCAGTTGACGATGGCTGAAACCAGCGCCATGCCGACCAGCAGCAGCAAAAACCCGGCAATCAGCCCCAAACCATGCGGATCCAGCGTCGGCGCCAGGAGATTCGCCATGTCGCCGGCGAACATGCTGGCGACCACGAAGGCCGCGATCCAGCCGATCAGCGAAAGAATCTCACGCACCAAACCACGCAAAACCGATACCACGATGGATGCCAGCAAAATCGCCAGCACCACATAGTCGAACAGGGTCATGCAGCCTCAGCGCAAGCGCCGAAATCAGCGATGGACCACCGACGCGCTGGCAAAACCCAGCCCGGCGATCCTGGCGCGCGCGGCGTCCGCCGCTTCCTTGCTGGGGAAAGGCCCGGCACGCACCCGGGTCACTTCACCACTCTTGGTCGACACCTTCTCCGCATAGGACGAAAGCCCCGCGGCCGAAAGCTTGTCGCGCACTTCCTGTGCCTTTTCCACACTGGAAAAAGCGCCAATCTGGATCGCAAAACTGCCTGCACTGGCTATCTTGTCCGACTTAGGGGAGGTGGGGGCGTTATTGCCGCCATTCAACAGGGCGGCGGCACGTTCCGATTCGGCCTTGGCGTGCGCCTTTTCCTCAGCGGCCTTGGCTTTGGCCTTCTCCGCCTCAGCCCTGGCTTTGGCCTCGGCTTCCGCCCTGGCCTTGGCGGCATCGGCCTTGGCCACGTCCTTCGCCTCCGTCTTGGCGGCGTCCCTGGTTTCGTCTTTGGTCTCGGCCTTGGGAGTCCCCTTTTCCGGCACCGGCGGCGGAATCACGGCGGGGCCCTTGTTGTCGCCGGGCAGGGCGACGGTGTCCTTGCCGTCCTTGTTGGCTTGCTTGGGCGGAGTCACGTCCTTGGGCGCTTCCGGCGCGGCCTTGGCGTCAGCGGCAGGCGCTGCCGGCTGCGCAGGCGCGGAGGGCGGCTTGGCGACGTAATCGCCCTGGCTGGGAATCTGGATCGAGACGTCCTGGTCGAGCGGCTTTTGCTCGGCGTCGAAAATCATCGGCAGCACGACCACCGCTAGCAGTACCAGGGCAATTGCCCCGATCAGGCGGCGCCGGGCGCGGCGTTTGAGCTGGGTATCTTCCGGGAGGTCGTTGGCCATGCGGACAGGCAGGTTGGGCAATAGGGCTGGCGCGAACGCTGCCGCGGAACTGTTTTTAGGTAGTCTTTGGCGCTTTTAGAACCTGCATCACGTCGGTGACGGTGAGGAAGGAGCCGAACACGACGATTCTATCATTCTCCCCTGCCGCGGCCCGCGCCGCCGCGTAGGCCGCGGCCGGATTTTCATGCTGGAAAATGCCCTGGCTGATGCCGCGGGCGGCCAGCACCTCGGCCAGGCGCCCGGCGCTCACGCCGCGCGGCCCCGGCAGGCTGGCCAGGTGCCAGTAGTCGACGCGGCCCTTGAGCAGTTCGACGACACCGGCGATGTCCTTGTCGGCCAGCATGCCGAACACCGCGTGCGTATAAGGGGAGTAGCCGATGTTGGAGAGATTGTCGGCCAGCACGGCGGCGGCGTGCGGGTTGTGCGCGACGTCCAGGATCACCGTGGGCCGGCCCGGCAGCAACTGGAAGCGCGCCGGCCATTCGACCTCGATCAATCCCTGGCGCACCGCCTGCATCGGCACCGGCAGGCGTGGGCGCAGGCATTCCAGCGCGGTCAGCGCGGCGGAGGCGTTGAGCAACTGGTTGGCGCCGCGCAGCGCGGGGTAGGACAAACCGTTGCGCGTGACCGGGTCGCGCTTGCCCTTTTGCGCCTCCGGCATGAACCAGAATTTCCATTGCTGCTTGTCGCCGGCGTAGCCGAAATCGCGCCCCAGCAGCAGCAGGTCGGCGCCGAGTTCGCCCGCCACCTGCGTCACGCTCGCCGGCGGCTGCGGATCGGCGCAGATCGCCGGGCGGCCTTTGCGGAAGATATGCGCCTTTTCCCAGCCGATCTTTTCGCGCGTGTCGCCGAGGAACGCCTGGTGATCGAGATCGACGCTGGTGAGAACGGCGCAATCGGCATCGACGAGATTGACCGCATCTAGGCGCCCGCCCAAGCCGACTTCGAGAATCACGGCATCGAGCTGCGCTTCCATGAACAGCAGCATCACCGCGAGGGTGGAAAACTCGAAGTAGGTGAGTTCTACAGCTTCACCCTGCACCCGCGCCGCCTCGACGCGCGCAAAGGCCTTCGCCAGCGGCGCATCATCGATGTCGCGCCCGTCGATGCGTGCGCGCTCGTTGAACTTCACCAGGTGTGGCGAGGTGTACATGCCGGTGCGAAAGGCGGCGGCGCGCAGGATCGCCTCCAGCATCGCACAGGTTGAGCCCTTGCCGTTGGTGCCGCCGACAGTGATCACCGGGCAGTCGAACCGGATGCCGAGGCGCTCCTTCACCCGGCCCACGCGCTCCAGGCCCATGGCGATGTTTTGCGGGTGCAGGCGCTCGATGTAATCGAGCCAGGCGTCAAGCGGAGCGTCGGTGGTGGGAGGCGTCACGGAGAACTTTAAAAAAAACAGACTACGCCGCCGCGCCATTCTTGGCGCGCTGGTCGAACCAGGTGGGCAACATCAAAGGAAGGCGCGCGACGTGAACCAGGGTTGCAGCGACATCAACCCGCACGCCCTTCGACAGGCGCAGGGCGAACGGTGCCGGGCGGCGGGACTCGGATAAGGCCGCGGATACGAACTCGGCATCCGCGGCCTTTTACGCCGCCTGGAAGGCATCCGCCGGCAGTCCCTGCATCAGGGCCAGCAGGCGGGTGATCTTGGCTTTCATCTCGCGGCGGTCGACGATCATGTCGATTGCGCCTTTTTCCAGCAGGAATTCCGCGCGCTGGAAACCTTCAGGCAGCTTCTCACGCACGGTCTGCTCGATCACGCGCGGGCCGGCGAAGCCAATCAGCGCACCAGGCTCGGCGATCACCACGTCGCCGATGAAGGCGAAGGAAGCGGAGACCCCGCCCATGGTGGGATCGGTCAGCACGGAGACAAAGGGCAGCTTCTTTTCCGCCAGGCGTTGCAGGGCGGCGGTGGTCTTGGCCATTTGCATCAGCGACAACAGGCCTTCCTGCATGCGCGCGCCGCCGGACGCGGTCACCGAGATGAAGGGCAGCTTTTGCTCGATCGCGGTATGCACGCCGCGCACGAAGCGCTCGCCCACCACCGAGCCCATCGAGCCGCCCATGAAGCTGAATTCGAAAGCCGCGGCGACCACCGGCAGGGTATTCATCGCGCCTTGCATCACCACCAGCGCGTCGGTCTCTTCGGTGGCGGCCACCGCTTCCTTCAGGCGATCGGGGTACTTCTTGCTGTCCTTGAACTTCAGGCTGTCGACCGGCGTGACTTCGCCGCCAATCTCGAAACGCCCTTCGGCATCCAGCAGCAAATCGAGGCGCTCGCGCGCGCCGATGCGCAGGTGGTGGTTGCACTTGGGGCAGACCTGCGCATTGTTCGACAGGTCGGTGGTGAACAGCGCCGTTTCGCAGGAGGGACACTTGATCCACAGGCCCTCGGGCACGGTCTTGCTGCGCACGCCGTCACGCTGAATCTTCGGCGGCAGCAATTTGTCGAGCCAGCTCATCTTGTATCTCTCCTGCGGTTCGTTCGGCTTTTTGCGTAACGGTTAAGCGGCGACCTGGTCAATCGCCTTGCGGATACCGCTCATGAAGGCCTTGACGTTGTCGACTTCCTGCCCGGGCTTGGAAGCCTCGATTTCCTGGATGATGCGGCTGCCGATCACCACCGCGTCCGCCACTTCCGCCACCGCCTGCGCGGTGGCGGCGTCGCGGATGCCGAAGCCTACACCCACCGGAATGTCGGCGTATTTCTTGATCAGCGGAATGCGCTTGGCAACTTCGCTGGTGTCGAGCGTCGCCGAGCCGGTAACGCCCTTGAGCGAAACGTAGTACAGGTAACCGGACGCGACCTTGCCCACCGCCGCGATGCGCTCCTCGGTAGAAGTGGGGGCGAGCAGGAAAATCGGATCGAGGCCGTGCGCCTTCACATCGGCGGCGAACTCTTCGCACTCTTCAGGCGGGTAATCCACCACCAGCACGCCGTCGACACCGGCGGCCTTGGCGGCCTCGGCGAATGCATGCGTACCCATGCGCTCGATCGGATTGGCGTACCCCATCAGCACCACCGGCGTATCGGCGTCGGTCTTGCGGAAATCCGCGACCATCGCGATGACGTCGTGCAGGCCGACGTTGTGCTTGAGCGCACGTTCGGAGGCGCGCTGGATTACCGGGCCGTCGGCCATCGGGTCGGAGAACGGCACCCCGAGCTCGATGACGTCGGCGCCGGAAGCCACCAGGCCATGCATCATCGGCACGGTGATGGCAGGCGTGGGGTCGCCGGCGCAGATGTAGGGAATCAGCGCCTTGCGCTTTTGCTCTTTCAGGCGAGCGAGGACCTTGGCGATGCGTGACATTGTGCGGCCCCTCTTAGAGTTTCAAACCGGATTTTTCGGCGACGGTATGCATGTCCTTGTCGCCGCGTCCGGAGAGGTTGACCAGCAGCACTTTGTCCTTGGGCATCGTCGGGGCAATCTTGATCGCGTGCGCCAGCGCGTGGCTCGATTCCAGCGCCGGGATGATGCCTTCGATCAGGCACAGGCGATGGAAGGCGGCCAGGGCTTCGTCATCGGTGATCGCCGCGTATTCGGCGCGCCCGGTGTCTTTCAGCCAGGCGTGCTCGGGGCCGACACCAGGGTAATCCAGGCCGGCGGAGATCGAATGGGTCTCGGTAATCTGGCCATTCGCATCCTGCAAGAGGTAAGTGCGGTTGCCGTGCAGCACGCCGGGGGTGCCGGCAGTGAGCGTGGCGGCGTGCTTGCCGGAATCAATGCCGGAGCCGGCCGCTTCCACGCCGATCAGGCGCACGTTCGCATGCGGAATGTAAGGGTAGAAAATGCCCATGGCGTTGGAACCGCCGCCCACACAGGCAAGCACCGCGTCCGGCTGGCGGCCGATGTGCTCGGGCATCTGCCACAGGCATTCCTTGCCGACCACCGAATTGAAATCGCGCACCATCATCGGATAAGGGTGCGGGCCCGCCACCGTGCCGATGATGTAGAAGGTGTTCTCGACGTTGGTCACCCAGTCGCGCATGGCTTCGTTGAGCGCGTCCTTCAGCGTCTTCGAACCGGACTCGACCGGCACCACGGAGGCGCCGAGCAGTTTCATGCGATAGACGTTGGCGCTCTGGCGCTTGATGTCTTCGCTGCCCATGTAGACCACGCACTCGAGGCCAAAGCGCGCCGCCATCGTGGCAGTAGCGACGCCATGCTGGCCGGCGCCGGTCTCGGCGATCACGCGCGGCTTGCCCATGCGCTTGGCGAGCAGCGCCTGGCCCATGGTGTTGTTCACCTTGTGCGCACCGGTGTGGTTCAGGTCTTCGCGCTTCAGATAAATCTGCGCGCCGCCCAGTTCCTTCGACAGCCGGCTGGCGTGATAAATCGGGCTCGGGCGGCCGACGTAATGCTTGAGCTCACGCTCGAATTCGGCGACGAACTCCGGATCCTTCTGATACTTGGCATACATCTGCTTGAGTTCTTCAAGCGCATGCATCAGGGTCTCGGAGACGAAAATGCCACCATAGGGGCCGAAGTGCCCTTTGGCATCCGGAAAGTTGTACGGCTGGCTGGGTAAATCGTTTGGCTTCATGATTCGGGTCCTTGCAGGTCTGCGTCGGCTGCTTCGCTATTGATCGGCCGACTCAAGGTCGGCCGCGCGAACGGCAGCGACAAATTGGCGGATCAGGTTGGCATCCTTGATGCCTTTGGCCTGCTCTACGCCACTGGAGACGTCAACGCCCAACGGGCGCAAGGCCTTGATGCCTGCTCCGACGTTTGCGGCATGCAACCCACCAGACAAAACGGCCCGAGCCGCGACTTCTCTTGGAATGAGAGACCAATCGAACACCTCGCCGCCGCCGCCATAACCCTCGGTAAACGCATCGAGCAACAGGCTGCGGGCGGAACTGAATTGACCCGCGTATTTTAGCAAATCGAGCCCGGGGACGACGCGCGCCGCTTTCATGTACGGCAGCTTGAACCGGTCGCAGAATTCCGGCGTTTCCTCGCCGTGGAATTGCAGCAGTTGCAGGCGCGCGGTATCGGCGTAGCGTTGCACCATTTCGTAGGGCTCGTTGACGAACAGGCCGGTGGCGGTCACGAAGGGCGGCAGCAGATCCGCCAGTTCGCGCGCACGCTCCGCCGTGATACAGCGCTTGGATGGCGGGTAAAAGACGAAGCCGATGGCGTCCGCGCCGGCTTCGACGGCGGCTTCGAGGTCTTGCTCGCGGGTGATGCCGCAGATCTTGATACGGGTGCGCGTAAGCTTCATTCCAGCAGTTATTCCATGGGGGCGAAAACGGCGCCGGTGGCAAACGCCGGCAGGCCGAAGCGTGCATCGTAATCGATCCCCGAAAGATACAGGCCCTGCGGCCCGAAGGTCGGCGCCGCCTTCGCCCGGTCGCGCCCGGCGAGGATCCCGGCGATCCATTCCGGCGGGTGCTTGCCCTTGCCAACGTAGACCAGGCAACCGACGATATTGCGCACCATGTGGTGCAGGAAGGCATTGGCTTCAAGAGAAAAGCGGATCACCTCGCCCTCGCGAGTGACCACCAACTTCCGCAGTTCACGCACCGGCGAGGCGGCCTGGCATTCGGCGGAACGGAAGGCGGAAAAGTCGTGCTCTCCCAGCAGGAAGCCGGCCGCTTCCATCATGCGCCCTTCGTCCAGGGGGAGATGAAACCACCCTGCCCGGCCGTCCCATACCGCGGGGCGTGTCGGCCGGTTGATCAGTACGTACTCGTAACGCCGCGTGGTCGCCGAAAAGCGCGCATGGAAATCCTCCGGCACCCGCTTGGCCCAGCGCATGGCGACCGTGCGCGGCAAGTGGGTATTCACCCCCTTGACCCAGGCGTTGTCCGGACGCTCGGCTTCAGTGTCGAAATGCGCCACCTGCGCCAGCGCATGCACGCCGGTATCGGTACGCCCGGCGCATTGCGCGCGCACCGGGTGGCCGGCGATTTGCGCCAGCGCAGCCTCCAGCGCATCCTGCACCGTGCCGCCACCCGGCTGGGTCTGCCAGCCGAAAAAGGCGGAGCCGTCGTATTCGAGGCCTAGGGCGATGCGCATGGATTAAGGGTACGCGTAAAAAACAAAGCGGGTGGCTCGCGCCACCCGCCTTTTTCCAGCCAGGCCGCTTAGATCGCGGCCAGCAGGGCTTGCGCCTCGGCTTGCTGCGCGGCGGAGCCTTCCTTCAGCACCTCGCCCAGCAGTTCCTTGGCACCGTCCTTGTCGCCCATTTCCTGGTAGGCCTTCGCCAGGTCGAGCTTGGTGGCGGCATCGTCGGTGCCGCCAGCGTCGCCGCCGGCATCACCGCCGCCGGGCAGTTCCAGCGAGATCGACGACAGGTCGAAGTCCATTGAGTTGCCGCCCGGGGCAGCCGCAGGCTCGGCAACAGGAGCCGCCGGGGCGCCGCCGCCGATGTCGAAATCGAAGTCGATGCTGCTGCCGGCATCTTCCGTGGGCGCCTCGGGAATGCCCACCGGCGCCATTTCAAGAGTCTTCTCGGCCGCGCCGCCCGGCAGGCTGGGCGCTTCCATGATCAGCGTGCCGGAGGGCGAGAAATCGCTTTCGGCAGTCGCCGGGGCCGCCGCGGGCGCAACCGGCACCGACGGCGTATCGAAGCCCAGGTCGAAGTCCACACCGCCGCCATCACCTCCCGGCGCCTGCTCGGCGGTGCTGGTGCTGTCGAGCACGAAATCGGGCGCGGACGCCTGCTCCTTGGTGGTGTCGCCGCCCAAGTCGAAATCGAGGTCGATTTCCGGCGCCTGGCCCTTGGCCTGCAGGGCTTCGAGGGCGACCGTCTTGGTCAACGGGTCTTCCACCGCAGCAGCCGGGTGGAAGGAGTTGAGCGTGAGCGTCTTGTCGGCGGAGAAATCGGACATACCGGGCGCCGCCGCGGCAGCCGCACCGCCTGCCGCCGCCGCCATCGCGGCAGCCGCCAGGGGCTGGGTCGCGGTGACATTGTCGGCCGGTGCGCCGGAACCGCCATACAGCGGGTTGCTCGGATCGATCTGGTGGCCCAGCGCGGCGGCGCGGTTCCACTGGTCGCCCTGGCCGCCGGTGGCGGAGCGCAACTCGTTGGCCGCGGTTTCGAACGACTTGGGATCACGGCGCTGGCTGTAGATTTCCAGCAGCTTCATGCGCACGGTCTGGCGATTCGGATCCTTGACCAGCGCTTCCTTGAGGATTTCCTCGGCCTGGGCGTCGCGGCCGTAGGCCATGTAGACGTCGGCCTCGGCCACCGGATCGACCTCGTCGGCGTCGATCGCGCCCGGGCCGACCTGGCTGAAGTCGCTCTGGAAGGAGCTGTTGCCGGTGTCCACGCTCTGGCCGCCGGTGTTGCCGAAGACCGAATTAGCCTTCAGGTCGCCGCCGGTAATGATGCTGCTCTCGAAGGACTCGACCTTGCGCTTGCGGCGCACGGCGAAAATCGCATAGGCACCCAGCAGCAGGAGCACGGCCAGGCCGCCGCCCATGTACAGCGGGTTGTTGAGGAACTCATCCATCAGGCTGGGTTCCGGCGGCGGAGGCGGCGGGGGCGCGGCCTTCTTCGGCGGCGCCTTGGGCGCTTCGGCAGCCTTGGGCGGCTCGGCCTTGGGCGCTTCAGCCTTCGGCGGCTCGGCGGCCGGCGGCGTACCAGCGTCGGCCGGCTTGCTGGCATCGGCGCCGGCTACAGCGTTCGGGGCACCGGCAGCACCCGCGGCGGCGCTGGTGTCGGCCGTCTTGGGCGGCTCTGCCTTGGGCGCTTCGGCAGCCTTGGGCGATTCCGGGGCCTTGGGCGGTTCCGGCGCCTTCGGGGCTTCGACGGCCTTCGGCGGCTCTACCTTGGGCGGTTCAGCCTTGGCAGCGACCGGGGGTGCCGGCGGCGGCGCGGACCTGGCGGCATCCGCCGCTTTCCGGGCGTCAGCCTTGGCCTGCTCGGCCTGCTTTTGCAGGTCGGCCAGGTTCTGGTTCTTCACCTCGACCAGCTTTTGCAGGTCGCGTACGTTCTTTTCCAGTTCGGCAACGCGCGAGTTGGCGTCCTTCAGCGCGCGCTCTTTGGCAACCAGGTCTTCCTCGGAGACGCGCGATGCGCCGCCCTTCTTGCCGTTGCCACCCTTGGCAGCATCGCCGGCCTTGGAGAGCTTGAGCTGGTCGCGTGCTTCCGGCTTGGCCTGGTCTTCCACCTTGGCGGTGACACGGCCCTTGGATTCGCGCTTGGGCGCGGCTTCGGCGGTGGCGGGCGCGGATTGCGCGGCGCCGGCCACCTTGTCCTGATAAGCCTTCCAGTCGGCCGACTGCGCCACCAGCAGGCGGTGCGCGTCGTCGGGCGCGACGCCGGCAGCGGTGTCCTTGTCCGGCAGGTTGAGGATGACGCCGCTCTTCAACCGGTTGATGTTGCCGCTGACGAAGGCGTCCTGGTTGGCGCGGTACAGCGCGACCAGCATCTGGTCCAGGCTCACGCCTTCCTGCTTGTTCTTGCCGGCGATCTTGGCGAGCGTATCGCCATTCTTCACCGTGTAGCTGCCGCTCGCAGCGGCAGCGGGCTTGGGCTCAGGCGCGGGCTTGACGGCATCGGGCACCGCCGCGGCAGGCGTGCTGGCGGCGGGTGCGGGCTCGCTCGCGGCAGGGGCCGGCGCCGGTTCGCTGGCGGCGGGCGCCGGCGCTTCGGCGGCGGGGGCGCTGGGCGCCGGAGCAGGCGCGGCGGCCGGGGCGGGCGCCGGGGCCGCAGCCACCGGCGGGGTGACCGGCTTCATGTCGACCGGATCCAGCAGGAAAGTGTATTCGCGCACCAGGCGGCCGCTGGCCCAGTTGAGTTCGATCAGTGCATCGACAAAGGGATCGTTGACCGGCTGGCTGGTGGTGAGAAGCAGGAAATAGTTGCCGTTGTTCGGACGGCGGTTGACCGCCACGCGCACGCCCAGCATCGCCGGGCTCATTTCGACGCCGGCCTGGCGGTAGGCGTCGGGGCCGGCCATCTTGCCGGCCAGCGTGGAGGCTTCCTGACGCGTAACGGAGGTCAGGTCGATTTCCGCCCGCAGCGGCTGGCCCAGTCCGGAAAGCACCGTCAACTGGCCCAATCCCGCCGCGTGCGCGCCGGGCAGCCACGCCAGGCCGCCTGCGGCCAGCGCTGCTGCTACAGCGATTTTCTTGAGTTTATGTTGTCTCACGGTGAGTAACTCCCCGGCTCCCTAAGATTGCTTTGGGCGGCCCTGACGTCCAAACGCCTTCCTGTGGATTTTCACCGCGGCGCACACGCCAAAAATGCGCGTGTCGGCCATGTCGGCTACATCCCAGGTGCTCATGCTCCCGCGACGCACCCGGACGACAAAAAGCCCGGCCCACGCGCAAGAAGCGATTTCCCCAGATTATGAAGTTAACATCAAAAGGTTAGCCATGCAAGCTAAGCCTTGACTTGAAGTATCGGCCGCAAGCGGCGGACCGGGCGGGTGTTGGTTGCAAGCAACGCTCGGCCAGATACGGCCAGGCGCCCAAGCCGATCAAAATTGCGGAAAGTCGGCGGAATGCACGAAAAAAGGAGCCGTGGCTCCTTTTTTCACACTTGGCCTGCTAGCAAGCCAGCGGAATTCAAGCCTCCAGCAGGACGCGCAGCATGCGGCGCAACGGCTCAGCCGCGCCCCACAGGAGCTGGTCGCCAACGGTGAAAGCCGACAGGTATTGCGGGCCCATGTTGAGCTTGCGCAGGCGCCCGACCGGGGTTTCCAGCGTGCCGGTGATTTTCGCCGGCGAGAGCTCCGCGATGGTCTCGTCGCGCTTGTTCGGGATCACCTTGGCCCACGGGTTGGCGTCGGCCAGCATGCCTTCGATCTCGGAGAGCGGCACGTCCTTCGTCAGCTTGATGGTCAGCGCCTGCGAATGGCAGCGCATGGCGCCGATACGCACGCACAGCCCGTCGATCGGGATCGGGTTGGCTTCGCGGCCGAGGATCTTGTTGCCTTCCGCCCCGCCCTTCCACTCTTCCTTCGACTGGCCGTTGCCGAGATCCTTGTCGATCCAGGCGATGAGACTGCCCGCCAGCGGCGTGCCGAATTCCTTGGTCGGAAAATCGGCCGCACGCATGGTAGTGGCCACCTGGCGGTCGATGTCGAGAATGGCGGAAGCCGGGTCCTTCAGCAGGCCGGCCACCGGGTCGCGCAGCGCGCCCATTTGCGCCAGCAGCTCGCGCATGTTGGCCGCACCGGCGCCGGAAGCCGCCTGGTAGGTCATGGCGGTCATCCACTCGATGAGATTCGCCTTGAACAGGCCGTGCAGCGCCATCAGCATCAGGGACACGGTGCAATTGCCGCCGACGTAATCGCGGATGCCGCTCTTCAGGCCGGCCTTGATCACGTCCATGTTGACCGGGTCGAGGATGATCAGCGCATCGTTCTTCATGCGCAGCGCGGAGGCAGCGTCGATCCAGTAGCCGGTCCAGCCGGCGGCGCGCAGCTTCGGGTAGACCTCGTTGGTCCAGTCGCCACCCTGGCAGGTGATGACGATGTCCATCTTCTTCAGGTCATCGACGCTGCCGGCATCCAGCAATTTTCCGGTCGACTTGCCGCCTACGGTCGGGCCATCCTTACCGGCTGCGGAGGTGGAAAAAAACACCGGATCGATGTGTGTGAAATCGCCCTCGGCTTGCATGCGCTGCATCAGCACGGAACCCACCATGCCGCGCCAGCCGACCAGACCTACCTTCTTCATGATGACCTACCTTCGGTTGCAGTTGTCGAAACTTTGCTCTCTTTTCGGTCCCAGCGCCAGGGCCGGGACCGTGACAACTGAAACCTTTGAACCTATAGCGCCTTGAGGACGGCGTCGCCCATCTCTTTGGTACCCACTTTAGTGGTGCCGGTCTCGTAAATGTCGGCCGTGCGCAGGCCGTCCTTCAGGACCTTGCGCACCGCGGTCTCGACCTTTTTCGCCGCTTCTTCCTGGTCGAAGGAATAGCGCAGCAGCATGGCGGCGGAGAGGATAGAGGCGAGCGGATTCGCCAGGTTCTTGCCGGCGATGTCCGGGGCGGAGCCGTGGATCGGCTCGTACAGGCCCTGGCGGCTTTCGTTGAGCGAGGCCGAAGGCTGCATGCCGATCGAGCCGGTGAGCATCGAGGCCTCATCCGACAGGATGTCGCCGAACATGTTGCCGGTGACGATCACGTCGAACTGCTTCGGGTTGCGCACCAGTTGCATCGCCGCGTTGTCGACGTACATGCTGGAGAACTCGACGTCCGGATATTCCTTGGCGACTTCGGTGGCCACTTCGCGCCAAAGTTGCGAAGTTTCCATCACGTTCGACTTGTCCACCGAACAAAGCTTGCGCCCGCGCTTGCGTGCCGCGACGAAGCCGACGTGCATGATGCGGCGCACTTCGCCCTCGGCGTAGTGCATGGTATCGAAGCCTTCTCGCTGGCCGGCCCACTGGCCCTTTTCCACCGTGCGGATGCCACGCGGCTGGCCGAAATAGATGTCGCCGGTGAGTTCACGCAGGATCAGCACGTCCAGGCCGGAGACCACTTCGGGCTTGAGCGTGGAGGCGTTCACCAGTTCCGGATAGACGATCGACGGACGCAGGTTGGCGAAGAGATTGAGCTGCTTGCGCAGGCCCAGCAGCGCCTGCTCCGGGCGCTTGGGGCGCGGCAGGTCGTCGTACTGCGGGCCGCCGATGGAGCCGAACAGGATGGCATCGGCCGCCTTCGCCACCTTGAGAGTGGATTCCGGCAGCGGCTCGCCGGTCTGGTCATACGCAGCCCCGCCCACCGGCGCTTGTTCCAGCTCCAGGGGGAGGCCCAGCGCCTTCAGGACGCGAACCGATTGAACCGTGATTTCCTGGCCGATGCCGTCGCCGGGGAGGACTGCGATTTTCATGACGAGACTCTGATTCTGCTGATCTGCTGTTGGGGGTTACTCAAGGGGGCGCGCCCCCTTGGCGTTACGATGATGCGTTTGCGACGTTGGTGCTGAAGTAATAGGGGTGGCGCACGCGGCGCTCTTCCTCGAACTTGCGGATCGTATCCGCGTACTGCAGGGTCAGGCTGATGTCGTCGAAACCGTTGACCATGCAGTACTTGCGGTGACCGGTGATCTCGAACGGCATTTCCTCGCCGTCGGCTTTCACCACCTGGCGCGGCAGGTCGATCTCGATCTCGAAGCCGACGAAGCCGTTTATTTTATCAATCAATCGCCGCACCTGCTCCTGCGTCAGGACGATCGGCAGGAAACCGTTCTTGTACGAATTGTTGAAAAAGATGTCGGCGAACGACGGCGCGATCACCGCGCGAAAGCCATACTGCTGCAACGCCCAGGGCGCGTGCTCGCGCGACGAACCGCAGCCGAAGTTCTTGCCCGCGACCAAAACGGAAGCGCCCTTGTAGCGCGCCTGGTTGAGGATGAAGTCCGGGTTCAGCGGCCGCTTGGAGTTGTCCATGCCCGGTTCGCCCACATCCTTGTAGCGCCAGGCGTCGAACAGGTTTTCACCGTAGCCGGTCTTGTAGATCGACTTCAGGAACTGCTTGGGGATGATCGCGTCGGTGTCGACGTTCTCGCGGTCCATCGGCGCCGCGAGGCCCTTGTGGATGACTAATTTTTCCATGATCTCGTTCTCGCTCAGAGCAGTTTTCGAATGTCGGCGAAGCGGCCTTCAATCGCCGCGGCCGCGGCCATCGCCGGGCTCACCAGGTGGGTGCGGCCACCCGCGCCCTGCCGGCCTTCGAAATTGCGGTTGGAGGTGGAGGCGCAGCGCTCGCCCGGCTCCAGCTTGTCGGCGTTCATCGCCAGGCACATCGAGCACCCCGGCTCGCGCCAGTCGAAACCCGCCTGCTTGAATATCTTGTCCAGGCCTTCGGCTTCGGCCTGCGCCTTCACCTGGCCGGAGCCGGGCACCACCAGCGCCGCCTTGATGTTGGAGGCGACCTTCTTGCCCAGGCGCTTGACCACCCAGGCGGCCTGGCGCATGTCTTCGATGCGCGAGTTGGTGCAGGAGCCGATGAAGATCTTGTCCAGCGTGATGTCGGTCATCGGCACGTTGGGTTCCAGGCCCATGTAGGTAAGCGCGCGTTCCATTGCATCGCGCTTGCTCGCATCCTTTTCGCGCTCGGGGTCCGGCACGCGGCCTTCCACCGTGGTGACCATCTCGGGCGAAGTGCCCCAGGTCACCTGCGGCGCGATGTCTTCCGCGCGCATCTCGACCACGATGTCGAACTTGGCGCCGTCGTCGGTCTTCATGGTGCGCCAGTACTCGCAGGCGATGTCCCACTCCTTGCCCTTGGGCGCGAAGGTGCGGCCCTTGAGATAGTTGAGGGTCGTTTCGTCAACGCCCACCATGCCGGCGCGCGCGCCCGCTTCGATCGCCATGTTGCACAGGGTCATGCGCCCTTCCATCGTCAGCGAGCGGATCGCCGCGCCGCCGAACTCGATGGCGCAGCCGGTGCCACCGGCCGTGCCGATCGTGCCGATGATCGCCAGCGCCACGTCCTTGCCGGTGATGCCGGGGGCCAGCGTGCCTTCCACGCGCACCAGCATGTTCCTGAACTTGCGCTGCACCAGGGTTTGGGTCGCCATCACGTGCTCGACTTCGGAGGTGCCGATGCCGTGCGACAGGCAGCCGAAAGCGCCGTGGGTGGACGTGTGCGAGTCCCCGCACACCACCGTCATGCCCGGCAGGGTGGCGCCGTTCTCCGGCCCGATCACATGCACGATGCCCTGGCGCTTGTCGAGGAAGGGGTAATAAGCGAGCGCCCCGGTAGCCTTGATGTTTTTGTCGAGGGTGACGATCTGCTCGCGCGAGATCGGGTCGACCACGCCGTCCAAGCCGCGCTCCCAGCCGTCGGTGGGCGTGTTGTGGTCGGCGGTGGAGACGATGGAATCGGGGCGCCACACCTTGCGCCCGGCTTCGCGCAGGCCTTCGTAGGCCTGCGGGCTCGTCACTTCGTGGACCAGGTGGCGGTCGATGTAGAGCAGCGCGGTGCCGTCCTCTTCGGTGCGGACGACGTGGCTGTCCCAGAGTTTGTCGTAAAGCGTTTGGGCCATGGCTTGAGGTACCTTGCTGTTGACCTGGCGCCGCCGGGAATTGCCCAAACGGCGCACTGAAATGGGAGGGTAATTATGCCACAGCGCCCCCGCCTTTTCCCCTTCCAAACAAGGGCTTGGGGGATTTCGCCAATAAGGTAGCGAGCCTTCGCAAAAACGCAAGGCTTAAGACCACGAACGTCATTCACCATCCTGCGCAAGCGTCTCCCGCGCCCGCGCCTCCCTCAGACCTCGACCTGCGCCAGGCGCGCTTTCAACCGCGGGGCGGCGAAATCAAGAAAAGCGCGCAGCTTGAGCGGCAGGATGCCTTGCCCGGTGTGGACCAGGCTGATGGGCCAGCGCACCGGTTCAAACGGCGCCAGCACAATCCTGAGTGCGCCGGCGTGCAGGGCGGCCGCCATCTGATAGCACACGACGCGGGTCAACCCGACGCCCGCCACCGCCGCGTCGACTGCGGCCTCGGCGGTGGTGACGGCAAGCCGTGAGCGGATAGGCACGGCGATCTCCGACTTGCCGGAGGTAAAGCTCCAGGCCTGCCTGGAGGTCATCTGTTCGAACGTAATGCACGCATGCGCGGCGAGTTCGCGCGGATGCGTCGGTGTGCCGCGCGCAGTCAGGTAGGCCGGGCTGGCGCACACCACGCGGCGCACCGCGCCGATCGGCAAGGCGACGAAACTGCTGTCGGGCAGCTCGGCAATCCGCAACGCAACCTCAACCTGCTCTTCCAGCAGCGGCACCACACGGTCGGTCAGGATCAAGCGCACATCAATATCGGGATAAGTCCGGAGAAACTCCGCGATCACCGGCAGGAGATGCAGGCGCCCGAAGACGACAGGCGCGGTGACCACGAGCTCGCCCTTGGGCGCCGCATATTCCCCCGCCGCCGCGCGCTCCGCCTCCCCGACCTGCTCGAGAATGCGCCGGCATGCGGCGACATACGACTGCCCGGCTTCAGTGAGGGCAAGCTGCCGGGTGGAGCGATGCAGGAGCCGGATCTTCAGATGCGCTTCCAGGTCTCCGACCTTGCGGCTCACCGTTGCCAGCGGCATCTTCAGCCTGCGCGCCGCAGCAGAAAAACTGCCAGTCTCGACCACCGCCACCAGGATCGACATCGATTCGAAGCGATCGGACATATTCTCAATTTTCGAGAGGATTATTCCCAATAATATCTAATTATCCTATTCACCGGGAGGACATAACATCCGGCCCTTGTCCCCGGAGAAGCCTCTCGGCCTCTTCAAGAATCTGGAGAAGTGCAGTGCCAACGCTTTCAAGTCCGCAGGTTTCGTCTTCGCATACCCACGCTTCCCTCAGGAACCTGCCGGTCAACCTGTTCGCCTCCGTCATGGGGATTGCCGGGCTTTCCATCGCATGGCGCCAGGCCAGCCAGGAATTCGGCGCCAGCCCGCGGATCGCCGCGGTCACCGGTGTCGTCGCCCTGATCGTGTTCCTGGTACTGGGCGCGGGTTATCTCGCCAAGGCGGTCAGACATCCCGAGGCTGTCCTGCGCGAATACCGGCACCCCGTGGCCGGCAATTTTTTCGGCACCATCACCATCGCCATCCTGCTGCTCTCTTCGGTCGCGGCTCACCTGAACCAGGCGCTCGCCGAAGCGATGTGGACGGTGGGCGCCATCCTGACGATCGCGTTCTGTTTCGCCATCGCGAGCCGGCTCTTGCAAGGCAAAATCGATGTCGCGCATGCGGTTCCCGCCTGGTTCCTTCCCGGCGTGGCCACGTTGGACATTGCGGTTGCCGGCGGTACCATGCCCATGCCTTGGGCGCATGAAGTCAACCTGTTCGCACTCGCTGTCGGCACCATGATCGCCCTGCTGTTCTTCACCATGATCATGTCGCGGATGATCCATCACGAGCCTCTGCCCGCCGGCATGGTGCCATCGCTGCTGATCCTGATGGCGCCGTTCGAAGTCGGCTTTCTGGCGTACACCAACTTCACGCAACGCGTCGATGCCTTCTCCGGACTGCTGTTCTACTTCGGCTTGTTCATCTTCCTTGCGCTGGCCCCCAAGGTCTTTCGCCGGGGAATTCCATTCGCCAGCGGCTGGTGGGCGATCAGCTTTCCGATGGCAGCGCTGGCGAACGCGGCGCTGAAATACGCGACCTTCGTCCAGGCCTGGCCGGTGAAGGCGATTGCCGTCATCCTGCTCGTCATGCTCAGCATCGCCATCGCGGTCCTGTCGGTCAAGACGCTGCACATCCTGGTGGATGGCAGGCTGCTCGCCGATGCGCATGGAAGCCCGGCCTTGGGAAGGCAGCCACAATGACCACCGAGATCGCGCCGGCGCTGCCCGACATCATCTCGCAAGGGCTGGCCGTGATTTTTTGCGGCATCAATCCGGGTATCAGGGCCGCGACCACCGGCCACCACTTCGCGGGAAACGGCAACCGCTTCTGGCGTGCATTGCACCTGGCCGGTTTCACGCCGGAGTTGATGCGCCCCGAACACCACAGGGACCTGCTGGCCCACGGGTACGGATTGACGACGGCAGTTGCCCGGGCGACGGCGCGGGCCGATGCGCTTTCATCGCTTGAACTCCGTGCATCGACCTCGACCTTGCGGAAAAAAATCGAGTTCTATCGCCCCGCTTATCTCGCCTTCCTGGGAAAGGCCGCGTACGCCGCCATTGCGGGACGCCGCGAGATCTCGTGGGGCAGGCAGGAGGCGACGTTCGGCGGCTCGAAGGTGTGGACACTGCCCAATCCGAGCGGCCTGAACCGCTCGTTCAGCCTCGATGACCTTGCCGCGGCCTATCGGGAGCTGTTGCTGGCGACACGTACCGCCGGGTGAGCGGTCTCAGGCAAAAAACAGCCTGAACGCCGTCTCACCGCCGATGCGCGCGCGCGCGGCGGCATCCGGCACCCAGTCCTTGAGCGCCGCCACGGTGTCGGCGTAATGTACCTTGCCCTCGAAGGCGGCGAACGGCCAGTCGCTGCCCCACAGGAGACGCTCGGGGCCGGCGTTCTTCAGCAGTTCGCGCGCGCAGTCGATCGCCATTTGCGGCGCGGCCAGGCGGTAACCCGCCGATAGCTTGACCCAGGTGCGCCCGGTTTCCACCGACTTGAGTACGCGCTTAAAGCCCGGGCACGCCGTACCGAGAGCAGCGGTGGGCCGGCCGAAATGGTCGATCACCAGTTTTTTGATGCCGGCCTTTTCGAGCGCCTCGATGGCCGGCGGCAGGCGCGCGCCTTCGTCATGCAGTTCCACGTGCCAGTCGAGATCGTTGACCCGGCGCAAGAGGCGCTTGTATTCGGGGCTTTCGAGATCCGGCGTCTGCTTCAGGCTTCTCCATTGCAGGCGAATGCCGACCACGCCATCGTCTTTCATGGCGCGCAAGATATAAGGGTCGGTACCGGGCTCGACGATCACCGTGGTGCGCAGGCGCTTGTGCTTGCGGCAGGCGTCGATCATGTAGTCGTTGTAGTCGCCATAGATGCTGGCGGCGGCCATGACGGCGTAACCGACGCCGTGGGCGTCGAGCGCAGCGAGGTACTGTTCCGTGGTGGCGTCTTCCGGCGGCTTGTGCCAGGCCTCGCCGCTCATCGGCATGTCGAGGGTGTAGACGTGGGCGTGGGTATCGACCTGCGGAGCGTCCAAAGAGAAATCGGCCATGAGAATTACGAGAAGTAGAGCTTGAGGGCGTTTTCGCCGAACACCTTGCGGCGGGTAGCGTCGTCGGGCATCCAGGCATTCACCGTTTCCATGGTGCGCCGGTAGGTGGTGGCCTTTTCGTCACCGACAAAGGGGCAGTCGCTTGCCCACAACAGGCGGTCCGGCCCGACGGCGCGCAGCAGCTCGCGGCCGTAGGCGGCGACGCGCTCCTCGCCCAGCCGATAGCCGGCGGAGACCTTGACCCAGGTGCGCCCGCGCTCTATCGATTTCAGCATCGCCTGAAAACCCTCGCAGGCGATGCCCTTGGCAGGATCAGGCCTGCCGTAGTGGTCCAGCACGAGTTTCACGCCAGAGGCTTCGAAATGCGGCAACACCTGCGGCAATCGCCGCCCGTCGACGTGCAGGTGCACATGCCAGTCGAGATCGCGCAGGCGGCGCAGGAAGCGGCGCCAGGCGAATGTCGTGAGATCGGGAATCTCCTTCATGGTGATGAAGGAAATGCGCACTCCCACCACGCCGTCGCGCGCCATCGCCTCCAGCGTATAGCGCTCCACGTCGGGCTCGGCATTCACCGTGCCGCGCAAGCGCCCCGGGCACTTGCGCAATGCCTCGATCATGTAGTCGTTGTAATCGGCCCAGGGGCTGCCGGCGGCCAGGCACGCGTACCGCACGCCATGCTTGTCCATCACCTCGAGGTATTGCTCGGGGGTGAAGTCGTAATCCGGGCGATGGCGCGGGTTGTTTACCACCGGCATGTCGGCGGTGAACACGTGGGCGTGGGCATCGACGATGATGCCCTGGACAACGGGAACGGGGGTGGGAGTAGAAGCGGCCTGGGTCATTGAAAAAGGGGTTTACTGCTGCGGAATATGCGCCTTCTTGATCACATCGGCCCACTTGATGGCGTCGTTGTGCAACTGCTTGCCCATGTCCGAAGGCGTACCGGCGTAGGCGATGGCGCCCAGGTCGAGCAGGCGCTTTTTCACTTCCGGCATGGCGGTCGCCTTGTTCAGCGCGTCGTTGAGTTTGGCGATGATTTCCGGCGGCGTGCCGGCCGGCACCGCGAGCGCGTTCCAGCCCACCACTTCATAGGTGGGGACGCCGGCTTCCTTCACGGTGGGCACCTGCGGCGGCAGGTAGGGCGCGCGCTTCGGGCCGGTGGTGGCAAGCACACGCACCATGCCGGAATCGATCTGCGATTTCATCGCCGCATAGGCGTCGATGCCGAAATCGGCGTCACCGCCTACCAGCGCGCGCAGCACATCCGGGCTGGTCTTGAAGGGCACGGTCTGCACGTCGATGGCGGCGGTGGATTTGAACAGTTCGGCGGAGAGGTTTTGCGTGCTGCCGGGATTGATGCTGGCGAAGTTGAGCTTGCCG
Source organism: Burkholderiales bacterium (assembly GCA_036498945.1). Lineage (GTDB taxonomy): Bacteria > Pseudomonadota > Gammaproteobacteria > Burkholderiales > JAEUOS01 > JAQGMJ01. The sequence goes on along the minus strand of DASYEQ010000135.1, from coordinate 193,209 downwards.
GGGCGTGCCTTGGCATCGGCCAGGAGATCGGCCAGGGTCTTGTACTTCGAGTCCTTGGGGACCAGGATGCACAGGTCGAAAAACGCCAGGAGACCCACCGGCGCAAAATCCTTTTCCACGTCGTAGGGCAGCTTCTTGTACAGCGACTTGCTGATGGCGTTGCCGTTGGTGTAGAGCGAAAGCGTGTAACCGTCGGCCTTGCCGCCCAGGGTGGCGAGCGCGGCGGGAACGCCGCCGGCGCCGGGCCGGTTGTCGATGATCACCTGCCCGCCCAGCACGCGGCCCATGCCTTCGGCCACCAGGCGCGCGGTGATGTCGCCGAAGCCGCCGGGGCCGAAGGGCACGATCATGCGGATCGGCTGGTCGGGAAACTTGGCGGTCTGTGCCGGGGCGGCGGTGCTGAACAATGCGCAGGACGCGCAGGCGAGTAAAAGCAAACGGTGCAACATGTCGAGGTCTCCTCCGGTTTTTAAAATATTTCGGCGGCGTCCGGTGCGCGCAAACCACGCCGCCGGCGCCGCCGTTATCGTTATGCTACCGCAGCTATTCGAGCGGGATGTTGGCCTGCTTGATCACCGCCGCCCACTTCGGGACGTCCTTGTTCAACTGCTTGGTGAGATCGGCCGGCGGGCCGGCGTAGGCGGTGGTGCCCAGTTCCAGCATGCGCTTCTTGAAATCGGCCGAGGAAGTCACCTGGTTCACCGCGGCGTTGAGCTTGGCGATGATGTCGGCCGGCGTGCCTTTGGGCACCACCAGCGCGTTCCAGCCCACCACTTCATAGCCGGGCACGCCGGCTTCCTTCACCGAGGGAATCTGCGGCAGGTAGGGCGAGCGCTTCGGCGCGGAGGTGGCGAGCACGCGCAGCATGCCGGAGTCGATCTGCGACTTCATCGAGGCATAGGACTCAATGCCGAAATCGGCGTCGCCGCCGATCAGCGCGCGCAGCACATCCGGGCTGGTCTTGAAAGGCACGATCTGCACGTCGAGCTTGGCGGTGGACTTGAACAGTTCGGCCGAAAGGTTTTGCGTGCTGCCGGGGTTGATGCTGGCGAAGTTGAGCTTGCCGGGCTTGGCGCGCGCATCCTTCAGGAGGTCGCCCAGGGTCTTGTAGGGCGAATTCTTCGGCACCAGGATGCACAGGTCGTAGAACGCCATCAGGCCGATCGGCGTGAAGTCGTTCTCGATGCTGAAGGGCAGCTTCTTGTACAGCGACTTGGTGATCGCCGTGCCGTTGGTGTACATGAGCATGGTGTAGCCGTCCGGGCGGGTGCCCAGCGCCGCCTGCGCGGCGGGAATGCCGCCGGCGCCGGGGCGGTTTTCGACGATCACCTGCTGGCCCAGGATCTTGCTCATGCCCTCGCTCACCAGGCGCGCGGTGATGTCACCGAAGCCGCCGGGACCGAAGGCGATGATCATGCGGATCGTCTGGCTGGGAAATTTGTCGGCGGCCTGCGCGGGGGCGGCGGTGCTGAGAAGGACGCAACACGCGCAGGCGAGCGTCAGTAGACGGCGAAACATGCAAGGACTCCTGATAGGTGAAAGGCTGAAGAAAAAAATTAGCGCGGCGGCTGGCCGTACAGCGCCACCGGGTTGTCGGCAAGGATGCGCTTCTGGTCCGCGGCGTCGGGCGCCCAGTCGAGCAGCAGGTCGAATAGGTCGCCGTCGTTGGGCATCTGGCGGTTGCGCATGTTGACGTGCGGCCAGTCCGAACCCCACAGCATGCGCTCGGGCGCGTGCTTGATCAGCGCCTGCGCCATCGGCGTCACCGCGGCGTAAGGCATGTCGCCGTCGTCGCAGCGCATCGGGCCGGAAAGCTTGACCCAGACGCGGCCGCTGTCGAGCATGCGCAGGAGCGTCTGGAATGCCGGCTGGTTGAGCCCCTTGGCGGCGGGAACGGCGGCGAAGTGGTTCATCACGATCTGGTTGGGCAGCGCCAGCAGGTCCTTTTCGTACTGCACCAGGTCTTCCCCCCTGGGGTAGAAATGCACCGGCCAGTTCAGTGCCATCGCCTGCTTCGCCACGCCGGGAAGGATGCGCGGCAGGTTTTTTGCGTGGCCGTCGGAGACGAAGCGCACGCCGCGCACGCCCAGGGCATGCAGGCGCTTGAGCTCGGCGTCGGCGATCGTCTCGGGCGGCAGGATCACGCCGAGAAAGCGCGAGGGATATTTCTCCAGCGTCGCTTCCATGTAGCTGTAGTCGCGCCCATAGCCGCCGCCGGAGACGATGATGGAGCGCGCCAGGCCCAGCGCGTCCTGCATGGCGATGTTCATCTCGGGCGTGGCCAGCCCCGAGACGTAGGGGCTGGTCGGGTCCTGCGGGTATTGCTCCTGCGGGCCGAACAGGTGGATCTGGCAATCCCAGCTGCCGGCGGGAGCCTTCAGCTTCGGCTTGCGGACGTTGGGGTCAGGGGGCGGGGTGAGATAAGGCATGGTCGGTCTCGCGCGGTTCGTGGCGTATGGCTTACTCGACGGTGATCTTGGCTTCGCGCACCAGGTCGGCCCACTGCTTGAGCTCGGTGCGGATCTGCGCGCCAAAGGCAGCAGCGTCATTGCCGAGGATTTCCACGCCGTCCTTGTTCAGGCGGTCGCGCACGTCGGGCGCCTTGAGGGTGGCGATGAAGGCCTTGCCCACTTTGTCGACAATCGCGGGCGAAGTGCCGGCCGGCGCCATCACGCCCATCCACAGGCTGCCTTCATAGCCGGGCAGGCCGGATTCGGCGATGGTCGGCAGGTCGGGCAACTGCGGCAGGCGTTTCTTGCTGGCGATCGCCAGTGCCTTCAGGCGATGCGCCTGCAGCATGGCGCCGGAGGTGGCATAGGTATCGAGCTTCAACTGCACCACGCCTGCCAGCAGATCGTTCATCGCCGGCGCCGCGCCCTTGTAGGCCACCGGGATCACCTGGATGTGCGCGCGGCGCAACAGCATTTCCATGGTGACATGCGGCAGGGTGCCATTGCCGGCATGGCTGTAGTTGAGCTTGTTGGGGTTCGCTTTCGCGTACGTGATGAATTCGGCGAACGTGTTGAACGGCACCGAAGGGTGCGCCACCAGCAGTTCCGGCGCCGCCGCCAGCAGGGCCACGGGGATCAGGTCCTTCTCGGTATTGAAGGGCAGCTTCTTGTAGATCGCCGGATTGATGGTGTGCGACGGCGTGGTGTAGAGGATGGTGTAGCCATCGTTCGGCGCCTTGGCCACCGCGTCTTCGGCGATGCTGCCGCCGGCGCCGGGGCGGTTATCGATAACGATGGTGGTCTTGAGATTTTGCGCGGCCTGGTTGGCCAGCAGTCTCCCGACCACGTCCACCGTGCCGCCGGGCGGGAACGGCACCACCATGCGGATCGGCTTGTCGGGATATTCGGCATGCGCGTTGGCGCCAAGGGCGAGTACGGCGGCTGCCGCCAGGCAGCGAAATGAATAGGGGAAGGAAATCATCTTTATGGGCCCGAAAGAAGGGGCGCTTGAACGCAGGGGATGAGACAGGGGCGCAAGCGCGGCGGCGCAGGAGATGCCGCGGAGCGTGAGTATGTGACATTTCACGTCCAAAAACATCCGCATGGCGCTTCTATCAGTTATGCATTCCCGAAATATCTGAACGAGTTCGACACCCCTCCGGGAGGGGCTTTGTTAAAGATCGTTAGATGTGAAGTGGATCAATTGCTTGCGGCCGATAAAACACCCAAACTTCGAACTCCCTTATTGTGCTGGCAACATGTCCGAATCCACTGTCACCCTTACCGCAGACCTGACGATCAACTCGTGGGGCATGCGCGCGGTACAGGCGATGCCGGGCGGCGTCTCCTCCAATTTCCGCATGGCCGAAGGGCCTGACCAGCTGGTGGTGTCGCGCGCGCGCGGCGCCCACCTGTGGGACGTGGCCGGACAAAAATACGTCGACTACACCTGCGGCTACGGCGCCGTGCTGTTCGGCTATGCCGATGCCGACATCAATGCCGCGGTCGCCGCGCAACTGGAGCTCGGCTACCAGGTCTCCGCCACGCACACGCGCGAAGTGCAGCTGGCCGAGGAGATTTCACTGCTGTTGCCGGGCATGGAGACGGTGCGCTTCCACACCGACGGCACCGAGGCCGTGCAGACGGGGCTGCGTGTGGCGCGCGCCACCACCGGGCGCAGCCGGGTGATCTGCTTCTCCGGCCACTATCACGGCTGGCTGCCGCTGGGTGACGCGGTGGACGTGCGGGTGCTGCCGTGGAACGACGTCGCCGCGCTCCGGCACGCCTTCGACGAGGACCCCGAAGGCTACGCCGCGGTGATCACCGAGGCGGTGATGTGCAACAACGGCTGCTTCGAGGCCGCTCCCGGCTATCTTTCGGCGCTGCGCCAGCTATGCACCGAACACGGCACCCTGTTCGTCCTGGACGAAACGATCACCGGCTTTCGCCTGGGGCTGCAAGGCGCGATCGGCGCCTGCCTGCTCACCGGCAACCTCGGCCCCGACCTCGCCATCTACGGCAAGGCGCTGGGTGGCGGGCTGCCGATCGGCCTGCTGGCCGGCAAGCGCCGCTACATGGACGTACTGGCCACCCAGGCGGTGAATCACTCCGGCACCTTCAACGGCAATTCGCTATCGGTGGCCGCCGCCGTCGCCACCCTCGCCAAGCTGCGCCTGCGCGGGCAGAAGTTCTACATGGACTTGCAGGAGCGCGGCCGCAAGCTGATGGCCGACCTCGAAGGCCTGGGTCGCGAAGCCGGCGTGCCGCTGATGGTGCGCGGCCCCGGCCAGGTGTTCTGGATGACCCTGGGCGAAGACCCCGAAGCCCTGCCCGTCTCCGGCGGTCGCCCGGTCGAGCCGGCGATATATACGCGCTTTCGCAGCCACCTGCTGGCGCGCGGCGTGCGCGTGATGCCGGCCGGGCGCTGGTACGTCAGCGCCGCGCATTCGGACGACGACGTCGATTTCACCCTCGCCGTGGTGCGCGCTTCGCTGGGCGCGATGCAGGAAGAGGAAATCACCTAGTTCCATTGCGCGCCAGCGCAAATAAAAAAGCGGCCTATAGGCCGCTTTTTTTGTGGCTTTTCCGTCATGCAATCCTCTGGCTCTGCCAGCGATTCCATGCAAGTCAGCCCCGAAAAAAGTAGGTTTGTACTTTCTTCGGCCTCTTAAAATCCCACGTTGTTCCCACCCTTGAGTTCGAGAATCTCGCGCGCCTCGTCCGGCGTCGCCACTTCCAGGGTCAGCGCCTCGATGATCGAGCGGATACGCTGCACCTGCATCGCATTGGTCTTGGCCAGGCTGCCCGGGCCGTCCCACAGAGAGTCTTCCAGGCCGACACGCACGTTGCCGCCCATCACGGTGGACATCGCCGCGATCGGCATCTGCTGCCGGCCCGCGCCCAGCACCGACCACACGTAGTCGTTGCCGAACAGGCGGTCGGCGGTGCGCTTCATCATCATCACGTCTTCTGGATGGTTGCCCATGCCGCCGAGAATGCCGAACACCGACTGGATGAAAAGCGGCGGCTTCAACAGGCCGCGCTCGAGGAAGTGCAGCGCAGTGTACAGGTGGCCGACGTCGTAGCACTCGATCTCGAAGCGCGTATGGTTCTCGCGGCACGAGGTGAGGATGTTCTCGATGTCCTTGAACGTGTTGCGGAAGATGCGGTCGTCCGACTCCTTCAGGTACTTTTCTTCCCAGTCGTGCTTCCAGTCCTTGTAGCGCCCCAGCATGGGATACAGGCCGAAGTTCATCGAGCCCATGTTGAGCGAGGCCACTTCGGGCTTGAGCTTCAGCGTCGGCTGCAGGCGTTCTTCGACCAGCATGGTCGGCGCGCCGCCGGTGGTGAAGTTGATCACCACGTCGGAGCGGCTCTTGATGTCCTTGGCGAATTCCTCGAAGTACTTCGGGTCCTGCGTCGGCTGGCCGGTCTTCGGGTCGCGCGCGTGCAGGTGCACGATGGAGGCGCCGGCCTGCGCGGCTTCCACCGCCGCGTCGGCGATCTCCTTGGGCGTGATCGGCAGGTACGGCGACATCGTCGGCGTATGAATTGCGCCGGTGACGGCACAAGTGATGATGACTTTGCGTTTCGGGCGGGCGGCCATGCTTTGTCTCCGGGTGGGCCTCTGGGTGAGCGACTATAGCCCGCGCCCGCGCGGGGCGGCAAGGGGGGCGCGCCGCAATGGCGCAGATAAGGGTGGAGCGCCGCCAGAGGGCGCTCCAGTCGGGCGGCGCGACTGCGCGCCGCCGCGCGGGCGTGCCGGCGTGCCTACCTGGCGTCGCCCGGAATCAGCTTGTAGTCGCGTGCATACAAGCCGGCATAGGAGCGCACCGCGTTGCAGGCTTTTTTCTTCGCTTCCTTCAGCTCGAAGCGCGCGCCGTTGTCGTTGAAAATGATGCGCGCCGCGCATTCAGGCGCCGGCGGCGGCAGCGTGAGCGCGTTATCGGCCACCTTCATGTGCAGCGCTTCGCCGACGTTCTCGATCTGCGGAGCGCCCGCGGCGGGAAAGAAATTCACCCGCACCGTGCCGTCGGGCATGCTCTCCACCGCGAACTTCACCTTCGCGCCGGCATACACGCCCTCGTAGGCCAGCCCGGGGTTGCCGAGGAAGGCGATGCGGCTTTCGTACTTGCCCGCGATGCATTTGATGTCGCCCTTGCAACTGCCGCTCGACGGACTGTCGGGCCCCACGCGCCAGCGCAACTGCGCGTTTTTCACGTAGTCGCGCATTTTCAGCGGCAGGTGCGCCTGCATCAGCTTGTAGGCATTGTCGAGGTCGTGGTCGAGCTTGGCCAGCGACACTTCCGAGCAGATGGTGTTTTCATCCGGGTTGGCGATCTTGTTGCAATCCACGCTCAAGGCGTGGGCACTGCCGGCGGCGGCCAGCAGGACCAGTCCTGCGCAAAACGCTTTCATGACTCCCCTCCAAGGTTTGTGGCAGGCGCGATTGTAAAATGCTCCCGGAATATTGTCGCGCCCCAACGTAAAAATCCTCCGCGATGCCCGAAGGCCCGGAAATCCGCCGCTTCACCGACGCCCTGGCGCAAGTGCTTGGCCGCAGCCGCGTGCGCGACATCCGTTTCGCCTTCGCGCGCCTGCAGCGCCATGCCGCCGCGCTCACCGGCCAGCGCATCGTCGCCGTCGAAGCGCGCGGCAAGGCCATGCTGATCCGCTTTTCCGGCGGGCTCACCCTCTACTCGCACAACCAGCTCTACGGCGAATGGATCGTCTACCCGGGCACACCGCCGCAGACGCATTTGCAGCAGCGCATCCTCATCCGTACCGCCCGCGGCTGCGCCGTGCTCTATAGCGCCACCGAAATCGAACTACTGGACGAACCCGCCCTCGCGCGCCACCGCTACTTGTTGCGCCTGGGCCCCGACGTGCTGGAGGCCGCCACCACACTCGCGATCGTCCGCGCCCGCCTGCAATCACCCGCCTTCGCACGCCGCCGCCTCGCCGCCCTGCTGCTGGAGCAGGGCTTCCTCGCCGGTCTCGGCAACTACCTGCGCAGCGAAATCCTGTTCGCCGCGCCTGCACCCCGACCTGCGCCCGACCGACCTTCCCCTCGCGCAAGCCCGCACCCTCGGCTCGCGCATCCTCACCATCAGCCGCCGCGCCTACCGCACCGGCGGCGTCACCAATGACGCGCGCCTGGCCGCCCGCCTGCGCAAGGAGGGCGCGACATACGCGCAATACCGCCACGCCGTCCACGAACGCGCCGGCCTGCCCTGCTACGTCTGCGGTACGTCCATCGTCCGCATCGAGCGCAGCCGCGCGGTATTCCTGTGCCCGCATTGCCAGGCGCTGCCCGCGGCCTGGCGGCCGGCCCTCTTTCGTCAAGCCGATTTCCGGCTCGCGAGCCTAGTATCATGCGCAGGTAACAGGGGGCGGTATCCCCACGGAGACGAACCATGCACGGCATCCTCCTCACCAGGCCCGAATCCGGCTTTCACGCCGAACTCACCGAGATCGACGAATCCGCCCTGCCCGAAGGCGACGTCACGGTGAAAGTCGACTACTCGACCATCAACTACAAGGATGGCCTGGCGATCACCAACAAATCCCCGGTGGTGCGCAAATGGCCGATGGTGCCCGGCATCGATTTCGCCGGCACCGTCAGCGCCTCCAGCCACCCGCGCCACCAGGTCGGCGACAAGGTGCTGCTCAACGGCTACGGCGTCGGCGAAACCCACTGGGGCGGCCTGGCGCAGGTGGCACGCGTCAAGGGCGACTGGCTGATCCCCCTGCCCGCTTCCCTCTCGGCGAAACAGGCAATGGCGGTCGGCACCGCCGGCTACACCGCCATGCTGTGCGTGATGGCCTTGAAGCGCAACGGCGTCACCAGGGAGCAAGGCGAGATCCTCGTCACCGGCGCCTCCGGCGGCGTCGGCAGCGTGGCGATCGCCATCCTCGCCACCCAGGGCTATAAGGTGGTCGCCTCCACCGGCAAGCTCGATCACGCTGACTACCTGAAACACCTGGGCGCCGCCGAAGTGATCGACCGCGCCGAACTCTCGGCCACCGGCAAGCCCTTGCAAAAGGAACGCTGGGCCGGCGTCGTCGATTCGGTCGGCTCGCACACCCTGGTCAACGCTTGCGCGCAGACGCGCTATGGCGGCACCGTGGCTGCCTGTGGCCTGGCCGCCGGCTTCGACTTCCCCGCCACCGTCATGCCCTTCATCCTGCGCGGCATCACGCTCGCCGGCGTCGACTCGGTGATGGCGCCGATGGCATTGCGCACCCAGGCCTGGCAGCACATCGCCACCGAGCTTCCCGCCGCCGTGCTGGAAGTGATCGCCACCGAGCTGCCGCTGAAAGGGGCGCTGAACGCCGCCCACGACATCGTCTCCGGCCGCGTGCGCGGGCGCCTGGTAGTCGACGTCAACCGCTGAACGCCATGCCGCGCACACGCCTCTTCGCCCTGCTGGCGCTATGCGCCGCCCTGCTGCCGCGCGCCGCACCCGCGCAGGATGCGCTCGACGGCCCGCCGTACGAGGTGCTGCGCTACCGCGTCTCCTACGACGACGATCCCCGCAGCTGGAGCTACGACGTGCGCCTGTTCAGCGACCGCAAGGCCTACTACGTCGGCCGCGGCCCGGTCAAAACCCCCGGCCGGCGCGTCGTCGTCCTGAACGAGCCGCAATACGACAGCCTGCTGCGCGCCGTCGAATACGCCAACCTCAGGCGCATGCCCGCGCCCAAGCCCGGCGCGCGCGACGACATCAAATGGAGCATCACCTATAGCGGCGAGGATTTCACCCGCACCGTGAGCGGCGCCAACCCCGGCCCCGACTGGCCCAAACGCCTGTTCCAGCTGATCTGGTCACTGGAAAGCGTGCTGCAGACCAAGGACCTCGCCTGCCCGATCAACCAGACCATCGAGCGGACCGAACACGACGCCTGCGGCGAGCGCAACGCCCTGTTCGAACAATACTACCCGCGCCGCTGATGCCCCCGTCGGCGCCTGGCGCCCGGTCCCTGCACTGATCCGCCGGCGCGAAGTACGCAAAAAAACGAAACATTGACCGCGGCCGCGCAATTAGTACAATGTCATGGCGCAGTGGGTGCGGCAGGCTTTGCCCGCCCGCGTGTAGGTACGACACCGACACCCGCGCGGCATGACGGACGACAGACACATCACGGGATTCCGGCCACAATCCAGCCGCCATCCCGCCACCCCAAGCTGTGGAGAAACAACATGAACAAACTGCGCATCTTCCTGACCGTTGCCTGCCTCGCCGGTGCCGGCGCCGCCCATGCCCTGGACATCACCTACGAAAACGATCCCGGCCTGCGCATGCCGGTGAAACCCGTCAGCGAGCAGCAGCGCCAGATCGATCTCGCCCTGGGTAACTGCCTGAAGGCCAACGGCGGCCGCATGACCGGCCGCTGCGCCGCCCTGCGCGACAAGTCGGACCAGGCCGAAATGGCGGCCAAGGCAAATGCGGACATGAGCGGCAACGCGCAGGCCGCGGCGCCCGTGACCGGCGCGCCCGTGGTCGTGCCGGGCCCCACCGCCACCGAAGGCCCGGTGTCGACCATGCCGGACCCGGCGAAGTAAGCTGCGGCGAAAAAGCCGCGCGCTTGACGCACGGCTTTGGCTTCACCAGCCCGCGCTCTCGCCGCGCGGATCGTCCCTGCCGGAACACGGCGCCGTGCCGCGCCGTCTTCATCGGAAGCTGCGTCCGCGCCGCCTCTACAAGACGCTGCGCAACTGCCGCGTTGCGTCGAGCAACAGCGGCAAAAAATCCCGCACCAGCGTCTTCTCGTCCTGCCGCCCAGCGGCGGCGACGACATTGAGCGCGGCCACCGGCACGCCGCCCATGTCGCGCAGCGGCACCGCCAGCGCCAGCACCCCCAGCTCGTGCTCTTCCCCGGCAAAGCAATAGTCATTGGCGCGCACGCCGTCGATCAGCGCGCCAAAGCGCCGCGCATCGACCACCGTGCGCGTGGTCAGGCGCGTCAGCTCGCGCCCGCGCATCCAGGCGGCGAATTCGCGGCGCGGCAGCGCCGCCAGCAGCATGCGCCCGGTGGAAGTGGCATGCGCCGGCAGGCGCGCGCCGATGTGCAGCCCATAGGCCAGCACGCGCGATGAGCCGCTGCGCGCGATGATCACCACCTCGTTGCCGTCGCGCACCACCGCGGTGAACGACTCCTGCGTCTGCGCCGCCAGGCGGTCCAGCGTCGGCTGCACCGCGCGCGGCAGGCGCGCCGAGGCGAAATAGCTGCCGGAGAAGCGCAGCACCTTGGGCGCCAGCCAGTAGTAGTGCCCGTCCGTCTCCAGGTAGCCCAGGTGCGCCAGGGTCAGCAAGTGGCGCCGTGCCGCCGCGCGCGTGATACCGGCGCGTTCAGCCGCCAGCGTCGCGTTCAGGCGCTGCCGGTGCACGTCGAAACTCTCCAGCACCGCCAGCCCCTTGGCCATGCCGGCAATGAAATCGGCGCTCGCAATCTCCATGTCCTATGCCCTTCGCATTGGCCGTGAAGCAGCGCGGAAATGCTTGTGCATTTTGCGCGATGATCGCACAGCCATTCCGATCATCGCACAAATGGCACCGCTACGCTCTGGGCATGGGCGCGATGCGCGCCTATGCTTCGAGGGTAGCTTTCACCAATCAAAAACACTCGATCATGCGTACCCAGGTCGCCATCATCGGCGCCGGCCCCTCGGGCCTGCTCCTGGGCCAGTTGCTGCACAAGGCCGGCATCGACGCCGTCATCGTCGAGCGCCAGAGCGGCGAATACGTGCTCGGGCGCATCCGCGCCGGCCTGCTGGAACAGATCACCACCGACCTGCTGATCGAAGCCGGCGCCGGCGCGCGCATGCAGGCCGAGGGCCTGCCGCACGGCGGCCTGGAACTGCTGTTCGCCGGCCGCCGCCACCGCATCGACATGGCAGGCCTGACCGGCGGCCGGCATGTCACCGTCTACGGCCAGACCGAGCTCACGCGCGACCTGATGGAAGCGCGCGAAGCCGAAGGCCTGCCCACCATCTACGAAGCGGCGGAAGTCAGCATCCACGACTTCGATGGTGCGCAACCGAGAGTGCGATACAGGTTACGCAACGACAGGGACGGCGTAGAACACGAAATCGCCTGCGACTACATCGCCGGCTGCGACGGCTACCACGGCGTCTGCCGCGCCAGCGTGCCGCCAGATGCCATCCGCACCTACGAGAAGGTCTACCCCTTCGGCTGGCTAGGCCTCTTGGCGGAGGTGCCGCCGCTCTCGCATGAGCTGGTCTACGTCAACAGCGAACGCGGCTTCGCCTTGTGTTCCATGCGCAGCGCCACGCGCAGCCGCTATTACCTGCAATGCCCGCTCACCGACCAAGCCTCCGACTGGAGCGACGAGGCCTTCTGGGCCGAGCTGCGCAAGCGCCTCGACCCCGCAGGCCGCGAGCACCTGGTTACCGGCCCCTCGATCGAGAAAAGCATCGCGCCCCTGCGCAGCTTCGTCGCCGAGCCGATGCGCTTCGGCCGCCTGTTCCTGGCGGGTGATGCCGCCCACATCGTGCCGCCCACCGGCGCCAAGGGCCTGAACCTCGCCGCCGCCGACGTCAAGTTTCTCTCCGCCGCGCTGATCGAGCACTATCGCGAAAATAGCGTGGCTGGCCTGGATGCCTACTCCGCCCGCTGCCTCGCGCGCGTCTGGCGCGCCGAGCGCTTTTCCTGGTGGTTCACCAGCCTGATGCACCGCTTTCCCGACAACGGCGAATTCGGGCAAAAAATCCAGGAGGCTGAACTCGGCTACCTGGTCAATTCCCCCGCTGCCGCGCTTTCAATGGCGGAAAACTACGTCGGCCTGCCGCTGGATTTCGCGCTGCATTAGCGGCCCTCCCCCGCGATCCGGTGTACTTGCCGCGCGGGCTTGCGTCGCCGCGGGTAACGCGCGCGGGCGCCCGGTACGCGCCGAATAGCGCGGCTTTTCCCCGTCAATTCGGCGTTTTCAAACCCGCCCCGCCGCTTCAGTTGCGGCCGCGCCGCGCCGTTAACTGCTGCAGACCCACTCCCAGCAAAGCGGTTTCGCGCCGCGCATGCCATGAATATTTCCGAGGCCTTCCTCAAACCGCAGGATAGCGGTAGTTCCGCCGGTCATCCCGTCTCCATCGATCCCACCGTCACCGCGCTTGCGCCGGCTTCCCTCTGCATCGCGGCGGACGACGCACCGCCCGCGCCGGCGCCGCGCCTGCAGGCCGGCGGCAGCCTGCGCGCCAAGCTTTGCGTCGCCTTCGGGCTGACCGGGGCCGCCATCGCGCTGTTCGTCCTGGTGGCCAGCGGACGCCAGTACGCCACGGTGGAACACGCCGCCATCCTCGAGGCGCAGCACGTCGCCCACGGCATCGCCGAACGCGCCATCGGCATCGGCCTGGAGCGGCGCGAGGAACTGCAAGCCTTCGTCACCCGCCTGGCCGAACGCGACAGGCGCGACGTCGTGATCCTCGATGCCCGCAGGACCGGCCTGGCCGACGCCAACCCGCAAGAGGCGGGCGCCGCCTTCGACGCCGACGCCGGTGAGGTGGCGCAGACGATCGCCGACGGGCAGCCCCGCACCTTCATTGAGCGAAACAAACATCACCCCGATGGGGCGCACCAGGTGGTGGTGGCGATGCACGCGCCGGCCCTGCGCGGGCCGATCGTCGGCGCTGTCGTGCTCGAATACACGCCGATCCAGGACGCCATGATGGTGGCAGTGCGCGGCGACCTGCTGCTGATCATTTTCGCCGGCGGCGCACTGATCGTCTTCATCGGTGCCCTCGGCGTGGGCCTCTCGCGCCAGCTGATCCAGCCCCTGCAGGCGATCACCGAGGCCGTGATGCGCATCGACCACGGCGACTACACCGCCCGCGTCACCTTCATGAACCAGGATGAGCTGGGTCTCCTCTCTTACGCCTTCAACCGCATGGCCGGCACCGTGCAGGAAAGCCTGAAGGCGCTCAGGACGCACGGCGATGTCCTGGAGCAGCGTGTCGCCGACCGCACCGCCGAACTGCGGGTGGCCAACGCCGCCTTGCAGGCGGAAATCGAGGAGCGCCGCCGCTCGCTCGAGCGCAGCGAATACCTCGCCTACTATGACAGCCTTACCGGCCTGCCCAATCGCGCCATGTTCAGCAAGCTGCTGGAGGCCAGCATCGGCCAGGCACAGGCCGCGCACGGCGAGCTGGGGCTGTTGTTCGTCGATCTCGACCGCTTCAAGGTGATCAACGACACCCTCGGCCACACCGCCGGTGACCTGCTGCTGCAGGAGACCGCGCAGCGCCTGAAGGCCTGCCTGCGCGAAGGCGACGCCGCCGCGCGCCTGGGCGGTGACGAATTCGTGGTGATCCTGCGCGACCTGCGCAACACCGGCGAGGTGGAGACGGTGGCGCGCAAGGTGCTCGCCACCGCCAGCCGTCCGTTCGTGGCGCTGGGCCAGGAATTCCACGTTACGGCCAGTGTCGGTGTCAGCCTGTACCCGAAGGACGGAGTGGACGAACGCTCGCTGATGAAAAATGCCGACCTGGCGATGTACCACGCCAAGGATGAAGGCAAGAACAATTTCCAGTTCTATTCCCCCCGGCTTTCCGAATCCACCTTCGAGCGCTTGACGATGGAAGCGGCACTGCGCCAGGCCCTGGACCGCGCCGAGTTCGAGCTTTTCTACCAGCCGAAGATCGATGTGACCACCGGCGCGGTCGGCGGCATGGAGGCGCTCTTGCGCTGGCGCCACCCGGAACTGGGCATGGTATCGCCGGCGCGCTTCATCCCGCTGGCCGAAGAGACCGGGCTGATCCTGCCGATCGGCAAGTGGGTACTGAAGACGGCCTGCGCGCAGAACGTGGCATGGAACGGCGCCACCGGCCGCCCGCTATGCATCGCCGTCAACCTGTCGGCGCGCCAGTTCGCCGACGATCGCCTGTTTGGTGACGTGGTCGAAGTGCTGCGCGAAACCGGCCTGGCGCCGGAACTGCTGGAACTGGAGATCACCGAAAGCATGCTGATGCGCGACATCGACAAGGCCATCGACGTGCTCACGCAGCTCAAGGCAATGGGCGTGCGCATCGCCATCGACGACTTCGGCACCGGCTATTCCTCGCTGTCCAACCTGAAGAAATTCCCGGTGGACACGATCAAGGTCGACCGCTCCTTCGTGCGCGACCTGCCCGGCTGCAGCGAGGACCGCAGCATCACCGAAGCCATCATCGCCATGGGCCGCGCGCTCAGCCTGACGGTGGTGGCCGAGGGCGTGGAAACCGATGCCCAGGCCGACTTCCTGCGCACCCACGCCTGCGACGAGTTCCAGGGCTTCCTCTTCAGCAAGCCCTTGAGCGGGGCGGAGTTCGAGAAGCTGCTGGTGACGTAGGCCGCCCGTTGAAATGCAACAACGGACCGACCAAAGTAGGTAGTGTAAAAGCCGTCGTTCCCCCCTAGACTGGCGCGAGGGCGGCGCCGCGCGCGGCGCTGCTCCCACCAGCAGGTCCGAGGGAGAATGCACATGAGATTCGAAGACGGCGAAGACCCTGATTACTACGGCTGGCGCCACAGTTACTGGGTGCTGGCCGCGGTATGGGCCGGCGCCACCCTGCTCTCCGGCGCCTACGGTCGCATCGCTTCGCGCCACCCGCATTTCTGCGTCGCCGCCGCCCTGTTCAGCTTCGGCGTGGTCGGGCTATTGGCCGCAATGATGGGCGGGCGCAGCGCCGCCGCCTTCATGGTCGATTGCCTGGATTCGGCCGTCAGCCTGCTCGGCGCCAGCCGCGGCGTCAAGAGCACTGACGAGGACAATTACGATCCCATCCTCAACCCCGGCGCGCGCAACACCGGCTGGGGGCCGTTTTTCCGCGTGCTGGTGGCGTTCGTGGTGGCCGGTATTTGGGCACTGATCGTGCACTTGATCGCGGCGCGCTGGTAACGCCGCTCAGTCGTCGCCCTCGGTTTCCATTTCCTGGCGCCAGACGAAGTCGCGCTGCGCCAGGCCCTCTTTCACCGCCGCTTCGTATTCGTGATCAAAGGCGGCGTCGATCCATGGGTTGACCCCGCGCGCCCCGCCCACCACCGCGTTGGCCCAGGCGAAGTAGCGGCGCTTGCGCGACTCGGTCCAGGGCGGCGGCGAAAAGCGCATCGAGCGCAGGTTGGAAGTCTTGTCGGCGATTTTCAGGATGCGCGCGCGCCGCGAAATATGCGCGGCGTGCTCGACCTGCAGTCGCTTGCGCTCATCCTTCCGCAGGCTCTTGTCGTCGGTCACTTCCATCACCAGCTTCGCCACGTCCTCACCGAACATGCGCACGATCTCCTCGCGCTTGACGCCCTGGTCTTCCACCGTGTCGTGCAGGAAGGCGGCGATCACCAGGTCGGCGTCCTGCCCTTGGGTGGCCTGCGCCACCAGGTCGGCAACTTCGGCCAGGTGGTTGACGTAGGGCTCCTGGTCGGCGCCCTTGCGGCGCTGGCCGGCATGCTTGCGGCAGGCAAAGTCGAGGGCCTGGGTGACGCGGGTCAAAGGCGCGTGCATGGGTGCTTCCTCTCTGGTGCGCGGGTGATGGCCGCCATGCCGTCTTCGCGGTGCGGCGTCTCAACCAAGTTTAGTTGATTTTGCGGCGCATGCCCGCAAAGCCTCGTGTTCACGCTATGCTTGTGCACAGGGTCGCTATTGCGCGACGTTGTTGCGCGACGTCGTTACGCGACGTCGTTACGCGACGTCGTTACGCGACGTCGTTACGCGACGTCGTTACGCAACGTCGTTACGCAACGGTGCGCGGCGCAACACATTCGTGGTCGCCCAGTCGCAAAGCCATGGACCACGGCTGCAAAAAATTACCGTGCTTTACCGTGGTTTCAACACGGACGTGGTGAACGCAGCATCGAACTTTTCGAAAAACATGGGGTTTTACAGGGGTGGCGGCTGGCCGTGACCACAGCTGTGTTGAGGCCCCGGAGTTTTGTGCAATCGGCCGGCGGCGGGACTTACGAAGGACACAAAGCTGCCTTATGATCGCGGTCGCTCCCCGGAGCCTCAATCCATCATCAGAAGGAAACACCATGTCCCTTTCCCTGTACCAGGCCAGCGTGCCGGTATTCATCAGCAAGCTCACCGCGCTTTCCAAACTGCTGGAGCGCGCACAGGCGCACGCGGAAGCGAAAAAGTTCGATGCCAACAATTTCGTCGGTATGCGCCTGGCGCCGGACATGCTGCCTTTTTCCAAGCAGGTGCAGATCGCCTGCGACGCCTCCAAGCTCGCCTGCGCGCGCATCACCGGTACCGAGGCGCCGAAGTTCGAGGACAACGAGACCACCATCGACGACTTGAAGCAGCGCATCGCCAAG
Organism: Burkholderiales bacterium; assembly: GCA_036498945.1. Classification (GTDB taxonomy): domain Bacteria; phylum Pseudomonadota; class Gammaproteobacteria; order Burkholderiales; family JAEUOS01; genus JAQGMJ01. The sequence goes on along the minus strand of DASYEQ010000135.1, from coordinate 176,456 downwards.
ACCGTCGATTATCTCAAGAGCGTGCCGCGCGATGGCATCGACGGCACCGAGGCCAAGCAGATCACCTTCAAGGTGGGCGGCCAGGACCGCACCTTCTCCGGCCAGGACCTGATGCTGAACTTCGCTACCCCGAACGTGTATTTCCACGTCGTCACCGCCTACGCCATCCTGCGCCAGGGCGGCGTGGAAATCGGCAAGCTGGACTACCTCGGCCTCTGATCGCGGGAATGTGAAATCAGGTTAAACGTGGAACCCCGGGCGGCGCCGGGGCGTCCATGGGCGTAGGGCGGGCGTATGAATAAAAGGGTTACGAACCGGCTGCCATAAAGTTGCCCGATTTGGCCCGCGAACCGCCCGGGAGCTGTCAGCGCAAAGCGCCGCTGGCGCGTTTAACCTGCAAGCAAGAACAATTCGTCCGACCTCGCCATGCAATTCGCCCTCAATCGCCGTACTGCCGCCGCCGGTTTGCTTGGCGTGGCCGTGGCCGCCGTGGCCGGCGGCTGCGCGGCGCTGGACATCAAGCAGCGCGAATGGATTTTCAATCCCAGCAAGGAAGATTTCCGCGGCTACGCCGGCATGCCGGCGGGCACGCAGGAATTCTGGCTCGACGTCGCCAACGGGCAGACGGTGCCGGTGCGCACCGAGATCCCGGCGCAAGACGGCCACCCGCAGTGGATTCACGCCTGGTGGATGCCTGCCGCCAATCCCAATGCCCCCGCCTTGCTCTACCTGCACGGCGCGCGCTGGAACCTGACCGGCTCGACCTGGCGCACGCAAAAGTGGCGCGAGGCCGGCTTTTCGGTGCTGGCGATCGACTATCGCGGCTTCGGCGAATCCGAGGGCGACGTACCTTCCGAAAAGGGCGCGTATGAGGACGCGACCGCTGCCTGGGCGTGGCTCAAGGCGAAGCAGCCGAATGCCCGCAAGCGCATCATCTACGGCCATTCGCTGGGCGGCGCGGTGGCAATCGAACTCGCCACCCATGTAAAGCCGGACGAAGCGGCGGGCCTGATCACCGAATCGACCTTCACCTCGATTGCCGACATGACGAAGACCTTCAAATGGGGCTTCTTGCCGGTGGGGTTTTTGATCACCCAGCGTTTCGACTCGGAAGACAAGATCGCCAAGGTGGCGCTACCGAAGATTTTCGTGCATGGCACCGCCGACCGCTTCGTGCCGCCGCGCATGAGCGATGAACTGTATGCGGCGGCGCAGGGGCAGAAGCTCCTGATCAAGGTCGAGGGCGCGGGCCACAGCAACGTGGTGTGGACCGATTTCGACCCGGTGAAAAACGCCGCGCTGGCGCTGGTTACCGGCGGCATGCACGCGGTGCCGCCGGCACTCAACCATCCGCGCGCCGATGTCGAAGCACAAACCACGGCGCCGCCGGCGGGAGCGCAGCCGGCGCTGGTGCGCTAGCCGCGCGGCGAAGTACCGCGGCGACCGTTGCGCAGGGGCGAGCGCTCTGCCGTGTTCGTTGCTGAGCGCACACAGCAGGCGAAAGTGAGGCTAAGCCTCCTTGCCGTCGGCGCGGCGCGGCCGCGTTTTTCTGCCCTTGAAGTCACGCAGGATTTCGCGCGCGGCGTTATGGCCGGGCGCCCCTGTCACCCCGCCGCCGGGATGCGTGCCGGCGCCGCAGAGATACAAGCCTTTGACCGGGGTGCGGTAGTCGGCCTGGCCCAGCAGCGGGCGGCTGGAGAACAACTGCTCCAGGGAGAGGCGGCCGTGAAAGATGTCGCCATCGGTGAGGCCGAAGGTGCGCTCCAGGTCCAGCGGCGTCAACACCTGGCGCGCGATCACGCTCTTTGAAAATCCGGGTGCGTAGTGTTCGACGGTGTTGATCACCAGGTCAGCGGCGGCTTCGCGCCGCGTATCCCACGACTCGCCGCCGGGCAGGTGCGGGGCGAACTGCTGGCAGAACAGGCTGGCGACGTGCCGGCCCTTGGGCGCCAGCGTGTCGTCAAGTGTGCTGGGAATAAGCATTTCGACGATCGGCGCTTTCGACATGCCATTGCCTTGCGGGTCGCTGGCGTCGCGCCAGGCGCGGTCCATGTAGGCCAGCGACGGCGCCATGATGATGCCGGCGCCGTGGTGGAGCTGCGCGGTTTTGCCGAGGCCGCAGAAGTCCGGCAGTTCACTTAAGGCGACGTTCATGCGCAGCACGCCCGAGCCGGTCTTGAAGCGCTCGATGCGGGTGCGGAATTCGGGCTCCAGTTGATCCGCTTCGAGCATGCGCAAAAACAGCAGCTTGGGGCCGACGTTGGCGGCCACCAGCCGGGCCTCGATCTCGTCGCCGTTTTCCAGCACCACGCCGGTGGCACGGCCGTCGCTCACCTTGACGCGGGCCACCGGCGATTCGGTGCTGATCTCCACTCCCAGGCGCGCGGCCTCCTTCGCCATGGCTTGCGTGATGGCGCCCATGCCGCCGATGGCGTGGCCCCAGGCGCCCTTGCGGCCGTTGACCTCGCCGAAGCAGTGATGCAGTTGCACGTAGGCGGAACCGGGGGCATAGGGCGAGGCCCAGGCGCCGACCACCGAGTCGAAGCCCAGCGCGGCCTTGATGGGCTCGGATTCGAACCAGTCGTCCAGCACCTCGCCGGCGCTGCGGCCGAAGAGTTCCAGCAGGTCGCGCTGCGCGGGCACCCCCAGCTTGCGCAGTTCGCGCCCGGCGCCGGCCAGCGCCAGCATGGCCTTGACGCCGCCATTGGGGTCGGGCGGCGTGCGCAGGACCCACTGGCGCAGCTCGTCGGCCAGGCGCTCGAGCATGGCGTAGTAAGCGGGCAGGCGCTCGGCGTCGCGCGCGGAGTAGCGTTTGAGTTCGGCGACAGTGTCGGCGAGATCGGGGCCGACGCGAAAGCCGCTGCCGTCTTCCAGCGGCAGGAAGTTGGACATCGGGCGGAACACCACGCGCAGGCCATGCTCTGCCAGGTGCAGGTCCTGGATCACATGCGGGTGAAGCAGGCTCACCGTGTAGCTCGCCACCGAGTTGCGAAAGCCAGGATGGAATTCCTCGGTAACGGCGGCGCCGCCGACGACCGCGCGGCGCTCCAGCACGCGCACTTTCAGCCCGGCATCGGCGAGATAGCAGGCGCACGCCAGACCGTTATGGCCGGCGCCGATGATCAGGGCGTCATAGGCTGGAGAGGGCTGCATCAGAATGGGCTAAATCATTAGAAATCATTCGCTTATGGTAACCAATCAGCCAAGCCGAGGGTAGAATGGTTCGAACGATGGGCCGATGCCCGCACGCCCGCAGGGGTTGATTTACCGCCCCTGGGCACTCAGTTGCGGTCTGATGGTCCAAAAACAAAGACCCGGCATTCGAGGTGGAACGGAAATGGATAGTGTCGATCTTCAAGTACTGAAATCCGCCAAGGCCTGGCGCGATACCGGGCACGCGGTCAACTTGGTCACCGTGGTCGAGACCTGGGGCTCGGCGCCACGCCCGCCGGGTGCGATGCTGGCGATCCGCCGCGACGGGCTGATTGCCGGCTCGGTCTCCGGCGGTTGTGTCGAAGACGACCTGATCGACCGCTGGAAAAACAAGCCGCTGCTGGAAGGCAAGCCGGAGATGATTTCCTATGGCGTGACCAAGGAAGAGGCTTCGCGTTTCGGCCTGCCCTGCGGCGGCGCGCTGCGCCTGATCCAGGAACCGCTGACCGATACCGGCTGGATCACCGACCTGTTGAAACGCATGGATGCGCACGAACTGGTGGCGCGCGTGCTGGACATCGAGACCGGCATGTCGAAGCTGGAAAGCGCGACGCGGCGTGATCAAGTGGATTTCGACGGCCGCATCCTGCGCACCGTGCACGGCCCGCGCTGGCGCCTGCTGGTGATCGGCGCCGGGCAGTTGTCGCGCTACATCGCGCCGATCGCGCAGACCCTCGACTATGAAGTGATCGTCTGCGACCCGCGCGAGGAATACAACAAGGACTGGGACGTGCCTGGTACCACGCTCGTGACTGGAATGCCGGACGACGTGGTAGTGGAAATGAATCTCGACGGGCATTCGGCGGTGGTGGCGGTGACCCACGACCCCAAGCTCGACGACATGGCACTGATGGAGGCGCTGAAGTCGCCGGCGTTTTACGTCGGCGCCCTGGGCTCGCGCGTGAACACGCAAAAACGCAAGGAACGCCTGAAGGAATTCGACGTCTCGGAGGAAGAGATCGAACGCCTGCACGGCCCCGTGGGCCTGCGTATCGGCAGCCGCACGCCGCCGGAAATGGCGGTTTCCATCATGGCGGAAATCACCGCGGTGAAGAACAAGTTCCCGCTGGACCACGTCGCCGACAAGTCGCTCAGCAATTTCGCGGTAGCCTAGGCCGGCGCTTGCGCGCCGTGGCGCGCAAGCCTCATGAGGGGCGGCGGTATCGCGTTCCTTGCTGCCATAACGGCAGCGCCGCCCCATGCCGCCAAGCGCGGCAATGCCTTACCATAGCGCCAATGAACGTCGCCGCCATTCTGCTCGCCGCCGGCAAAAGCTCGCGCTTCGGCGCCAACAAACTGCTGCATCCCGTAGACGGCCGGCCGATTGCCGTGCACGCTGCCATCGCCCTGCATTCGGCCTTCCCCGGCGCGCTGGCGGTCGTCTCGCCCGGCAGCCCGGTACAGCCGCTGCTTGAGGCGGCGGGCCTGCGCACCTTCGTCAGCGAACGCGCCGCCGAAGGCATGGGCGAGAGCCTGAAGACCGGCATCGCCGCCACGCGCGACGCCGACGGATGGGTGGTGGCGCTGGCCGACATGCCCTTCATCCGTCCGCTCACGCACCTGAACATCGAGCGCGCCCTGCGCCGCGGCGCCGCCATCGCCGCCCCCGCCTATCGCGGCGAGCGCGGCCACCCGGTGGGTCTGGGCGGCCGCTTTCGCGACGACCTGCTGCAACTTACCGGCGATGCCGGCGCACGCTTCATCCTGAAGAACCATGCCGATGAGATCCATCTCGTCGACGTTGACGATCCCGGCGTGCTGAAGGACATCGATACGCCACAGGATTTGCCCGCCGCCTGATCCACCCTCTCCGACAGATCATGAGCAACAACGCTGCCATCCACTACCGCATTACCCCCGCCTCTCCCGAAGCGCACCTGTTCGAGGTGACGCTCACCATCGCGCGCCCCGACCCCGCCGGCCAGCAGGTGACGCTGCCGGCATGGATACCCGGCAGCTACATGATCCGCGAGTTCGCCCGCAACATCGTGCGCATCGCAGTCAGTTGCAAGGGCGTGAAGGTGGCGCTCACCAAGCTCGACAAGCACACCTGGCAGGCGGCGCCGTGCGCCGGGCCGCTCACGCTCAGCTATGAGGTGTACGCCTGGGACCTGTCGGTGCGCGCCGCGCACCTGGACCAAAGCCATGGCTTTTTCAACGGCACCAGCGTGTTCCTGCGCGTGCTCGGGCAGGAGGAAGAAGCGCATGGCGTGGACATCGCGCCGCCGGCCGGGCGCGGCTACGGCAACTGGCGCGTCGCTACCGCGCTGCCGCGCGCGCCCGGCACCAAGCCGTATGGCTTCGGCCGTTATGCCGCCGCGAACTACGACGAGTTGATCGACCACCCGGTGGAGATGGGCGACTTTACGCTCGCCACCTTCCGCGCCTGCGGCGTGCCGCACGACGTCGTGATCACCGGCCGGCACGACTGCGACATGAAGCGCCTGACGGCCGACCTGCAAAGAATCTGCGAGGCCCAGATCCGCTTTTTCCACGGGCCGCGCGCGACGGCGAAGAACGTGCCCTACCCGCGCTATGTCTTCCTCGCCATGGCGCTCGGCGATGGCAACTACGGCGGGCTGGAGCATCGCGCCTCCACCGCGCTGATCTGCGGCCGCAACGACCTGCCCTACCCCGGCATGGGCGACACCTCCGAGAGCTACCGCACCTTCCTGGGCCTGGCCAGCCACGAGTATTTCCATACCTGGAACGTCAAGCGCATCAAGCCCGCGGCGTTCCTGCCTTACGACCTGACGCGCGAAAACCATACTTCGCTGCTCTGGGCCTTCGAGGGCTTCACCTCCTATTACGACGACCTGGTGCTGGTGAGAAGCGGGCTGATCAGCGTAACCGAGTACCTCGGCATGATCGCCAAGACCGTGCAGGGGGTGTTGCGCGGCGCCGGACGCAAGAAGCAAAGCGTCGCCGAATCCAGCTTCGACGCCTGGACCAAGTATTACCGCCAGGACGAAAACGCGCCCAACGCCATCGTCAGCTATTACACCAAGGGCTCACTCGTCGGCCTGTGCCTGGACCTGCTGCTGCGCCGCGAGACCGCCGGCCGCAAGTCGCTCGACGATGTGATGCGCCTGCTGTGGCGCGAATACGGATCGAAAATGAAAGGCGTGCCGGAGAGCGGGGTGGAACAGGCGGCCTACGCGGTGGCCGGCCCTATGGCAAAACGCGCGCTCACGGCGTTCTTCCGCCAGGCGGTGTACGGCACCGATGACCTTCCCCTGGCTCAGCTACTTGAATCCGTCGGCATCGAGGTGAAGGTGGAGCGCGGCAGCGCCGCTTCGCTGGGCGCACGCACCGCGGCGGCAGCGGAGGGCGTGAAGCTTACCCAGGTGCTCGACGGCGGCGGTGCGCAGCAAGCCGGGCTTTCCGCGGGCGACGTGGTGATCGCCATCGGCGGCCTCAAGGCCGGCGGCGCCAATCTCGACAAGCTGCTGTCGCGCAAGCGGCGCGGCGCCAAAGTGAAAGTGCATGCCTTCCGGCGCGACGAACTGATCGAACGCGAGGTGACGCTGACCCCGGCTGAGCTACAGGTGACCGCTACCCTTGCCGAGCCGGCCTCCGCTACGCAGCGGCGCCTGCGCACCGCGTGGCTTAAGCACTAGGCCTGGCGGATCAGCAACTCGGGATAACCGGTCGCCGCGTCCAGGGCGCGCGCGAAGCGTAGCCCCGGCAGCACCGCGATCAGTATCTCCGCCGTCGTGGCGATGCGGCAGCCCGGCCGTACGTGGCCCCCACTGACGCGCCCTTGCGCGTTGGAGATCGCCATGTGCAGATGCGCGCCATCGGCGGAGAGCGAGCCTTGCAAGGTGAGGATTTCGTAGCGTCCTTCGGCCGGCACCGCATCCGGTTCGCCGGCGTAGCGCACGGCCGCGCGATCCAGGCTGCCGATGCCGGCGACCACGAATGCGGCACTCAAGCGCAACGCGGCGAAATGGGCCTCCAGCGCCCGCTTCAGGTCGTCGCCCGGCGACAGGCGCAGCGGCTGGTATTCCATCGCCGGCTCCGTCAGCGCCGTTCAGGCGAACAGCCGCGCCAGTTCGGCGCCCGGGCTGGCCGCGCGCATGAAGGCTTCGCCGACCAGGAAGGCATGCACATTGTGGTCGCGCATGCGCTTGACGTCCGCCGGCGCGAGAATGCCGGATTCGGTGACCACCATGCGGTCCTGGGGGATCTTCGCCAACAGGCCGAGGGTGGTATCAAGCGTGGTTTCGAAGGTGCGCAGGTTGCGGTTGTTGATGCCGAGCAAGGGCGTCTTCAATTCGAGGGCCATGTCGAGTTCGGCGGCGTCGTGCACTTCCACCAGCGCCGCCATGCCGAGCTCGTGCGCCAGCGCCTCGAAGGCCTTCAGCCTGGGCAGGTCGAGGGCGGCGACGATCAGCAGGATGCAGTCGGCGCCCGCCGCGCGCGCTTCGTAGAACTGGTACTCATCGACCATGAAGTCCTTGCGCAGGCAAGGCAGCTCGCAGGCCGCGCGCGCTTCGATCAGGTAGTCGAGCTTGCCCTGGAAGAACTGCACGTCGGTCAGCACCGAAAGGCAGGCAGCGCCGCCCTGCGCATAGTCGCGCGCGATCTCGGCTGGCCGGAAGTCCTCGCGCAGCACGCCCTTCGAGGGACTGGCCTTCTTTACCTCGGCGATCACCGCAGCCTTGCCCGCGGCCACCTTATTGCGCATGGCAGCGACAAAATCGCGCGGCGCCGAAGCGGTCGCGGCAATGCGCTTGAGCTCGTTCAGATCGCGCTGCTCTTTCGCGGCGGCGACCTCCCCGGCCTTGACGCCGAGGATCTTGTTGAGAATGTCGGACATGGCGGCTACCTGCTCAAGACTATTGCGAGACCTTCTTGGTGAACTGCACGAACTCGTCGAGCTTGGCGCGCGCGGCGCCGCTCTTGAGCAGCTCGAAGGCCTTTTCCACGCCGTCTTCCAGCGAGGACGCCTTGCCGGCGGTGTAGATGGCGGCGCCGGCATTGATCGCGACGATGTCGCGCGCGGCACCCGGCTGGTTCGACAGCGCGGCCAGCAACATCTCGCGCGACTCCTCGGCGGAGCCGACGCGAATGGTGCGCGGGTCGTGCACCGGCAGGCCAAAACGCTCGGGATGCAGGGTGTATTCGATGATCTCGCCGTCCTTCAGTTCGCCGATCACGGTCTTGCCGCTGACGGAAATTTCGTCCAGCCCTTCGAGGCCGAACACCGTCATCGCGTGGCGCGCGCCCAGGCGCTGCAGCACGCGGATCTGGATACCGACCAGGTCTTCATGGAATACGCCCATCAGGCTGTTGGGTGCGGAAGCCGGGTTGGTCAAGGGCCCCAGGATGTTGAAAATGGTGCGCACGCCGAGCTCGCGGCGCACCGGCGCGGCATGCTTCATCGCCGTGTGGTGATTCGGCGCGAACATGAAGCCGACGCCGATTTCGTCGATGCACTGGCCGACCTGGGTGGGCGAGAGGTTGATGTTGACGCCGAGCGCTTCCAGCACGTCGGCGGCGCCGGACTTGGACGACACTGCGCGCCCGCCGTGCTTGGCCACACGCGCGCCGGCGGCGGCGGTGACGAACGTGGTGGCAGTGGAGATGTTGAAGGTATGCGCGCCGTCGCCGCCGGTACCAACGACGTCGACCAGGTTCTGCGGGTCCTTGACGTTGACCTTGGTCGCCAACTCACGCATTACCTGGGCGGCGGCGGTGATCTCGCCGATGGTCTCCTTTTTCACGCGCAGGCCGATGATGATGGCGGCGATCAGCACGGGCGACATCTGCCCGCTCATGATCTGGCGCATCAGATCGAGCATTTCGTCGTGGAAGATTTCGCGGTGCTCGATGACGCGGGTGAGGGCTTCCTGAGGGGTGATCATGTTGTGCATTCTCCTGTGCTCTTTCTCAGCGATCGAGGAAATTCTTCAGCATGGCATGACCATGCTCGGTAAGGATCGATTCGGGGTGAAACTGTACGCCTTCGATGTCATGGGTCTTGTGACGCATGCCCATGATCTCGCCGTCAGCCGTCCACGCGGTCACCTCGAAGCAATCCGGCAGCATCTCGCGCTCCACCGCCAGCGAATGGTAGCGCGTGGCGGTAAACGGGCTGGGCAGGCCGGCGAACACGCCGACACCCGTATGCTGCACCGGGGACGTCTTGCCGTGCATCAGTTCCTTGGCGTGCACCACGTTGCCGCCGAAAGCCTCGCCGATCGCCTGGTGGCCCAGGCAGACGCCGAGGATGGGCAGCTTGCCGGCGAAGGTCTTGATCACCTCCAGCGACACACCCGCCTGCGCCGGCGTACAGGGGCCAGGCGAGAGCACGATCTTTTCAGGCTTGAGGGCGGCGATCTCCTCCACGCTCATGCCATCGTTGAGCACCACCCGCATGTCCGCCCCCAGCTCGCCGAAATACTGCACCAGGTTGTAGGTGAAGGAATCGTAATTGTCGATCATCAGGATCATGTCAGTCCTCCACCCGGGTATCCAGGCCTTCGCTGGCCATCTCGGCGGCGCGCAGCACGGCGCGCGCCTTGATGCGGGTCTCGTTCCACTCGGCTTCGGGAATCGAATCGGCGACGATGCCTGCCGAGGCCTGCACATGCAGGGTCTCGTCCTTGATCACTGCGGTGCGGATGGCGATGGCCAGGTCCATGTCGCCCGAAAAGCCCAGGTAGCCGACCGCGCCGCCGTAGATACCGCGCTTCACCGGTTCCAGCTCCTCGATGATTTCCATCGCCCGCACCTTGGGCGCGCCGGTGAGCGTGCCGGCGGGAAAGGCAGCCTTGAACACATCAAGCGCATCCATGCCTTTCTTCAGGCGCCCCTCGACGTTGGAGACGATGTGCATCACGTGCGAATAGCGCTCGATTACCATCGTATCAGTCACCTTCACCGAGCCGATCTCGGCGATGCGCCCGACGTCGTTGCGCCCCAGATCAATGAGCATGACGTGCTCGGCGCGCTCCTTCGGATCGGCCAGCAGCTCCTCCGCCAGCGCGCGATCCTCTTCCGGCGTGGCGCCGCGACGGCGCGTGCCGGCAATCGGGCGGAGAGTGACGCGCTTGACCTCAGGTGCCTCCGGCGTCTCCGGCTCCACGCGCACCAGGATTTCCGGCGAAGCGCCAACCACGTGGAACTCGCGGAAATCGAAATAGAACATGTAGGGCGACGGGTTGAGCGTGCGCAGGCTGCGATAGAGCGCCAGCGGCTCCGCGGCAAAGCGGCGCGTCAGGCGCTGGCCGATCTGCACCTGCATGCAGTCGCCGTCGAAAATATATTGCTTGGTCTTGGCCACCGCCTGCAGGTAGCTGGCCTCGCCGAAGTTGGACCGCGCTTCATGCGCGACGGCAGGGCCATGCTCGGGAATCTGCGCCGGTTCGCGCAGGAGGGCCAAAAGATGCTTGAGACGCTCCTGCGCATATTCGAAACTGCCGGGATTGCGCGGGTCGGCGTAAACCACCAGGTAAAGCTTGCCGGCGAGATTGTCGACGATCGCCACTTCCTCGCTTTGCAGCAGCACGATATCCGGGGTGCCCAGGGGATCGGGCTTTGGCGGTCGCCGTCGGATGAAGCGGTCCAGCCTCGGTTCTACGTAGCGCACGCAGTCGTAGCCGAAGGCGCCGACCAGCCCGCCGGCAAAGCGCGGCAGGCCGGTGAGCGGCGCCACCTTGAAGCGCGTCTGGTAGCTGCGGATGAAATCCAGCGGATTGCCGACGGCGGACTCTTCCACCACGGTCTCGCCATGGATCACCTGCACCGCGCTGTCGCGCACGACAATACGCGTGGCGGCCGGCAGGCCGATGAATGAGTAGCGCCCGAAGCGTTCGCCGCCCTGCACCGATTCCAGCAAATAGGAATACGGCTTGTTGGCGAGCTTGAGGTAAATGGATAAGGGCGTGTCGAGATCGGCAAAGGTCTCGAGCACCAACGGGACACGGTTGTACCCATGCGACGCCAGGGCGTCGAATTCCTGCTTGTTCATTGTGAACCACCTGAAAAACTAAACTGCATCAAAACACCGGCCATGGGAATGGTCGGCGGGGCAAGTGCGCTTAAGACGCGCGCGTCAGCTCCTGGCGTCGCCAGGGCCAAGCCCCCGGAGCGGCGCTCCATGTTTGATGCAGGTTCAGGACGGACATCGGAATGTTCGTATCGGGTTCAAAGTTCCTGGAGGCGCGCCCCACGCACGCTTAAAAGCAGGGCGGCGACTTCGCTCAAGTCTTTGACTATACCATCAGAATCAATGTTTTGCACCGGTTCGCCCTCGTTGTAGCCATACGGCACCACGAATACCGGGCTGCCGGCGGCGCGGGCCGCGCCGGCGTCGTTGCCCGAATCGCCGACCATCAGGACTTCCGCCGGCTTCGCCCCCAAGGCCTCGCAGGCATAGAGAATCGGTGCCGCATCCGGCTTCTTGTTCGCCGTGGTATCGCCGCTGACGGCGATGGCGAAATACTTTTGCAGGCCGGCGCGCTCCAGCAGGGGTTCGGTGAAGCGCCGGCTCTTGTTGGTGCACACCCCCAGCTTCATGCCGAGGTCGCGTAGCGCGTTCAGCCCTTCGAATACGCCGGGATACGGCGTTGCGTGCACACCGTTCAAACGCTCGTAATGCGCCATGTAGCTGGCGCGAAAACGCTCGAATCCGGGGCCGCTGTCCGGTCGTCCAAGATGCCGCAGGCAGCGCTGCAGCAGCACGTCGATGCCCTTGCCGACGAAATCCTCGATCAACCTGGCTTCTACCGGCGGCAGGCCGCATTCGGCCAGCGCGGCAGCCGCAGCGGCGGCAAGGTCGGGCGAGGTGTGCAAGAGCGTGCCGTCGAGGTCGAACAGTACGGCATGGATGTTTTTGAGCTGGGCGTCGGTCAACATAGGGGCAATATCTTCTTTTGACGCCCGCACTCTACACCGCCCGTGTTTCAGGACGTGCCGTGGAAGCGGAAATCCACTTCCGGCTTGCGGCCGCTGACAATATCGGCAATCGCGCGGCCGCTGCCGCAGGCAAGCGTCCAGCCCAGCGTGCCGTGGCCGGTGTCGAGGTAGAGGTTGGAATAGCGCGTGCGCCCGATATAGGGCAGGTTGGACGGCGTAGCCGGACGCAGGCCGGTCCAGAACTGCGCGCGCGAAGCGTCGCCCGCACCGGGAAACAACTCCACCGCGCGGCGCAGGATGGCCTGGCAGCGCACGTCGTTGAGTTCGGTGTTGTAGCCGTTGAACTCGGCAGTGCCGGCAATGCGCAGCCGGTCGCCCAGGCGCGAGAACACCAGCTTGTGCTCGTCGTCGGTGAGCGAGACCGTATGCGCGCGCGCCGGGTCGGCCACCGGCAGGGTCACGGAATAGCCCTTGGCGGGATAGACCATCAGGTGAACACCCAAGGGCCCCAGGAGGCGCGGGCTATACGAACCCATGCAGACGACGAAGCCATCCGCGGTGACGGTTTCGCGCCTGCCCTGCGCTTCCACGACCGTACCGCTGATGCGCTCGCCCTCGCGCGCCAGACCCAAGATGTCCACGCCGTAGCGAAACACCACGCCCGCCTCAACACACAATTGCGCCAGCTTCTGGGTGAACTTGTGCGCATCGCCCGACTCATCGGATGCCGTCATGCTGCCACCGGCCAATCGCCCACGCATCGCCGCCAGCGCCGGCTCGATGGCGATGCACTCTTCAGCATCGACCATGCGCAAATCGCAGCCGTAATCCCGCATCAGCTGCGCCGGCTCTTGCGCATTGTCGAACTCGTGCTTGTCGGTATAGAAATGCAGGATGCCACGCGTCAGCGCGTCGTAGGCAATCCCCATCTCCGCTCGCAGCGCCTGCAAGCTGGCGCGGCTATAGAGGCCGAGCGCAACGATCTGCTGGATGTTGTGGCGCGTACGCTCATGGGTGCACTCGCGCAAAAAGGCCAGGCCCCACATCCATTGATGGATGTCGGCGCGCAGGCGGAACAACAGCGGTGCATCCTCGCGCCCCAGCCATTTCCATACTTTCGCCGGCGCCTGCGGATTGGCCCAGGGTTCGGCGTGGGAGACGGAAATCTGCCCGCCGTTGGCGAACGAAGTTTCCATGCCGGGTGCCGGCTGACGGTCGATCACCGTCACTTCATGCCCGGATTTCTGCAAATACCATGCGGCGGCAATACCGGTAACCCCGGCGCCGAGAACGACGATTTTCATGATGCGCGTATTCCTGCGGATGAGCGTTGAGGGCCAACGGCCCGCGCCCGTGCGCCCATCCAGCCGCGCCCAGCCCCGACCCGCGCCGCTCCCGCTGTCCTTGGAAGTTGCCTTCCACCTGAGAGATTCGGCCCGCTCGCCTCATGCTCGCGGCCTTGCTCCTTCGGTGGGCGCGCCCGTATGCAAGTCGGGCGAGCCGCTCTCCAGATTCGGCTATTGCATGCTCCAGTATGCTTGCCTGAGCGCTTGTGGCAGATTTCGCCTTCGGCGGCGCGCGCGACCTGCGGCCGGCGCACACTCTCCTGGAACATGGGGTTCATTCTAAAGCGCCAGCGCCGGCGCTTCAAGCCTTCGTCAGCTCTTCGCGCATGTTCTTGATGATGCCGGCGTAATCCGAGTGGCCGAAAATGGCGGAGCCGGCAACGAAAGTATCCGCCCCCGCCGCCCCGATGGCGCCAATGTTGTCTGCCTTCACGCCGCCATCGACTTCCAGCCAGATTTCCTGGCCGCCGGCCTTCATGTGAGCGTCGATGCGCTTGCGCGCTTCCTTCAGCTTGTTCAGCGCCTCGGGAATGAATTTCTGCCCGCCGAAGCCGGGGTTGACCGACATGATCAGCACAAGATCAATCTTGTCCATCACGTGGTCGAGATAGGACAGCGACGTGGCGGGGTTGAACACCAGCCCGGCCTTGCAGCCGTGCTCGCGGATCAGGCCCAAGGAGCGGTCGATATGCTCACTCGCTTCGGGGTGAAAGCTGATGATGTTGGCACCCGCCTTGGCGAAATCCGGAATGATGCGGTCCACAGGCTTGACCATCAGGTGCACATCGATGATCGCCGGCTTGCCGTCCTTGTTCACATGCGGGCGCAGCGCTTCGCACACCATCGGGCCGATGGTGAGGTTGGGGACGTAATGATTGTCCATTACGTCGAAATGGATCATGTCGGCGCCCGCCTTGAGCACGTTCTCGACCTCCTGCCCGAGTCGGGCGAAGTCGGCAGAAAGAATGCTGGGCGCGATGCGGTGGGCCATGGCGAAGGGGGAGGAGATGGGCGCCGGACGGCGCCGCGAGAAGGCGAATTTTAACATCCGGACCCACCTGCAAAATCGGGGACAATGCGCCCTCCCCCATCCCGGCTCCGTCTCATGCGCATTGCCGCCCTCGACATCGGCACCTCCAGCACCCGCGCCCTGCTGTTCGACGGCGCGCGCTATACGGGCATGCACGCGGCCGTCGAATACGCACTGAGCAGCGACGAACCGGGCGCCGCGGAGCTTGATCCGGCGCAAGTGTTCGACGCGGTGCTCGAATGCATCGCGCGCCTGCGCAAGCAAGGCGCCGTCGAGGCCATCGCTCTCTCTTCCGCGATGCACAGCCTGCTCGCGGTAGATGCGGCCGGCGCGCCGCTGACCCGCGCCATGACCTGGGCGGACAACCGGGCCGCAGAGGCAGCACAGGCGCTCAAGCAGTCGCCAGAGGGCGAGAGCCTCTATGCCGCCACCGGCGTGCCGCTCCACCCGATGTCCCCGCTGGCCAAGCTGGTCTGGATGCGCAAGGCGCAGCCCGGTGTTTTCACCCAGGCCGGCAAATTCGTCTCGCTGCTCGAATACGTCTGCCATCGCCTGTTCGGCGTGTGGCAGGTCGATTACGGCGTCGCCTCTTCCAGCGGCCTGTACTCGCTTGCCGCGCGCGACTGGGACGCGCAGGCGCTCAAGGCCGCCGGCATCGACGGCGCCCGGCTGTCGCACGCCGTGCCGCCCGGTACCATCCTGCACGGTCTTGCGGGCGAGGCCGCGGCGCGCACCGGCCTCGCCGCCGACACCCCGTTCGTGCTGTGCGGCGCCGACGGCTGCCTCGCCAATCTCGGCGCCGGCGTGCTTGCCAGCGGCAGCGCCGCGCAGATGCACCGCGCCGTGCTCACCATCGGCACCAGCGGCGCCTTTCGCATGACGGTAAACCAGCCGGCGCTGGACGCGCAGATGCGCAGCTTTTGCTACGCGCTGGGGCCAGGCCAGTTCGTCATCGGCGGCGCCACCAACGGCGGCGGCCTGCCCCTGCGCTGGCTGCGCGACAACTTTCCTCATCTGCGCGCCGGACTGGAGTCGGAAGATCCCTATACCGCGCTGGCGCAGATCGCCGCGCAGGCGACGCCGGGCGCGAACGGCCTGCTGTTCCACCCCTATCTCGCCGGCGAGCGCGCCCCCTTGTGGAACGCCGATGCGCGCGGCTCCTTCATCGGCCTGAACTTCCGCCACGGCCCGCCGCAACTGGTGCGCGCGGTGATGGAAGGCATCCTGTTCAACCTCGCCATGATTCTCGACGTGCTGGAGGAAATCGGCGGCGCCTGTCACGAGATCCTCGCCGGCGGCGGCTTCGCGCGCTCGCCCTTCTGGCTGCAGATGGCGGCCGACTTGTTCGGCCGGCCACTGATCGTCGCCGACAATCCCGAAACCACCGCGCAGGGCGCGGCGCTGATGGCGCTTACCGCCTTGGGCGGCGCACCCGACCTGCCCGCCGCCGTCGCCCTGCTGCCGCCAGCAACCCGGCGTATCGAGCCGAACCCAGATACGCATGCGCTGTATGCGTTATTGCAGGCAAGTTACAGCGAAGTCCCTGCTACACTCGCGCCGGTTTATGCGGCGCTGAGCCGATTCCAGAGGGAACATCCATGAGCAACTTCAAACAAAAGCAACTGGGCGCTAGCGGCCTGACGGTGCCCGAAGTCTGTATGGGCAGCATGACCTGGGGCCAGCAGAACACCGAGGCCGAAGCGCATGCGCAGCTCGACTACGGCCTTTCGCGCGGCGTGAATTTCATCGACACCGCCGAGATGTATCCGGTGCCGCCCTCGGGCGACACCTACACCCGCACCGAGTCCATCGTCGGCACCTGGCTGCAAAAGCAGGCGCGCGACAAGATCATCCTCGCCACCAAGGTGGCCGGCTATTCGCGCGGCATGGCCTGGGTGCGCGGCGGGCAGGACGCGACCGCCGCCAGCATCAAGCAGGCGGTCGACCTGAGTCTCAAGCGTTTGCAGACCGACTACATCGACCTCTATCAACTGCACTGGCCTTCGCGCAATGCGCCGATATTCGGCCAGCTCGAGTTCGACCCGAAGAAGGAGCGCGAAGCCGCGCCCATCCACGAGCAGTTGCAGGCGTTTTCCGACCTGGTGAAAGCCGGCAAGATCCGCCACTTCGGCGTTTCCAACGAAACCCCCTGGGGCCTGATGCAGTGGGCGCAACTGGCGGACCAGTACAAGCTGCCGCGCATCGCGTCCACCCAGAATCCCTACAGCCTGGTGCATCGCACCTTCGACGAAGGCTCGCTGGAAATCTGCCATCGCGAGAAGATCGGCCTGCTGGCGTACAGCCCGTTGGCTTTCGGCCAACTCTCCGGCAAGTACGCGGACGATCCGAATGCCCACGGTCGCCTCAACCTGTTCGACAAGAGCTGGAGCCCGCGCTGGCGCCGCCCGCGAGTGGTCGAAGCCGCGCGCGAGTACGCCAAGCTGGCGCGCGACAATGGCCTTTCGCCGGCAGCCATGGCGCTGGGCTGGTGCAAGTCGCGCTGGGTGGTCACTTCCACCATCATCGGCACCACCAGCGTGGAGCAGATGAAGGAAAACCTGGACGCTTTCTCGGTCACCCTGTCGCCCGAGATCCTGCAGGCGATCGACGCTATCCACGTGCGCAACGTCAACCCCGGCACCTGAGAGGCAAAGCCCGGCGAAACGCAGGCCAGGGCGCAAGGCCTGCGTTTTCTTTTTGTTCGAGCAAATCGCCCCCGCGATGGGGTAAGCTTTTGCCTACACGCCAACCCTAAAGCAGCGATTCCGCAGAGAATCCCTCAAATCACCCGCATGCCCGCAAAAATCATCGACGGCACCGCCATGGCAAAACGCCTGCGCGCCGAATATACCGTCCGCGCCGAGGCATTGGCCGCCCAGGGACATCGCCCCGGCCTGACCGTGGTCATCGCCGGCGACAACCCGGCGTCGCGCGTCTATGTGCGCAACAAGATCAAGGCCTGCAAGGAAGCCGGGTTTGATTCCCGCGACTCGGAGTTCCCGGGAGATGTCAGCACGCAAAAGCTGCTGGCCGAAATCGAGCGCTTGAACAATGATCCCAGGGTGCGCGGCATCCTGGTGCAGTTGCCGCTGCCGCCACAGGTCGATGCCGAGGCCGTCACCGCGGCCATCGTGCCGCACAAGGACGTCGATGGCTTTCACGCCATCAACCTGGGCGGCCTGTTCGGCCTGGCGGGCGATTTCACCCCCTGCACCCCGGCGGGCGCGATGGAGATGCTGCGCCAGGAGGGCATTCCCATCGAGGGTAAGCACGCGGTGGTGATCGGGCGCTCGAACATCGTCGGCAAACCGATGGCGCTGCTGCTCTTGCAAGCCGGCGCCACTGTCACCATCTGCCATTCGAAGACGGTCGATTTGCCGTCGATCACGCGTCAGGGCGATATTCTGGTGGCGGCGGTGGGCAAGGCGGATTTTGTCACCGCCGCCATGGTCAAACCGGGTGCCTGCGTGATCGACGTCGGCATCAATCGCCCGGAATCGGGGCCGAAGGCGGGCAAGCTGACGGGCGACGTCGATTTCGATGCCGTCAGCCCGATTGCCGGCTGGATCACCCCGGTGCCTGGCGGCGTCGGCCCGATGACCATCGCCATGCTTTTGGCCAATACGATCAAGGCCACCGAACTCGCATTGGAAAGAGCGAAGACATGAATCCCCTGCTCGATTTCTCCGGCCTGCCGCGCTTCGCGGACATCAAGACCGAACACATCTCCCCCGCGATCGACAGCTTGCTGACGGAGGCCCGCGCGGTCGCCGCGCGCTGCGCCACGGACGCCAGCGGCAGCGCCTGGGACGATTTCGTCGCCCCGCTGGAAGACGCTAACGAAAAGCTGGCGCGGGCCTGGGGCATCGTCGGCCACCTGCACGCGGTGGTGGACAGCCCGGAGCTGCGCGACGCCTACAACGAAAACCTGCCGAAAGTCACCGAATACTGGACCGACCTGGGGCAGAACCTCGGCTTGTTCAACAAGTACAAGGCGCTCGCCACCTCGCCCGCCTATGCGGCCCTGAGCCCGGCACGGCGCAAGATCATCGACAATGAGTTGCGCGATTTCCGTTTGTCGGGCGCCGAACTGTCCGACGAAAAGAAGGAACGCTTCAAAGCGATCCAGGAAGAGCAGGCGGCCACCGGCGCCAGGTTCTCCGAAAACGTGCTCGATGCCACCAATGCCTTTTCGCTCTACGTCGAAGACGAAAAGCGCCTCGCCGGCCTGCCGCAGGATGTGAAGGACGCCGCTCGCGAAGCCGCGCAAAAGGACAACAAGCCGGGCTTCAAGCTGACGCTCAAGGCGCCTTCCTATATCCCGGTACTGCAATACGCCGAAGACCGCGCATTGCGCGAGACCATCTACCGCGCCAACGTCACCCGCGCCTCCGAATTCGGCGACGCCACGCTCGACAACACGCCGCTGATCGACAAGATCGTCGCCCTGCGTGACGAGGAAGCCAGGTTGCTCGGTTACCAGAGCTTCGCCGAAGTCTCGCTGGTGCCCAAGATGGCGGACAATCCGAAGCAGGTGCTGGATTTCCTGAACGATCTCGGCCGCCGTGCCCGCCCCTTCGCCGAGCGCGATTACGAGGAACTCAAGGCCTTCGCAAAAAGCGAACTCGGCCTGGCCCCGCTGGAAGCCTGGGACGCCATGTACGCCTCGGAAAAGCTGCGCCAGAAGCGCTACGCGTTTTCCGACCAGGAGGTGAAGGAATATTTCCCCGAGCACAAGGCGCTCGAAGGCCTGTTCAAGGTAGTCGAGACGGTGTTCGCGGTGAAGATCAAGCCCGACACCGCGCCGGTGTGGAACGAGGACGTGCGCTTTTTCCGCATCGAGTCGGCGGACGCGGCCGACGCCGGCAAGTTGATCGGCCAGTTCTATTTCGACCTCTACGCGCGCGACACCAAGCGCGGCGGCGCCTGGATGGACGACGCCATCACGCGCCGCCTGAAACAAGCCGGCGTGCAGACGCCGGTGGCTTATCTCACCTGCAACTTCGCGCGCCCCGTCGCCGATGCCTCGGGCAAGAAGCGCCCGGCGCTGTTCACCCACGACGACGTCATCACCTTGTTCCACGAGTTCGGCCACGGCCTGCATCACATGCTCACGCGCGTCGACGATCTCGGCGTGGCCGGCATCAATGGGGTGGAATGGGATGCGGTGGAGCTGCCCAGCCAGTTCATGGAAAACTTTTGCTGGGAATGGGACGTGCTCAAGCACATGACCGCGCACGTCGAGACCGGCAAGCCGCTGCCGCGCGCGCTGTTCGACAAGATGATTCTGGCGAAGAACTTCCAGGCCGGCTTGCAGACGGTGCGCCAGATCGAGTATTCGCTGTTCGACATGGAGCTGCACGCTGGCATCGACGTGAAAAAGCAGACCCCGCTGCAACTGCTGGACGACGTGCGCCGCCGCGTGGCGGTGATCATCCCGCCGGCCTACAGCCGCTTTCCGAACAACTTTTCGCACATCTTTGCCGGCGGCTACGCGGCAGGCTACTACAGCTACAAGTGGGCCGAGGTGCTTTCCGCCGACGCCTACAGCGCCTTCGAAGAGGAAGGCGTGCTGTCGCCCGCGGCTGGTGCGCGCTTTCGCCGCGAGGTGCTCGGGGTGGGCGGTTCGCGTCCGGCGGCGGAGAGTTTCCGGGCGTTTCGCGGGCGCGATCCCTCGCTCGACGCTTTGCTCAGGCACAATGGTATGATTGCATCGTAACGCCTTGATTGCTCGGCCTTAACCGCCCCTCAGGCGAACTGAAGGACTTACAAGGAGACACAGGGATGAAATTGCAATCGACGATCGGCATGCTGGCGCTGCTGGCAGCCTTTGGCGCCCACGCGCAGTACAAATATGTCGGCCCGGACGGCAAGGTGGTCTATAGCGACCAGCCGCCGCCCAGCGGCGCCAAGGTGCTGGACAAGAAAGGCCTGCCGGCGCAATCCACCGGCGGACCAGAGTTGCCCTACGCACTCAAGAGCGCGTCGCAAACCTATCCGGTCACCCTCTACACCGCCGGTAACTGCGGCACGCCTTGCAGCGAGGGCCGCAACTACCTGGTCAAGCGCGGTATTCCCTTCACCGAGAAGACGGTCAACACGGCCGACGACGCCGCCAAGTTCAAGAAGGACTTGAGCACCGACAAGTTGCCGGTGCTGACCGTGGGCAACAGCAAGCAGACCCAATGGCAGCAGGACGGCTGGGCCAGCGCCCTCAACGCCGCCGGTTATCCCGCCGACAGCCAGTTGCCGCAGGGCTACAAGAATCCGGCACCCGCACCGGTGGCCCCGCCGGCCGCGACCAGCCAGACGGCCAGCAACCAGGGCGCGGCGCCGGCGGCCAATGGCGCGCCTTCGGCGCCGCCGCCCGCAGCTTCCTCCGGCGGCGACAAGCCGACCTGGTTCAAAGGTTTCTGATCCTGCCTCCGGTGAAAAAAGCCGCCCGTACCGGGCGGCTTTTTTTATTCCTTTGCTGATTCGCGTACACTGCCGCCCATGCGTATTGCCACCTGGAATATCAACTCCCTCAAGGTCCGCCTGCCGCACGTGCTGGACTGGCTTGCCACCGCCGAAGTCGACGTGCTCGGCCTGCAGGAACTCAAGCTCACCGAAGACAAATACCCGTTCGCCGAACTGAAGGAACTGGGCTATGAATCGGTGGTGAACGGGCAAAAGACCTACAACGGCGTCGCCCTGCTGTCGCGCCTGCCGATGGAAGACGTGCGCCTCGACATGCCGGATTACACCGACGAGCAAAAGCGCGTGATCGCGGCGACGGTGAACGGGGTACGCGTGGTCTGCGCCTACTTCCCCAACGGCCAGAGCCTGGAGTCGGACAAATATCGCTACAAGCTCGACTGGCTGGACGCGATGAACGGCTACATGGCGAGCGAGCTCAAGCGATTCGACCGGCTCACGCTGGTGGGCGATTACAACATCGCCCCCGAGGACACCGACGTGAAGAACCCCGCCGAATGGGTGGGTCAGGTGCTGGTGAGCGAACCCGAGCGCGCCGCCTTCAAGGCGCTGGTGGCGCAAGGCTTTTCCGACTGCTTTCATCGTTTCCCGCAACCCGAGAAGACGTTCTCGTGGTGGGACTATCGCATGATGGCCTTCCGCCGCAACAACGGCGCGCGCATCGACCACATCCTTGCTTCGCCCAAGCTGGCGGAAGCCTGCACCGCCTGTGTCGTCGACAAGGAGCCGCGCAAGAAGGAGCAGCCTTCGGACCACGCGCCGGTAGTGGCCGATTTCACGGTGTGAGTCGAAAAAGTACAGCCCTACATTTTTCGAGGCTGGCTCACTCGAATATCGCCGGCAAAGCCGGACGATATTCAAGACGCAACTGCGACAAAAAAGCCCGGCATTGGCCGGGCTTTTGTTCGTGCCCGGCGCTTCTACCCGAGCACGTCATGCCAGATATTCTTCGCCCACGCAAACGCGTATTTGCCTTCCAATTCGTTCGCCGCCGCCGACGTGCCGCCCGACCCCGGCACGGCCTTCATGGTCTTCTCTGCCGCATCGTAGGTGTGGGTGCTGGTGACGTGGATCACGTTCTTGTCGTCGATGAAGGAATAGCACGTGTTGCTCATCACCGGCGTCGGGCTCGGCTGGCGGCCATTCATCAACTCGATGATCGCCGCCGCCGCGGTCTTGGCGTGCTGGTTCGCCATGTGGCCGGACTTGGGCATCGCCGGTCCCGGAAAGGCGGCGTCGCCCAGGATGTGGATGCCCGGCCGCGTCGTCGATTCGAGCGATAGCCAGTTGACTTCGCACCAGCGGCCGTTGACATTGATGGCGCCGGCCTTTTGCGCGATGAAGCCGGCGCGCTGCGGCGGGATGACGTTGAGCACATCGGCCTGTTGCTTGTCGCCGAGATCCGTGGTGGCGGTACGCGTGGCGGTGTCGATCTCGGTGACGTTGCTGTTGGGGCGATAGTCGATCAGTCCTTTGTACGGGCCGTTCCAGGCCGCCTGGAACAACTGCTTCTCCGCCTGGATTTCCTCGTTGGCATCCAGCACGATGATCTTCGACTTCGGCTTCCTGTTGCGGAAATACCAGGCCACCTGGCAGATGCGTTCGTAAGGCGCGGGCGAGCAGCGGTACGGCGCCAGCGGAATGGTGATGGTGTAGACGCCGCCGTCCTTCATGTGTTCCAGTTGCTTGCGCAGGAGCACCGTCTGCGGGCCCGCATGCCAGGCGTGTGGTACGTGTTCGAAGGCATCCGGTGCGTTCAGGCCCGTCATGTCGCCCAGCATGAAGTCAATGCCGGGCGAGAGCACCAGGCGCTCGCAGGACAGAACCTGGCCATCGCGCAGGGTCACGGTTTTCTTGTCCGCATCGACGTTCATCGCTTCGCCGCGGATCATCTTCACGCCGAGCTTGCGCAAACCGTCGTAGCCGACCGTGATGTCCTCGATGCGTTTGGAGCCGCCGATCACCAGCCCGGAGAGCGGGCAGGAGACGAAGGCGGGCTCGCGCTCCACCAGCGTGACCTCGATCTTGCCTTCGGACCACAGGCGCAGGTAGCGCGCGACGGTGGCGCCGCCGTAGCCGCCGCCCACCACTACGACCCGCCCGAGGCTTTGCCCATGCGCAGCCGTCGTACGCCCCAGTGCCGCCAGCGCGCTCGTGGCGCCGGCGGCCTTGATAAATCCGCGGCGCGTCCTCATTGCGCCCCCTTCTCGGGCTTCTGTTTGGAGAAGTAATCGGCGATCAGCGCGACCTGCGCATCGGTATAGCCCTTGACGATCTGCGGCATCAGCGTGCCGCGCTCGCCGGTGCGCGCGCCCGAGCGGAACTCACCCATGATGCGAATGATCTCGTCCTTCGGCCGCCCCGCCAGCGGCGCCATGCCGGGCAGGGCGTTGCCGTTGGTGCCGTGGCAACTGAAGCAGGCACCGGCGAGGTTGCGCGCCAGGGTTGCCTCCTGCGCGTGCGCGAGAGGGGTGATGCCCAGTACCAGCAGGGGCGCAAGCAGGCGCAACCGCATGCCGTCTCCTCGTTGTTCGACAGGAAGCCGAATGTACTCCAAGCGGATACGCTTTGGAACAGGGCTGGATGCGGCACCACCCTAAAACAAAAAAGACCGCCATTCGGCGGTCTTATTGTTCCTGGCTTCCCGGTCATCAAATCATCCGGCTCTGCCGGTGATTTGATGCTTTGCAGGCTCGAAAAAAGTAGGGGTGTACTTTTTTCGACTCAGAGAACTTCTACCGGCTCATCGGCAGGCTTGCCGTCCGACTTGGGCTCCTCGCCCTCGTGCACGGTCAGCTTGACCTTGGCGTCCTCGCCCTCGCCTTCGAGATCCACGGTCACCTTGCCGCCCGAGACCAGTTTGCCGAACAGCAGTTCATCGGCCAGCGCCTTGCGGATGGTTTCCTGGATCAGGCGCGACATCGGGCGCGCGCCCATCAGCGGGTCGAAGCCCTTCTTGGCCAGATGCTTGCGCAGCACGTCGGTGAAGATCGCTTCCACTTTCTTCTCGTGCAGCTGCTGCTCCAGTTGCATCAGGAACTTGTCGACCACGCGCAGGATCACTTCCTCATCCAGCGCCTTGAAGGAGACGATCGCATCCAGGCGGTTGCGGAACTCGGGGGTGAACATCCGCTTGATGTCGCCCATCTCGTCGCCGGCCTGCTTGGAGTTGGTGAAACCGATCACCGTCTTCTGCAGCGACTCGGCGCCCGCGTTGGTGGTCATGACGATGATCACGTTGCGGAAATCCGCCTTGCGGCCGTTGTTGTCGGTCAGCGTGCCGTGGTCCATCACCTGCAGCAGGATGTTGAAAATGTCCGGGTGGGCTTTTTCAATCTCGTCCAGCAGCAGAACGGCATGCGGCTTCTTGGTGATTGCCTCGGTCAGCAGGCCACCCTGGTCGAAACCAACGTAGCCCGGAGGCGCGCCGATCAGGCGGCTCACCGCGTGACGTTCCATGTACTCGGACATGTCGAAGCGGATCAACTCGATGCCCATGGTGAAGGCGAGCTGGCGCGCGACTTCTGTCTTGCCGACACCGGTGGGGCCGGAGAACAGGAAGGAGCCGATCGGCTTGGCCGGATTGCCCAGGCCGGAACGCGCCATCTTGATGGCGGCGGCCAACGCGTCGATCGCCTTGTCCTGGCCGAACACCACGTTCTTCAGGTCGCGGTCCAGCGTCTGCAGCTTGGAGCGGTCGTCGGAAGACACGTTATGCGGCGGGATACGCGCGATTTTCGCGATGATTTCCTCGATGTCGGTCTTGCCGATCACCTTCTTCTGCTTGGACTTGGGCAGGATACGTTGCGCCGCACCGGCTTCGTCGATCACGTCGATCGCCTTGTCAGGCAGCTGACGGTCGTTGATGTAGCGCGCGGCCAACTCGGCGGCCGAGGTAATGGCGGCGGCCGAATACTTGATGCCGTGGTGCTCTTCGAAGCGCGACTTCAGGCCGCGCAGGATCTGCACGGTCTCATCCACCGACGGCTCGTTGACGTCGATCTTCTGGAAGCGGCGGGAAAGCGCGTGGTCTTTCTCGAACACGCCGCGGAATTCCGTGTACGTGGTCGCACCGATGCACTTCAGCTGGCCGCTGGACAACGCGGGCTTGAGCAGGTTGGAGGCGTCAAGCGTTCCGCCGGAAGCGGCGCCGGCGCCGATCAGGGTATGGATTTCGTCGATGAACAGGATGGCGTTCGGGTTGCCGAGCAGCTTCTTCAGCACGCCCTTCAGGCGTTGCTCGAAGTCACCCCGATACTTGGTGCCGGCCAGCAGCGCGCCCATGTCCAGCGAGTAGACGACGGACTCCTTCAGCACTTCAGGCACTTCGCCGTCGACGATGCGCTTGGCCAGGCCTTCGGCGATCGCCGTCTTGCCGACGCCGGCCTCGCCGACCAGCAAGGGATTGTTCTTGCGGCGGCGGCACAGGGTCTGGATCACGCGCTCGAGCTCGAGCTCGCGGCCGATCAGCGGGTCGATCTTGCCTTCGGCGGCAGCCTTGTTCAGGTTCTGCGTGTAATTCTCCAGCGGAGAATTCTTCGAATCGCCGCCGCCCTCTTCGCCGGTCTCTTCCTTCTCGTTGGCAGTGGTGCCGGACTTTTCCTTCTCCGGCGGCTGCTTGGTGATGCCGTGGGAGATGTAGTTCACCACGTCAAGACGGGTGATGCCCTGCTGGTGCAGGTAATAGACCGCGTGCGAATCCTTCTCGCCGAAGATGGCGACCAGCACGTTGGCGCCCGTCACTTCCTTCTTGCCATTGGAAGACGATTGCACGTGCATGATGGCGCGCTGGATCACGCGCTGGAAGCCCAGCGTCGGCTGCGTGTCGACGTCTTCACTGCCGGCCACCGTGGGGGTGTGCTCGGTGATGAACTGCGTCAGGTTCTTGCGCAGGTCGTCGATGTTGGCGCCGACGGCGCGCAGCACGTCGGCCGCGGTGGGGTTGTCGAGAAGCGCCAGCAGAAGGTGCTCGACCGTGATGAATTCATGCCGCTTTTGCCTGGCCTCGACAAAGGCCATGTGCAGGCTAACTTCCAACTCTTGCGCAATCATCTTTCGCCTCTATCGCCGGATACGCCCGGCGTGTAATACCACTCTACACAAAAAAAACGCTGGTGGTGAAACTTGACCGAAAAAAAATCGTTAATTCCCGCTCACTCGGTTTCGTCCATCGTGCACTGCAGGGGATGCTGGTGCGCCCGCGCATGCTGGGTGACCAGTTCCACCTTGGTGCCGGCGACGTCCTTGGGGTAGATGCCGCATACCCCCATGCCTTCGCGATGCACCTTCAGCATGATTTGCGTGGCCTGCTCCCGGCTTTTGCTGAAAAACTTCTGGATTGTCGACACCACGAACTCCATCGGCGTGTAGTCGTCATTGAGCAAAAGAACCTTGTACATCGGAGGAGGTTTGACCTTGGCCTTTTTCTCCTCGAGGATGGTGCCGTTGCCGGAATCCGAATCAAACTTGTGTGCCATGAGCAAATTGTAGCCTTCCAGCCCTGCCACGCAACCCTTGCGTAGGCACTAAATAGGGGCCTTTTCCCGGCTTTCAAATCCAAACAGGGGATGGACAAAAAAACAACACCTTTTGCGCCACTGTCCCACAATTGGCCGAAAAAGCACTTGACTTGCGTAAAAACTGTACGTAAAACAGCAAGCGTTTGGTTCAAGCTAGTTCCAAGCGCCTAGAAGTATCGGGTGATGGCCGTAAACAAGATGCGCCAGACAATACCGGAGGGGGGACGGCCTTGAAACGCAAACATCGTGGGGCGTTTTGAGCCCGTCTTTTTACTTTTGGGAGTTCCTGGTATGGCAACTGGCACTGTGAAATGGTTCAACGATGCGAAGGGTTACGGCTTCATTACCCCGGATGACGGCGGTGAAGACCTGTTTGCGCACTTTTCGGCAATTCAAATGCCGGGCTTCAAGACGCTGAAAGAGGGTCAAAAAGTCTCTTTCGAGGTGACGCAGGGTCAAAAGGGCAAGCAGGCCTCGAATATTCAGTCGGCCGCCTGAAAAATCCCCCTTCCTCGCGAGAACCCCGCCCCGGCAACGGCGCGGGGTTTTTGTTTGGCCGGAAGGCTTATACCCCTGCTCGTACCTCTCTCCCTATTTGGCGATGCTGATCCTGTTCAACAAGCCCTTCGGGGTGATCTGCCAGTTTTCCCGGGACGGCGAGCGCCCCACGCTGGCCGATTTCGTCCGCGTGCCGCGGGTCTACCCCGCCGGGCGCCTGGATACCGACAGCGAAGGCCTGCTGCTGCTCACCGACGACGGGCCGCTGCAGGCGCGCATCAGCCATCCGCGCGCCAAGCTGCCCAAAAGCTACTGGGTGCAGGTCGAAGGCATCCCCGATGCCGCCGCTCTTGCCGCCCTGGCCGCCGGAGTCGACCTGGGCGACTTTGTCACCCGCCCCGGCGAGGCGCGGGTGATTGCCGAGCCACCCGGCTTGTGGACCCGCGATCCGCCGATCCGCTACCGTGCGGCCATTCCCACCGCCTGGATCGAGCTCACCATCAGCGAAGGCAAGAACCGCCAGGTGCGCCGCATGACCGCCAAGGTGGGCTACCCCACCCTGCGCCTGATCCGCCACCGCGTCGGCCCCTATACCCTGAAGGGCATGGCGCCGGGTCAATGGCAGGAAGGCGACGCGGGTGCGATGCCGCGGCCGGCCAGCCCACCCGCCGCCCCCTCCAGCCGCGGCAAGCCACCGCAGCGCCGCCCATCCTCCAGCCCACCAGGAAGCAACACCCGCGGTTTGACGCAAAAATCACGGAATCGGGGTTAACCCGGAGATAACCGCCAGCCGGCCAGTATTTGCGTCCCGGTAAATTTTGTGTCATCTGTTGTCAACGCTGATTTGCCGCGGCGCGTTATTCCGCATGACCGAGGAGGTCACCAACAATCTTCCTAACATCGTCCAAGGAAAAACTGCAATGAGCAAACTCCTGTCCGTTCTGGTCGCCGGCCTGATGGCTGTCGCTTCCGTCTCCGCTTTCGCCGCTGACGCTGCCGCCCCGGCCGCCGACGCCAAGGCTGCCCCGGCCGCGAAGGCCACCAAGGCGAAGAAGTCGACCGCCAAGAAGTCCACCAAGAAGTCGTCGATGAAGAAGGCCGACAAGGCTGCCGACGCGCCCGCCGCCGCTCCCGCCAAGTAAGCAGAGCGCCGCAGAAGGCCGGGCTTCCAGGCAACTGGAATCCCGGTTTTTTTTCGCCCCGGTTTTTCGTTTCATTGTTTTGCAGGTTTTTGCCCGCCGCCAGCCGCCGCCGGCGCTACAATCCCGGCGCTGCCGGAAGCCGTCCAAAGTTGCGGCCACGCCGGCGCCCAAATCCAAAATACCCGCCCTTTCAGCTCCCCCGACTGCCGCCATGAAACTCAGCCGCCTGTTGTCCGCCCCGCTCATCGCCTTGGCCGCGCTTGCCTGCGCCGGCGCCCACGCCCAGGAACCCACCGGCCCGCAACCGCCCCTGGCGGCCGTGCAACTGCAAAGCGGCATGTACCTGATCAAGGCCGAAGTGGCGAAGGTGGAAGACACCCGCATGATCGGCCTGATGGGCCGCAAGCAGATGGCCGCCAACGAAGGCATGCTGTTCCTCTTCCCCGACCTGCGCCAGCAGTGCATGTGGATGAAGAACACCCTGCTGCCGCTGTCGGTGGCCTTCATGGACAAGGACGGCGTGATCCTCAACATCGAGGACATGAAGCCGCAGACCGAGGACAGCCACTGCAGCGTCAAGCCCTCGCCCTATGCCCTGGAAATGAACCTCAACTGGTTCAAGCAAAAAGGCCTGAAGGCCGGCAGCCGCATCACCGGCCTGGAGCGCGCCGGCAAGGCGGAGTAAGCCCTGGCCAGGAAAAGCAAAAGCCCGGCACGAGCCGGGCTTTTTTATTGCGGAAGGCAGGCTTGCGCCGGATTTTCCGTGTGCGCCGGAAAATCAGCCGGCCAGCTTCGCCTTCACCAGCGCCGAGACACGGGTCATGTCGGCGCGGCCGGCGAGCTTGGCCTTGACCGCGCCCATCACCTTGCCCATGACCTGCGGCCCGCTGCCGCCGGCGGCAGCCACCGCTTCGGCGATCACTGCCTCGATCTCGGCGTCGTCAGCCTGCTTGGGCAGGTAGGCGGACAGCACATCCACCTCGAATTGCTCGTTGGCGGCGAGGTCTTCGCGCTTGGCGGCGGTGTACTGGGTGATGGAGTCGCGGCGCTTCTTGATTTCCTTCTCGACGATCGCCGTGACGTCGGCATCGGTCGGGACGATGCGCTTGTCCACCTCGACCTGCTTGATCGCGGCCAGCAGCATGCGGATGGCGGAAAGCTTTTGCGCTTCCTTGGCGCGCATCGCCGACTTCATGTCTTCGGTGATCTGGTCCTTGAGGCTCATGGTGACTCCAGTTATCGAAGGCGGCCGTTTCGTCGCCTTTCCTCAAAAGTTTGACCGCCCATTACGCGAATGAGGCCGGCGATTTTTTGCATCTCAAACCGGGCAAAAGTCCGAGGACTTTGTATCAAAAGTCCAAGGACTTTTGCCCGCACAAATAATAAAAGCCGCGAGGCGCTACGCACCCGCGGCTTTGCATTTGCACAGCCCTGCTTAGTACAGCTTCGGCGGCAGTTGCTGGCTCTTCAGGCGCTTGTAGGTGCGCTTGACCGCGGCGGCATGCTTGCGCTTGCGCTCGGAGGTGGGCTTTTCATAGAACTCGCGGGCACGCAACTCGGTCAGCAGGCCGGTTTTTTCGATCGTGCGCTTGAAGCGGCGCATGGCGGCTTCGAAGGGCTCGTTTTCTTTGACGCGAACGCTGGGCATTCAACAGGCTCCGGGTTTCAGGCGGTCAGCCTGAAGAAAAATAAGTGGGCCGCGAGGTCCAATCCGGCTAAAATTTAGCCAAATCGCGGAAAGCCCTTGATTATACGAGCTTTGCGCGGCGTTTGCAAGGGCCGTCCGGCCCTTTCGCTAGGCTTCCTGTTCCTTGACGAAAACCGGGTAAAGCAGCGGCAGCAGGATCAGGGTGAAAAGCGTCGCCGAGACGATGCCGCCGACGATCACCACGGCGAACGGCTGCTGGGTTTCCGAACCGATGCCCTTGGAAATCGCCGCCGGCAAGAGGCCCAGGCCCGCCATCAGCGCCGTCATCAGGATCGGCCGCAGGCGGTTCACCGCGCCGCTGGAAATCGCCTCCCTGTACGGCGTGCCGTGGCGGAACAGCTCGATGATGTGCTCCAGCATGATCACGCCGTTTTGCACCGAAATACCCGCCACCGCGATGAACCCCACCGCCGCCGAGATCGACACATGCAGGCCTGCCAGCGCCAGGCCCGCGAAGCCGCCGATGGCGGTGAACGGAATCATCGAGAGCACCAGCAACGCCTTTCTCATCGACTTGAAGGTCCAGAACAGCAGGGCGAAAATGGAGAACAGGCTGATCGGCACGATCACCTGCAGGCGCTTCAGCGCCCGCTGCTGGTTTTCAAACTGCCCGCCCCAGGTGATGTAGTAGCCCGGCGGCAGGTTGACCGCCTTGGCCACGCGCGCCTGCGCCTCGGCGACGAAACTGCCCTGGTCGCGGTTGATCAGGTTGACTTTCACCGGGATCAGGCGCCCGCCGTTTTCCCGCCCGATGCGGTAGGCACCCTGGCGGATGTCGATGCGCGCGACCTCCGACAGGGAAATGGTGTTGGTGCTGTTGGGCAGCGGAATCTGCAAGTTGGAGACGTCGTCGACCGCGTCGCGGAACGGCAGCGCCAGGCGCACGGTGACGTCAAAGCGCCGGTCGCCCTCGTAGAAGGTGTTCACCGCCATGCCCGCCAGCGCGGTCTGGATCACGTTGCCGACGTCGTTGACGTTCACGCCCAGGCGCGCGATCTTGGCGCGGTCCATGCGGATGGTCAGTTCGGTCTGCCCGCCCACCTGCAGGGAGCCGACGTCGGTCGCGCCCTTGATGGAGGAGAGGATGTCAACGATCTGGTCAGCCTTGTCCTGCAATATCTCCAGGTCGGGCCCGTAGACCTTGACCACGATCTCGCCCTTGGCGCCGGAGAGCGCCTCTTCGACGTTGTCCTGGATCACCTGCGAGAAGTTGGTCGGAATACCCGGCATGGCGTGGATCTTCTTGCTCATGTCGGTGATCAGCGCTTCCTTGTTGGGGAAATGCCAGGTGTCGCGCGGATAAAGCTCGGCGAGGACTTCCAGGTTGTTCGGCCCCTTGGCGTCAGTGCCGTCGTCGGGGCGGCCGACCTGCGTCACCACCTGGCGCACCTCGGGGTAGCTGGTGAGAATGGCGCGCACGCTGCGCTCGACTTCCTTGGTCTGCGTCAGGCCCGTGGGCGGCGGCATGCTGATGGTGAGCCAGATGTTGCCTTCGTCGAGCTTGGGCAGGAACTCGCTGCCCAACAGCGGCACCAGCGCCAGGGTCAGGACCAGCAGCGCCACCGCGCCCCCCACCACCAGGAAGCGGATGCCGGCCAGGCGCTCCAGCAGGCCGCGATAGCCGCTTTGCAGGTCGCGCATCCACTTCATGTGCTTCTCGGCCAGGCTGTTGGTGCGCATGTTGTACGACAGGAGCGTAGGCACCAAAGTCAGCGTGAGGATGATCGCGCCCAGCAGCGCGAACGACAGCGTGAAGGCCACCGGCGAGAAGATTTTCCCTTCCACGCGCTGGAAGGTGAAGATCGGCAGGAAGGCCAGGATGATGATCGCCTTGGCGAACAGGATCGGGTGGCCCAGCTCGGTCACCGTATTGCGCAGGGTGGTCATGCGCCAGGAGATCGAGTCGTTGTGCGGATTGGTGTCGTCGCGCGCCAGGGCGAGCTTCACCATCAGGGCTTCCACCACCACCACCGCACTATCGATGATGATGCCGAAGTCCACCGCGCCCAGCGAAATCAGGTTGGCCGAGACGCCGCGCGCGTCCATCATGATGAAGGCGAACAACAAGGACAGCGGAATCACCGAGGCGACGATCAGGGCCGCGCGCCAGTTGCGCAGGAAGACGATCAGGATGGTGATCACCAGCGCCGCACCGATAGTCAGGTTCTCGGCCACCGTCGAGACGGTGTGGCTGATCAACTGGGTGCGGTCGTAGACCGGGCGGATGACAACGCCCTTGGGCAGGCGCTGCTGCACCTCGGCGACGCGTTCCTTCAGGGCATCGATGATTTTCGCCGCGTTCTGCCCCTTGGTCATGATCACGATGCCCTGGATGATCGAATCGGACTCGTACTTGTCCTTGTGATCATGGTTGGCGTCGGTAAAGCTATAGCCGACGATGCCGGAACGCACCCGCCCGCCCACCTGCACTTCGCCGATGTCGGAGATCAGGACGGTGTTGCCGCCCTTGGAGCTCACCACCGTGCGGCCGATGTCGTCCAGGCTATTGAACAGGCCGATGCCGCGGATCACCAGCGCCTCGGCGCCGCGCCTGAGCAGGCCGCCGCCGAAGTTCTGGCTGTTGTTGGTCAGCGCCTGGCTCACCATGTCGAGCGTGACGTTGTAGCGCTTGAGCTTGTACGGGTCGACACGGACCTGGTATTCCTTCACCTGGCCGCCGAAGCTCACCACGTCGGCCACGCCCTGCACCATGCGCAGGCGCGGCTGGATCACCCAGTCCTGGATCGCGCGTGCCTCGTATTCGGGCATGTCCTTGGGCACTTCCAGCACATAGCGATAGATCTCGCCCACCGCGGTGGAGAGCGGCGCCAGCGAAGGATTGACGCCCGGCGGCAGGTTGACCTCGTTCAGGCGCTCGGTCACCTGCTGGCGCGCGAAGTAGTCGTTGGTGCCGTCGGCGAAGGTGAGGGTCACCACCGACAGGCCGGTGATCGACACCGAGCGCACCTGGGTCATGAAGGGCGTGCCGGCGACGCCGATCTCGATCGGCAGCGAGACGGCGCGCTCGACTTCCTCCGGCGCCTGGCCGCGGAATTGCGTGACGATCTGCACCTGCACGTCCTGCACGTCCGGAAAGGCCTCGATCGGCAGGTTGTTGACCGCGCGCGCGCCGAAGAACAGCAATGCGACGATCGCCACCAGCACGAACAGGCGCTGCGTGATGCAGAATGTGACTAGGCGTTCAAGCATGGCGTCGTTGATTGGATGCGCTCAAGGCCGCGCGTTGGTTTCCCTTGGAACGCCGGTCAGTTGGTCGATTGCAGTTCGGACTGCAGCAGCAGCGAGCCGCCGACCACCACCTTTTCGCCCTTGCTGACGCCGTCGCTGACGTAGGAATACTCGCGGTCCTGCACCGCCAGCTTGACGCGGCGCTTGGTGAACTGGCGCGGCGCGGTCTCGACGAACACGTAGCTGTACAACCCTTCGGTGACCAGCGCGTTGTTGGGCAGCCGCACCGCCTGCTTGCCCTCATCGGTCAGCAGGATCACGCGCGCATACATCTCCGGGCGCAGCTTGCCGTCGGGATTGTCGATGTCGCAGCGTACCTGCACGCGCCGGGTATCCGGGTTGACCACCTGGCCGACGCGCGAGACCACGCCGCGGAAGGATTCATTCGGAAACGCCTCCACCGACACGCTCACCGGCAGGCCCGGCTTGACGGTGGCCAGGTGCCGTTCCGGCAGGTCCACCAGCACCCACAGTTTCGACAGGTTGGAGACGACGAACAGCGGGTCGGAGCCCGGCTGCACTTCCTGCGAAGGATTGGCCTTGCGGTCGGCCACGACGCCGGCGATCGGCGAGCGCAGGGAAAGGCCGGGGCCGTCGCCGGCCGCCGGGATCAGGTTTTTCAGGCGGGCGCGGGCGCGCTGCGATTCGGCCTGCGACTGCGCCAGCTCGGCATTGGCGGCTTCCAGGTCCTTGCGCGCAATGACGTCGCCGTCGAACAGTTTTTGCGCACGCTCCGCCGCCAAGCGCTTGACGTTCTGGTCGGCCTCGGCCTTGTGCACGTCGGCCACGGCGGTGGCGAAATCGGGCGCGTCGATATTGGCCAGCACCTGGCCGGCCTTGACGGTGTCGCCCGCAGCCGCCTTCAGGGCCACGATGCGCCCGGCGATGGGAGAGGTGATGCGCGCGGTCACGTCCTCGTCGTAGGAGACCTTGGCATTGAGCGGTTCGGCCAGCGGCAGCGGCGCCTCGATGGCGGCCTCCACCCGCAGCGCGGAAAGCTGCGGCGCGCCTTCGGGATACTTGATCTCGCCCGGCTTGGCGGCGGCGGCCGGCGCCGGCTTGGCGGCATCGGCCGCGGCTTCGCCCTTGCGACCGCCGATCATGTAACCAGCCCCGCCGGCCACGGCGGCGAGCACCAGCACGACCACCGCGGTGCGCGTATTCATTTTTCTGCTCCGTTGTTGACGTAGTCCGCCGGCGCCTCGGCGCTGGATTGCCAGGCCGCCAGGGCCTTGGCGTAATCGGCGCGCGCATTGGCGGCGTCGATCAGCACCGCCTTCAGGGTGCGGCGCGAATCGAGCAAGTCCATCACGGCCATGGCGCCGTTCCTGAACGCGAATTCGGCCGAGTCGGCCGATTTTTGCGCCGCCGGCAGCACGTCGCCTTCGAACCGCCGCAGGCGTTCGGCCGCGCTTTCCAGGTCGCTGCGGGCGCGCAGCACATCAGAGAGCGCGCTGGCGCGTACGCGGTCGAGATTGTCGCGCGCAGCGTACCAGTCGGCCTGGGCGCGGGCGATGGTGCCTTCGCTGTTGTTGCGCAGGAACAGCGGCACCGAAATCGAAATGCCGAACGTGTTGCCGGTGCCCAGGGTATTGGCGTCGCTCACCGGGTAATGGTCGTATTGCGCGCCGATGGAAACGTCGCGCGTGCGCTGCGCCTGCGCCAACTCGCGCGCCTTGTCGGCGGCATCCACGCGCAATTGGGCCGCGCGCACGTCAGGCCGGCGATCCACCAGCGCCTCGTTGGAAGCGGCTTGCGGCTGGGTGAGCACGGGCCACGGCGTGACGGCACGGATTTCGGCAGACTGCGCATCGGCGCCGATCAGGTAGCCCAGGGTGAGGCGGGCGCGCGAAAGATCGGCCTGGGCGGAGCGCGCGTCGTTTTGCGCGCGCAGGGCGTCGACGCGCACGCGCGAGACATCGGCCACCGCGAGGTCACCGGCGCGCTGGCGCAATTGCGCCGCATCCACCGTCTTGCCGAACAGCGCGGCGCTGTCTTCAGCGGCTGTCACCTTCTCCTGCGCGGCCAGCAGATCGTAATAGGCGCTGCGCACCGCCTGCAACTGCTGGCGCCCGGTATCATTGAGGTCCTGGCCGGCGGCCGCTTCCAGGCCTTTGGCGTTGTCCACCCTAAGACCCAGCTTGTTGCCGCGCTCGATGAGTTGATCGACGCGCACGGAGCTGTCGACGGTCTTGCTGCGCGCATTGCCGCTGCCGATGCCCAGTTGCGGATTGTAGGAACCCACGCCCAGGGTCAATTGCGGATTGGGCGGCTGCCCCGCCACCTTGACGTCGGCGGCGGCCTGGTCGAGCGCGCGCCGTGCCGCCGAGATGTCGCGGTTCTTGCTCGCCATCAAGCTTTCTGCGGCCGGCAAGGTCAAGGCGTGCAAGTCCGGCGCAGATTGCGCGAAAGCTGCTTGCCCGAAGCAAAATACGGGCAAAAACAGGGACATGCGCAGCAATTTACAGAAAGGAGGACTCATTGCGGGCGCAAGTATACTTCGGGAAGATTGCGCTTTCCCTTACGTTACTTGTTAAACAAAGTAAAAAGGCCGGCAGCGAAATTGCTGTGAAAAAGGCGTCAAAAAGCGCAGCCTGCCATTATGCCGTGCGCGGCTTCATGCGAACCATATTGCGATTTTAAATTGTGTTGATTTTAGGAATCGAATCCTCCTGCGACGAAACCGGCGTTGCGCTTTACGACACCGATCGCGGCGCCGACGCGCCCGTCGCCGGCCTCCTGGCGCAAGCCCTGCATTCCCAGGTGCGCATGCACCAGGACTATGGCGGCGTGGTGCCTGAACTGGCCTCGCGCGACCATATCCGCCGCCTGCTGCCGCTGACGCGCCAGGTGCTG
The DNA here is from genome assembly GCA_036498945.1 of Burkholderiales bacterium. GTDB lineage: Bacteria > Pseudomonadota > Gammaproteobacteria > Burkholderiales > JAEUOS01 > JAQGMJ01. Next base: position 140,553 of record DASYEQ010000135.1, on the reverse strand, counting down.
GGTGATGCCGGCCGCACCCTGGAAGAAGTCGATGCCGTCGCCTACACCCGCGGGCCGGGCCTGGCCGGCGCATTATTGGTGGGCGCGGCCGCCGGCAGCGCGCTCGCCATGGCGCTGGGCGTACCCGCCATCGGCGTGCATCACCTCGAAGGCCATCTGCTTTCGCCGCTACTCTCCGCCGACCCGCCGGCGTTCCCCTTTGTAGCGTTGCTGGTCTCCGGCGGCCACACCCAGCTGATGCGCGTTACCGGCGTCGGCCGGTACGAACTGCTGGGCGAAACCGTGGATGACGCCGCCGGCGAAGCCTTCGATAAAAGCGCCAAGCTGTTGGGCCTGCCCTACCCCGGCGGCCCCGCCCTCAGCCAACTGGCGCAGGAGGGTCAAGCCAGCCATTACAAGCTGCCGCGGCCGATGCGTGGCAGCGCCGACCTCAACTTCAGTTTCAGCGGCCTGAAAACCGCGGTACTCACCGTGGTACGCAAGGAAGGCCTGGAGGATACGGCCAAACATCAGGCGCGCGCCGACCTCGCGCGGGCGGTGGAAGAGGCGATCACCGATGTGCTGACAGTGAAGTCGGTTGCGGCATTGCAGCAAACCGGCCTCGAACGGCTGGTGGTGGCCGGCGGCGTCAGCGCCAACGGGCGCCTGCGCGCGCAACTGGATACCGCCACCGCCAGGCTGGGCGCGCGGGTCCATTACCCGGAACTGGCGCTATGCACCGACAATGGCGCGATGATCGCCTACGCCGGTGCCTGCCGGTTGCAGATGCAGGGTGCGCAAGCCGCCGCGCAGGCCGCCGGCTATCGCTTCGACATCAAGCCGCGCTGGGACCTGGGCGCCATTAGCTGAACGGCGCCCCGCGCTAGCGTGCCTTTTTCGCCTTCACCGCCTTGTGCCGCACCGGCGCGGCGGCCGGCTGGCCCTTGCCGCCCAGGCGCGACTCCTTGCCCGCCAGCAGCTTTTCGATGTTGCCGCGATGACGCCAGATCAACAGCAGCGACATGATGCCGATCGCCAGCGTAGTGATGTCCAGGTCCCAGAACATGGCGTGGTAAAGCGGGGCAGCCACCGCCGCCACCAGCGCTGCCAGCGAGGAATAGCGGAAAATAGCCGCTATGACGATCCAGGTGGCGAGCACGGCCAGCCCCAGCCAGGGGTCGAGCGCGAGCAGGATGCCCAGGGCCGTGGCCACCCCCTTGCCGCCCTGGAAGCGGAAAAACACCGGAAAGAGGTGCCCGAGGAACACGGCCAGCGCCACCAGGGCAATGCCGGTGTCGCCGACACCATAGCGCGGCCCGAACTGGGTCGCCAGCCACACCGCCAGCGCCCCTTTGGCGGCATCCCCGACCAGGGTAAGCACGGCGGCCGTCTTGTTGCCGGAGCGCAGAACGTTGGTGGCGCCGGGGTTTTTCGAGCCGTAGGTGCGCGGGTCAGACAGGCCATACACCTTGCTGACCATCACGGCGAAGGACACCGATCCGATCAGATAAGCAATGACGCCGAACAATATAGTCTCCATGCTCTTCTTTTAGAATGTTGCCATTGCGTGCGATTCTAACAATACATGGACCTGATCTTTATCCGCGACCTGCGGATTTCCACCATCGTCGGCCATTACCCGCGCGAGCGCACCAATCCGCAGCCGATCACCTTCGACATCGATTTGGCGATCCCGGGTGCCGAGGTGTTCGAGTCCGACAAGCTGGTCAACACGATCAATTACGCCGCCGTCTGCACCTACGTGCAGCGCGAGTGCGACACCCACCATTTCAAGCTGCTCGAGCGCATGGCGGACCACCTGGCGCGCGGCATCCTCACCGAATTCGGCACGCCCTACGTCAAGCTGGCGGTGGCGAAACTGGGCATCATCAAGGGGGTGAAGCAGGTCGGCGTGATGGTGGAGCGTCGCGCGTAGCCGCAAAAAGGCACGCCACTACGCAAGCGCGCTAATCCTCCAGCGCGCATTCCACCTGCGTGGCGCCCAGCGTACGCAGGATCTCCCCCGGCGCAATCCCGACCAGGAAGCCGCGCCGCCCGCCGTTGATGTAGATCTTCTCCAGGTTGAAGATGCTCTTTTCGGCGTATACCGGCATTTCCTTGCGCGTACCGAAGGGTGAAGTACCGCCGACCAGATAGCCGGAATGGCGGTTTGCCACCTCCGGTTTGCACGGCTCTATGCTTTTCACGCCCGCCTGGCGTGCCAGGTTCTTGGTTGAGACCTTGCAGTCGCCGTGCATCAGCACGATCAGGGGCTTGGCATCCTGGTCCTGCATGACCAGCGTCTTCACCACCGCGTGCTCGTCCACGCCCAGTTCGCGCGCCGACACCTCGGTGCCGCCGTGTTCCTCGTATTCGTAGGGATGCTCGCTGAACGTCACCTTGTGCGCCTTGAGAAAGGCGGTGGCCGGAGTTTCCGAGACGTGCTGTTTTTTCGCCATAGGCGAATTTTAATCATTCCGACAAAAGTACAACCCTACTTTTGTCGGGCATCTGCATGGAATCGCCGGCAAAGGCGGTCAATACCATGAACGAACATCAACGAAAAACAACGTTCAGCCGCGCGGATGATGCCGCGCGTGCAGCTCCTTCAGCCGCGCCTGGGCGACGTGCGTGTAGATTTGTGTGGTCGAAATGTCCGAATGCCCGAGCAGCATCTGCACCACGCGCAGGTCGGCGCCATGGTTCAGCAGATGGGTGGCAAAGGCGTGGCGCAGGGTGTGCGGCGACAGCGAGGCGGCGGCAATGCCGGCGACAGCGCCGTATTTTTTCACCGCGTGCCAGAAATTGTGGCGCGTCATCTCCGTCCCGCGCGCGGTGACAAACAAGGCATCCGCCGGCCGCCCGCCCAGCAACGCCGGCCGCGCCTCCTCAAGATAGCGGTTGATCCAGTCCGCCGCCTCCTCGCCGAAGGGCACCAGGCGCGTCTTGCCACCCTTGCCGGAAGTGATGCGCACCACGTTGTCGGTGAGGCTTACCTCCACCGTCTTCACCGTCACCAGTTCGGAGACCCGCAGGCCGCTGGCGTAGAGCAGTTCCAGCATGGCGCGGTCGCGCAGGCCCACCGGGTTGCCGAGGTCGGGCGCGGCCAGCAGTTCCTCCACGTTGGCTTCCGACAGCACCTTGGGAAAGCGCAGCGCCTGCTTGGCCGAGTCGAGATTGGCGGTGGGGTCGGAACCCCGCTTGCCCTGGCGCACCATCCAGCGGTACAGGCGCCGCAGCGCGGAGAGCCGACGGTTGGCGCTGCTGCCTTTGGCGCCGGCGGCAAAGCGCGCACTGATGTAGCCGGAAAGATCACTTTCGCCCGCCCCGGCCAGGTCCTTGCCGCGCGCGCCCAGCCACTGCGCCAGCTGCGAAAGATCGCGCCGGTAAGCCTCCAGCGACAGCTTGGCCAGCCCGTCCTCCAGCCAGAGGGCATCACAGAATTCATCGATCAGGTCGCTGTCGGCCGGGCTCATGCGTTCCATGCTGACACAGCCGGCTTGACAATGCAAAGCGGCGCACACAGCATGCGAGCCATCGCCCCGCAAGGAAACCCCCGATGTCCCCACCCTTAGCCGATGCCCTGCTCGCCTACCTGCATTTCATCTCGATCTTCGCCACCTTCGGCCTGCTCACCGCCGAGCTGGTGCTGTGCCGCGGGCCGCTGACGCAAGCCCAGGCACGCTACCTGGGCGCCATCGACATTGCCTATTTCGCCGGCGCTATTGCAATACTGGCCACCGGCCTGCTGCGCCTGTTTTTCGGCGCCAAGGGCGCGGCGTTCTACCTGCACAACCCGGTGTTCCACACCAAGATGGCCCTTTTCGTGCTGGTGGGCCTGATCTCGATCGCGCCGACGCGGCGCTTCATCGCCTGGCGCAAGCGCCTGCAAGCCACGGGCGGCGAGATCATGGCCACTGAAGTGAAGGCGGCCGCGCGTTTCATTCACGCCGAGCTGGCGCTGATGTGCGCCATTCCGCTGATGGCCGTGCTGATGGCGCGCGGCGTAGGGTCATGAAGCCGGTACCGGCTACTTGACCGCGATGCCCTCGTGCGCCAGCAGCCAGCGCTTGATGTTCAGGTGAAAGGCGCCGTCGACCGGGTCGCCGAAGCCGCCCAGGCCATTGGCCGCCAGCACGCGGTGGCAGGGAATCAACAGCGAAAACCAGTTGGCGCCACAGGCCTGCCCGACCGCGCGCGGACCGCTGGCAATGCGCCGCGCCACGTCGCCGTAGGAAAGCGTGCGGCCATGGGGAATCGCTGCTATCTCGCGCCAGACACGGCGCTGGAACTCGCTGCCGCGCTCGGCCAGGGGCAAATCAAAAACGTGTGAAGGGTCGCGCAGATAAGCGCGGATCTGCCGCACCACCTCGCGCGCCAGCGGGCTTTTCGGCGCCTGCGCGCGGATCGAGGGCGGTAGATACAAGGTCTCGGCGACCTCGCCATCGGCCACGCGCACGCCGATGCCGGCGAAAGGCGCGGCAACGACGGCGTCGAATCGCAGTAATCCTCCCATGTTTCTCCGCTTCCACTATTTGGCTAACCCTTGGTCTGCCCCAGCATCGCCGCTTTCAGATCGGACTGCGCCGGGTGATCGCCGATCCACACCTTGAGCAGGGCGCGGTAGAAATCGGCGCCGGCGATCGGCTTGCCGACCGGCGCGCCGTTGAGCGTAACACGGGTGCTGTCGGACTCCGGCAGGTAGTCCAGGGTGACCACGCTTTTTTCCTTGGCGTCGCCCACCGCGTTCATGGCGGCGTGCAGCGCCTCGATCTGCGGCGCCATTTTCTCGTGCTCGGCCGCGGTCAGGTTCTTTTCCAGGCCCTCGTCCAGGGCCTTGCCCAGGCGCTCGGCGCTGAGGTCGCGCAGCAGGTGCATGGAGATGCGCTTGGCGCCCTTGCCCTCCAGCACCGCCGCGGCGCTGCCGGTCTTCTCCGGCAGGTAGAGCGCGCCGACGTAGACCTTGACGATGATGAAGGTGCGCACTCCGGCGCCGTTCAGGCGCAGGTCGGTGGCGCCGACCTTAACGCTGTCGGGCAGCGCCACGCCGGCCACGTCGATGGCATGGGCCGCGCAAGCGGCAATGGCAAAAACGAAACCCGCGGCGAGCTGTCCCAACGTCGTCCTGGCGAACCTTGTCTGACCTGGCATGGCTTCTCTCCTTGGCACGACCATCGCGCCGGGATTGGACCGCGATTATGTCCCGAAAATCCATCGCGCCCGTAACGGGTGATAAGCTTCGCCCCCACCGGCGGCCGCAGGCGGCTGCCATTCCATCCCTACAGGAGACGAGACATGAGCAAGGCCATCCGCATCCACAACACCGGCGGCCCGGAAGTGATGAGCTGGGAAGACGTCGAAGTCGGCAACCCCGGCCCGGGCGAGGCCCGCGTCAAGCAGCACGCCGTCGGCCTCAATTTCATCGACGTCTATTTCCGCACCGGCCTGTACCCGCAGCCCCTGCCCGGCGGCCTGGGCATGGAAGCAGCCGGCGTGGTCGAAGCCGTGGGTGAAGGCGTGACCCACGTCAAGGCCGGCGACCGCGTTGCCTACGCCGGCGGCCCTCCCGGTGCCTATGCGGAAACCCGCGTGATGCCCGCCGCGCCTCTGATCAAACTGCCGGACGCGATCAGCTTCGAAACCGGCGCGGCGATGATGCTGCAAGGCATGACGGTGCGCTACCTGATCAAGAAGTCCTACCCGGTGAAAGCCGGCGAGACCGTGCTGCTGCACGCCGCCGCCGGCGGCATCGGCCTGATCGCCTGCCAGTGGCTCAAAGCCCTGGGCGTCACCGTCATCGGCACGGTGTCGAGCGAAGAAAAAGCCGCGCTTGCCAAGGCACACGGCTGCGCCCACACCATCAACTACACCAAGGAAGACTTCACCGCCCGCGTCAAGGAAATCACCGGCGGCAAGGGCGTCCCGGTGGTGTATGACTCGATCGGCAAGGACACCTGGGAAGGTTCGCTCAACTGCCTGCAGCCGCTCGGCCATATGATCACCTTCGGCAATGCCTCCGGCCCGGTGCCGCCGGTGGCGCTCACCACACTCTCGGCCAAGGGCTCGATCTACGTCCAGCGTCCGACGCTGAACACCTACGCCTCGCGCCGCGACTGGCTGGAAGAAATGGCCGGCGACCTGATCGACGCCATCACCAGCGGCAAGGTGAAGATCGAGATCAACCAGCGCTATGCCCTGAAGGACGTGGGGCAAGCCCATACGGCGCTGGAAAGCCGCAAGACCACCGGCTGCACGATTCTCCTGCCGTAAACGCTCAAAAGTAAAAACCTACTTTTGAGCGGGCTGCTCAGGCAAAATCGCCGGCAAAGCCGGACGATTTTTTGAAACTGAACGGCCACGAACAAAAGCCCGCTTACGCGGGCTTTTGTTTTCAACGGAGCTTACGCTCACGCGTTGCGGCATCTAATTCTTCATTCTGGATATGCGGACGACCTCCTGCAACCGGCGCAGGTTACGCATCACGCGAGCGAGATGTGCCCGGTCCTGCACCTGGATCGAGAATTCCATCATCGCGTAATTCCCGGTCTCGTCGTCCTCGGTGTGCACGTTGGTGATGTTGGTATCCGCCGCCGTGATCTCGGCGGCCACCTTGGCCAGGATACCGCGGCCGTTGGTGGTGATGACGCGGATGCCGACGCCAAACCCTTTCTCGGGCTCCGGATCCCACTCCACGTCGACCCAGTTGTCGGGCTCCTTGCGGCGCGCCTTGGCGATGGTCTTGCAATCGTGGGTGTGCACCACCAGGCCCTGGCCCTTGCTGATATGGCCGATGATCGGGTCGCCCGGAATCGGGTGGCAGCAGTTCCCCAGCTGCACCGCCATGCCGTCGGAGCCGCGGATGGTCACCGGCGCCGAACGCAGCTCGCGCCCGCTGGCCTCGGCGTCGATGCTGCCGATGCCGCCGGCCGCCAGGCGCCGCGCCACCACCGCCGCCAGGCGTTTGCCCAGGCCGATGTCGGCCAGCAGTTCCTGGCGCGACTTGGCGCCGCTGTCCTTGAGCAGGCGCTCCCAGCGCGAGCTGTCGAGTTCGGCGTGCTCGGCGCCGAGCGCGCGCATCGACTGGCCGAGCAGGCGCTCGCCCAAGGCCACCGACTCCTCGTACTTCATGGTCTTCATGAAGTGGCGGATATGCGCGCGCGCCTTGCCGGTTTTCACGAAACCCAGCCAGGCCGGGTTCGGGTGCGAATTCGGCGCGGTCTCGATTTCCACCAGGTCGCCGTTTTTCAGTTCCGTGCGCAGCGGCATCGGCTCGTTGTTGATGCGCGCGCCGATGCAGGCGTCGCCCACGCCGGTGTGCACCGCATAGGCGAAGTCCACCGCGGTGGCTCCACGCGGCATCGCCATGATGCGCCCCTTGGGGGTAAAAACGTAGACCTCGTCGGGGAACAGGTCGACCTTGACGTGCTCGAGGAACTCGGCCGGGTCGCCCGAATTCTGCTGGATGTCGAGCAGCGACTGCAGCCACTTGTGGGTACGCTTTTGCACATCCGAGAGCGCGGAGTCGTCACTCTTGTACAGCCAGTGCGCCGCCACGCCGGCCTCGGCCACGCGGTGCATGTCGGCAGTGCGGATCTGGATTTCCACCGGCGTGCCGTAGGGGCCGATGAGGGAGGTGTGCAGCGACTGGTAGCCGTTCACCTTCGGGATGGCGATGTAATCCTTGAACTTGCCCGGCACCGGCTTGTAAAGGGCATGCAACGCGCCCAGCGCCAGGTAGCAGGACTGCACGTCCTTCACCACCACGCGAAAGCCGTAGACGTCCAGCACCTGGGAGAACGACAGGTGCTTTTCCACCATCTTGCGGTAGATGCCGTAGACGTGCTTCTCGCGCCCGTACACCTGGGCGATCAGGCCCGCCTCCGGCAGCGTCTTCTGGACCGCCTCCAGTATCTTGTTCACGCCCTCGCGGCGATTGCCGCGCGCCGCCTTGATCGCCCGGCTGATGGTGGCGAAACGCAGCGGATAGAGGTTGGCGAAACTCAGGTCCTGCAATTCGCGATAGACCTGGTTCAATCCCAGGCGGTGCGCGATCGGCGCGTAGATCTCAAGGGTCTCGCGGGCGATGCGCCGGCGCTTGTCGGAACGCAGGCTGCCGATGGTGCGCATGTTGTGCAGCCGGTCGGCCAGCTTCACCAGCATGACGCGCACGTCGCGCGCCATCGCCAGCAGCATCTTGCGGAAGTTTTCCGCCTGCGCGTACTCGCGGCTTTCAAACTCGATGCGGTCCAGCTTGGACACGCCATCGACCAGCTCGGCCACCGGGGGACCGAACTTTTGCGCGATGTCTTCCTTCTTGACGCCGGTGTCTTCCACCACGTCGTGCAGCAACGCTGCCATCAGCGCCTGCACGTCCAGCTTCCAGGAGGCGCAGATGCCGGCCACGGCCAGCGGATGGGTGATGTACTCCTCGCCGGAGGCGCGCATCTGCCCGGTGTGGGCCTGGTCCGAAAACAGGTACGCCTCGCGGATGCGCTCGACGTCCGCGGGCTTCAGATAAGTGGCGAGGCTGGCGGCGAAGGCCTCGTATTGCGCGGCCTTGGTGGAAAGCTCGCTTTGCACGGCAGCCGCGGGATGCTCGTTCGGATTGCGCCCCTTGGAGAGGCGTTCGCGTGCCGTACTCAGGTCGACAACGGCTCCGCGCGCGGTGGAATTGGCTGGGTTACCCATGGCTGATCTCCGCGCGCGCTCATGGCATCAGCTTTGTACGCGCTTGAGCATCTCCAGGCCAACCTGGCCGGCGGCGATTTCGCGCAGCGCCATCACGGTCACCTTGTCCTTCGTGCCTTCGATCTTCGGCGTCGCCCCCTGCGCCAGCTGGCGCGCGCGATAAGTCGCGGCCAGGGTCAGCTGGAAGCGGTTGGGGATGCGTTGCAGACAATCTTCGACAGTGATGCGGGCCATGGTGATTTGAGTTATTTCTATGATCGGTCGGAAAGAAGCGATCAGGTGGAAGGGAATTTGCTACCAGCGGATGCCGAAGTCGCCGAACAGGCGCGCTTCGCGTTCAGCCACTTGCGCCAGGCGCAGCCGGGCTGCCGCCACCACGCAAGCCAATTGGTCTCTCGCCTCGGAAAAGTCGGAATTGATAATAGCATAGTCGAACTCGCGAGCCCGGGAGAGCTCCTCCTCCGCCGCGTGCATGCGCCCGGCGATCACCGCCTCGCTGTCGGTACCGCGACCGCGCAGGCGCCGCTCCAGCTCGGCCATCGACGGCGGCAGGATGAAAATCGCCACCGCCGCGGAAAAAATCTTCTTGACCTGGGCCGCGCCCTGGCAGTCGATCTCCAGCACGATATCGCGCCCGGCGCGCATCTGCCCCTCGATCCAGGGCTTGGAGGTGCCGTAGAGATTGCCGTGCACCTCGGCAAATTCGAGAAACTCGCCGCGAATTTCCATCGCCAGGAAGGTTTCGCGATCGACAAAGTGATAATTCTTGCCGTCCACTTCCCCTGGACGCGGCGCGCGCGTCGAATAGGAAATCGACAGGTTAAGGCCGGCGTCGCGCTCCAGAAGCGCGTTCACCAGGCTGGATTTGCCCGCCCCGGAGGGCGCGGCGACGATAAAAAGGGAGCCGCTCATCGCGTCTTCGTTTCCGTTTCCCGCAGTTTGCCGTTGCGGCGCACCTTCCGCGCCGCAGCCTTCGTTATTCGGGCCACCCGCGGCCTTTGGTGGTTGACGGCCGCGCGCGACGTTTCTTTATTCCAGATTCTGCACCTGTTCGCGCATCTGCTCGATCAGGATCTTCATTTCCATCGCCGCCGCCGACACCTCTGACGACACCGACTTCGAGCCCAGGGTATTGGCTTCGCGGTTCAGTTCCTGCATCAGGAAATCCAGGCGCTTGCCCACCGCCCCGCCCTTGTCCAGCACACGCCGCACTTCCGAAAGATGCACGGTCAAGCGCGACAATTCCTCGGCGACGTCGATCTTGATGCCGAACAGCGCCAGTTCCTGCCTCACCCGCTCATCATCGGCCGAGCCTAGCGCCTCGCGCAGGCGCGCGTTGAGCTTGGCCTGGTAATCCGCCAACACCTGCGGCAGGATCGGCTCAACCTTTTGCACCCAGCCCTCGATGCCCGCCACGCGCGCCAGCAGCATCGCCTTGAGCTTCTCGCCCTCGCGCTGGCGCGAAGCGGAAAACTCGCTGATCGCCTCGCGCGCCATCGCGGTGACGGCCTGCTTCAGTTCCTCCGGCGAGAGCGACGTATCCTCGATCACCCCGGGCCAGTGCAGCACTTCCATCACCCGCAGTTCCTGCGCCTGCGGCACCAGGCGCCTGACCTCGGCGGCCGCTTCGGCCAGGCGCTCGACCACCGTGGCATTGAGCGTGATGGGGCGGCCGGCGCGCGGGCCGGCCGGGGCGTCCTTGCCATAACCCAGGCGCAATTCCACCTTGCCGCGCGTCACTTTCTCGGAAAGCATCTCGCGCAACAGCGGCTCCAGCGAGCGCACGTCGTCGTTCATGCGGAACATCAAGTCAAGAAAGCGCGAGTTGACGCTCTTGATTTCCAGGTTCATCGCCCCGGCGGGAAGTTCCCGCGTCACCGCCGCGTAGCCGGTCATGGAAAGGATCATATTCCGGGTGGCTCTTTCTCGAATTGTCGAATTGGTTAAAATGGCTGGTCAGGCTCGATTATAGGTTAGGGTCTGTTAACCATGAATTGACCGATGCGTGACACCCGGAAAGCTCGCAGGCAAGGCGCCCAGAGGCGCGCGGGGTCATTCCCCGCCGACAAGAGGCAATGCCGCGGGCTGGCTTTCCGGGTATCACCCACAGGGGCAGAAATCCTGAGGGCGCATGGCGGTGTTACAGGCTCCTGGCGTGGAATGACCACGCGGCGTCGCCTGTGCCCTGCCCTGCACCCCCAGCCTTCCCGCCGCATCAGCCAATTCATGCTCAACAGACCCTAGGGACGGGCCTGCCCGGAGGAGTATGGCTGCACAATCCAATTCGGCACTGCCGGAAAACACCATCCTGGAGAATTACCGCATCTCGCGCCCGATCGCCTCGGGCGGGTTTTCCATCGTCTATCTGGCCTACGACGAGTTCGGTTCGCCGGTAGCCATCAAGGAATATCTGCCCGCCGGCCTGTCGCTGCGCGGCAAGGGCGAGATCGTCCCGACGATTTCCTCCGAGCACACCAACCTGTTCCGCTACGGGATGAAGTGCTTTTTCGAGGAAGGCCGGGCGCTGGCGAAGATCTCCCACCCCAACGTGGTGCGAGTCATCAACTTCTTCCGCGCCAACGAGACGGTCTACATGGTGATGCAGTACGAACGCGGCCGCACCCTGCAGGAGCACATCGTGCAGCGCAAGGGCGAGATCAAGGAAAACTTCATCCGCCACGTGTTCGTTCAACTGATGAACGGCCTGCGGGAAGTGCACACCAACAAGCTGCTGCACCTGGACTTAAAGCCCGCCAACATCTACATCCGCAACGACGGCATTCCCCTGCTGCTGGACTTCGGCGCCGCCCGCCAGACGCTGCTCACCGACGCCCCTCGCCTGAACCCCATGTACACCCCGGGTTTCGCCGCCCCGGAGCAATACAAGAATCGCGATTCGCTCGGCCCCTGGACTGACATCTATTCGATCGGCGCCACCATGTTCGCCTGCCTGTCCGGCATGGCGCCGCAAGCGGCCGACGCCCGGGTGGAAAAGGACCGCATGCAGCCGGTGGTCAAGACCTTCAAGGGCAAGTATTCGCGCGAGATGCTGGAAATCATCGACTGGTGCCTGGACCTGGATTACCTGAACCGCCCGCAAAGCGTGTTCTCCCTTCAAAAGGCAATCGTCGACAACCGCCCGCGCGAAGCGCAAAAGCCCGGCGTGTTCGAGGGTTTCAAGCGCATGTTCGACGACATCACCCGCCCGGTGGGCAAGGCCGCCGCCACCAAGGCCGGCAGCACCACCAAGGCGGGCGGCACCACCAAACAGCCCGACGGCACCAGCAAGGCCGGAAGCCAGTAGCCCATGAAATTCTCCATCTACCAGGAAAGCCGCAAGGGCGGCCGCAAGTACAACCAGGACCGCATGGGCTACGTGTTTTCGCGCGATGCCCTGCTGATGGTGGTGGCCGACGGCATGGGCGGCCACCTGCACGGCGAGATCGCCGCGCAGCTGACGGTTGAATTCATGGGCCAGAAGTTCCAGCGCGAAGCCAAGCCCAAGCTGCCCGACCCGGTGCGCTTCCTGAACGAGGCGATCGCCGGGGCGCACAACGCCATCCTGCGCTACGCCGACGCCCACGCCCTGCTGGAAACCCCGCGCACCACCGTGGTGGCGGCGCTGATCCAGGACGGCTGGGCCTGGTGGGCACACGTCGGCGATTCACGCATCTACCTGGTGCGCGCCGGCCAGACCGTGACCCAGACGCGCGACCACTCGAAGGTGCAGCAACTGGTGCTGCAAGGCGTGGTGCGCGAGGAGGCGGTGGCCAACCACCCTGACCGCAACAAGATCTTCAACTGCCTGGGCGCGCACGTGCCGCCACAGATCGAGATCACGCCCAAGCAGCGCCTGCAGGAACGCGACACCACCCTGCTTTGCACCGACGGCCTGTGGGGGCCCCTGCCCAGCCGCATGATCCCCGCCAGCTTCACCGGCGACCCCCTGAACCGTGCCGTGCCGGCACTGATGACCCAGGCCGAGCGCCGCGCCGGCGCCGAGTGCGACAACGTCACCGTGATCGCCATGACCTGGAACGAACTGGGCCCGGCCACCGACGACGCCATTTCGACCATCAACATGCCGGCCGACGAATTCACCTCGCAAATCGAAGGCTTCGAAGCCGCCGCGCAAAAAGATACCCTGACCGACGACGAGATCGAACAAGCCATCGCCGAAATCCGCGATGCGCTCGCCAGGACGAACAAGCCCGATACGCCGAAGTAACAATCTCGCGCCAGCTGAAACGGCTACAACGTAGCTGCCGCTTAAAAACAAAAAGCCCGCGACAAGCGGGCTTTTTGTTCGTGGCCGTTTAGTCCCCAAAAATCGTCCGCGCGTTTACGTCAATGCGGCCGGCGATTTTGACTGACCAGGCCGCTCAAAAGTAGGTGTGTACTTTTGAGCGCTACCTTTTCACGTGCAGATTCCCCTCGAGCTCCGAGAAAAATGCCGCCAGGTCCTGGATCTCGGTCGCGGTCAGCGAAGCCGCCTGGCCTGCCATGATCGGGTTCTTGCGGCCGATCATCGACTTGTCGCCACGCTTGTATTCGTTAAGCGCGGTGATGATGTAATCCGCATGCTGGCCGGCCAGGGTCGGATACTCCGGCTGCAGGGGCTTTTTCCAGTCGCCGTTGGTGGCATGGCAGGCGGCGCAGACCTGTTCGGCCTTTTGCTTGCCGCGCACGGCATCGCCGCCGGCGTAGGCGGAAGTGGTGAAGGCCAGCGCGGCGACGGCGGCGAGGAGAGAGAGGGTCTTGGTCATTTATTTGCCCCCCGCCGGCGCAGCGGCCGGAGCGCCGTAATAGGCCGCCAGTTCAGCGATGTCGGCATCGGACAGCGAAGAGGCGATGGAATGCATGGTCGGATGCTTGCGTTCGCCGCTCTTGTAGGCCTTGAGCGCGTTTTCGATGTACTTCTCGTTCTGGCCGGCGATCATCGGCACGTGGTAGACGTGCGGAAACGCCATCTGGTAGCCGGGAATGCCATGGCAGCCGATGCACATGGCTGCCTTGCCGCCCGAGTGGCCGACGCCGGCGTCGTTCGGGACGGTGCCCGCCAAGCTGGCAGGAGCAGCCGGAGCAGCAGCGGCAGGCGCCGCTGCCGGGGCAGCAGGGGCAGGCGCGGCGTTCTGCGCGAACGACGGCAGGGCCGCCGCCAACAGCGCGCCCAGCGCGGAAATGCGAAGTAGCTTGTTCATGAGGTGATGAAAACGCGGGATGAAGTCCGGAAAACGCAGCGAAGAGGGTGTCCGCCGAAACGGTTAATCCCGGTATGGCAGCCACGAAAAACCCGCCGATTATAAAACAAAACCCTCCCCCGCGCGCACTCCCGGCTCGCGGAGGCAAACCCGAGCCGGCCTGGTCGCCGGCTCCCCTATAATGTAAAAAGTCGCTTTTCCGCCCGCGCCAGGCGCTTTCGCCCGCGGTTGGGTGCCGCTACAGGCTGCGGCGCCTCCACCTTTTCCCTCCTCTCCCATGCGCTTCGAAGGCTCCCAAAACTACGTCGCCACCGATGATCTGCGTCTGGCGGTCAACGCCGCCATCACCCTGCAACGCCCGCTGCTGATCAAGGGCGAGCCCGGCACCGGCAAGACCATGCTGGCCGAGGAAGTGGCCGCGGCCTTGAACATGCCGCTGATGCAGTGGCACATCAAGTCCACCACCAAGGCGCAGCAGGGCCTGTACGAATACGACGCGGTCTCGCGCCTGCGCGACTCCCAACTGGGCGACGAGAAGGTCAAGGACATCCACAACTACATCGTCAAGGGCGTGCTGTGGCAGGCCTTCGAATTGGGAAACCCGTCGATACTCTTGATAGATGAAATCGACAAGGCCGACATCGAGTTTCCCAACGATCTGCTGCGCGAACTCGACCGCATGGAGTTCTACGTCTACGAGACGCGCCAGACCATCAAGGCAGAGCAGCGCCCGCTGGTGATGATCACCTCGAACAACGAGAAGGAACTGCCGGACGCCTTCCTGCGCCGCTGCTTTTTTCACTACATCAGGTTTCCGGACAAGGAGACGATGCAAAAGATCGTCGACGTGCATTTCCCCGGGCTGAAAAAAGAACTTCTGAAGGAAGCGCTGGAGGTATTTTTCCAGATGCGCGAAGTGCCAGGCCTGAAAAAGAAGCCTTCCACTTCCGAATTGCTGGACTGGCTGAAGCTCCTCCTGGCGGAAGACATTTCCCCCGAGGCGCTGAAAAGCCAGGACAAGAAATCGGTGATTCCGCCGCTGGCCGGCGCCTTGCTGAAGAACGAGCAGGATGTGCAGTTGTTCGAGCGTCTGGTGTTCATGGCGCGCGCGGGCCGCTGATGGCCTGGCTGGCGCCAGTCACCCTGAGCGGGCAGCATGCGGTGCTGGAGCCGCTACATCCTGCCCAGGCCGACGCGTTATCGGCCGCGGTGCGCGACGGCGAGTTGTACAAGCTCTGGTACACCGCGATCCCGACGCCGGAAAAAATGGGCGCGGAAATCGAGCGTCGCCTGGGCTTGTTCGAAAAGGGCGCCATGCTGCCCTTCGCGGTGAAAAGCGTAGCCTTGAACCGCATGGTCGGCATGACCACCTACATGAACGTGGACCAGATGAACAAGCGCGTCGAAATCGGCGCGACCTGGTACGCGAAATCGGTGCAGCGCTCACCGCTCAACACCGAGTGCAAGCTGATGCTGTTAGGTCACGCGTTCGAAAAGATGGATTGCATCGCGGTGGAGTTCCGCACCAGCTTTTTCAACCAGGCGAGCCGCGCCGCCATCGCGCGCCTGGGCGCCAGGCAGGACGGCATCCTGCGTAACCACCAGCGCCACGCCGACGGTTCCTTGCGCGATACGGTAGTGTTCAGCATCACCGCCGCCGAATGGCCGGCGGTGAAAATGCATCTGCAGTTCCAGTTGTCGCGCCCGCGCGCGTAAAGTTTGCGGAGAGCACGCCATGCTGATCGACTTTTTTCTCAAGTGCAAAGACGCCGGCCTGCCGGTGTCGACCAAGGAATTCCTCGTCCTCCTGGAGTCGCTGCAAAAAGGCGTGATCGGCCCGTCGATCGACGACTTCTACTTTCTCTCGCGCATGTGCCTGATCAAGGACGAGACCAAGTACGACAAGTTCGACCGCGTGTTCGGCGAATACTTCCGCGGCATCGATTCCCTGGTGGACCTGAAACGCGACCTGCCGGAAGACTGGCTGCGCAAGGTGCTCGAGAACAACCTCACGCCGGAGGAAAAGGCGAAGATCGAGGCGCTCGGCTGGGACAAGCTGATGGAGACGCTGAAACAGCGCCTGGAAGAACAGAAGGAGCGCCACGAAGGCGGCAGCAAGTGGATCGGTACCGGCGGCACCTCGCCCTTCGGCGCCAACGGCTACAACCCGCAAGGCGTGCGCATCGGCCAGACCGGCGGGCGCAATCGCTCGGCGGTGAAGGTGTGGGACGCGCGCCAGTACAAGGACTACGACGACTCCGTCGAGCTCGGCATCCGCAACATTAAATTGGCCTTGCGCCGCCTGCGCAAATTCGCCCGCGAAGGCGCACCCGACCAGCTCGATATCCCGGACACCATCGACTCCACCGCGAAAAACGCCGGCTGGCTCGACCTCAAGATGGTCCCCGAGCGCCGCAACACGGTGAAGGTGCTGATGCTGATGGACGTCGGCGGCACCATGGACGACCACATCAGGACGGCGGAGGAATTGTTCAGTGCCGCGAAGACCGAGTTCAAGCACCTGGAGTACTACTACTTCCACAACTGCATCTACGATTACGTGTGGAAGAACAATCGCCGCCGCCACGCCGAGAAATTCAACACCTGGGACGTGATCCGCAAGTACAACCGCGATTACAAGCTGATCTTCGTCGGTGATGCCACCATGAGCCCGTATGAAATCCTGCAGCCGGGCGGCAGCGTGGAATACAACAACGAGGAACCGGGCGCGGTATGGATCACCCGTTTTCTCGACCACTACAAGAGCGCGATCTGGCTCAACCCCGAGCCCGAGCGCGTCTGGGAATACCGCCAGTCGATCAGCGTGATCAAGCAGATCATGCATGGCCGCATGTACCCGCTGTCGATCGACGGCCTGGAGCGCGGCATCCGCTACCTGAGCAAGAAGCAGTCGGACCACTAGCCGATTCCGAAAAAAGAACAAACCCACTTTTTTCGGGACTAGCTAGAGAAAAATCACCGGCCGCAGTTGCGTAACGGGCGGATGATTTTCTGATTAAAGAGCGACGAAAAAGCGCTGGCTACTTCACGGCGTTGATGGGCTGCGCGCTGGGGATCGTTTGCTTGAAGGACTCGCGCAGCATCATGCGCTCGTAGAACGGGATCAGCCCGGGCTGTTCGGCGCGCCACTCGAATTCCGGCAGGCGCAGGTCGAGGTAGCCGAGCATGCAGCCAACGGCAATGTCGGCCACCGAGAAACGCTCGCCGATGAAATACTCCGCGCCTTGCAGGGCCAGCGCGGTCTGCGTAACGCCGCCCTCCACCTTCGCCACCTGGCGCATGATCCAGTCGCGGCTTTGCAAGCCCGGCGCGCGGGCGCGCTCCAGCACGATCAGCACGATGGCATCGCAGACGCCGTCGGCCAGCGCCTCGATCTGCTTGGCCGCCACCCGCGCCAGCGGATGGCGCGGCAGCAGCGAAGGCGTCGGATGCGTGGCGTCCAGGTATTCGACGATCACCTTGGAATCGAACACCCGGTTGCCCTCATCGGTGATCAACACCGGGATCTTGCCCAGCGGATTGTGCGCGGGCGCCTGCGCGCCCGGGTTCCACGGGTTGTCCACCTCGGTGTCGAAAGCGAGGCCCTTTTCCAGCAAGGCGATGCGCGCCTTGCGGGCAAAGGGACTGGGTGTGGCAATGATCAGGCGCATGGGGCCATCCTACGCCAAACGCACCAGCACGGATTGCCCGCTACTTCTGGCGCAAAAACTTCTGCGCCCGCCGCCCGGTGCCCACCTCCGAGGTGTAGAGGTTGCCCTGCGAATCGATCGCCATGTTGTGCACCCACTTGAACTCGCCCGCCATGCGCCCGGGACGGCCGAAGGCGCCGATCTCCTGCCCGCTCTCGCGCAGCAGGATGTGGATCTGGTCGTTCGAACCGTCGGCGACGAACATGTAGCGCTGCGCTGGATCTTCCGACAGCACCAGGTCCCACAGCGAACCGCCGGCCAGCGTCTCCGGCGCCACCTTGTATTCCTTCACGAAGCTGCCGTCCGGCTTGAAGATCTGGATGCGGTCGTTGCCACGATCGCAGACGTAAAGCAACCCGTCATGCGACATGCGCACGCAATGCACCGGGTTGTTGAATTGCGGCTGCTGTCCGGTCGGCGAATACACCGCCTGCTTGTCGTCCGAAGGCGGCTTGCCGTAAGCGCCCCAGTGGCGCTTGTAGGCCCCGGTCCTGGCGTCGAACACGATGACGCGATGGTTCTTGTAGCCGTCGGCCACATAGAGTTCACCGGCCTTTTCATCCAGCATCATGTGCGCCGGGCGGCCCAGTTGCGTAGTGCTGTTGCTGCCCCCGGTGCTGTTGGCATGGCCGATCTGCTGCAGGAATTTGCCATCGCCGGTGAACTTGATGATCTGGTGGTCCGCCGGATCGTTGCCCGCGATCCACACACTACCGCCCGAGTCCACCATGATCCCGTGCTCGCTCTTCGGCCAGTCATACCCCGCACCCGGGCCACCCCAGTTCGCCAGCAGGTTGCCGGCGCGGTCGAACTTCAGCACCGGCGGCGCCGGTGTGCAGCACTTGGTGGTCGGCGGGTTCTTCATGCCCTCCTTCTCGTCGTCGACGATGGTGCCGGGACGATGGATGATCCAGATGTTGTCGTCGCGATCGACCGCGATGCCCGCCACCTGCCCGAGAATCCAGTTGCCCGGCAAGGGCTTGGGCCAGAAGGGATCGACCTTGAACTGCGGCGCTCCCTGGGAAGCCCCCTGCGCCAGCGCCTGCGGCAGCCACGCCGCTGCCCACAAACCCAACACGATTGCCAACAGATTTCCACACCGCCGAATTGCGCCAGCCATGTTGTTGTCTCCTTATGTTGACAGGCGCGGTGTGTTTTGAATCTGCTCCCGCGCGCTGTTTGCCGCGAAACCGATGCTGCCGTAAATCCTAGATCACCTTCTTCGCCTTCAAGGCCGCGATTTCCTGCGCCGCGTAGCCCAGGCGCTCCAGCACGCTCTGGTTGTGCTCCCCCAGGTCCGGCCCGATGCCATTCACCCGCCCCGGCGTCTTCGACAGGCGCGGCACCACCCCCGGCACCTGCACCGGCGTGCCATCCTTGAGGTTGACGGTCTGGATCATGTCGCGCGCAATGTACTGCGGGTCCTTGACGATATCGGCAATCGAATAGATCTTGCCGTTGGGTACCTGCGCCTCGTTCAACGCCTTGAGAATGAACTCCGCTTCATTCGCGCTGCACCACGCCTGGATCGCATCGTCCAGCTCCTGCGCCCGTTTGGCGCGGCCGCTGTTGTCGGCCAGGCCGGGGTCGATGCCGAGGTCGTCGCGCCCGATGCAGGTCATCAGGCGCTTGAAAATCGAATCGCCGTTGCCGCCGATCACGATATGCGTGCCGTCCTTCGAGGTATACGTGTTGGAGGGCACGATGCCGGTAAGATTGGTCCCGGTGCGCTCGCGCACCTGGCCCGTGGCCCCGTATTCCGGCAGCGTCGACTCCATCATGTTGAACACCGATTCATACAGCGCCACGTCCACCACCTGGCCTTCGCCGGTGCGGTTCTTGTGGTGCAGGCACATCAGCACGCCGATCACGCCGTGCAGCGAAGCGATGGCGTCGCCGATCGACAGGTTCATGCGCACCGGCGGGCGGTCCGGAAAGCCCGACACATAGCGCATGCCGCCCATCGATTCGGCCACCGTGCCGAAACCCGCCTGGTCGCGCATCGGCCCGCTCTGGCCGAAGCCGGAAACGCGCATCAGGATCACGCCCTTGTTCACCTTGATCAGATCGTCGTAGCCCAGCCCCCACTTCTCCAGCGTGCCGGGGCGGAAATTCTCCACCACGATGTCGGCTTCGGCCGCCAGCTTGCGCACGATCTCCTGCCCCTCGGGCACGCGCATGTTGACGGTGATCGACTTCTTGCCGCGCGACTGCACGTGCCACCACAGCGAGGTGCCCTCATGGAGAGTGCGCCAATACCGGATCGGGTCGCCCCCATTGCCCGGCGCGTCGCCCTTTTCCGGGTCCGGCGGCGGCTCGACCTTGATCACCTCCGCGCCGAAGTCGGAAAAGAACTTGCCGGCAAAAGGCCCGGCGATCAGTTGGCCCAGCTCCAGCACCTTGAGGCCGGCCAGGGGTCCGAAAGCAGTCATGTCAGTCAACAATCAGGCAGCAATAATGAACAATCCGATGATACAAGCGTAGGCCAGGCCCCACACCACCGTGCGCGGCATCGCCAGATCCGCCAGGTAACACCCCAGGTAGGCTACGCGCAAGGCGACGAAAGCCGCCGCCAGCGCGTCGATGCGCCCCTGCGGCGCGTGCGCCAGGTGGGCAATGATCACCGCCGCGGCAAAAAAAGCAAACGCCTCGAAGCTGTTCTGCTGCGCGGCATTGGCGCGGGCGCGCATGCCGGTCTGCTTGGCCAGCCAGTCGCGCGGGTTGTTGTTGTCGAAACGCCTGAAGCCCCACTTGGCGCAGATCGTCGCCGCCAGCGGCAGCACGCCGGCAATCAGTACACACCAGTAGGCCAGGGTCATGATCAGTCGACGATGAAGAGTTTCGCGCCGGTCGCGGTATGCGAGCGGTGCGCCAGGTCGCCATCGGCCACTTGATAGCTCATGCCGGGCGTCAGCGTGAGCGTGCGGCCATCGGCCAGCTCGGTGTGCAGCTCGCCCTCCAGGCACAGCAGCACATGGCCCTTTTCGCACCAGTGGTCGGCCAGGTAACCCGGCGTGTACTCCACCATGCGCACCCGCACGCTATTGTCCGCCGGACCAAAATGTCGCGTGCGCCAAAAGGCGCGGCCAGTGGTGCCGGGATGCTCGGTGGCTTCAATTGCCGCCCAGTCGGTGGTGCCGAAGGGAATCTGGCTCATTCTCATATTGTTGTCGCGCCCAAGCGCGTCTGGGTGTCATGGCAGGCCGCGAGCCCGCCGGTGATGCCCATCATAACCAAACTCGGTCAGGTGTCGCGCCGGTCCTGCAGGGCCTGCGCCAGGGTGCCGGGATCGACGTATTCCAGTTCGCCGCCCACCGGTACCCCGCGCGCCAGGCGCGTCACCTTGATGCCGCGCGCCTTCATGCTCTCGGCGATGTAATGCGCCGTGGCCTCGCCCTCATGGGTGAAGTTGGTCGCCAGGATCACCTCGGCGACGGTGCCATCCTCCACCCGCTTGAGCAGTCTGTCGACGCCCACCTCGCGCGGGCCGACGCCGTCGAGCGGCGAAATGCGCCCCATCAGCACGAAGTAGAGCCCCTGGTAGGCATGGCTTTGCTCCATCATCGCCAGGTCCGCCGCCGTCTCCACCACGCACAACTGCGAACTCTCGCGCCGCGGCGAGGCGCAGATGGCGCACAAATCCGTCTCGGTGAAGCTGTTGCACAGCACGCAGCGGCGCACCCGCTCGGCGGCATCGTTGAGCGACTTCGCCAGGCGCTGCGCCCCGGGCCGGTCATGCTGCAAGAGATGGTAGGCCATGCGCTGCGCCGACTTCGGCCCGACCCCGGGCAGGGCGCGTAGCGCTTCGATCAATTCCTGGAGAGGGGCAGGGGCTTTCATTTGCGCTCCCCGCGCAAACCTGTTTTAATTCGGCGCCCCGCTGGAGGCGGCACGGCCCCGTGCAAATACCCCGGGGCCGCATACAAAAAGTCGCATTGGTTCACCCCGTGATTCTAATCTACATCCTCGGCGCCACCTTCGCCGGCGGCATCCTCTCCGTCCTCGCCGCCGCCCTGCTGACCTACGGCTTTCTCACCCATATGGTCCAGCGCCTGGTGAGCTTCGCCGCCGGTGCGCTCCTGGGCGCGGCCTTTCTCGACCTGCTGCCCGAAGCCTTCGAGACCGGCAACAGCCCGCAAAGCCTGTTCGCCACCCTTCTGGCGGGGTTATTCGTCTTCTTCCTGCTGGAAAAATTCGCCCTGTGGCGCCACAGCCACCACCACGAGCATGACGGCCACGGCCACGAGCACGGCTTCGACGCGCACGAGGCGGGCAAGAGCGGCATGCTGATCCTGCTGGGCGACTCGCTGCACAATTTCTCCGACGGCATCCTGCTTGCCGCTTCCTACATGGCCGACCCCAAGATCGGCTTCATCACCACGCTATCGATTGTCGCCCACGAGATTCCGCAGGAAGCCGGCGACTTCGTCGTGTTGCTCAACGCCGGCTACACCCGCTCGCGCGCCCTGATGTACAACGTGATTTCCAGCATGTCGGCCGTGGTGGGCGGCCTGGTCGGCTATTTCGCGCTGGAAAACACCAAGCAGTTCATTCCCTACGTGGTGGTGTTCGCCGCCGCCAGCTTCGTCTACATCGCGGTGGCCGACCTGATCCCCTGGATGCAGCGCCGCACCGACCCGCGCGAATCGGCCTGGCAGATCTTCATGGTCACCATGGGCGTGGCCGTGATCGGCATCTCGCACCACTTCCTGCACGTTTAAAATCGGGGTTTGCCGGCCACGCCGCAACACCGCCCTCCCATGCTGCAATTCAGTCTCCTCGCCACCTCAGGCCTTGCCCGCCGCGGCACCCTCACGCTCAACCACGGCGTGGTGCAGACCCCGGTATTCATGCCGGTCGGCACCTAT
Source organism: Burkholderiales bacterium (assembly GCA_036498945.1). Classification (GTDB taxonomy): domain Bacteria; phylum Pseudomonadota; class Gammaproteobacteria; order Burkholderiales; family JAEUOS01; genus JAQGMJ01. The sequence continues at coordinate 118,107 of DASYEQ010000135.1, read as the reverse complement.
GGCAGCGTCAAGGCAATGTCGCCGCTGGAACTGAACGAAATCGGCGCGCAGATCGTCCTGGGCAATACCTTCCACCTGTGGCTGCGCCCCGGGCTGGAAGTGATCGCCGCGCACAGCGGCCTGCACCGCTTCATGGGCTGGGACAAACCCATCCTCACCGACTCCGGCGGTTTCCAGGTCTGGAGCCTGGGCGCACTGCGCAAGATCAGCGAGGAAGGCGTGAAGTTCGCCTCGCCGGTGAATGGCGACAAACTCTTCCTCGGTCCCGAGGAATCGATGCAGATCCAGCGCAAGCTGAATTCCGACGTCGTGATGGCCTTCGACGAATGCACGCCTTATGCGGTCGACGACATCCCGATCGGCCGCGACGCCGCGCGCGAGTCGATGGAACTGTCGATGCGCTGGGCCAAGCGCAGCCGCGCCGAATTCGATCGCCTGGAAAATCCCAATGCCCTGTTCGGCATCGTGCAAGGCGGCATGTTCGAAGACCTGCGCGACGAGTCTGTCGCCCGCCTGGAAGAGACCGGCTTTCCCGGCTACTCCATCGGCGGCCTGTCGGTGGGTGAGCCGAAGGAAGACATGCTGCGCGTGCTCGCGCACACCGCGCCGCGCCTGCCGGCGCACAAGCCGCGCTACCTGATGGGCGTCGGCACCCCGGAAGACCTGGTCGATGGCGTCACCGCCGGCATCGACATGTTCGACTGCGTCATGCCCACGCGCAACGCGCGCAACGGCTGGTTGTTCACCCGCTTCGGGGATATCAAGCTGCGTAACGCACGCTACCGCGACGATACCCGCCCGCTGGACGAAACCTGCGCCTGCTACGCCTGCCGCAACTTCACCCGCGCCTACCTGCACCACCTGCACAAGCTGCAGGAAATCCTCGGCGCGCGCCTGAACACCATCCACAACCTGTTTTACTACCAGACCCTGATGGCGGAGATGCGCGCGGCGCTGGAAGCCGGTACCTTCGAGCAATTCCGCATGCAGTTCGCACGCGACCGCGCCGCCCTGTCAGGCCAAAGCGGCGGCGAATAAGCGGGACCCGCATGGGCCGCGGCCCGCGCATTTGTTACGCGATCCGTAACCCTTTTTTGCGCCGGTATCACGCAGCGATACTTGCTTATACAAGCCACTACCGTTGCTTCCGCAAAGGCTACCCTTTATCCGCTTGTCATATGCGCGCACCGGGCCGACTTGTACGCTAGACTACGTGAAAGCACTAATTTCCCTCTTCTTCCCGGACCTGTCTCCAAAGCAGGGGAGCGGATTTTTTTCCCGTCTTTTCACGCGCCGGCAGCATCTGGCGAACCTCAAAGCAATGACGCAAGTTCCACTGAATTACGGCAAGACTCCCAAAGGTAAAAGCGCGCTCGAGCAGCGCTCCGCGGCCCTGCCGCCGCGCCTGCGCCCGCTGCTGCTGTTGATCGACGGCAGCAAGAGTACCGCGCAGCTGCAATCCCTGATGGGTCAGATCGGCATGGACACCAGCGCCATCGCCGAGCTCGAAAACCTGGGCTTCATCGCCCTGGGCGCCCCGCCTTCCAGCGACACCACCGTCCGCCGCCCGATGCCGGAAGACGACGACGATCGCACTGTGCGCGTTTCGAACAATGCCATCGACCGCTTCCTGCACGCCAAGCGCTACATGACCCAGTCGCTGGCCCAGGCCGGCGTTACCGCCGATTCCGGCGTCGCCACGCAAATCGAAGCGGCCACCGAAATGAGCCAGTTGACGCTGGCCTATGAAGGCTTCGTCGCCCTGATCGAAGCACGCAAGGGCGCCGAAGCAACTACCATCATCGCCCGGCTGCGCGCGCTGCTGGGCTGATTGATCAAGCCACGCCGTCGCTGAAGACCGCGGCCAGTTCCACCAGCGCATTGCGCACCGCCGGCCCGCCGGCGTAAAAAATCAGCTGCAGCACCGTCTCGGCCAACTCCTCGCGGGCTGCGCCGACCTTGAGCGCGGCTTGCGCGTGCGCGCGCAGTTGCGGCATGGCATGGCCGAGGGTGACACAGGAGGCCACCAGCAGCAGTTCGCGCGTCTTCAGGTCAAGGCCGGGCCGCCCCATGATGCCGCCGATGGCCCAGTCGATGGTCATGTCGGCAAAGGCGGGGCAGATGTCCTGCATCTCCGCCACCATCGCCGCGCCGGCGTGGCCGCCAGGTCGAAATCGACCTCACCGTGGGCGACCGCACGGTGGACCTGATTGCCGAAGGCATTGAAGCCGCGATCCGCATCGGCCCCCTGCCCGATTCGGGCCTGGTGGCGCGGCCGCTTGCGCCCTACCGTATGTGGCTGGCTGCCGCGCCCGCCCACCTGGCCGCCGCCGGCACACTGAAAACCGCGCAGGATCTGGCGCGGCACGAATGCCTGGGCTTCGCCTATTGGCGCAAGAAAAATCTCTGGCGCCTGGCGCGGGCCGGACGCGCCGAACAGGTCGAGGTAAAAGGCCGTTTCACCGCCAACAACGGCCAGGCCCTGCGCGCCGCTGCGCTGGCGGGCGCGGGTGTGATCATGCAGCCCGAAGTGCTGCTGGCCGATGATGTCGCGGCCGGCCGGCTGGTGCGCCTGCTGCCGGAGTACGAATTACCTGCGCGCCCGATGCAGCTGGTCTACCCGGCGGACAAGCGGCCAACGGCCAAGCTGCGCAGTTTCGTCGACTTCGTCACGGCGACTTTCGGCGACCATTCACCCCCCGCGAAAATCGGTCACAGCCGGCTGAAAAAGGGCGTATCTTAGTTACATGGTTAGTTGCGCGGCAGGTGCGTGATTCAGCAGCGCCGCCGTGCGTGATTGCCTTCGATATGAATCAACAGGTCGGCGATCGGTGCGCCGCCATCGACCGGGACTAGGCGCAGGCCGGGCCGTTCGATCTCGCCCACACCGCCTCCCACTCATCAAGCCGGTCGGCTTCGAGCAGCACCTGCTCCCGGGCAAACAACCCGCTGACGGCGACGAACGCCGGCGCGGGCTGAAAGCTGCCGATCCATCAGGGGAAATCCAGGTCGTTCTGCTCGAGGCGTCCGAGCAGGTCGGCGCCGCGAAACAATTCACACGCGTTCATATTGCTTGAAAGTGCCGCTGCTACAACACAGATGTGGTCGAAAATTTACGAAATTCATCGGGTTTTATCAGGTTCGACATAACGGCAGCTAAAAAACACCGTGATTTGCCGTGGTTTTGCCGCCTTGGCCGGGGCGGACGCGCCTCGCCGCGGGCGCTTCGCGCCGGCCTTGGCTACCGCTCGTCGGCTCACGCATGGCGCCGCCTTGAAAGAACTCTCCGCGCCTTGATCTGGCAGGCTGTCCGCCGGTGCGTCGCGTGCTAAGATTCCAAGTTAACTCAAATACTTAACCGGAGCTTTTTGTGTCTTTCATTTCTTCCGCATACGCACAGGCCGCCGGCAGCACGGGTTCGGGCGACATGATCCAGCCGCTGGTGCTGTTTGGCGGCATGGCGGTGTTCATGTATTTCATGATGATCCGCCCGCAGATGAAGCGCCAGAAGGAAACCCGCGCCATGCTCGAATCGCTGAAGGTGGGCGACGAGGTGGTGACGGCGGGCGGCATGGTCGGCAAGATCACCAAGATGCAGGAAGCCTACATCACGCTGGAAATCGCCGATGGCATGCAGGTCGTGGTGCAGCGCCCGGCCGTCACCACGCTCCTGCCCAAGGGCACGATCAAGACGCTTTGAGGCTGCCGAACCTCAACGCAGGCCCATAGCCACCCGACCTCAACGCAACCGCACCAAAGCGACCCGCCGCCTCCATGAATCGCTACTCCACCTGGCAATACCTGCTGATCCTCGCCGCCGTTCTCGCGGGTCTGCTTTTCACGCTGCCGAATTTTTTCGGCTCGACCCCGGCGGTGCAGGTCACCGCCAAGACGTCCTCCGGCATCAAGCTCACCGATGACACGCGCGCGAAGGTGGCCGGCGCGCTGGCCGCGGCGAAGATCGAGACCACGGGCCTGACCTTCGACGAGCATGGCATCCGCGCCCGCTTCAAGGACGAGGACACGCAACTGCAGGCCAAAGGCGCGATCGAAAACGCCCTGGTGCCGGACCACAACCTGGACGACGCGTCGTACAGCATCGCGCTTTCCCTGCTGTCGAATTCGCCGGAATGGCTGACCAAGATGCACGCGCTGCCGATGTATCTCGGCCTCGACCTGCGCGGCGGCGTGCACTTCCTCTACCAGGTGGACATGAAGCAGGCGCTGACCAAGCGCCTCGACTCTCTCGCCGCCGACTTGCGCTCGCAGATGCGCAACAAGAACATCCGCCACAGCGGCATCGACCGCACCCCGGCGGGCATCGTCCTGCGCTTCCGCGACGACGCCGTCCGCACCCAGGCGAAGAACGTGATCTCCGACAACTTCAGTGAGTTGACGACCGTGGACGGTAGCGACGGTTCCGACCTGACATTGGTCGCCAGCCTGAAGCCCGAGTCGGTGCGCAAGGTGCAGGAAAACGCCATCGCGCAGAACATCACCACCTTCAACAAGCGGATCAACGCCACCGGCGTGGCCGAGCCGGTGATCCAGCAGCAGGGGGCGGACCGCATCGTGGTCGAGCTGCCCGGCGTGCAGGACCCGGCGCCGATCAAGGAACTGCTGGGCCGCACCGCTTCCCTTGAACTGCGCATGGTGTGCGAGTCCCCCGAGGAACTCTCCGCCGCCGCCACCGGCAACGTGCCTTTCGGCTGCGAGCGCTATCCGCAATCGGTGCGCCCCGGCAGCCAGCCGCTGCCGCCCATCCTGGTGCGCAAGCGTGTCGACCTCACGGGTGACCGCCTGACTGACGCGCAGCCGGGCTTCGACGGCCAGACCCAGGAGCCGGCGGTGGTCCTGAACTTCGACTCGGCCGGCGCGGCCACTTTCAAGGAACTCACGCGCGAGAACGTCGGCAAGCGCATGGCCATCCTGCTCCTGGAAAAGAACAAGGGCGAGGTGGTGACCGCGCCGGTGATCAAGCAGGAAATCGCCGGCGGCCGGGTGCAGATCTCCGGCGCGATGTCGACTGCCGAAGCCAACAACGTCGCCATCCTGCTGCGCTCCGGCGCCCTGGCGGCGCCGATGGAAATCATCGAGGAACGCAACATCGGCCCGTCCCAGGGCAAGGCGAACATCGAAAAGGGCTTCCACTCGACCTGGGTGGGCTTTTCGCTGATCGCCGTGTTCATGATCGCCTATTACCTGCTGTTCGGCGTGATTTCGGTGATCGCCCTGGGCGTGAACCTGCTGTTCCTGGTGGCGCTGCTTTCCGGCATCCAGGCCACCCTCACCCTGCCGGGTATCGCGGCTATTGCACTGGCGCTCGGCATGGCGATCGACTCCAACGTGCTGATCAACGAGCGTATCCGCGAGGAATTGCGCAACGGCAGCGCGCCGCAGGCGGCGATCACCGCCGGCTACGAGCGCGCCTTCGGCACCATTCTCGACTCCAACGTCACCACCCTCATTGCCGGTATCGCCCTGTTCGTCTTCGGTTCCGGGCCGGTGCGCGGCTTCGCGGTGGTGCACTGCCTGGGCATTCTCACTTCCATCTTCTCCTCGGTGGTGGTGTCGCGCAGCCTGGTGAACCTGATCTACGGCGGGCGCCGCCGTCTGGCCACCCTGTCGATCGGCCAGGTATGGCGGCCGGGTGCCGGCGGCGAGAAAACCGCCGCTACGCCCGTGGTGGCCAAGAAGCCCGCCGCCAGCAACTGATCCGCGCCCACGAACCTTAGGAAAACAACATGGAATTCTTCCGTATCCGGCGCGACATCCCGTTCATGAAGCACGCGCTGGTGTTCAACGTCATCTCGGCGATCACCTTCGTGCTGGCCGTGGTGTTCCTTACCACCAAGGGCCTCAACTACTCGATCGAATTCACCGGCGGCGTGGTGATCGAGGCCGAATATCCGCAAGCCGCCAACCTGGACGCTGTGCGCGATGCGCTGATGAAAGCCGGCATCGGTGAGCCGCAGGTGCAGAACTTCGGCACCTCGAAGAGCCTGGTGATCCGCCTGGCCGACAAGGACGCCAACATTCCTGCCTTCGTCGCACCGGACCCGAACACCAAGAAGACCGCCTTCAGCCGCGACAAGTTCGAGCCGCTGGTGGTCACCCCGGGCGGCGCCGGCGGCAAGATCGCCAGCGTCGAAGTGGTAGGCCCGCAGGTGGGCAAGGAACTGGCCTCCGACGGCGCGCTCGCGCTGCTCTGCGTGTGTATCGGCATCATGGCCTACCTGGCGCTGCGCTTCGAGTGGAAGTTCTCGCTGGCGGCGATCATCGCCAACATGCACGACGTGGTGATCATCCTGGGCTTTTTCGCCTTCTTCCAGTGGGAGTTCTCGCTCTCGGTGCTGGCCGCCGTGCTGGCGGTGCTGGGCTATTCGGTGAACGAGTCGGTGGTGGTATTCGACCGGGTGCGCGAAACCTTCCGCAAGCGCCGCGGCCTGACGGTGCCGGAAGTCATCAACCATGCCATCACCAGCACCATCTCGCGCACCATCATCACCCACGGCTGCACCCAGCTGATGGTGACCTCCATGCTGTTCCTGGGCGGCCCCACCCTGCACTACTTCGCCCTGGCGCTGACCATCGGCATCTGCTTCGGTATTTATTCTTCCGTGCTGGTGGCCTCGCCCATCGTCATGTGGCTGGGCATCTCGCGCACCGACCTGATCAAGCCGGAGAAAAAGCGCGACACCAATGATGGGGCGGTAGTGTGAGCGGGCAAAAGTAAAGACCTGCTTTTTCCCGGTTCAAGCTTGCATGAAATCGCTGGCGGAGCCAGTCGATTTCAAGACGTAAAGGCCACGAAAAACCGCAGCCGCCGGGCGCCGCGGTTTTTGAGAGGCGCGCCCTCGCCGCTGGAATAAGCGGCATCCGTCTTGCGTAGTGTGACGTAGACAATCAAAACCATCGTCGAGCCGAACATCATGCGTGAACGCGAACCTGAGGCTTTCCAATTCGCTCCCCAGGAGTACCACGTGCCGGTGTGGGATCTGGGGGTGCGGTTTTTCCATTGGGCGCTGGTACTCCTCGTCACCGGCTCGGTGGTGACGATCAAGATGGGCAAGCTGGACCTGCACGTGTGGTGCGGCTACGGCGTGCTGGCGCTGCTGATCTTTCGCATTCTCTGGGGCTTTATCGGCGGCACGCATGCGCGCTTTGGCTCCTTCATCGCCGGGCCGGGCAAGGTGTTCGCCTACATGAAGGGCATGTTCAGCCGCGAAGGGCACGAAAGCGGGCTGGGACACAACCCGGTGGGCGCGCTCTCGGTGCTGGCGATGCTCCTGGTACTGCTGTTCCAGGCGGTGTCGGGCCTGTTCACCAACGACGAGGACTTCAGCTTCGAAGGGCCGCTGTACAAGTGGGCCGGCAACGCGCTGTCGAACACGCTGACCTCCCTGCACCGCGCCAACCAATGGGTGATCTACGCCCTGGTGGCGCTGCACGTGCTGGCGATCCTGTTCTATGCGCTAGTCCACCGTGAAAACCTGGTCAAGCCGATGATCAGCGGCTACCGCAAGATCAGCGGGCGCATCGACGATGCCGCCGCAACCTCGCGCCACGGCAGCGCGCTGGCGGCGGTGATTGTGCTGGCGCTGGCTGCGGTGGCAGTGTATTTCCTGGTCAACGCTGTCAAGCTGACCGGCGGCGCCGGCGGCTAGCCGGGAGCGCGGACCGTAAAAGCGAAAAGCTCTTTTCCAGGCCGCCCAAAAACAAAACGGGCCTCCGAAGAGGCCCGTTTCGAAAAACGCCAACCTGTATTACTGGTCGCGGAAGGCGTCGTGGCAGGCCTTGCAGCTCTTGCCCGTATCGCCAAAGGCGGTCTTGATGGCGTCGGCATTGCCGGACTTGGCAGCAGCGGCGAGCTTGGCGGTGTTCGCCTGCAGGTCGCCCTGGAGCTTCTTGAATTTGTCCCAGTCCTTCCAGATGTCGGCCTTGGCGCCCTTGCCGGTAGTGGAGGGTTGCGGGGTGCCCTGGATGAAACCGTCGAAGGCGTAGTGGCTCATCAACTGCACCACTTCGGCGTTGGAAGCCAGTTGGGCGGCGTCAAGCTTGATGTCGCCTTTGACATGGGCGCCGATACGGCCAAAGCTGGTCGACATGACGGTAAGGGCGCTTTGACGGTATTTGACCGCACGGTCCGCCGGTACTTGGGCAGCCACGGAGCCGGCTGCCAGGGAAGCCAGAACCGCCGCGCCGATCAGGATTTTTTTCATTCATTACCTCCAGAGAAGTGAGTGGGTACTGCCCTGCAAATGTTTCCACAGGCGTGAGCCCGCGATTGTGCCACCGCGATACTACCGCTTTGCTACGGTTCCTCGGGTGCGGCGGATGCAAACGCGCCGCGCAGTTTGCCCGCCAGGGTTTCGAATTGGTCCAGTTCGGCCTCGCTCAAGGCAGCGAACGGCCCGCGCAGATAGGCCACATGCAGGGGAAAGACGCGGGCAAACTCGTCCTCCCCTTTTTTGGTCAGCCGAACGATGGTGGAGCGGCCGTCGGACTTGGACTGCGTGCGCCGCACCAGGCCGCGCAACTCCAGGCGGTCGATCACGCCGGTGAGCGTGCCCTTGGTGATCAAGGTCTTCTCGCCCAAATCCTTGAACGACATGCCATCGGTATTACCGAGGGTGGCGAGGATGTCGAACTGCGGCGGCGTCAGGCCGAACTGGCGCACCTGCGCCGCCGAATGGCGCTCGAAGGCGTGGTAGCACTCGGCAAGCGAGCGCAGGCTGCGCAAGAAGCGTTCACGAGGCACGGGTCAGCCAGCCATGCACGCCACGGGTAGCCGAACGGCACCACCCGGCGGGCAGAAGCAGATAGTTTGAGTTAGGACGATGCTAGCGGCACAGCATGCGGGCGTCAAGCGCGCCGGCCTTCAGTCGCCCATGCGGTAGGAAAGCATTTCCACCGTCTCGCCGGTCGGCTCCGCATTGCCCACCACCGAATGCGACTCCACCTTGACCGGACGCAGCACGGTGCGCACGTACCAGTGGGTTTCGCGCACCCGCACCGTGCGGTCCGGGTTGCCGGGGTCGGAGGTCTCGACGTCGATCTCGATCCTGAGTGCCAGAAAGCGTCCGGCCGGCACCTCGACCTGCTCCCAGCCGGTGGCCCAGGCTTCGCCCTTGACCCGGCTGGTCTGGGCGGCGCCGAAGTTGCTGATCGCAGTGTTGATGCTCCAGCGCTTGCCGGCGTAGAGCGGGAAGGAGTAGTAATGCAGTGCCGGGCGGTACTCGTTGTAGCCGCTCGCCATCAGGCCCCATTCGCGGTCGTACAGCACGGTCGAATTGTCGGGCGAACGCAGCAACTCGGTGCGCAAGGCGATGACGTCGTCGCTCACCTTGACCGCTGTCTGGCGCATCGCCACGCTGTTCTTGCCGTTGCTGCGCCGGTACAGCCAGGAGTCGCCCGCATGCACCGGCGGTTTGACGATGGGCCCGGTGTCGATGCGCGGGTCCACCGGCTTGGACGGCGTTGGCGGCGCATTGGCTTTGGGCTCGTCGCCTTTTTCGGCCGGCTGGGCGCCTGGTGCCTCAGGTGCGGCGGCGGGCAATGGCGGCGGCGCTGCGGATGCGGGCGGCGCGGCAGAAGTCCCAGGGGTAGCGGCCCCTGGCGCGGCCGCCGGGGCGGCGGGCGTGGGGCTGGGGGCAGGCGCCATCGCCGGCGGCAGGGCTCGGGGCGCCACCACTTCTGGCGTTACTGTTTGAGGGGCGGCCAAGGACGGTGCGGCGGCAGGAGATCCGGCATCGGGCGCCCCCAGGGTAGTGGCCGGCGCGAGTTGCGGCTGCGCTTCAGCCTGCGGGGGCGCCGCCGCCGAGGGCGCCGGTACGGGCGCTTCGGAGGCCGCAGGCGATTGCGCGGTCGCGGTGCCTTGGGCGGGTGCTTCGGGCGCGGGGTTGGCGGTTTGGGCCGGCGCGGCCTCCTGCGTCTGCGCGCGCGGCGCGGTCAGCGCCCATGGCGCCGCCCCGATGAGGGCGGCGGACAGCCACAGCGCGCGGATGGAGGCGGCGCGCCAGCGCATTCCTCAGACCCGCTTCGCCAGCTCGGCAGCCTTGCCGAGGTAGGTGGCGGGGGTGAGCTTGAGCAGGCGGCGCTTGGCGTCGATCGGGATCTCCAGCGCGGTGATGAATTCGCGCAGGCCTTCGCGGTTGATGCCCTTGCCGCGGGTCAGCGCCTTCAACTGCTCGTAGGGCTCGGGCACGCCGTAGCGGCGCATCACGGTCTGCACCGCTTCGGCCAGCACCTCCCAGTTGTCTTCCAGGTCTTCGGCCAGGCGCGCGTGGTTGACTTCCAGCTTGGCGTGGCCGCGCTTGAGCGAGTCCAGGCCCAGCAGCGCGTGGCCGAGGCCCACGCCGACGTTGCGCAGCACGGTGGAGTCGGTGAGGTCGCGCTGCCAGCGCGAGATCGGCAGCTTTTCCGAGAGGAAGCGCAGCACGGCATTGGCGAAACCAAAATTGCCTTCGGCGTTTTCGAAGTCGATCGGGTTGACCTTGTGCGGCATGGTGGAGGAGCCGACCTCGCCCTCCTTCAGCTTCTGCTTGAAGTAGCCCTGCGAGATGTAGCCCCAGATGTCGCGGCTCCAGTCGATCAGGATGGTATCGATGCGCGCCATGGCGTCGAAGTAGGCGGCGAGACTGTCGTGCGGCTCGATCTGGATGGTATGGCTGTTGTAGGTGAGGCCCATGTTCTCCACCACCTCGCGGGACAGCGCCTCCCAGTCGACGTCGGGGTAGGCGGCGATGTGGGCGTTGAAGTTGCCGGTGGCGCCATTGAGCTTGCCCAGCAAATCGACTGCCGTGAACGCCTCGATGGCGCGTGCCAGGCGGTGGGCGACGTTGGCCACTTCCTTGCCGAGGGTGGTGGGGGTGGCCGGCTGGCCGTGGGTGCGCGCCAGCATCGGCGTATCGGCCTCGGCGCGCGCCAGGGCGCGCAACTGCTCGAGAATGCCGGCGAGCGCCGGCAGCATCGCCTTTTCACGCGCGGCGTTGAGCATCACCGAATAGGCGAGGTTGTTGATGTCTTCGGAAGTGCAGGCGAAATGGATGAACTCGGACACCGGGCCAAATTCGGCATTGGTGGCGAGCTTCTCCTTCATGAAGTACTCGACGGCCTTGACGTCGTGGTTGGTGGTGCGCTCGATGTCCTTGATGCGGGCGGCGTCGGCCTCGCTGAACTGCGCCACCAGATTGTGCAGGTCGCCCAGCACCGATTCGGAAAGCGCCGGCATGCCGGGAAGCTGGGCGCGGCCCAGCGCCTTCAGCCACGCCACTTCGACGAATACGCGGTGGTGCATCAGCGCATATTCCGACGCGTAGGGACGCAGGGCATCGAGCTTGGCGGCATAGCGGCCATCGAGGGGGGAAAGGGCGGTAAGCGGAGACATCGGCGACGGCATCGGAGAAGGAGATGGCAGGCGAAACGGCGCCCCGCGCTGCCCAAAGCGCCATTTTACCGCGCCGGGAGCCGCGCCCCCCGATGCTATAATCCGCCCCCGATTCCTCGCGGCAAATGCAATGACAAAATTCCGTCCGCCGGCCCGCACCCACGCCTTGCGCCGCGCATGAAACTGATCGGTTCCCAAGCCAGCCCCTACGTGCGCAAGGTGCGTATCGTCATGGCCGAGAAAAAGATCGAGTTCGAGCACGTGCTGGAAAATCCGTGGGTGGCCGACACTCACGTGCCGGACTACAACCCGCTGGGCAAGGTGCCCTGCCTGGTGATGGAAGACGGCGGCGCGGTGTTCGATTCGCGCGTGATCGTCGAGTATCTCGACACCATCAACCCGGTGAACAAGCTGATCCCCGCCTCCGGCCGCGCGCGCGTCGAAGTGCGCTGCTGGGAAGCGCTGGGCGACGGCATCTGCGACGCCGCGATTGCCGCGCGCCTGGAAGCGCAGCGCCCACCGGAGCGCCAGAGCGAAGACTGGATCCGCCGCCAGCTGGGCAAGGTGGACGGCGCGCTCGTCGCCGCCGCGCGCGGCCTGGGCGACAAGCCCTGGTGCGCCGGCAACAATTTTTCGCTGGCCGATGTGGCCACCGGCGTCGCCCTGGGCTACCTCGACTTCCGTTTTCCGCAAATCGATTGGCGCAATACCCACGCCAACCTGGCACGCCTGGCGGAGAAGCTGGTCGCCCGCCCCTCGTTCGCCGAAACCGCGCCGGCGGCATGAGCCGCGCCGGCCATGCGGCGGCTTACGCCGCCTTTGGCACCTCGGCGCCATTGATGATGCCGCCGCCCAGGCAGACTTCGCCGTCGTAGAGCACCGCCGACTGCCCCGGCGTCACCGCCCATTGCGGCGCCTCGAAGGAAAGCTCGAAATGCGCGTCGTTCGGCGCGTCGAGCACGCAGGGCGCATCGCTCTGGCGATAGCGCGTCTTGGCGCCGAACACGCGCCCGGCCGCGGGCGCTTCGCCCGCCACCCAGCTGGCGTCCGCCGCCGCCAGGTGCGCGCTCTTGAGCAGCGGATGCTCGTGGCCCTGCACCACGGTGATGCTGTTCTTTGCCACATCCTTGGCGGCGACGAACCAGGGCTCGCCGCTGCCGCTCCTGCTACCGCCCAGGCCGATGCCCTTGCGCTGGCCCAGGGTATAGAACATCAGGCCCATGTGCTCGCCGATGGTCCGGCCGTTCTCGTCCAGCATCGGGCCGGGCTGGCGCGGCAGGTAGCGGTTGAGGAATTCGCGGAACGGGCGCTCGCCGATGAAGCAGATGCCGGTCGAATCCTTTTTCGCGTGGTTGCCAAGCCCCGCCTCGGCGGCGATCTTGCGCACTTCCGACTTGCGCAGGCCTGAGAGCGGAAACAGCACGCGCGAGAGCTGCGATTGCGACAGGCGGTGCAGGAAGTAGCTCTGGTCCTTCGACGTATCAGCGGCGCGCAAAAGCTCAAAACGGCCATCGCGCTCGCGCACCCCGGCATAGTGGCCGGTGGCGATGCGCGAGGCGCCCAGCTTCATCGCGTGATCCAGGAAGGCCTTGAACTTGATCTCGGCATTGCACAGCACGTCGGGATTGGGCGTGCGCCCGGCGGCGTATTCGCGCAGGAAATCGGCGAACACGCGGTCCTTGTATTCGGCGGCGAAGTTGACCGCCTCGAAGTCGATGCCGACCACATCCGCCGCCGCCGCCGCGTCGACGAGGTCTTCGCGCGTCGAGCAATATTCGTCGTCGTCATCGTCTTCCCAATTCTTCATGAACAGGCCGATGACGTGATAGCCGGCGCGCTTGAGCAACAGCGCCGCCACCGAGGAATCGACGCCGCCGGACATGCCGACGACCACTGTGTTTTCACCACTCATACCCTACTCTACCTTCATCTGAAACCGGCAATGATGCCCGGCGGCCGGCGCCCGGCCTTCCAGTCCGCCAGGGGCATGACAACCGCCGGAGTGCCGAACTCGTAAAACCAGGAATCCACCGTGAACGCCTCGCCCGTCTCCCGCTCCACCAGCACCGCCGCCCAGTGCTGGGCAAAGACACCACGCCGTGCCGGTGCGGCCAGGCGGTGAAAGCGCAACAGCCCGCGCGCTTGCAGGAGCCCAAGAAAAGTGGTGGTGTTGGAGGCATGGTCGATGCAATCCATCGAGCCTTCCACCGTGGTGTCGTCGTTCAGGTCGCCGCCATGATCGCGCCAGATCGGCGTCTGCTTGCCGGCTTCCACGTACATGCGCGCCACCACTGCCGCAACCGCGTGACGCTCGGATGCCGCGTCATCGGCGGCCCGCAGCGTCCGCGCCAGGTCGTCGAACACCGTGTCATCGAAGCTGATCCTGTTCTGCACCCTGCAGCCGTAATCATGGCAGATGCCAAGCGGCACCTGCCCCGCGCGCGCCTCCATGCCTGGCGCCAGCAGCGTGGCCGCGACACAAACCACCGCCCAGATACGCATCGTCATGCGGCGATCCAGCGATACGGCCGCAGCAAGTCGAGCGGGTAGCGTGCCCCGGCCAGGTAATCATCCACGCAGGCCATCACATAAGCGCTGCGGTGCCGCGCCCGGCTGGCGAAAATCTCTTCGCGCCCCATCCACAAGGTGCGCACGATGCCTTCGTCCAGCTTGCGCCCGGGCTGCGCCGCGCCCGCGGTGCCACCGAAGACAAAGCGCAGGTAGGTAACCTCCTGCTCCGGATCCGGCCAGTGGTAGATGCCGACCAGGAATTGCGGCGTGAACGAAAGCGCTGTCTCTTCCAGCGCCTCGCGCGCCACCGCGGCGAGCAGGGTTTCGCCTCGCTCGAGGTGGCCGGCGGGCTGATTGAGCATCAGGCCCGCATCGGTCTGTTCTTCGACCAGCAAAAACCGTCCGCCGCTTTCGACCAGCGCGGCAACGGTGACATTCGGTTTCCAGCGCATATGCGGCCGGGACGCGTGAAAGCGTCCGCCTTTCCGTTTTTATTCAATGCCGATGTGCCGGCGCCTTACGCAAATTTCAACGGTGCGCCCGCCACGAGCCGAAAATTACCATGGAATAATTGATCAAGTGGGGGCTAGCCCCCCTCACTTTCGTTTTGCAGCCCCTGAAGCCAGAGGGGAGCGCGCCTTCCCGCATTCGGATTTCGACACTTTCCCAGCATTTACCCATGAAAAAGCCCGGCTTTTGGCCGGGCTTTTTCGCGGTCAGCGCGCTCAGTGATGCGCGGACCCGCCGCCTGCGGTGGGCGCGGCGCCGGAGCCGGCGGCCGGGGTGCCCGGCACGGCCAAGGGGATGTTCTGCCCGCCGAGGGCAATCGACGAAGAATTGGGAGCGGGGTTGCTGACGGTGGTGGCGGCCGGCGCGGGCGCGGCAGCCGTCGGTGCCGGGGAGGGAGCCGCCGCGGGGTTGGTATTGAGGCCGGGGATGTTGACCGTCGCCGGCACCACCGGCACGCCAGGCGCTGAGGAAGCGGTCTCGGCGGCGCCTTCGCCCTCTTTTCCGGCGGCGGCGTGGGAGGCTTCCTTCTTCCCCTCCTTGGCCTTGCCCTCACCCTCACCCTTGGCGGCTTCCTTGCTGCCCTCTTTGGCGCTTTCCTTGGCGGGATCGGGGCGCGGAACCTGTGGGGTGACCGGCTCGAGCTTGTTGGCGGCCATGTAATCGTTCATCTCTTTCCAGCCGGCGAACACGCTGGCCTTGGCGGCATCCGGATTCATGGTGAAGCAGTCTTCGATGGCGCGCCCGGCCTGGCGGCAGGCGCTGCCGACGGCAACGCCGTCGGCTTCGCGCGCCTTGCTGCCGTCGAGCACGGCAATCTGGTCGCAGCCGGCGATGGCAGCGAACAAGGGCAGCAGGAGGATGACGATGGAGCGTGACATGGCGGCAGGTACAAGGCGGCTATCTCAAGCCATCACGATACCCGCGCCCGCGCCGCCAAAAACGCCGAACAGACGGCGCTTTTACCCTCAATTCGGCGGCGCTGTGGCCGTTATTGCACCTCGATCGCGCCCGATACCTGGACGTTGACGGTGCTGGTACCACCTTCGACCGGCGGCGGCACGTAGCTGGCCTTGTCCGCCGCCATCGCCATCATGCGCGGCATCGGCGGGCCGCTGTAGCCGCTATTGATGTTGATGTGCTGGATTCGGTAGGCCTTGCCGCCCATGGCCGCCTTTACCAGCTCGGCGCGGCTTTTGTAAGCCGCAATCGCCTCGCCGATCAGTTCGTTTTCCACCTTCTTGCGCGTGTCAGGCGCAACGCTGAAGCTGATCCCGCCAAGTTGCAAGCTGCCCTGCAGCTTGCCGACCAGCGCCGCGCCGGCAGCGAAGTCGCGGGTTTCCAGGCGGATCTCGCCGCGCCCACGCCAGCCTTGCAGCTGCGTACCACGGCCGGAAGAAACAGACCCATTGCCGTTTCCATACACCGGCAGGGTCTGATTGTTGCCGGTACGCATTTTCACCGCCGGGTATTCTTTGGCGACGCGCAGGCCTTCGGCGAGCGCGCGATTGACCGCGGTGGCGGCCTGCTGCGGGTTGGGGTCGTTCTGCTCGACATAGAGCACGGCGGTCATCAGGTCGTTGGCCACCTCGCGGTCGACGCCGGCCTGCAGATCGACAATGTTGTACTGCACCGGATCGGCCGCCAGGGCGGGCGCCGCCCCCAATGCCAGCAGGCCGGACAGAAATAACAACTTGATGCGCCTCATGGAATCTCCTCATCCGAAATGTGAACATGCACACTGATGCAGGTGCGCATATAGAAATATGCATGGGGGTTGTTAAGGGGGCTCCGCCCCCTTAACAACCCCCGATATCCGGGGTTCGATATAAAGGTATGCATATTTATTATGAGTCGTGTGACCCTGGGGCCTGCCCCCGGGTTCCGCGCAGCGGCTATACTCTTGCTCCCCTGATCAGTCTACTTATTCACGGCCCGGCCCGGGATGGCCTTGGGGTCTTGAGGAGGTTGTTTTGAAAATCGGTATCCCGAAGGAGACCCGACCCGGCGAGACGCGCGTAGCTGCCACGCCGGAGACGGTAAAAAAATACGTCGCCGCCAAGCACTCCGTACAAGTTGAAGCGGGTGCCGGCGCGGGGGCGCGCATTCCCGATGCGGATTATGCCGCCGTCGGCGCGCAGATCGTCCCCGCCGCCACGCTTTACGCCGAAGCCGAACTGCTGCTGAAGGTGCGTCCGCCGCTGCCTGAAGAAGTAGCGCAGATGAAGGCCGGGCAGGTGCTGGTGGGTACGCTCAACCGCTTTGATGCGGCCGGCCTGGAAGCCCTGGCTGCCAGGGGCGTGAGCGGTTTCGCGCTGGAAGCCGCGCCGCGCATTTCGCGCGCGCAGTCGCTCGACGTGCTCTCTTCGCAAGCCAACCTCGGCGGCTACCTCGCGGTGCTGACCGCGGCGACGCATTATCCGAAAGTGATGCCGATGTTCATGACCGCCGCCGGCACGGTGAAGGCGGCGCGCGCGGTCATCATGGGCGTGGGCGTGGCGGGCCTGCAGGCAATTGCCACCGCCAAGCGGCTCGGCGCGGTGGTGGAAGCCACCGACGTGCGCCCCGACACCAAGGAACAGGTGGAGTCGCTCGGCGGCAAGTTCATCGAGGTGCCGCTGACCGATGAAGAGAAGGAACTCGCCAAGGGCGCCGGCGGTTACGCCAAGGAAATGGGCGAGGACTACAAGAAGCGCCAGGCGGCGCTGATCGCCGAGCGCATCAAGCAGGCCGATATCGTCATCACAACGGCGCTGATTCCGGGCAGACCCGCACCGGTTCTCGTCACCGAAGAGATGGTAAAGACCATGAAGCCGGGCTCGGTGATCGTCGACATGGCGGCCGAGCAGGGCGGCAATTGCCCGCTGACCGAAAAAGACCAGGTGGTGGTGAAGCACGGCGTGACGCTGATCGGCATCACCAACTTCCCGGCGCTGGTGCCGACCGACGCCTCGGCACTGTACTCGCGCAACGTGCTCGACTTCCTGAAACTGATCATCGACAAGGAAGCCAAGCTGGCCATCAACAAGGAAGACGAAATCGTCGCCGCCTGCCTGCTGACCGAAAACGGCGCAGTGGTGAAGAAATAAGGGGAATCTCGTGGAAATCGTCAGCCATACCGTCACCAACCTGATCATTTTCGTGCTTGCCATCTACGTGGGTTACCACGTGGTGTGGACCGTCACGCCCGCGCTGCACACCCCGCTGATGGCGGTGACCAATGCGCTCTCCGCCGTCATCATCGTCGGCGCCATGCTGGCCGCCGCGCTCACCGAAGGCAATCTCGCCAAGTGGATGGGCGTGGCCGCCGTCACCCTCGCCTCCGTCAACGTGTTCGGCGGCTTCCTGGTGACGCGGCGCATGCTGGAGATGTTCAAGAAGAAGGACAGGGCCACCGGCACGGAAAAAGCCGAAACGGCGGGAGCGAAGCACTGACATGAGCCTGAACCTCGTCACCCTCCTCTACCTGCTCGCTTCGGTCTGCTTCATCCAGGCCCTGAAGGGCCTGTCGCACCCGACCACCGCGCGCCGCGGCAACACCTTCGGCATGGTCGGCATGGCACTGGCGGTGGTCACCACCGCCGCGCTGATCCTGAAACTCTCCGACATGAAGGCCGCAGGCCTTAGCTATGTGCTGCTGGGCCTGGTAGTCGGCGGCAGCGTCGGCGCCATCATGGCCAAGCGGGTCGAAATGACCAAGATGCCGGAACTGGTGGCCTTCATGCACTCGATGATCGGCCTGGCCGCGGTGTGCATCGCCGTTGCCGTGGTGGCCGAGCCGGCCGCCTTCGGCATCCACGAAGAAGGTGTCGTCGGCCTGCCCTTCGGCAACCGCATCGAGCTCTTCATCGGCACGTTTGTGGGCGCCATCACCTTCTCCGGCTCGGTGATCGCCTTCGGCAAGCTCTCGGGCAAATACAAGCTGCGCGTGTTCCAGGGCGCGCCGGTGACCTTCTCCGGCCAGCATGCGCTGAACGCCATTCTCGGCCTTTCCATGCTCGGTTGCGGCATCTGGTTTGTCGCCACGCAGGAGTGGATGCCCTTCGTCATCATGGCGGCGATCGCCTTCGTGCTGGGCGTGCTGATCATCATCCCGATCGGCGGCGCCGACATGCCGGTGGTGGTATCGATGCTCAACTCCTACTCGGGATGGGCGGCGGCGGGCATCGGCTTCTCGCTCAACAACCCGATGCTGATCGTAGCGGGCTCGCTGGTCGGTTCTTCCGGCGCGATCCTTTCCTACATCATGTGCAAGGCGATGAACCGTTCGTTCTTCAACGTCATCCTCGGTGGTTTCGGCCAGGAAGGCGGCACCACGACGGGCAAGCAGGAACAGCGTCCGGTGAAGAGCGGCTCCTCCGACGATGCGGCCTTCATGATGTCCAACGCCGAATCCGTGATCATCGTCCCCGGCTATGGCCTGGCGGTGTCGCGCGCCCAGCATGCGCTGAAGGAACTGGCGCACAAGCTGGGTGAAAAAGGCGTGCGCGTGCGCTACGCCATCCACCCGGTGGCCGGCCGCATGCCGGGCCACATGAACGTGCTGCTGGCCGAAGCGGAGATTCCCTACGACCAGGTGTTCGAGATGGAAGACATCAATCCCGAATTCCGCGAGACCGACGTGGTGCTGGTGCTGGGCGCCAACGACGTGGTCAACCCGGCGGCCAAGACCCCCGGCAGCCCGATCTTCGGCATGCCTATCCTGGAGGCGAGCATGGCGCGCACGGTGATCGTCAACAAGCGTTCGATGGCCTCCGGCTATGCGGGTCTCGACAACGATCTCTTCTACATGGACAAGACCATGATGGTGTTCGGCGACGCCAAGAAGGTGCTGGAAGACATGGTGAAGGCGCTCGAGGCGCTGTAGCCACGGTGCAACCGGCGAACAAGGCCCGCTTCGGCGGGCCTTTTTTGTTGCCGCGTGCAAGCGCCTAGGGACGCACGCCGCCCGTCAGGCCGCGCCCCGCCATCTGCTTCAGCGCCGCGTGGGCGCCGATGATCGACAGCAGCGTGGGAATGTCCGCCGGTTTCACCAGGTAATGGGCAAAGCCGGCGCGCGCGCCGCGCTCGCGGTCTTCCATGCCGCCGTAACCCGACAGCGCCACCAGCAGGGTGTCCGGATAGTTGCCGCTGGCGCGCAGTTCGGCGGCGACTTCGAAACCGTTTTTTCCCGGCAAGCCGATGTCGAGCACGATGACGTCGGGGCGAAAACTCGCGGCCAGTTCCAGCGCCCCCCGGCCGTCGCCCGCCACCATCACGCGATGCCCTTCCAACTCCAGCAGCTTGGAAAGGCTTTCAGCGGAAGCGGGCACGTCGTCCACCACCATCACGCGCGAGGTGCTGCGCGTGCTGCCCTCGGTACGCACCACGATCTCCGGCACTTCCACCGCGGCGATGCTGACCTCCGGCAGGTGAATCACGAATTCCGCGCCCAGGCCACGGCCGGCGCTCACCGCCTCGACGCGGCCGCCGTGCATTTCCACCAGGTGCTTGACCAGCGTGAGGCCGATGCCCAGGCCGCCTTCGGAGCGGTCCAGGGTCTGGTCGCCCTGGGTAAAGAGCTCGAACACGTGCGGCAGCAACTGGGTGTCGATGCCCATGCCGTTATCCTTGATGGAGATGCGCAGCGCGGCGTCGGCGACCGCGGCGTCCAGCGTGATGTGGCCGCCTGCGGGCGTGAACTTGGCGGCGTTGTTCAGCAGGTTGGACAGCACCTGCGCCAGGCGCACCATGTCGCCGCTGAAGCTCACCTGCTCGCGCGGCATCTGCACCACCAGGTGATGCTTGCGCTTTTCCAGCATCGGCCGGCTGGTTTCCAGCGCATGGTCGATCACATCGGCCAGGCGCATCGACTCGCGATTGATCACCACCTTGCCGCGCGCGATGCGCGAGACGTCGAGCAGGTCGTCGACCAGGGTAGCGAGGTGATCGACCTGGCGCCCAATCACCTCCGAAGACCAGGTGACGTTCTTCTCGCTGGCGCCGCCGCGCTGCAGGACATGCACGGCGTTGCGGATCGGCGCCAGCGGGTTGCGCAATTCATGCGCCAGCATGGCGAGGAACTCATTCTTGCGCCGGTCGGCGTCCTGAATCGCCGCATAGAGGGTGGCGTTTTCCAGGGCGATCACGGCGCGGCTCACCACCTCCTTGGCCAGCGCCAGTTCGGCGACGTCAAAGCCGTGTGCGTTGCCGGTGCCCAGCAGCAGCGCGCCAAAGGCGCGTTCGCCGACGTACATCGGGAACACCACCGCTTCGCGCAAGGGCGGCGGCGCCGGGGTTTCCGGCGGCAGGTTGTGGAAGCACAGGGGACCGGGCAGGCGCAAGGTCTCGCGCAGTGACAGCGCGCGCGTCACCGTGCCGGCCAGGTCGATGGATTCCATCGTGCTTTCCAGATCCATTTCTTCCATCAACGCGGCGCCGCACTCCTCCGCCAGCTTCACCCGCACCAGGCGGCCACGTTCGTCCTGCAAGGCCACCATCGCATGGTCGGCCAGGCTGGGGACGGCAAAGCCCAGGAGCCCGGCCAGCGTGGCATCGACGTCCAGCGAGCGCGACAGCACCTGGCTGGCGGACGCCAGCATGTCGGCGCGCCGCGTCGCCGCCTCGGCGGCGCTACGCGCAGCCTCGGCGCGTGCCAACGCCTCGCGCGCGATTGCCTGCTGGCGCAACTCGCGGTTGAGCAGGTTGAGGTCGACGAATACCTTCACCTTGGAGCGCAGGATCTCCGGTACCACCGGCGAGGAGATGTAGTCGACCGCGCCCAGGGCATAGCCGCGCACCGCCTGCACTTCATCCACGTAGGCGGTGATGAAGACGATCGGCGTCTGCGCCGTCCGCTTGTATTTGCGGATCAGGCTGGCGGTCTCGAAGCCGTCCATGTCGGGCATGTTGACGTCGAGCAGGATGACGGCGAACTCGTCCTCCAGCACGCGGCGCAGCGCCTCGCGCCCGGAATGGGCGAACACCAGGTTCTGCCCCAGCTCCTCGAGGATGCTGCGGAAGACGAGATGCTTGTCGGGCAGGTCGTCGACCACCAGGATGTTGACGCGTTCGCGTTCGTGCATGTCCGCCGCCTCCGCCGCGGCACTGTTCACGGAGAGTTGCGCGCTCATGCGTGCAACCAGGCGCGCAGCACCGCCAGCAGGTCGTGGGTATCGACCGGCTTGGACAGGTAATCCCAGGCGCCCGCCTCGATGCACTTCTCGCGGTCGCCCTTCATCGCTTTCGCCGTCACCGCGATGATCGGCAGGTTGCGGCCGCAGGGCAGCTTGCGGATTTCGCGCGTGGTGGCCATGCCGTCCATCTCCGGCATCATGATGTCCATCAGCACCACGTCCACCGCCGGGTCGGCCTCGACCACGCGGATCGCCTCGCGGCCATTGTCGGCCCAGACGATCTGCATGCCGTGCTCTTCCAGCACGGTGGCGAGCGCGAAGATATTGCGCATGTCATCGTCGACGATCAGCACCTTACGGCCGGCGAGCGGCCGTTCCTCCTCGACGAAGGCGTAGAGCTCGCGGCGCTGCTCTTCCGGCAGGCCGGCCAGTTGCAGGTGCAGAGCCTTGGCGGTAGCGCCGTAGAGCCTGGGCAAGGTCGATGCCACTCGCAAGGCCACGGCCTCCGAAGACGCGAGCCCGCCTGGCGGCGCATCCGCACCCGGCAGGTAGGCGATCAACGGCAGAGGCCCCGCCGCTGCCTGCTGCGCGGCCAGCGCCTGGTTCAGCGCGGCGCCTTCGCCGAGGAACTGCCGGTCCATCACGGCGGCGTCGAAACCGCGCCGGCCCAGCAGGTCCAGCGCTGCCTGGCGGTCGTCGGCCACCACCACGCCGGTGTGCTCGGTATCGAGAAAGCGGATCAACGCGCTGCGTTCCTCGCCCGGCTGCATGGCGATCAGCACTTCGCGGGCCGGCCGTGCGGCATATTCGTACAGCGCGCCAAGGGCGCGATCGAGTATCTCGCGCGCCGGGATCGGCTTGGCGACGAAAGAGAGCGCGCCGCGCTCGAAGGCGCGCTCGCGCGCGTCGTCGGTGGAGATCACGCACACGGGAATGTGGCAGGCCGCCAGGTCCTGCTTCAGGCGGTCGAGCACGCGCCAGCCTTCCATGTCGGGCAGGTGCATGTCGAGGGTGATCGCCGCCGGCTTGTATTGCGTGGCCAGGGTCAGCGCGCCGGCGCCGAAGGAGGTGACGATGCCCTTGAAGCCGCGCTCGCGCGCCGCATCGAGCAGGAAGCGCGCGAAGGCGGCATCGTTTTCGACGATCAGGATCACCAGGTCGCCCTGGTTGATGGCATCGCGGTCGTCGTCGGCTTCATTGACCGCGGCGGTCAGCGACATGGCGACATCCTGCTCGCCGTAGCCGGCGGGCGGCGCCAGCGGTGCGCGCGCCGGCGCGTCACCGGAACGCTGCTCGATGGTGGCGGGCGCGCGGCGCATGCTGCGTGGCGCCACGTAGACCAGCGGCAAGAAGAGCGTGAAGGTCGAGCCCTTGCCGGGGAAGCTGTTCAGGCGGATTTCGCCGCCCAACAGCTTGGAGAGTTCGCGCGAGATCGCCAGGCCCAGACCGGTGCCGCCGTACTTGCGGCTGGTCGAGCCATCGGCCTGCTGGAAGGCTTCGAAGATGATCTGCTGCTTGTCCGGCGAGATGCCGATGCCGGTGTCGGACACCGAGAAGCCGAGCACGCGCGGGGCGCGGTTGAGATCCTCGTTTTCCGGGTTCCAGCCGGTGAACGCCTCTTCCACCGAGAGCGTGACGTGGCCCTGGTGGGTGAACTTGAAGGCGTTGGACAGCAGGTTTTTCAGGATCTGCTGCAGGCGCTTCAGGTCGGTGACCATGGAGGTCGGCAGCTGCGGGCCGGTGCGCACCATGAAATCCACGCTCTTGGCCTCGGCCACGTGGCTGAAGGTACGCTCGACGTACAGGCGCAGGTCGGACAGGCGCAGTTCGGACACGTCCACCGCTACGGTGCCGGACTCGATCTTCGACAGGTCCAGAATGTCGTTGATCAGCATCAGCAGGTCGTTACCCGAAGAATGGATGGTCTTGGAGAACTCGATCTGCTTTTGCGTCAGGTTGCCTTCGCGGTTCTTGCACAGCTGGTCCGACAGGATCAATAGCGAATTGAGCGGTGTGCGCAGCTCGTGCGACATGTTGGCAAGGAACTCGGACTTGTACTTGGAGGTAAGCGCGAGCTGGCTGGCCTTTTCTTCCAGCGCCTGGCGCGCCTGTTCCACTTCACTGTTCTTGCGTTCGACTTCCTGGTTCTGGTGTGCCAGCAGGCGCGCCTTCTCTTGCAGTTCCTCGTTGGTGGTCTGCAGTTCCTGCTGCCGCGATTGCAACTCGTGCGCCAGGGACTGCGACTGCTTGAGCAGGTCCTCGGTACGCATGTTGGCCTCGATGGTGTTGATCACGATGCCGATGGATTCGGTCAACTGGTCGAGGAAGGCCTGGTGGGTGGGGTTGAAGCGTTCGAGGGAGGCCAGCTCGATCACCCCCTTGACGTAGCCTTCAAAAATGATCGGCAGCACCAGGATATTGAGCGGCGGCGCCTGGAACAGGCCGGAGGCGATCTTCAGGCCCTCGGGCAGGTTGGAGGTGACGAGAATCTTTTTCTTGTCGAATGCACATTGCCCGACCAGGCCTTCGCCCAGGTCCACTTCGCGGCCGTGGGCGCCGTGGCCGTCGGAGGCGTAACTCGCCATCAGGCGCAGCTTGGGCATTTCATTGCTGGCGCCCAGCACGTAGAACTCGGCCTGCTGCGCGCCCACCACCGGCGCCAGTTCGGAGAGGATCAGCGTGCCGACCGCCACCATGTCCTTCTGGCCTTGCAGCATGCGCGAGAACTTGGCCAGGTTGGTCTTCAGCCAGTCCTGCTCGGTATTGACCTGCGTGGTGTCCTTCAGGTTACGGATCATCTCGTTGATGGTGTCTTTCAGCGCCGCCACTTCGCCGCGCGCTTCCACCGTGATGGACCGCGTCAGGTCGCCCTGGGTCACCGCGGTTGCCACTTCCGCGATGGCGCGCACCTGGGTCGTCAGGTTCGCCGCCAGCTGGTTGACGTTTTCCGTCAGGCCCTTCCACGTACCGGAAGCGCCCGGTACCTTGGCCTGGCCGCCGAGCTTGCCTTCCACGCCCACTTCGCGCGCCACCGTGGTCACCTGATCGGCGAAGGTGGCGAGCGTATCGGTCATGCTGTTGATGGTGTCGGCAAGCGCCGCGATCTCGCCCTTGGCTTCCACCGTCAGCTTTTGCGCCAGGTCGCCGTCGGCCACCGCGGTCACCACCTTGGCGATACCGCGCACCTGCGAGGTGAGGTTTCCTGCCATGAAGTTGACGTTGTCAGTCAGGTCTTTCCAGGTACCGGCCACACCCTGCACGTCCGCCTGGCCACCGAGCTTGCCTTCGGTACCGACCTCACGCGCCACCCGCGTCACTTCCGAGGCAAACGATCGCAGCTGGTCCACCATCGTATTGATGGTGTTTTTCAGTTCCAGGATTTCGCCCTTCACGTCCACCGTGATCTTTTTCGACAAGTCGCCTGCCGCCACCGCCTTGGTCACATCCGCAATGTTGCGCACCTGAGAGGTGAGGTTGCCGGCCATGAAGTTCACGTTGTCGGTGAGATCCTTCCAGGTACCGGCCACGCCCTGTACATCCGCCTGGCCGCCGAGCTTGCCTTCGGTGCCCACTTCGCGCGCTACCCGCGTTACTTCGGAGGCGAAAGAGCGGAGCTGATCCACCATCGTGTTGATGGTGTTTTTCAGTTCGAGAATCTCTCCCTTCACGTCCACCGTGATCTTTTTCGACAGGTCGCCCGCCGCTACCGCCTTGGTCACGTCGGCGATGTTGCGCACCTGCGAAGTCAGGTTCGAGCCCATCGAGTTCACCGAGTCGGTAAGGTCCTTCCAGGTACCGGCCACGCCCTGTACATCCGCCTGGCCACCGAGCTTGCCTTCGGTACCTACCTCGCGCGCCACCCGCGTCACCTCCGAAGCGAAGGAGCCGAGCTGGTCCACCATGGTGTTGATGGTGTTCTTCAGTTCCAGGATCTCGCCCTTCACGTCCACCGTGATCTTTTTCGACAAGTCGCCCGCCGCCACCGCGGTGGTCACATCCGCAATGTTGCGCACCTGCGCCGTCAGGTTTGAACCCATCGAGTTCACCGAATCGGTCAGGTCTTTCCACGTGCCCGCTACGCCTTTCACATCCGCCTGGCCGCCGAGCTTGCCTTCGGTACCCACTTCACGCGCCACGCGCGTCACCTCCGAGGCAAACGATCGCAACTGGTCCACCATCGTGTTGATGGTGTTTTTCAGTTCGAGAATCTCGCCCTTCACGTCCACCGTGATCTTTTTCGACAGGTCACCCGCCGCCACCGCGGTGGTCACGTCCGCAATGTTGCGCACCTGCGCCGTCAGGTTCGAACCCATGGAGTTCACTGAGTCGGTCAGGTCTTTCCAGGTACCGGCCACACCTTGCACGTCCGCCTGGCCGCCCAACTTGCCCTCCGTACCCACCTCGCGCGCTACCCGCGTCACTTCCGAAGCAAAGGAGGAAAGCTGGTCCACCATCGTGTTGATGGTGTTCTTCAGTTCCAGGATTTCGCCCTTCACGTCCACCGTGATCTTCTTGCCGAGGTCGCCCGCCGCCACCGCCTTGGTCACTTCCGCGATGTTGCGCACCTGGCCCGTCAGGTTCGAACCCATCGAGTTGACCGAGTCAGTCAGGTCTTTCCATGTGCCGGCCACGCCCTGCACCTCCGCCTGGCCGCCGAGCTTGCCTTCGGTACCGACCTCACGCGCCACCCGCGTTACTTCGGAAGCGAAAGAGCGGAGCTGGTCCACCATCGTGTTGATGGTGTTCTTCAACTCCAGGATTTCACCCTTCACGTCCACCGTGATCTTTTTCGACAGGTCACCAGCCGCCACCGCGGTGGTCACCTCCGCGATGTTGCGCACCTGGCCCGTCAGGTTCGAGCCCATGGAGTTCACCGAGTCGGTCAGGTCCTTCCATGTGCCCGCCACACCCTGCACGTCCGCCTGGCCACCGAGTTTTCCTTCGGTACCCACTTCGCGCGCTACCCGCGTCACTTCCGAGGCGAAAGAGCGGAGCTGATCCACCATCGTGTTGATGGTGTTCTTCAATTCGAGAATTTCGCCCTTCACATCCACCGTGATCTTCTTCGACAGGTCACCTGCCGCCACCGCGGTGGTCACCTCCGCGATGTTGCGCACCTGGGCGGTGAGGTTGCCCGCCATCGAGTTCACCGAGTCGGTCAGGTCCTTCCACGTGCCTGCCACGCCCTGCACATCGGCCTGACCGCCGAGCTTGCCCTCGGTGCCCACCTCGCGCGCCACCCGCGTCACTTCCGCGGCGAAGGTGCCGAGCTGTTCCACCATCTTGTTGATGATCTTCGCCGTGCGCAGGAATTCGCCTTCCAGCGCGCGGTCGTCCGCCTGCAGCGCCATGCTCTTGGTCAGGTCGCCCTGCGCCACCGCGCCGATCACCCGCGCCACTTCGGAGGTCGGGTGTACCAGGTCGCCGATCAGGGAGTTGATCGAGTCCACCGAATCGCCCCAGAAGCCGCTGGCGTTTTGCACCGAGGCGCGCTCCTTCAGCTTGCCTTCCTTGCCGACCACGCGCGAGAGCCGCGCCAGTTCATCGGCCATGCGCACGTTCTGCTCGACCACCTGGTTGAAGGTATCGGCTACCTTGCCGAAAAGCCCGGTCCAGTCGTCCGGCAGGCCGGCCTGCGCGCTGCCCTTTTTCAGGGACGTCAGCGCCGTCAGCACGGCGCGGGTATTGGTGTCCACGTGTTCGGCGCGGTCTGCGAAGCCGTTCACCGTGCCGGCCCAGTCCAGCCAGATGCCGGTCAGGTCCTCGGGGTCCAGGCGGTGCTTGCCGCCCAGGCGCGTCGCGGCATCGCGATCGATCGCGCGCATCTCATGATTCATCCGCCCGCACTGTGCGGCCAGGGCGTTGAATTCGGTGGCGACGTCGGCGGCCGGCTCCGGCCAATCCATCGGCAGTCGCACCGATGCATCACCATTGCGCAGCGCCTGCAGGGCGCGCCAGACGGCCTTGAACTCGACATCATGATTGATGGTAGGCAGTGCCTCGACCACACCCATATTTCCCCCTGGCCCGTCACGGGCAGTGACGCAGCCAAACGGAGACGCTCCCCATCTCTGCCGAAGGCTGCACGAGGTGGCCTTTCTGCAAGTTCGATACCGTTTTGTATCTATATGATTTAAAAAGAAAATTCGCCGATTGGCGACAATAATTCCGGAAACTTTTACCGGCCGCAGGTAAATTTTTCTTTAGGAGCCACCGCCCCGCTGCACGCTGGCGCATCTCCCCGCCACCAACCCCCGTATTTCAGGCGAGCCTGCTAGTATTTGCGCCGCCGCCATCCAAAAAGAGCGGCCAGAACAAATCAACAAATCATTGGAGACAAACAATGCCCAGCCGCCTGCGCCTTCTTGGCGCCGCCCTGCTTTTTCCCTTCGCCTTGTTGTGCGCACACGGCGCGCGCGCGCAGTCCTGGCCGACCCAGCCGATCCGCATGATCGTGCCCTTCCCGCCCGGCGGCTCGGTGGACGCGGTAGCGCGCCTGCTGGCGCCCCATCTGCAACAGGAACTGGGGCAACAGATCATCGTCGACAACCGTCCCGGCGCCTCGGCTTCCATCGGCACCGGCATTGCCGCCAAGGCCGCGCCAGATGGCTACACCTTCGCCATGGTGTTTGATACCCACGGCGTCAACCCCAGCCTGATTCCCAGCTTGCCCTACGACACCCTGCACGACCTCGACCACGTCATGCTGGTAGGCACTGCGCCGATGATGATCACCGTGCACCCCGGCGGCAAATACAAGACCTTCGGCGACATCCTCGCCGCCGCGAAAGCCAGCCCTGGCGCGGTGAGCTTCGGCACCATCGGCTCCGGCAGCCTGGGCCACCTGGCGGTCACGCTGATGGGCAACCAGGCCGGCTTCCAGATGACCCACATTCCCTACAAGGGCGGCGGCCCGCTGACCCAGGACGCGGTGGCCGGCCATGTGCCGGTGGCCATCGGCACCACCGTACTGTTCGCGCAGCAGGTGGCGGCCAAGCACCTGATCCCCGTGGCCGTCACTTCTCCGCAGCGCTCACCGCAATTCCCCGCCGTGCCCACGGTGTCGGAAGCCGGCGTGCCCGGCTTTTCCGCCGTCTCGTGGTGGGGCTTGGTGGCGCCGGCGAAAACGCCTGTCGCCATCACCATGCGCATGCATGACACCTATGCCAAGGTGCTGCAGATGCCCGTCGTACGCGAGCGCCTGGAGCAGCAGGGCATGAGCGTGCGCGCCTCCTCTGCCGAGGAATTCCGCACCTTCGTCGCCGGCGAAATCACGCGCTGGAACAAGGTGGTGAAAGACAACAAGATCCAGGCGGGGGAGTGACCAGCATGCGCTCCCTTCGCCTTCCCGCACTCAGCCTGACGCTCGCCGCCGCCTATGCAGCACCGCTGCCGGCCGCGCAGGCCGCCGACTTTCCCGACCATCCGGTGCGCCTGGTGGTGGCACAGGCCGCCGGCAGCGCCTCCGACACCGTCGCCCGGGCGCTTGCCTTCGACCTGGCGCGCGAACTGGGCCAGCAGATCGTGGTCGACAACCGTCCCGGCGGCGCGCTGGTGATCGGCATGGAAGTGGTGGCGCATTCCCCGCCGGACGGCTACACCCTGGGCCTGGGCACCATCGGCGCCATGACCATCAGCCCGGCGCTGGTGCCCAAGCTGCCCTATAACGTCGAGCGCGATTTCCAGCCCATCGTGCTGATCACCATCGGCCATCTGCTGCTGGCTGCCTCGCCGAAGAGCAACATCACCTCGGTGCGCGACCTGATCGAGAAGGCCAAGGCAAAGCCCGGCAGCATCACCAACGCTTCTTCCGGCAACGGCACTCCCGGGCACATCGGCGGCGAACTGTTCAAGTACATGAGCGGCACGCACATCGTGCACGTGCCCTACAAGGGCGGCGCCGCCGCCATCAACGACCTGATGGCGGGCCAGGTGGACATCATGTTCGAAAGCCTGGGGTCGATCGCCCCGTTCGCGCACCAGGGGCGGGTGCGGCCCCTGGGCGTCTCCGGAGTCAAGCGCTCGCCGGCCTTCCCCGACCTGCCGACGATTGCGGAGGCCGGCGTGCCGGGTTACGAGGCCCCCACCTGGACCGGCATCATCACCCCGGCCGGCGTGCCGCGATCCATCGTGATGCGCCTGAACGACGCCATCAACAAGGCGATCACCGCCCCCACCTTCAAGCAACGCTTCGCCGTCATTGGGGACGAGCCAGGCGGCGGTACGCCGGAGCAATTCGCGGAACTGGTGAAAAAGGAAACCGTGAAGTGGAAGGAAGTGGCGCTGCGCTCGGGAGCGAAGATCGACTGACCGCGGGTCACAAGCGGGCGTGACCGCTTTTTTTGCGCCCGCTTTTTTGCGCTCGCTTCTTCGCCTCGCAAAGTGCACTCCGAACTTCGGGCGACGCGCGCACTCTAAAAGGATGCGCGTCTATCCCAAGAAAGGAGCGCATCATGTTGAGCAGAATCCTGGTACCGACCGACGGTTCGGACCTGTCGAAAAAGGCCGTGTTGGGCGCAGTGGAAACGGCGAAAAAAATTCATGCCCAGCTGGTCGGGCTGACGGTCATCGAACCCTACCCCTTTACCTCCAGCCAGAGCCTCTCCGCCACACGCGGGCATGAGGGCTACGACGAGCGCATGCGCGAAGAAGCGCGGGAGCGTCTGGCGCCCCTGCAGGCAGCAGCGCAGGAAGCCGGGGTCGAGCTGGAGACCGTGGTGCAGACTTCCACCAGCCCTTATGAAGCCATCATCGGCACGGCGAAAGAGCGCCACTGCGACAGCATCTTCATGGCTTCGCACGGCAGGAGCGGCCTGCGTGCGCTCTTGATGGGCAGCGAAACCCAGAAGGTACTGACGCACACCGACATACCAGTGGTGGTGTTCCGCTAGGGTGAAAGCGGGCGGCTCCTTGAGGCCGCTCGGGTTGTGCAACGCGGCGCGCAGCGTCGCGGGAGGCTTGTTGCGTACCGTTTGGCGGCTACATCGTCGGGCTGTGGAATTCGCCACCCAGGGTGACCAGCCCCCACGTGCTCATGCCGGCATCCCAGTTGAAGCCAATATGCCCGGAGCCGGAATGGGCGTCACGGAAGTGACGCTCCAGCGGATGTTTCGTGTAAAGCCCGTTGGCGCCGCTCATCTCGTGCACTGTATCGACCGCTTCAGTGGCAAGCCTGCACGCCAGCGCGACGTTGCGCCGCAGGCGTAGCTTGTCGGGCATGCCCAGCACGCGGCCGGCTGCGGCGACTTGTGCCGCCTCCACGCAATCGTTGCGCATCGACAGGCGCGCCAGGTCCACCTTCGCTCCGGCGGCGCCGATGCGCAGTTGCACGGTCTGGAAATCGCGCATGCGCGCGGCGGTGTAATTGGTGCTGCGCTCCTTCACCATCTCGATCACCACATCCAGCGCGCCCTGGGCGTTGCCGACCATGGCGCCGCCCAGGCAGTGGGTGCCGAGCGCGCCCAGCGACACCTGGTATAGCGGATTGGTGTTGAGCTGGTAGCCGGGAAAGGTCGGGCCGCCGCGCGCGGTGTACATGGAGAGCGCGCGATGCTCGGGGACGAATAGTTCATGCACCTTGACCGAATTGCTGCCGGTGCCGCGCATGCCCATGGTGTCCCAGTCCTTGATGACCTCGTAGTCGGAAGCCGGCAGCAGGCACATGCGATGGTCAATCACTTTCTCGCCATCTCGCACGATGCAGGCGAGCATGTTCCAGCCCGACGGATCGACGGAGGAGGAGAAATTCCACAAGCCGGAGAGCACGATGCCGCCCTCCACCTTGCGCGCCTTGCCCTGTGGATAGGCGATGCCCGACGCGACCAGTGCGTCGGGATCATCGCCCCATACCTCTTCCTGCGCCTTCGGGTCGTATAGCGCCAGCATCCAGTGATGCACGGCAAGGTTGCCGAAGTTCCAGCCCACCGAGGCGTCGGCGCGGCCGAGCATTTCGGGCAGGTCGAAATAGGAAACGAAGGGCAGTTCCATGCCGCCCCAGCGTTTCGGCTGCAGGGCACGAAACAACCCACTCTGATGCAACAGGTTTTCGATCTCCGGCGTCATGCGCCGCGCCAGTTCGGCATCGGCCGAAAGACGGCGCAACTCGGGGATCAGCGCGCGCGCCCGCCGCATCGCCTCCTCGTGATCGACGTCGGAAAAATCACGCGCCGGTCCGCGCCGGGGCGCGGGCGCGCCGCCGGAGACATCACGCAAATGGGTTGCCATGGCCTGCTCTCCTGTATGCGGGCAGGCACAGCGCCCACCCCGGTTTTTCCTAGCGCGCGGCGGCGTTCGCTTCGGTCTCGCCCACGCGCGGCATTTGCGAATAATCCTCGCCGCCCCAGTTGGGTACGCTTTTCAGCCCGAGGAAATTGAGTTCGATGGTCAGCCCGTCAGGGTCGCGCACGAACACCTGGAACAGATCGAATTCCGGCAGCGAGCGTGCCCAGAAATCGCAGCTCATTTCCTCGAAGCGCTTGCGAAAGCCCTCCGGATCGGTAGCGACGAAGGCGATGTGGTCGATCACGCCGGAATTGGCAATGGCGGCGTCGCTCGGCGTACCGCGATAGTAAAGCTCGGAATTCGGCACGCCATGCTGCCCCATGTGCACCCAGATCTTGCCTTCGCGGCCCAGCCAGTAGCCCGGGAAAGGAAAATCGGGACGCGGCATTTCTTCCAGATCCAGCGCCTTGCAATAGAAGTCGCGCGTCTTTTGCAGGTTGTTGGCGCGCACGAAATAGTGGTTCAGGTCGGTCAGCGGCATGGGGTCTCCTGGTCTTTTCCCGGCTGCGTGCGGGTTTGATACCAATTATGCGGGGGAAGCTGGATAAACCACAATCCCCGCAGGGGCGGCCCGCGGTGCTTTGTCGTATAACATGCCGGCATTGTGGCTGTTCAGGTGCTTGCTTTTCCGCCTCCGGCCCGCATCTCCCGCTTTACCTTTTTGGCCCTTTTCCCCATGCCTGAATTTGATTACGACTTCTTCACCATTGGCGCCGGCTCCGGCGGCGTGCGTGCCGCGCGCTTCGCGGCCGGTTTCGGCGCCCGCGTGGCGGTCGCCGAGGAACGCTATCTCGGCGGCACCTGCGTCAACGTCGGCTGCATTCCGAAAAAGCTGCTGTCTTATGCAGCGCATTTCCATGAGGACTTCGAGGATGCCGCCGGTTTCGGCTGGAGCGTCGGCGAGCGGCGCTTCGACTGGGCCACGCTGATTGCCAACAAGGATCGCGAGATCGCGCGCCTGAACGGCGTCTACGAGCGCCTCCTGACCACCTCGGGCGTGAAGATATTCAACGCCCGTGCCAAGGTTGTCGATGCACACACGGTGGAAGTGGGCGGCCGGCAGGTCACCGCCAAGCACATTCTGGTCGCCGTCGGCGGCTGGCCGGTGGTGCCGCCGGTGCCTGGGGTCGAGCATGCCATTACCTCCAACGAGGCCTTTCACCTGAAGGAGTTGCCGCGCCGCGTGGTAGTGGGCGGCGGCGGCTATATCGCGGTCGAGTTTGCTTCCATCTTCAATGGGCTAGGTGCCGAGACCACGCTGATCTACCGCGGTGATCACCTGCTCAAGCATTTCGACGCCGACCTTGGCAGTACCCTGGCCACGGAAATGAAAAAGAAGGGCGTGGACGTCCGCTTCAAGGTGAACCTGGAACACATCAGGAAAAACGCTGCGGGCGACCTGACGCTGACGATGGCCGACGGCTCCACCCTGGACTGCGACGTGCTGATGAATGCCACCGGGCGCCTGCCCAATACGCGCCACCTGGGGCTGGAGGCGGCAGGGGTGGAGATGGCGCCCGACGGCGCCATCCACGTCGATACCCACTTCCAGACCACCGTGCCTTCCATCCACGCCATCGGCGACGCCATCAACCGCATGCAGCTAACGCCGGTGGCCCTGGCGGAAGGCATGGTGGTGGCCGACCGCCTGTTCAACACGGCGAAGCGGCGCATGGACTACACCAACGTACCCACCGCCATTTTCAGCCACCCCAACGTCGGCACCGTCGGCTTGTCGGAAGAAGAGGCGCGCAAGCAATTCGGCAGCGTGAAGATCTTCCGCTCCACCTTCAAGCCGATGAAGCACACGCTTTCCGGGCGCGACGAGAAGGTGATGATGAAGCTGGTGGTGGATGCCGACAGCGACCGCGTGCTGGGCGCCCACATGGTGGGAGCGGACGCGGGCGAAATTATCCAGGGCTTCGCGGTGGCGCTTAATTGCGGCGCTACCAAGGCGCAGGTCGATGCCACCATCGGCATCCACCCGACGGCAGCCGAAGAATTCGTCACCATGCGCGAGCCGGTGGCCTGAGGCCGCCTGCCCTGAGGCCGCGCCACTATTTTTGCATCTGCTGCGCGCGACGCAGGTTTTCGGTGTTGCGGCATTCCTTCGGCAAATAAGGCTGCGCGACGTCGTCGCTCAGGCACACCCAGGCCAGGCGCAATTGCGGGGCCGGCTTTTTCGCTTTCACCTCCGCCGGCGACTGCACTTGCGCAGAGACATTGGGCGGCACTTCGGCCGCGCCTAGTGGGGCGACCGGCTTGCTACGCGGCTCGGGCGCGGCAACGCCGCCGGAAAGTCGCGGCTCCCAGCGCACCGTGAGGCCGGCCAGCGGCGCGAACTTCAGGTGCGCGGCGATGATGCCGCCGGGCAGGATTTCATAGTCCGCGTGGTCGTCGTCGATCTTGTTCTTGTCGCCCTCGAGCTTCAAGTCCAGCGGCCCTTCTGCCGGCAGGCGCCGGTTGAGGTGCACATACTGGGTGATCACCTGCTTCCAGGGGTCGGCACGCTCCAGCACCAGGCGCACCTCGTTGCGCGTCGGTACCTTTTTCGATTCCTGGTATTGCGGCCAGAACATGTAGCCGGCGACGCCGAAGGCCAGCAAGCCCAGCACGCGCAAGGGATTGGGCCCGAGCAGGATGGGCGCCAGCGCTGCCAAACCCATCAGGGTGGTGCACAAGAGGGGCTGCACCGGGGACAGAAAAAACAGGATGGCGAAGCAGATCAGCGCCAGCCTGGTAATACGCCGGCTGACGTCGTCGTCGATCTCGATCATCTGGCGCCCTGCCCGGCCTGCTGACCGGAAGCGACGAGGTCGCCGCGATCCAGGCGCGTGGCCATGCGCGCGAGCTTTTCGGCCATCCGCGAACCCAGCGCAATCTGGGGATTGGAAGGGGCATAGCCTTGCGCCTGCTCGCGCGCACGAATGCTTATCTTGGCGCGCTCGAAGGCGGCCGGCAGGAGGTGGGTCTTGCGCAGTTCTTCGTCGAACAGGGCACGGCCGAAATAGGTGAAGTCGGATTCGGACCCGCAGCCGAAGGAGGTATGGGTCGCGTCGGCTGCCGTCATCACCAGAGTCTGCTCGTCTTGCAGCGGCGCGATGTAGCCGCCGGAGTAGCAGGCGGATACTACGATCACGCGCCACTTGATGCCGGCTTCGTCGAGCATCTCCTTGAGGGTCGAAGGCGTCAGGTCGTTCAGCGCCAGCGGCCAGAAGCTGACGTCGAAGTCGAAATGCCGGCTGCCGTGCGAGGTCAGGTAAAGCATCACCACGTCCTCGTCGGGATTGATCCGCTTGCCCAGGGCGCGCAGCGTGTTGCGCAGGTTGGTAGCGGTGGCCACCGGCAGGGTGGTCACGGTCCGCGGATTATTGACCAGCAGCATGGAACGGCCGGCGGTATCGAAGCGCTGGTCCATCATCGGGCCGATCACCTTGAGTTCCTTGTAGAACACGTCTTCCGAGGCGTTGCCTGCGAAGCCGACAAAGTACAGGTCTTCGACCCCGGGACGCTGCGGCCGCAATTTTTCCAGGCTGGCCTGCAGCAGTTCGCCCTGGGCGTGAAACGCCTCCTCGCGCTCGATCGAGGGCTGATAGCGCGGCTCCCCGGATTCGTCGCGTGCCGGCAGTATCAGTTGCGGCTGCGGCAAAAGCAACGTGGCGGTTGCCGCGACGATCCACGCCAGGCCCGCGCCGCTGCCCAGCAAGCCGCGCCCGACCAGGCGCACGTAGGCGCAGGCCAGGCTCACCAGCCACCACGCCATCATCACCGGGTACAGCCATTTCACAATCCATTGCGATTGCGCGCCGAGCCAGGCGATGGCGTAAAGGGCAATCGCCAGTTGCGCACTGATCGCCATCGCCAGGGTGGCGAAGGTCAGCATGCCGATGCCGCGGAGCGAACGCCGCGCCGCCACCCAGCTGGCGAGCAGCAACAAGGGCGTTTGCGAAAAAATGCTGCCCAGCGCCTGCCAGTTGAAACGCCCATGGAAGGAAACCCAGATCCACGACAGCAGCACCGACACAGCGATGTCGACCACGAACATGGCGCATAGCGCCGGTACATCAGCGTCGATGCGCCGCGGGTCGGGACGCAGCAGGAATAGCGCGCGCGTTCCTTGCCAGAGTCCGGGCAATACGTTCAGGCGGGAGAACAAAACGGAGGCGGACATCGGATGATTTTAATTGTTGTTGGCATCGCCGCGGCGGCCGGCTAGGAGGATAGCAAATCGTCGACGGCTTCGATCCAGTGCTTCACCGGCGTTCCCGTCCCGCTTTGCAGGTGCGTCAGGCAGCCGATGTTGGCCGAAAGTATCAGTTCCGGCCTTTCCGCCTGGAGATTGCCGAGCTTGCGCTGCTTGAGCTGCTCGGAGATTTCCGGGTTGAGCACCGAATATGCGCCTGCGGAGCCACAGCACAGGTGCGATTCGTTCACCGGCAGCAATTCGAAACCGGCGGCGCGCAACAGGCGCTCGACGCCACCGCGCAACTGCTGGGCATGCTGCAAGGTGCAAGGCGGGTGGTAGGCGACACGCCTGGGTTCGCCACTCTGACCGGGCTTGCGCGCCGCGGCTTGCAGCAGCGGCAGCAGCCGCGCCTCCCCGGCCAGGACGATCTCGGAGAGATCGCGTGTACTGGCTCCGACACGCTCGGCCTTCGCCGCGTATCGCGGGTCTTGCGCCAGATGGTGGCCGTATTCGCGCACCAGTGCACCGCAGCCGGAGGCCGTCATGACAATCGCTTCGGCTTCACCCTTCTCCAGCAGCGGCAGCCATGCATCGACATTGCGGCGCATATCGTCCAGGCCTTCTGCCTGGAAATCCAGGTGATAGCGCACCGCGCCGCAGCAACCGGCGCGCGGCACACTGACGAGCGAAATGTCCAGTTTATCGAGCACGCGCGCGGCGGCGTTGTTGATGTTGGGCATCATCGCCGGCTGCACACAACCTTCGAGCAGGATCATGCGCCGCGCGTGACGCGAAGGGGGCCGCGTGCCCGCTTCTTGCGTCGGCGGCACCTTCGCCCTGAGGGATTCGGGCACCGCCCAGCGCATTGCCTGGCCAAGCTTCATCGCGGGAGCGAACAACGGACTGTTCATGCCCTCGGCCAGGAGCTTGCGGCGCGCTGCATCGGCGAACGAGCGCTTGACCTGGCGCGCGACGATGTTGCGCCCGATATCCACCAGGCGGCCGTATTGCACGCCGGACGGGCAAGTGGTTTCGCAATTGCGGCAGGTGAGGCAGCGGTCCAGGTGCAGTTGCGTCTTCTCGGTCGCCGGTTTGCCCTCGAGCACCTGCTTGATCAGGTAGATGCGCCCGCGCGGGCCGTCGAGCTCGTCGCCCAGCAATTGATAGGTGGGGCAGGTCGCGGTGCAAAAGCCGCAATGCACGCACTTGCGCAGGATGTCTTCGGCCTCGCGGCCTTCGTGCGTGTCCTTGATGAAATCGGCGAGATTGGTTTGCATCAGAACTCGCGGTAAAGCCGCCCGGGATTGAAAATCCCGCGCGGGTCGAAGGCTTGTTTGAGATTGCGCTGCAGGCGCGCCTGCACCGGCTCGAGCGGGGTGAAAACGCTCAGCATATCTTTACCGGCATGGCCGGCGCGAAACAAAGTGGCGTGGCCGCCGGCCTGCTTCGCTGCCGCACGCAGGGCCGCCTCAGGTGCGCCAGTCTTGAACCAGCGCTGCGCGCCACCCCACTCGATCAGCTCTTTACCCGGCAGCGTGATCGCCGGCGCGGTCGCCGGGACCGACAAGCGCCAGAGCGGTGCATCACCGGCGAAGAAACCATCAGTCTGTTCGCGCAGACCTTGCCAATACGTATCGGCCTCGGCCTGCGGCACGGCTTCACCGCCCAGCCTGGCGGCGGCCGATTTCACCGCCGCGTCGGCACCCTCCAGGCGCAGGCAGAGTTCGCCGTCGTGCCAGGCGCTGGCACCAATCGGCAACGGCTGCCCACCCCATTCGCACAGTTTAGATAACGCCATGGCCTCGTTCAACGCCAGGCGCAGGCTGCGACTGGCGACGGGGCACGGTAGCACCTTGAGCGAAACATCGAGAATCAGCCCCAGCGTACCCAGCGAACCGGCAATCACACGCGAGACATCGTAGCCGGCAACGTTTTTCATCACCGTGCCGCCGAAGGCAAGCGCTTCACCCTCGCCATTCATCAGCTTCACGCCCAGCACGTGGTCGCGCACGCTGCCGTAATACAAGCCTTGCGCGGCGCGGCGCGGGCCGGCGATACCGCTTGCCACCATGCCGCCGACAGTGGCATCAGCGCCGAAATGCGGCGGTTCGAACGCGAGCATCTGCTTGTGCCTGGCGAGCTCGGCCTCGATTGCCGCCAGCGGTGTGCCGCAGCGCGCGGTGATGACAAGTTCTGTCGGTTCGTAGTCGACGATGCCGGCGTAGCCGCGTGTATCCAGCACGTCACCGGCTAGCGCCTGTCCGTAGAAATCCTTGCTGTCGCCGCCGCGGATGCGCAAGGGCTTGCCGGTCTCGGCGGCGGTACGAATGGCCTGGGAAAAGTGATCGGTATTCAAAAGCGCGGCAACTCCGGATGAGGCAATGCGCCGCCATGCACGTGCATACGCCCGAACTCGGCGCAGCGGTGCAGCGAGGGAATGTTCTTCGACGGGTTGAGCAAGCCTTTTTCGTCGAACGCCGCTTTCAATGCGCGAAACGCCGCCAGTTCGCCGGGGCGGAACTGCACGCACATCTGGTTGATTTTCTCGATGCCTACGCCATGTTCGCCGGTGATGGTGCCGCCCAGCGCCACGCATTTTTCCAGCACCTCGGCGGCAAATTCCTCGGTGCGATGCAATTCGTCCGGATCGTTGGCGTTGAACAGGATCAGCGGATGCAGGTTGCCGTCGCCGGCGTGAAACACATTGGGGCAGCGCAAGCCGTATTTCTTTTCCAGTTGCGAGATGAACAGCAGGATCTCGCCCAGCGACTTGCGCGGAATGGTGCCGTCCATGCAGTAATAATCCGGCGAGATGCGTCCCACCGCCGGAAACGCCGCCTTGCGCCCGGACCAGGCGCGCAGGCGCTCGGCTTCGGACGAAGAGACGGAAAATCTGGTTGCACCG
Source organism: Burkholderiales bacterium (assembly GCA_036498945.1). GTDB lineage: Bacteria > Pseudomonadota > Gammaproteobacteria > Burkholderiales > JAEUOS01 > JAQGMJ01. The sequence goes on along the minus strand of DASYEQ010000135.1, from coordinate 79,213 downwards.
GATTGCGACAACACCGCTTCCATGCGCGCGATTTCCTCGGCGACTTCTTCCGGCGTGCCGTCGGATTCGCACAACAGAATCGCCTCGGCTTCGAGGTCATAGCCGGCGTGGACGAACTGCTCGACCGCCGCGGTCGCCGGCTTGTCCATCATCTCCAGCCCGGCGGGAATGATGCCGGCGGCGATTACCGCCGCCACCGCGTTGCCGGCCTTTTCCAGGTTGTCGAAGGAGGCCAGGATCACCTGCGCCTTTTCCGGCTTGGGAACGAGCTTGACCGTCACTTCGGTGGTCACCGCGAGCATGCCCTCGGAGCCGATCACCAGGGCCAGCAGATCGTAGCCCGGCGCGTCCAGCGCCGTGCCGCCGAACTCGACCAGTTCGCCCTGGATGGTGTAGCCGCGCACCTTGAGTACGTTATGTACCGTGAGGCCATACTTCAGGCAATGCACGCCGCCCGAATTCTCGGCGACGTTGCCGCCGATGGAGCAGGCGATCTGTGAAGAAGGATCGGGCGCGTAATACAACCCCAGATGCGCCACCGCTTCCGAAATTGCCAGGTTGCGCACCCCCGGCTGCACGCGCGCGGTACGCGCGGCGTGGTCGATGGCGACGATCTTGTTGAACTTGGCCAGCGACAGCAGCACGCCGTCGCCCATCGGCAAAGCGCCGCCGGACAAACCGGTGCCGGCCCCGCGCGGCACCACTGGCACACCCATCTCGTAACAAGTCGCGAGAATGCGGCTGACCTGCGCCTCGGTATCCGGCAGCGCCACCACCATTGGCAGCTGGCGATATGCAGACAGGCCATCGCACTCGTAGGGCCGCGTATCTTCGTCGGCGGACAGCACCTGCGCCGCCGGCATGAACGCGTGCAAGCGCGCGACAACCGCACTTTGACGCGCGAAATCGACGGCAGGCACCTGCGGGGAAAGATCGGCGGGGGCGTTCATGCTTGGGAGTCGAAGCATGCGGCCCCAGGGGCCGCATTTGTTATTCTGGAAAACCCTGAAGGCGTTACGAAGCGACGACCTTGCCCGGGTTCATGATGTTGTCGGGATCGAGCGCCTGCTTGACCATGCGCATCACATCGACCGCATCGCCATGCTCTTCGCGCAGGAATTCCATCTTGCCGTAGCCGATGCCGTGCTCGCCGGTGCAGGTGCCTTCCATCGCGATGGCGCGCTGCACCAGGCGGTGGTTCATTTCTTCGGCGACGTGCAGATCGGCATCGCTATCCGGATTGACCACGATGCACAGGTGGAAATTGCCGTCGCCGATGTGGCCCAGCACCGGCACCAAGCGCCCGGAGGCCTGGATGTCCTTTTCCGTTTCCGCCAGGCATTCGGCCAGGCGCGAAATCGGCACGCAAACGTCGGTCGAAACAATACGCGAGCCGGCTTGCAGTTGCAGGCAGGCGAAATAGGCGTCGTGGCGCGCCTGCCAGAGCTTGCTGCGCTCTTCCGGCTTGGTCGCCCACTGGAAATTTTCCGCGCCATGCTCGCTGGCGATCTGCTGCACCAGCTCCGCCTGCTCCTTGACGCCGGAAGCGGAGCCATGGAACTCGAAAAACACAGTGGGCACTTCCTTCAGTGACAGCTTGCTGAACTGGTTGATCGCCTTCACGCACAGCGGGTCGACGAAATCGCAACGCGCCACCGGCACGCCCAGCTGGATCGCCTGGATTACGGTGTCGGCCGCCGCCACCATGGTCGGGAAGCAGCAGACCGCGGCGGAGAGTGCTTCCGGTTGCGGATAGAGCTTGACCGTGACTTCAGTGATGATGCCCAGCGTCCCCTCGCTACCGACGAACAGGCGCGTCAGGTCATAGCCGGCGGAAGATTTCTTGGTACGGCGCCCGGTCTTGACGATGCGGCCATCGGCCATCACCACCGTCAGCGCCATGACGTTTTCCTTCATCGTGCCGTAGCGCACGGCTGCCGTGCCGGAAGCGCGGGTGGCGCTCATGCCGCCGATGGAGGCGTCCGCACCGGGATCGACGGGGAAAAACAGCCCCGTGTCCTTAATGAATGCATTCAATTGCTTGCGCGTGACCCCGGCCTGCACCACGGCATCCAGGTCGGCAGCATGGATTTCCAGCACATTGTTCATGCGCGAAACGTCCACCGAAACCCCGCCGTGAATTGCCAGGATGTGCCCTTCCAGGGAAGTGCCGGTTCCGTAAGGAATCACCGGGAATTTGTGTTTGGCGCAGGCTTTTACAATTCTTGATACTTCCTCCGTCGTTTCCGGGAAAACGACGGCATCGGGCAATGCGTAAGGGAAAGACGATTCGTCTTTGCCGTGGTGTTCGCGCACCGCATGCGCCACCGAAACGCGCTCTTGACCGAGGATGGCCTTCAATTCATCCAGCAACGCCGGCGGAAACTCGCGACGCAGGAATTGGGAAGCGACGGGCTGGTTCATGGAAATTTTGTCTCCGGGCGGGTTGACCCCATTTTACTCCGCCGCCGATTGGTAACAGGCCGGTTCCTTTTGGGAACCGGTTTGTCATTCTGTACTCAGAGTTTTGGCACGTCAATTGCGTAAATCACACTTCGTGAGAGGTTTTAAAACTGTGTTGTGACTTTGCAAATTTTGTTGAATCCGCCCCAAACAGCCCTTGCGCCCGTCCATTAAATGGGGGCTAAATGTGGCGAAGGTTGTAAAAGAATCCACTGCGAGTCAACTTCGATGACGCGTTATTCGTTTATACGTTATTCGTTTAATCGACACACCATCGTGATCAAGGATTAACCAGCATCGGTCTAACGGGGCATGAGCGGCCTCAATGACGGGGTCGCGCGATTGCCCAGCTTGCATAAGGAGCAGTCATGGACGTGATCAGCAACTTTGCCGCTCGCTACGAGCGTACTCGGGAAGAGGAACTCTCTCTCGAGGAATACCTCCAGCTGTGCAAGCGCAACAAGATGGCCTTTGCCACCGCGGCCGAGCGCATGCTGGCGGCTATCGGCGAGCCCGAATTCGTCGATACGCGCAATAATCCGACGCTTTCGCGCATTTTCGCCAACAAGACGATCAAGATCTACCCGGCCTTCCGTGAATTCCACGGTACCGAAGAGGTGATTGAACAGGTCGTCTCCTATTTCCGCCACGCCGCCCAAGGGCTGGAAGAGAAAAAGCAGATCCTCTATCTGTTAGGCCCGGTGGGCGGCGGCAAGTCGTCGATCGCCGAGCGCCTGAAGCAGCTGATGGAACACGTGCCGTTCTACGCCATCAAGGGCAGCCCGGTAAACGAGTCGCCGCTCGGCCTGTTCGATCCGGTGGAGGACGGCCCGATCCTGGACGAGCAATACGGCATTCCGAACCGTTATCTCAATCGCATCCTCTCTCCCTGGGCGGTCAAGCGCCTGGAAGAGTACGGCGGCGATATCCGCAAGTTCCGTGTGGTCAAGCGCTACCCCTCGGTGTTGAAGCAGATTGCCATCGCCAAGACCGAGCCGGGCGACGAAAACAACCAGGACATTTCTTCCCTGGTCGGCAAAGTTGACATACGCAAGCTGGAAACTTTTGCGCAGGACGACCCGGATGCCTACAGCTATTCCGGCGGTTTGTGCCTGGCCAACCAGGGCTTGCTTGAGTTTGTCGAAATGTTCAAGGCGCCGATCAAGGTGCTGCACCCCTTGCTGACGGCGACCCAGGAAGGCAACTTTAAGGGTACCGAGGGTTTCGGCGCGATTCCGTTCGATGGCATCGTGCTGGCGCACTCCAACGAAAGCGAGTGGAAGGCCTTCCGCAATAACAAGAACAACGAGGCCTTCCTCGACCGCATCTATATCGTCAAGGTGCCCTACTGCTTGCGGGTTTCCGAGGAAGTGCACATTTACGAAAAACTGATCCGCAACTCTTCGCTCTCCGGCGCTGTCTGCGCGCCGGGAACGCTGAAGATGATGTCGCAGTTCGCCATCCTGACGCGCCTGGGCGAGCCGGAGAACTCCAGCATCTTTTCCAAGATGCAGGTCTATGACGGTGAGAACCTGAAGGACACCGACCCGAAAGCCAAGAGCTTCCAGGAATACCGCGATTACGCCGGCGTGGACGAGGGCATGAGCGGAGTCTCCACCCGCTTCGCCTTCAAGATACTCTCCAAGGTGTTCAACTTCGATCCGGCCGAGGTCGCCGCCAACCCGGTGCACCTGATGTACACGCTGGAGCAGCAGATCGAGCGCGAGCAGTTTCCGGGCGAGCTGGAGCAGAAGTACCTGGCTTATGTAAAGGAGCACCTGGCTTCGCGTTACGCGGAATTCATCGGCAAGGAAATCCAGACCGCGTATCTGGAGTCCTATTCCGAATACGGGCAGAACATCTTCGACCGCTACGTCACCTACGCCGACTACTGGATCCAGGACCAGGAATACCGCGACACCGACACCGGCGAGGTGTTCGATCGCTCTGCCCTGAACGGCGAACTGGAAAAGATCGAGAAGCCCGCCGGCATCAGCAACCCGAAGGACTTCCGTAACGAGATCGTCAACTTCGTGCTGCGCGCACGCGCCAATAACGGCGGCAAGAACCCGCTGTGGACGAGTTACGAAAAGCTGCGCACGGTGATCGAGAAAAAGATGTTCTCGAATACCGAGGAGTTGCTGCCGGTGATCTCGTTCAACGCCAAGGCCAGCGCCGACGAAGCCAAGAAACACGAGGACTTCGTCAACCGGATGGTCGACAAGGGCTACACGCCCAAGCAGGTGCGCCTGTTGTGCGAGTGGTACCTGCGCGTGCGCAAGAGTTCGTAAGCAGGCTGGAGGCGGCGACCTGGATCGCCGCCTCCACTGACACGGAGAAGTTATGCTGCAACAGATCATAGATCGGCGTCTGTCGGGCAAGAACAAGTCGATCGGCAATCGCGAGCGCTTCCTCAAGCGTTATCGCGGGCAGATTCGCGAAGCCGTGCGCCGCGCCGTCAGCGGCCGCGACATCCGCGACATCAACCAGGGCGAAAACGTCACCGTCCCCAAGCGCGACGTGGGCGAGCCGGTGTTCAGCCACGGCTCCGGCGGCACGCGCGAATACGTGGTGCCGGGCAACCAGGATTTCACCCGCGGCGACCGCATTGCTCGCCCGCAGGGCGGCGGGGGCGGCGGCTCGGGCGAAGGCGAAGCCAGCCCGGACGGCGAAGGCGAGGACGATTTTGTCTTCACCCTCTCCCGCGAAGAATTCATGCAGTATTTCTTCGAGGATCTCGCGCTTCCCCACCTGATCAAGACCCAGCTGGCCGAAACCCCGGAATGGAAAAGCCGGCGCGCCGGCTTCACCGGCGATGGCACGCCGAACAATATCCACGTCGTGCGCTCGATGCGCGGGGCGCTCGGCCGGCGCATCGCGCTGGGCGGCGAGCGCCGCCGCCAATTGCGTGAACTCGAAGCCCGCCTGGCTGAAGCGCGCAAGAATCCCAACACGCTGCCGAACGAAATCGCGGCGCTGGAAGAACAGATCGAGGTGCTTAAGCGCCGCCTGAGCACGATTCCCTACCTCGACCCGATCGACCTGCGCTACCGCAATCGCGTCCGCGTGCCGCTGCCGACCTCCAAGGCGGTGATGTTTTGCGTGATGGACGTCTCCGGCTCGATGAACGAAGCGCGCAAAGACATCGCCAAGCGCTTTTTCATTCTTCTCTACCTGTTCCTCACACGGCACTACGAGCGCACCGACATCGTCTTCATCCGCCACCACACCCAGGCCGACGAGGTGAACGAGCACGACTTTTTCCACTCGGTGGAAACCGGCGGCACGGTGGTCTCTTCCGCCCTCGCGTTGATGGTCGACATCATCAAGGAACGCTATCCTTCGGGCGAATGGAACATCTACGGCGCGCAAGCCTCCGACGGCGACAACTGGGGCCAGGATTCGCTCAAGTGCCGCGAGATGCTGCACAACGACATCCTGCCGCTGCTGCGCTATTTCGCCTATGTGCAGGTGGCTGACGGCGAGCAAAGCCTGTGGAGCGAATACGCGGCGCTCGCTGAACAGGTGGAGCATTTTGCCATGCGCAAGATTGAGTCGCCGGCCGACATCTACCCGGTATTCCGCGACCTGTTCAAGAAGGAAGGCACGACATGAACGCCGCCGCCGAAGCGATTGCAAACAACGGCGTGCGCGCCTCCGACAGGCCGCCGCACAACCCTCTGCCCTGCCCCTCAGACTGGACCTTCGAGCTGATCAACACGTACCACGAGGCGATCGACAAGACCGCCAGGCGCTACAAGCTCGACACCTATGCGAACCAGCTGGAGATCATTACCGCCGAACAGATGATGGACGCTTATGCCTCCGTCGGCATGCCGGTGCTGTACCGCCACTGGTCCTACGGCAAGCAGTTCATCTCGACGGAAAAGAGCTATCGCCGCGGGCAGATGGGCCTGGCCTACGAGATCGTCATCAACTCCGACCCTTGCATCAGCTACCTGATGGAGGAAAACACCCTGCCGATGCAGGCCCTGGTGATCGCCCACGCCGCCTATGGCCACAACTCGTTCTTCAAGGGCAATTACCTGTTCCGCATGTGGACCGACGCGTCGTCGATTATCGACTACCTGGTCTACGCCAAGAACTACATTGCGGAGTGCGAAGAGCGCCACGGCGTCGAGGCGGTGGAAGCCACGCTCGATTCCTGCCACGCCCTGATGAACCACGGCGTCGACCGCTACCGCCGCCCGCAGAAGCTTTCGATGGTGCGCGAGCAGGCGATGCGCGCCGAGCGCGAAGCCTATATGCAGCGCCAGATCAACGACCTCTGGCGCACCCTGCCGCGCCAGGCCTCGAAAAAGGCCGAGGGCGGGCCGATGCGCTTTCCCGAGGAGCCGCAGGAAAACATCCTGTACTTCATCGAGAAGAATGCCCCGCTGCTGGAGCCCTGGCAGCGCGAGGTGGTGCGCATCGTGCGCAAGGTGGCGCAGTATTTCTACCCGCAGCGCCAGACCCAGGTGATGAACGAGGGCTGGGCCACCTTCTGGCATTACACCCTGCTCAACACCATGTACGACGACGGGCTGCTCACCGACGGCTTCATGGTCGAGTTCCTGCAGTCGCACACCAACGTGGTGTTCCAGCCGCCGCCGGGCCAGGGCGGATTCCGCGCCTTCAACCCCTACGCGCTGGGTTTCGCGATGTACAGCGACATCCGCCGCATCTGCGAAAGCCCGACGGACGAAGACCGCGCCTGGTTCCCGGACATCGCCGGTTCCGACTGGCAAAAGACCCTGGACTACGCGATGCGCAACTTCAAGGACGAGAGCTTCGTCGGCCAGTTCCTCTCGCCCACCCTGATGCGCCGCTTCCGCCTGTTCTCGGTGATGGACGACGAGAGCGAGAGCGAAATGGAAGTCTCCGCCATCCATGACGACAGCGGCTATCGCCACCTGCGCGAAGCGCTGGCGCGGCAATACGACCTGAACCACCGCGAGCCCAACATCCAGGTGTACTCGGTGGATATCCGCGGCGACCGTTCGCTTACCCTGCGCCACACCCGCGATAACAACCGTCCCTTGGGTGAATCCACCGCCGAGGTGCTCAAGCACGTCGCGCGACTGTGGGGCTTCCGCGTGGTGCTGGAAAGCGTGGATGGGAGTGGCTCGGTGGTGCGGCAGTGGGTGGCGCCGCCGCCGGAGTGAAGGTCAAAAAAAGTACACCCCTACTTTTTTCGAGTCTGCATTGCATGAAAATCACCGGCAAAGCCGGAGGATTTTCATGACTTAAGAGCTACGAAAGAGCGGACACGGCGGCTGCGATGCCGCCGTTTTTTTCAGGCTTCCGTGCCGGCGGCGGGTTCCGCGGGAAGCGAGATTGTCGCCTCCAGGCCGCCGCCTTCGCGATTGCGCAGAATCAGTTCGCCACGATGCAGGCGCACGATGCGTTCGACGATCGCCAGGCCCAGGCCGGCGCCGGGCTTGCCGCCCCGCGCGGCTTCGAGGCGCGTGAAGGGGCGGCGCATGCGTTCGAGATCGGCAGCCGGAATGCCGGGACCGCGGTCCTGTACCGAAAGCAGCAGCCTGCCGCCGCGCACCTCGCTGTGCAGTTCGACTGTACCCGGATCGCTGCTCCCGTCGTAGCGCAGCGCGTTTTCCACCAGATTGGCGAGTGCGCGCCGCAGTGCGACCGGCCGGCAATCGATGGCCGGCAGCGGTGCCAGTTCCAGGCGCAGCGGTGCGCCGGCGGTCCTGGCGACGTCGCGCGCCATTTCGTTCAGGTCGCACACCTGCATTGCTTCGTCATGGCCCAGGCGCGCATAGGCGATGAACTGGTCGATCACGCTATCGGCCACCGCGATATTGCGCGTCATGGATTCGATCAGTCCGGCGTCCGCATCATCCTTGAGTATCTCGGTGGCCAGGCGCAGCTTGGCCAAGGGCGTACGCAGGTCGTGCGAGACGCCCGCCAGCATCAGGGCACGCTCGCGCTCGTTGGCTTCGAGGTCAGCGGCCATTTGCGAAAAACTCGCGGCCACCTGCGCAATCTCGGTAGGCGCTTTGGAGAGGTCCGGCATCTCGGTACGGCCATGCGCGACACTGGAGGCAGCCTGCGCCAGCGCGCGCAAGGGCTGATTGATACGGCACTGGATCAGGTAGGCACCGATCAGCGCGAGCACGCCTGCCCCCAGCGCAAACCGCAGGAACAGCGGACCGACGTTGCCGATGAAAGGATTCGTGTCGACGCCGAACCAGTACTCCTGCGCGCCCACCAAGGTGCCTATCCACAGGCGCCGCGCCGGCGCCTCTTCCCACGCTAGCCGATAGCCCGGCCCCATGCGCGCGGCCAGGCGCGCCAGCAGGCGCCGTGCGATCGGCCGCGGGGTGGCGTTCGCCGCCGCCGGTGCCGCGCCTACCACGACGTGGGTGCTGTCGTGCTCGTGCAAGGCTGCCAGGTAACGCGCGCGCTGCTCCGGGGTCATCACGTCGAGCGCGACGCGGATCGCATGGGTATGCGCATGCGCATATTCAATCAGGCGGTTGACGCGCGGCTCCTGTACCGCGCGGGAGAACATCAGGGCCATGCCGATTTCGGCAAACAGGATGAGACCGGCCATCAGGAGGACATTGCGCCCGAACAGGGTGCGCGGCCAAAGTCTCACGCGGTGGCTCCGTCCGGCACGAACAGATAGCCCACGCCCCACACGGTCTGGATGTAGCGTGGCGCGCTCGCGTCCACCTCCAGCAGGCGGCGCAAGCGCAACACCTGCACGTCGACGCTGCGCTCGGTGGCGTTAATGCCCCTGCCGCCGACGGCATTCGGGCCATGCGCCAGTTCCATCAGGCGCTCGCGCCCCAGCGCCCGCCCAGGATTGCTGGCAAGCGCTCGCAGGAGCGCGAATTCGCCCGAGGTCAGCGTCACCGGCTCGCCATCGCGCATCAGGCTGCGCGCGCCGACGTCCAGCACGAAAGGGCCGAAGTTCACCACCGGCGCGCGCGGCAGCGCCGAACCAGCCGCGTCCATCGCGCGGCGCCGGAGCATCGCCTGCAGGCGCGCCGCCAGTTCGCGCGGCTCGAAGGGCTTGGGCAGGTAGTCGTCGGCGCCCATCTCCAGGCCGATGATGCGGTCCACCGGGTCGCCCTTGGCGGTAAGCATCATGATGGGAATCGCCTCGCCGGCGGCGCGCAGGCGGCGGCAGATGGAAAGGCCGTCTTCGTCCGGCATCATCAGGTCGAGCACCAGTACGTCGAAGCGCTCGCGTGCCATCAGCTTGTCGAGCGCGGGCGCATCGCCCACCGTGCGCACGTGGAAGCCCTGGTTGCCGAGATAGCGCTGCAATAGCGCGCGCAATTCGGCTTCGTCGTCGAGGATGAGGATGCGGGGCAGCGCGTCGGACACGATAGGTCTCCCTGGATGGGTAGACATTTTGCCTGTCCACAAGGCGTAAAAGCGGGCCGCCGCGCCGCCACACCCAAGACAATTGTTACAAGCCGTTTCCAATCGCGGATTTCCTAACCGATTCCAATCAGCCGCCCCACACGCTTACAGCTCGGCGGCGCCACGCTCCCTAGACTGGCTGCAACCGGTCGCGCCATCCCGCGCCCGGCCACCACTCAACCCGACCAAGGAGCCTTGCCATGTATCGCAAACTCACCCTCCTCGTTTCCATCGGCACGCTGTGCACCTGCGCCGCCCTGCCCGCCCGGGCCGGCGCCTTCCGCGGCGGCTTCATCGGCCGCAACGCCACCGGCGGCGTCACCGGCGGCCGTGTTTCCGGCGCACGCGGCCCCAACGGCGGCGCCTACGTTCATGGCCGTACCACCAGCACCGACGGCGCCGGCGACGCTTCCCGCTCGCGCGGCAGCGCCTGGCACGGCCCGAACGGCGCCAGCGGCGAACGCAGCGCCACCAACATGCGCAACGCCGACGGCTCGGCCAGCCATCAAAGCCAGATCGCCGCCAGCAACGGCCGCGGCGGCAGCGTGCAATCCAGCGGCAGCACCACCCGCGGCGCCGACGGCAGCGTCAACGGTGAGCGCAGTACCACCGCCACCGGCGCCAACGGCGGCACCTACAACGGCGAGACCAGCTGGACCAAGGGCCAGGGCGTGACCCACACCGGCACCTGCACCAACAGCGCCGGTGTCTCGAAGGCCTGCTGAGCACGATGGGCCATCACCTGATCTCCTTCGGCATGCGCCACACCCGGCAATGGCTGTTGCCGGCGCTGATCGGCCTGGCACTGCTGGAACTGCTCTTCCTCGCCTGGCGCGGCCGCTCGCCGGACTGGCGCGACAGCGCCGCCTCCATCGTCATCGCCTTGGGGCAGCGCTTCGCCAGCATCGCGGCCGGCCTGCTCTATGGCGGCCTCTACGACTGGAGCTGGACGCATCGCCTCTACACCGTACCGCTCGCCAGCTGGTGGGCGGTGCCGCTGCTGTTCATCGCCACTGAATTCTTTTACTACTGGCAGCATCGCCTGTCGCACGAAGTCCGCTGGTTCTGGGCTTCGCACGCCGTGCACCACTCGCCGGTGCAATTGAACCTGTCCGCCGCCTATCGCATCGGTTGGACTTCCGGTCTCTCCGGCCTGGGGCTGGTGATGCTGCCGCTGGTGTGGCTGGGATTTCATCCGCTCGCCTTGTTCGGCATGCTCTCGCTCAACCTGCTGTACCAGTTCTGGCTGCATACCGAACTGGTGCCGCGCCTGCCCTGGCTGGATGGCATCTTCAATACGCCATCGAACCACCGCGTGCACCACGCCGTCAATCCGCGCTACCTGGATCGCAACTACGGCGGCGTGCTGATCGTGTTCGACCGCCTGTTCTGCACCTGGGTGCGCGAGACTGTCGGCGAGCCTTGCCGCTATGGCCTCACGCATCAGGTCGGCAGCTACAACCCCTTGCGCATCGTGTTCCACGAATGGCTGGGGCTGGGGCGTGACCTCATGCGCGCCCGCTCGCCGCGCGCGGTCTTCGGGCACGTGCTCGGCCCGCCCGGCTGGCGCGAGGACGGCAGCGGCCTCACCACTGCTGCGTTGCGACAACAAACCCGAGCCGCGTAAGGAAAAGGATGCCGCATAATCCGGCATCCCTTTCCCTTCTCCGCGCCGTGACCACCGACACCTCCCTCTCGCCCTTTTTCACCGCAGAACACGAAATGCTGCGGGAGACCCTGCGCCGCTTCATCGCCGAGCGGGTGCTGCCCAATGGCGATGCCTGGGAGGAGCAGGGTTTCGTGCCGCGCGATATCCTGCGCGAGATGGGCGAACTGGGCTTGTTCGGCATCCGCTATAGCGGTGAATACGGCGGCAGCGAACTCGACACGCTCGCCACCGTGGTGCTGGCCGAGGAACTGGGCCGTTCCTCCTACGGCGGCTTCGCCGTCACCGTGCTGGTGCATACCGACATGGCTTCGCCGCACCTGAACAATGCCGGCACCGCGGAGCAGAAGGCGCGCCTGATGCCTGCCATCATCAAGGGCGAAAAGATTGCGGCGGTAGCGATGACCGAGCCGGATGCCGGCTCCGACCTCGCCTCCATGCGCACCACCGCCCGCCGCGAGGGCGATCAATGGGTGCTCAACGGCAGCAAGCTCTACATCACCAACGGCGTGCACGCCGACGTCTATTTCGTCGCCGCCAAGACCGGCGCGCCGGGACGCAACCACCAGGTCTCGATGTTCATCGTCGAGAAAGGCACGCCGGGATTCCGCGTTGCCCGGCCACTAAAAAAGCATGGCTGGCTCTCATCCGACACCGCCGAACTGTCGTTCGAGGACTGCCGCATCCCCGCTGCCAACCTGCTGGGCGAGGAAAACAAGGGCTTCTACTCGCTGGTAAAAAACCTGCAGAACGAGCGCATCGTTCTCGGTGCGCAATCGATGGGCGAAGCCGCACGGGCGCTGGAGATCACCATGGAATGGGTGACCCAGCGCAAGGCCTTCAACAAGACGCTATGGGACCAGCAGACGATCCGCCATCGCCTGGCGCTCTTGTCCGCCAAGGTCGAGGCCGTACGCGCGCTGATCTACAACACCGCCTGGCGCGACGCCCAGGGGCAGACGGTGGTGAAGGAAGTGTCGATGATCAAGGCGCTGGCGGGCGAACTGGTGAACGAAGTCATGTACGACTGCGTGCAGTTCCACGGCGGCTTCGGCTACATGCGCGAAGCCGCGATCGAACGCATGTCGCGCGACGCCCGCGTACAGGCCATCGGCGGCGGCGCCACCGAGGTGATGCTGGAGGAAATCGCCAAGCGGATGACCTGAAGCCGCCGGCGGCAGCCTAGATCAGTTCTGCTTTCCCGGTCGAGAAGCTCATTTTGAGGGTGATCGTCCCCTCGTTCACCAGCCAGGGCCGCACGCGGAACGTGCGTGCGCCCGCCTTGTGCATCGGGTCGGCGGCAGCCAGTTCCTGCGCATGTGCCATCGAATCCGCACGCAGGATGAACATGCCCTCGCCTTCCCATTCCTTTTCATCGGCGGTCCAGAACGGCCCGGCGGCGAACATGGCGCCGCTTTCCTGCATCCGCACCTGGTGCGCCAAGTGGGCTTCGAGGTTTTGCATCACCGGCCCCATGCCGCTGGCCGGCGTGGAAAATACCGCGTACAACTGGCGCGCGAGATAGCCGTGCTCCTTGCTGACCTTGATGATTTCGGCGGCGCTGACGTTCTTTTCGCTCATGCTTTGTCTCCTCGTTGTAATCAGTTTTTGCCCGCCAGCCAATCGCGGCCGGCGGCATAAAGCGTTTCCTGCCCGGGGCCGTTGTGCAGGGCCAGGTCTGGCGTGATGCTGGCGCCGCCGTGCGACTGCAGATAGGCAAGGTGGCGATAGCCCTGGGGAAAGGTGGCCAGGCGCGCCTCGTCGAGTTTGAGGGTCGCCGCCGGGTTCACCGGGTCGAGCCGGTCTTTCTCATGGATCGAATGCCGACGCGCGATCACCCAGCGGCCTTCGTGACGTACGAACCAATCGACGAAACGCCCCCAGGCGGTGGCATCGACCTCGACGCCGTCAAGACTCGCGCGCAGCAGCAGGATCATGCGCGTCTCCGCCAGCGCGCGCTCGCCCGCGATCTGCACGCTGCATGCGCCGATCGAATGCGTCGCGCGCGGCGCCTGCGGCCTGGCGAAGCCGGCCTGCGAGGCGGCGATGAATTCTTCCGCGGTGCCCTGCATCCAGGTGGTCTGCACGCGCGCGCCGGCGGCATAGCAGCGGCGCAGCTGTTCCCAGTTGCCGGTGTCGCGCCATAGCGCCCAGTTCTGCACCGCGCCGCGGATCTCGGCCTCGTCGCGCAGGGCTTGCAAGGACAGTTGCAGTTCTTCCAGGGTTGCCATCGCGTCTACTCCGGTTTGATGCCTGCCTGGCGCAGGAAGAGCGGCCACTTTACCGCCTCGGCCTTGACGAAGGCTTCGGTCTGCGCGGGGCTCATGTCGATGATGCGCCAGCCGCCCGATTCCAGGCGCTTGCGCGTCTCCGGCGACTGCATCACCTTGGCGAGCGCCGTGCGCAGCTTGGCGACCGCCGGCGCCGGCGTCTTCGATGGGGCAAACAGGCCGATCCAGCCGTCGAGCACCAGTCCGTCGACGCCGGCTTCAGGGCCGGTCGGCACCTTGGGCATCAAGGTATCTCGCTTGGAACCCGAGGTGGCGTAGACCTGGATGCGCCCGGCATCGGCCAGCGGCTGCGCGGTGGTGGTGTTGTCGAAAAACAGGTCGACGCGCCCGCCCAGCAGGTCAGTGTACGCCGGCTGCGCACCCTTGTAGGGCACTTCGACCAGGTTGGACTTGGTGAGCTGGCGCAGCATCAGGCTGGCAATGTGCTGGCCGGTGCCGGTGCCCGCGCTGGCGATCGACAGCTTGCCGGGATTGGCGTGGGCGTAGCCGATGATCTCCTTGAGCGTGTGCTGCGGCAGGTCGCGGCGGCCGACCAGCGCGTAGGAAAAGCTGCCCACCAGGCCGATGGCGGTGAAATCGCGCACGGCGTCGTAGCGCGGCTCCTTGTATAGCCCGGCGTTGAACGCCATGTTGGCGAGACCGCCGACCAACAGCGTGTAGCCGTCCGGTGCGGCGCTCGCCGCTGCTTGCGTGCCGACCAGGGTGCCGGCGCCGGTGCGGTTTTCCACTACCAGCGGCTGGCCCAATTCGGGATAGAGCTTTTCCGACAGCAGGCGGCCGATCAGGTCGTAGCCGCCGCCGGGCGGCGACGGCACGATGATGCGGATCGTGTGATCGGGGAAGGTCTGTGCGGCGGCGGGGACGATGCCCACGACGGCCAGCGCCGCCGCCAGGCACCAGCCAAGCCGGCGGCGTGAAATCACCTGTTGCATGCTGCTTGTCTCCTCCACCGGCCCGATGCGGGCGGCATGATGTTTGATTCCAGCCGCCATCGTAAACCGCAGGAGCGAAAAGCAAAAGATGGGAGAACTGTTCTACTGATTTAAAATACTTATCACTTCATCACACCCCTAGCGCCGATGAAATTCCACCACCTACACGCCGTCACCGCGGTTGCCGACCGCGGCAGCCTGCGCGCCGCCGCGCGGGCGCTGGGCATGTCGCAGCCGGCGCTGACCCACAGCATCGGCGAGCTGGAACGCGAGCTCGGCGCCTCCCTGTTCGAGCGCCGCGCGCGCGGCATGGCGCTGACGCCGGTGGGCGAACTCTTCGTGCAGCGCGCGCGCGTCATCACCAGCGAATCGCGGCGCGCGCAGGAGGAGGTGGCGCAGTTCCTCGGCGCCTCGGCGGGCGACATCGTCGTCTGCCTGTCGGTGGTCGCACACCTGGCGCTCTTGCCGATGGCGCTGCCGCTGTTCCAGCAGCGCTACCCGCAGGCGCGCCTGCGCATCCTCGAAGGCGCGTTCCCGGCGATGGCCTCGCGGGTGCGCGACGGCAGCATCGATTTTTATATCGGCCCGACACCCGAACCCGCGCTGGCGCGCGAGTTCGTGGTGGAGCAGCTGTTCGACAACACGCGCGCGATCTTCGCCCGCAAGGGCCACCCGCTGGCGAACGCGAGGTCCCTGAAGGACCTGATGGGCGCGCAATGGATGACCACCGGCATCACCGAGCGCGCCGAAGCGGAATTCGAGGAATTCTTCGCCTCCCACGGGTTGCCGGTGCCGCAGATCGCCGTGCAGGGCGAGTCGATGCTGTCGATGCTGATGACCCTGATGTCCACCGACATGCTGACCATCACCCTGCGCCAGTTCGACGAATTCCCGCTGACCCGCAGCGCCCTGCAGATCATCGACACGCGCGAGACCATGTCGGCGCCGCCGATCGCCATCGTGCGCCGCGCCGCTTTGCCGCTGACCCCGGCGGCGGATTATCTCTGCGACATGTTCCGGCGCGCGGCCGTCGCCTACGCCGGCGCCATGCCAAAAGCGCCAGCGGCGAAAGCCGCAAAGCCGCGCGCGCGGCGCGCCGCGACGCCGACGCCCGGCCAGGCGCTCAGCGCCCGCCGGTCGCATCGATGATGGCGGCGGTGGTAAACGAGGCTGCGTCGGAGGCCACCCAGAGAATCGCCTCGGCAATCTCTTGCGCCCGCCCGGCGCGCCCGAGGGGGATGCCGCCCGCCGATGCTTCGACGAAACCGCGGTCGCCCGAACTGGCGTGGATTTCGGTATCGACCACCCCCGGCCGCACGGCGTTCACCCGTATGCCCTCGCCCGCCACCTCGCGCGCCAGGCCGACGGTAAAAGTGTCGATCGCTCCTTTGGAAGCGGCGTAATCCACATAGCGCCCCGGCGAACCCAGGCGCGCGGCGCCCGACGATAGATTGACGATCACCCCACCCGCGCCGCCATGGCGCTTCGACATGCGGCGCACCGCTTCCTTCGCGCAACTCATGGAGCCGATGACGTTGACGGCGAACATGCGCGTCCAGCGCACGGCGTCCATCTCGTCGAAGCGCATCGAGGTATCGACGATGCCGGCGTTGTTCACCAGCGCATCAAGCCGCCCGAGTTCCTTGTCGACGGTGCGGAACATCGCTTCCACCTCGCCCGCCTGCGCGACGTCGGCCTTGACCGCGATCGCCCGGCCGCCTGCACGGGCGATTTCGTCGGCCAGAGCCTGCGCCGCATCGCGATTGCTCGCGTAGTTGATCGCCACCGTGTAGCCGCGTGCCGCCGCCAGGCGGCAGGTAGCCGCGCCGATGCCGCGGCTGCCACCGGTGACCAGCATGATCTTGCTCATCGTTTCCTCGCTCATGGAGATGTGGTGTTGCTGCTATGCGCCGCTAATGCGTCGCATAGCGGAGCGCCGGCCTTGGCTGGCGGCAAGCACATGGGAGAATAACGCGCCTTCCAATTTCCGACTACCCGAAAACCCGATATGTCCACTCCCCGCCTTCCCCTCATCAAGGAAAACGAGCACCCCGAACTCAGCCAGCTCATCGCCCAGGTGAAAGCCGAGCGTGGCGGCAAGTTCCTGAACCTTTACGCGGCGCTGGCCAACAGCCCGGGCGTATGCGCCGGCTGGCTGCACCTGTTCACCGAGCTGCGCAACAAGGCCAAGCTCTCCGGGCGCATCCGCGAGATCGCCACCATGCGCATCGCCGTGCTCAACAAGGCCGACTATGAATACCAAGCCCACGTGCCCTTCGCGCTGAAGGAAGGATTGAACCAGGCACAGATCGACGGCTTGCACGACTGGAAGGTGCACAAGGACCTGTACGAAGCGCGCGACCTCGCCGTGCTCGCCTACACCGACTCGATGACCCGCGACATCCACGTGCCCGACGACGTTTACGCCGCCGTGCGCCCGCATTTTGACGACCGCGAGATGGTCGACCTGACCGCGACGATTGCCGGCTACAACATGGTGTCGCGCTTCCTCGAAGCCCTGCAGATGCACCCCGAGCCCGACCACGGCCCGCGCAAGGTATAAAAAACGCCGGGCATTGCCCGGCGTTTTCTTTTGTGGCCGGCTCAGCGCCCCGGCACTTCGAACTCGCCGACGTAGACCACGTCCTTGCGACCGGTGAGGCGCAAGGTGATGAGTTGCTCGGTGGCGCCCGTCTTGCCGAAATTGCCCTGCAGCTTGACCTGTAGGGTGGTGGCGCCCGCCACCACCTGCTGGTTGTGGCCGTAGAACTGGGCTTCGATCTTGTATTTGCCGGGCTTGGCTTCCTTGAGCGAAAACTCCTCGGGGCCATAGCCGCCGGTGAAGTCGTCCGACATGCGCCCGCCCTGGTAGGTGAGCTTGTGGCCGTAGAAGGCCTTCTCGCCGTTGGGATCGGTCACCCAGAGGTCGATGTCGGTATTGTCGGCGTCCCAGGTCAGCACCGCGCGCAGGTCCAGCGACAAGTTTTTCAGCAGGCGTGGATCGATGGCGGAGACGTCCGGCCTCACGGGCGCAGTGGCGACCACCGCATTGAGCTCGGCCAGTGCGACCAGCTCGATTTCCGGAAAACGGTTGTGCCAGGGCCGCGTCACCACCTCATACAGGTTGTCTACCGCCTGCTGGGCCTTGCCCACCGCCGCATAGGCCAGGCCGAGGTCGCGATACGACTGCGGCTCCTCCGGACTCAGTTCCAGCACCCTCTCGAACACCTGCACTGCCAGCGCCGGCTCACCCGCCTGCAACAGGCGGTAGCCGAGAATGCGCAAGATGGCACGGTTCTCCAGGTCCATCTCCGCCAGGTTGCCGAGAATGCGCAGGCCCAGCGCCTTGTCGCCTTTGTCGAAAAAGATGTCGGCGGCGTCGAGGAAAAAGGCGGTGCTGTTGGTGTAGGAGGCGCGCTCGTCGAGGTAGATGCGATAGCGCGTGGCGGCATCGGCGTTGCGGATGCGACGCGCGTACGGTGCG
Source organism: Burkholderiales bacterium (assembly GCA_036498945.1). Taxonomy (GTDB): domain Bacteria; phylum Pseudomonadota; class Gammaproteobacteria; order Burkholderiales; family JAEUOS01; genus JAQGMJ01. The sequence continues at coordinate 60,979 of DASYEQ010000135.1, read as the reverse complement.
TCAGCCTCGGCTTTCTTGAGCTGGATCGCTACCGGCGCATTGGCCCCCGGGTTGCCATCGGCGCTGGACTTCGCCGCTGCCACGCGGCTCCGTGCGAGGTTGCCGGCGATCGCACCCGGTTCCATGCTCGCGGCGGGAGCGGGCATCTGGCGTATCGGGGCCGGCGGTGGCGGCGGCGCTATCGCGGGCGCGGGAGCCGGTACCGGACGCGGCACGGCGATGCCGGCCGGCGCACGATCCTTCTTCGCCTCCGCCTCAACCACCGGCATCGGCCCCTTGGGAAATTCCTTGTTCCACCATGCCTGCTTTGTCTCGAACTGCCGCACCACCTGCTCCAGGTGCGCGGCGCGATCGCTGCCACGTTGGCGCAGCGCGGCGGCGCGCAGGCGCTCGACCTCGTCGCGCAACTCGGGCGGCGGCTCGACTTCGTAGCGCGCGTAGTCGGCCGCGGCATCGAGGATGATCAGCGAAGTCTCGCGCGTCACCAGCCGGAAACGCTGACCCAGGCGCTTGATGGCGCCGCGATTGAGGCTGTATTGCGCATCGAGTGCGTTCACTTCCATCTGCGCCCAGGCGTGCGCGGCGAGCATCGAGGTACCGCGGCCCCCGGCCAAGGGCACCGTCAGCACGGTCTCGCGTCCATCCGCCAACGCCACACGCAGGCGCAGGCGTCCGCCACCTTCGGCCAGCTTGCCGGCGACAACCAGCCGGCCGTCCTGCGCGTAACCCGAAGCCAGCACCACTTCACTCACGCCCTCGCCGCCCGCCTCAAGCACGCGCGGCTCACGGTTGAGCAATTGCGCGGTGGCGATCGCGGGCGTGGTTTGCAGCAGATCGATCAGGCGCCCGCCGCTGGCTTCGGCGAAATGGCGTAACAAGGCGCTGTTGCGTTTTTGCGCGGCGCTGACGGCATACACCGGCTTGGCCCACTGGCCCGGGTCAGTGCCGAAGTTTTGCAGGCCGTCGCTGAACAGCAGCACCTCGCCGGCATTGCCGATGGTGTTGGGCGCCGGCAGGCGGGTGGCGCCATCGTAGGCGACCGATTCCAGCGCGCGGCGCAGCGTACTCCAGTCGCCGCCCCTGATATCGAAGGGCTCGGCAGGCTCGGCGCTTTCACGGAAGCGGATCAGGTTCACGCGCGCATTGCCTGCGCGCTTGAAATAGGCCTCGAGCAGCGCGAACTCGCGCGCGTGGTCGCGCTCGGCACCGGAACCGGAGCTATCCCACAAGAGCGCAACCTCGCCGGGCAGCGCACGCGGCACGGCGGCGCCGGGCAGGCGCGGCTGGGCATAGAAATAGGTATCACCCTCGAAGGTTTCGGTGAGCGTGGCCGGTTGTGCCGCCAACGCCAGCGCAAGCTCGGCCGCACCACCCAGGCGCGCGTCGGACTGCATAATCGCCACCCGGTAGCCGTCGGCCTCCTTTTTCGCCCGCGCACCCAGCAGCAAGCCGCCAGCGCGCGGCTCGTGCGCCACGCCGCGCACTACCGCCTCGAAATCAAAGCTGCCGACGCGGTCGCCATAGACCAGCGGCAGGCGGTAGGCCGGCGCGGCGCCACCAGCCAGGGTTTCGCTGATGCGCAGCACGACCGTCTTCTTGCCGCGCGGCGGCAGCGGGTAGACACGCAGCTTGAAGTTGTTGCCCGCGGTCACCTGCAACAGGGCGGGATCGACGCGCCGGCGCGAAACGTCCTCGAAAATCGCCTGGCCGCGCGTCTTTTCCACCGGCACTGCTTCGCGCAACCGGCCGTTCATGTCCATGGCGAAGCCACTGACGCTCTGGCCCGGCGCCAGCGGGAATTGCAGTTCGCCTTCGAGCTGGCGGCCGTTGGGATTGAAGAAATCCAGCTCGATGCTGGTCTGCGCCAGGTTGCCGTTGATCTCGGCGCGCACCTGCACGCGGTCCAGGCGGATCGGCGTCGTGGCGTCCGGCACCAGCAGGCGCAACGGCGGCAGCGTGGGTGGGGGCATGCGCCTGGGAGCTTGTGCCTGCACCAGCGCGGGCGCCAACAGCAGCCAGGCCAGGCCGGCAAGACCGCGCTGTGACCATGTTGCCAAGCGGGAAGTTCGTTGCGGGAGGACCACGTTCATGCGCTTCATCCTTCTCGATTTGTTGTGAGCGCGGCCCGTCGCAGGGGGTGAGTCCTCGCTACGGTCCGCTGCCGCCCGCGGGCACGCAGGCCCGGGCGCGCAGCTTCACCCATTGATCGACCCAGCAGCAATCGTGGTCGAAACCTTCGATGCGCTCTTCGCGCGCCTGCGGCACCGCCCTCAAGAAACGGGCGATGGTCGCCGGCGGCACGACGTCATCCTTGGAACCGGTGAAGTGCACTTGCGGCACTTTCCTTAAACGGCCGGCGCGGTCGGAAGGGTTTATCGATGTGCGCAAAGGCGAAACATCGATCGCCTTGACCCAGGCATCGATGTCCAGGGGCGAGGCCACGCTGACCAGGCAGGCAACGTCCTTGCGCTCTTCGGCCAGCAGTGCCGCCATCGCCCCGCCGCCGGAATGACCGATCAGCGTGACATGGCGCGCGCGGGTGGTGCGTACCAGGTCATCCACCGCCGCGCGCATCATCGCCAGCGCTTCCGGGCTGTAGCGGCCGCGGGTCCACAGCGCCGGATCGCAGTCGTTGAGGGTGTCTTCGTCCAGATACTGGCAGGGGCGGCCGATGTAGGCCACCGCCGGCGCCGGGTCCCGTATCGCCAGTTTCAGCGACAGCGGGTTTTCCGGCGTCGGGTCGGCCGGCGGCAGGTTGGGCATGCGCCAGCGCGCGCCGTCGCCTTCAATATAGATGGTGAGCGTATCCACCGGCGCCCCCGGCGCCTTCAGGTACATGCGCACGAAGCGCCCTGCCGGCTGCGGCACAAAGCCGGCACCGCGCGCCAGCACATCGGCCTCTTCAGCCGGGGACTGGAACAGCGAGGCGCAACCGCACAGGGTTGTCGCCAGCGCCGCCAGGAGAAGAAGAATTGCGCGCCGCATGCCAATGAAAAGGGGCGCGGCATGCACCGCGCCCCGCGTCTGCAAACCGGCCCGGATCAGAACCGGATGCCGAGGTTACCCATGATCAGGTTGTTGCGTATCTCGCTGCGGCCAAGGTCGGTAGACACCATCAAACCACCGTAGACCTTGCCGCGCGGCACGAACTGGATGCCCAGCTGGAGCTGGAAGCCGTCGCGGTCGTTGGCCGGATTGCTGCCGCCCACGGCCTGCTGCGACGGCATGCGCACGTAATTGAAGTAGTAGACCCCGGCGTACGGCAGCACCGCGCCGGCGTTGTACATCGCCTGCCCGCCCAGGCGGACCTGCTCGTTGTTGTTGGTCGCGCCGCTGACCGCGGTGCCGTTGGAAAGCGTGAACTGGCCGTAGCGGTCCTGGCTGGCGAGGTAGCCGCCGCGGCCCGTGAAGATCCACTTCTGCACCATTGCGGTGTAGGCCAGCGAGACGGAGCCGATGAAGCGGTCATCGCCATAATTGCCGCTCACGCCGCCGGGGGTGCTGTTGTCGTTCTGGCTGACCTTGGAATGGCCCCAGCCGAGGGTGCCGTCCAGGCTCCAGGCCGGGGTGAAACGCCAGCTCAGGTAGGGCGCAACCATGTAGCCGTTGGAATTCAGATTGCCGCTGTTGAAGCTGGTGCCGATGCGGCTCTGATCCCAGCTCAGCGCCAGGCCGGCGGTGAGGTTGTTGGCGAAAGTGTAGTCAAGGCCGACGAGCGAAACGTCGACGTGGCCGCTGGACTGCAGCGGCTGGAACTTGTAGCCCACGTCAGATTCGGAAAGCGCAATCCAGGCGTTCCAGTTGCTGCCCATGCCGGCAGCCGCGCGACCGGTGTCGCGAGTGCTCATGGCAAAGCGCGAGGAACCGAGCCCCGAGGTGTTGGAGTTACCGGATCCGCCACCCACATTACCGCTGCCCAAGCCGCCGAAAAACAGCGTGCCGTAAGTAGCGCTCCCGGAGACGAAGGTGTTTTGGAGGCCGGCGCTGTCGAAGGCGCACGCCTGCGAGCCGCTCTGCTGCGAGCCAGTCGTGTTGGAACTGGAACAGACCGTGTTGGTGTTGTTGCTGGCGGTCGCCGGAAACGCCGCGGCAAGCCCGCTGCCGCAGATCAGCGCCAAGCCGAGGGACGCCTGCAACGCCCGCCGAAAAATTGAACCCGTCCCCATGCGTAAGCTCCCTGGTATTCGAATTTGTTCCGCCTGCGCAAAATGCACCGTTAAGCCATGCAACTATACCAAGAAAGCGCGCTCCAGCCCCTTCCGGAGCCGCCCAGTAGCCCAATTCCGGCCCCCGCGCTGTTGTACTTTGGCAACAACCGCGGGGGCGGGTCGTTGCCAATTATCTGCCCGCCGCCGGGATGGGCATCCCGGCCACCTGCAAGGCCTGCCGCAGATTCCCCAGCGCCGGCGCTGGCAAGGCCTTGGCCGCGCGGGCAAAGGTGGCGTCGAACAAGGCCTTATCCCCGGCAAAGCGCGCCATGTTCATGCGCTCGAAATAGGGCGCCTCGCTTTGCGGCAGCAGCGCTTCCATCTCATCCAGCAGGCGGTAAGCCGCCGCCGCGTCGCCGCCGTCGAATTCCAGCTGCGCCCAGTTGCGCAGGACGGTGGTCTGGATCGGAAAGGCCCCATGCGCCCGCGCAAAAACGGCGCGCGCCTGCGCGGCTTTGGCCTTCCCTTCCTCGTCACCCATCAGCGGGCGCAGCGCCGTCATGCCCTCGAATTGCAGCACATTGGCCAGGCCCAGCATGGCCCAGGGGTCACCCGGCGCGCGCGCCAGCGCCTCGCGCATTTCCGCTTCGGCGCGGCGCAGTTCGTCGGCGAGATAGAGGTATTGCCGCGGGTCGCCCCCGCGCGCGCCTTTCAATTGCGCAGCCACCCGCTCCAGGCGGCGCGTGCCCATGGTGGCGTGGTATTGATGCTCGCGCGGCACCAGCGCCGCGGCCTGCGCGACGTACCCGGCCGCCTGCGCGGTTTCGCCGCGCCCCTGCGCCCAGCCGGCCAGGCGCACCAGCACGTCGGCGCGCAACTCGGCCCAGCCGGCGTAGAGCGTCGCCGTGAGCAGCACCACGGCCAGTGCGGCGAACCGCCATTGACCCGGTGCACCTGGCCCGCGCTGTCGTTCCCGCTCCTCCCGCGCGGCGCGCCACGCCGGCGCGACACAGCAGGCGGCCAGCCATAGCCATATCGCCAATACCGGCGCGCCCAGCACCCATGCGGGCAGCCCCGGCACGGCCGCCTGCGCCAGGGCTGCCAGCGCCGCATACCCCGCCAGCGCCGGCAAGGCGCAAGCCGCGCAGGACACCAGCGCGCGCGGCAAGCCGCCTTCCATGGCCTGGGCGCGGGCGCCGCACCAGGCCACCAGCAACAGCAGGATCAGCATCCCCGGCGCCGCCAGCGCGGTGCTGAAAGCCAGCACCGTCACCACATAGCCGAAGGGCGCCGGGTAGCACGCCACCAGCGCCGCCGCCAGTACCACGCCCGTTCCCCAGCCCCACAAAGGCCAGTCCCGCAAAGGCCAGTCCCGCAAAAACGCGGTCTCCTGCCCCGGCGCGGGTGCCGGCTCGACCCCGGCGGCAAACAGCAAGAGCAAGGCGGCCAGGGCGAAAAACACCATGCGCGTACTCATCACCGGCAGGCTGATCTGCGCATCCAGCCAGAAGCCCAGCAGGGTCGCGGCCAGGGCGGCCACCAGGATGGCACGTGGCCCTGGTGCACTGCGCCCCTCCGGCGCACGCAGCAGGCGCCAGGCGCGCCAGGCCAGCAGCGCACCCCAGCCGGCGCCGGCCCCCAGCCCCGCGCCCACGCCGGCGAGGGCGATCCCGCCGATGGCACTCGCCAGCAGCCCGCCCAGCAGGCCACAGGGCCAGGGTGCGAGCACATACAGCCAGAACGCCGTCCGCCCTTCCGCGCCGCCCAAAGCGCGATCGGCGGCGCGCAACAGCAAGGCAATGAACAGCGAGTAACAGGCCAGCCCCGCCAGCCCCACGCTCGCCGCCAGTTCCAGCACCTCGTTGTGCAGGCGATCCACCGTCTCCAGCGCGCCCTCGATCTGCAAAACCGGGGGCGGCAGGTGGGCGAAGTAGTGAAAGTAGGCGGTATCGAAACCATAGCCGAACCCCAGGTGCGCACCCGCCTGGCGCACCGTCTCCACTCCCGCCTCCCAGATGCCCAGGCGCGAACTGCCGCTCAGGTCGGCGCCGACAGTGAAGACGAAACGCCCCAGCCCCGGCACCCCGGCGGCCGCATGCGCCAGCCCAGGCACCAGGTTGAGGGTCGCCAGCGCCAGGCCGGCCACCAGCGGCAGCGCCGCCGCCGTCGCGAAGCCGGCGCGCGACCCGCGCAGGCCCGCCAGCAGCAGGCCGAACAGCCAGAGCGCGAACAGCAGCGCGGCGATCGGCGCGCGGCTTTGCGTCAGCCCCAGCACGAACAACTGCAACAGGCACAGCAGCGCCCAGGGTGCGCGCTGGCGCCATGCCGCGCCTGCCGGCAGCGCCAGCAGGCGCGCCAGTGCAAGCGGGACGAGCAGCAGCATGTAGTCGCCCAGGAACACCGGGTTGCCCAGGCTGCCGCCGGGCCGCGGCAGCGGCGCCGCCAGCTGCGCCGCGCCGCCGGTACCCGCGACATAGCCATAGCGCTGCAATAGCGCGTAGACGCAGGGCAGCACGCTCGCCAGCAGCAGCGCGTCCAGCAGGCGCCGCGCCTGCGCCCCGCCGCGCAGCAGGCACAGCGGCACCATGCACACGCCCGCCGCCACCAGCCAGGCAGCCAGGCCCTCGCGCCGAAAATAATTGCCGAAAAAGGCCATCCAAGGCGCTTCGCTGGCCGCCGTGGTAATCAGCGCGCAGACAAAAAAGCCGCCCAGCGCCAGCAAGGGCCCCCTGAACGCACCGTGGCGCTCCCCCAGCACGCCGCGCCAGCGCGGCCATGCCGCCAGCCAGGCGGCGTAAAGCAGCGCGGCCAGGGGCGCCAGCGCCACCAGCTTGGAGGCTTCGAATACCCGCGCCGAGACCGGATTCATCACCAGGGGCGCGACCAGGACGAGCGCCAGCCACGCCCGCTCGGCGCAGGCCGGCGCAACCGCCGGCCCCGCAGCGGCGTCCGTTCGGCTGCCCGCCCTTGCCTGTTTTCCGCCCTTGCTGCTTAAGTTCATCTTCGATTAAATTCAGGCACTTGTGACATTTTTCCTGCGCCGCCGCCACTCCCGGTGAAACAATGGCGGCGTGACAATACCGCATCGCCGTGCTGCCGCGCCATCATCGCGCCGTGCCGCGCCTCGGCGACGACATCAAAAAACCTTTACCCGAAGGCCAGAGGAAAGCAGATGAACCGCACCCGAACCTCGCACATGCTCAAGCGCAGCCGCCTGTGGCTGCTCGCCCTGCCCCTGTTGGGCGCCCTTGCGTTCGCCCCGCGCGCCCACGCCCAGGCGGCGGGCTCGATCGAGCGCGTTTCCGGCGACGCCACCATCGTCAACGCCGCCAACCAGTCGCGCCCGGTGCGAAGCGGCGAATCGCTCAACGCCGGCGAGACCGTCACCACGCAAAACGGCGCCGAGGTGATGCTGAAAATGCGCGACGACACCCGCGTGCTCCTGCGCCAGAACACGCAGATGAAGCTGGCCGAATACCGCTACGAGGAAAAGCCCACCGACGGTTTCGCCATCAGCCTGCTGAAAGGCGCGCTGCGCTCGGTCAGCGGCCTGATCGGCAAGAACAACCGCCAGAACGTGCGCTACTCCACCACCACCGCCACCGTCGGTATCCGCGGCACCGACTTCGAACTGGCGGTGGTCGACAGCGACAGCGGCGACACCCGCGCCGGCACCTACAACTACGTCTACGACGGCACCACCAACATCTCGATCGCCGCCGGCAACAACACCGACGTCAAGCCGGAGCAGACCGGGCTGGCGCTGGCCAATCCGCGCCCAGGGGAAGAACCGGTGCAACTGCTGCGCGAGCGCCCCGCCTTCCTTACCGGCGGCGGCTTCGACGCCCTGATCATGCAGTTGACCCAGCCACCGGTGCAGATCATGCCGCGCTTCCGCTGAGCGCTGCCCGCCCCGCACAACCCCGCCACGGCGGGGTTTGTTTTTTATGCGACCGCCGCCTCCTGGCGCAGCGCCCAGGCGACGTGCTCGCGCACCAGCGCCGAGGCATCATCGGTCCGCGCGTGCAAAGCCGCACGCATCTGCTCGCGCAAGGCATCGTCCGTATGCCCGCGCAAGGCGTTGCCCAGCGCCACCGCGATATTGCGCAGCCAGCGCTCGTAGCCGATGCGCAGGATGGCGCTACCGGCCATGCGCGCGCCGAACTCCACTTCGCTCCAGGCGAACAGCGCCGTCAGGCGGGCCGCATCCAGGCCATTGCGCACCGCCAGGAAATCCGGCTGCGCCGCCTGTTGCGCGAACTTGTTCCACGGACACACCAGCTGGCAATCGTCGCAGCCGTAGATGCGGTTGCCCATGAGGGGCCGCAGGTCCTCCGGAATGGCGCCCTTGAGCTCGATGGTGAGGTAAGAGATGCAGCGCCGCGCATCCACCGTGTACGGCGCGACGATGGCCGCGGTCGGGCAGGCGGCGCTACAGGCAAAGCAGGAGCCGCAATGCTCGGTGACCGGCGGATCCGGCGGCAGCGCCAGGGTGGTATAGATCTCGCCCAAGAAAAAGAACGAGCCGGCTTCGCGGTTGAGCAAGAGCGTGTGCTTGCCGCGCCAGCCCAGACCGCTTTGCGCCCCCAGTTCCACCTCCGCCACCGGCGCCGAATCGGTGAACACGCGGTGGCCGAAGGCGCCTACTTCCGCCTCCACCTGCTCGGCCAGCCGCTGCAGCCGGTTGCGCATCACCTTGTGGTAATCCCGCCCGTGGGCGTAGACCGAGACATAGGCCTCGCCCGCACGGTCGATGCGCAAGAGCGCCGCCTCGGCCGGCGCCGCCAGGTAGTTCATGCGCGCGGTGATTACCGTGAGCGTGCCCGGCACCAGTTCCGCGGGGCGCACGCGCTTCATGCCGTGGCGCGCCATATAATCCATCTCGCCGTGATAACCCGCTTCCAGCCACGCCTGCAAACGCGCCTGCGCCGCCGCGCCGAGATCGGCGCCGGCAAAGCCCACGGCATCGAAACCCAGGGCACGCCCAAGGCCGCGGATGCGCGCCTTCAGGTCTTCCGGCCGCGGGTCCTGCGCCGGTGGCAAATCGTCTACTGCTGATGTCATCTTCGAATCATACCTACGCGCTCGTCAGTGAGGCCGCCACCCATGCCCTGGGCGCGGCGCTGGCCGCGGTACTCAAGCCCGGGCTCACCCTCTACCTGCACGGCGAGCTGGGCGCAGGCAAAACCACCCTGGTGCGCGGCATCCTGCGCGCCCTCGGCCATACCGGTCCGGTGAAGAGTCCGACCTACGCACTGGTTGAACTTTACGTATTTTCTGGGTATATTCTGTATCACTTTGATTTTTATCGCTTCAACCGGCCGGAAGAATGGCTGGAAGCAGGACTGGACGAGCACTTCAACCGGGACTCGATTTGCCTGGTGGAATGGCCCGAAAAGGCCGGGAAATTGTTGCCCCCGGCTGACATCGATGTCGTGATCGAGGTACTGGCGTCTGCCGACGACACCAACGCGGAAGAACCAGCACGCCGGATCACCCTCAACGCACATAGTGAGCGCGGCACATCATGTTTAAGCGACCTCCGCTTCACCCCGACACAGGGGCCCTCCACGCCGGCAGCGCCATAGCGCCTGCCACGGACCCGCTCGCGCCACCAGCGAGCGGCCGCAAGCGACGGCAATTCCTCAAGGCCTCCGGCGCCCTGCTGTTCGCCGCCTCTTCGCCCTTGTTCGCCGCCGGCGACGCCATCGTCGCGGTGCGTACCTGGCCGTCGAAGGATTACACCCGCGTCACCCTGGAACTGGATGCGCCGCTGAAGTACGACTGGCAGGTGATCAAGAACCCCGACCGCCTGGTGCTGGACATCGAAAACCTCGACCTCACCGGCAAGCTGAAAGACCTGGTGTCGAAGGTCAATGCCGGCGACCCGTATCTCTCCGGCGTGCGCGCCGGGCAGTACAAGGCCCACGTGGTGCGCCTGGTGTTCGACCTCAAGACCGAGATCAAGCCGCAGGTGTTCGAACTGAAACCGGTCGGTGAATACGGCCACCGCCTGGTGCTCGACCTTTACCCCGCCACCCCCGCCGACCCGCTGCTCACCCTGCTGGACAAGCGGGAAGTGCCGGCGGACCTGGCCCCGCGCGACACCATCACCCCGCCCGACAACGACCCCGGCATGAGCCGGCCGGACGCGATTGCCAAGGCCGAGCCCAAGCCCGATTTCAAGGCGGACAAACCGGACGGCCCGGCGCCGAAATCCGAACGTGCCGAGATCAAGCCGGACGCCAAGATGGAAGCGCGCACCGCCCCCGGCAAGCCGGTGGTGGCGCGCCTGGTCACCATCACCATCGACCCCGGCCATGGCGGCGAGGACCCCGGCGCCATCGGCCGCCGCGGCACCTATGAAAAGCACATCACCATCTCGGTGGCGGAGCGCCTGAAGAAAAAGATCGACGCCGAGCCCAACATGCGCGCCATGATGACGCGCGATTCCGATTACTTCGTGCCGCTGCACGTGCGCGTGCAAAAGGCGCGGCGCGTGCAGGCCGACCTGTTCGTCTCGATCCACGCCGATGCCTTCATCAAGCCGACGGCGCGCGGCTCCTCGGTATTCGCCCTCTCGGAAAAGGGCGCCACCTCTTCGGCCGCCAACTGGCTGGCGAAAAAGGAAAACGACGCCGACCTGATTGGCGGCGTCAATCTCGGCACGCAGGACAAGGACCTCGCCCGCGTGCTGCTCGACCTCTCCACCACCGCGCAGATCAACGACAGCCTGAAACTCGGGCGCGCCGTGCTGGGCGAGCTGGGCAACATCAACGACCTGCACAAGGGCACGGTCGAGCAGGCCGGCTTCGCGGTGCTCAAAGCCCCGGACATTCCTTCCATCCTGGTGGAGACCGCTTTCATCAGCAACCCGGAAGAAGAAGCGCGCCTGCGCGATGAAGCCTACCAGGAGAAGCTGGCGAATTCCATCCTGCGCGGCATCAAGGCCTATTTCGCGCGCAACCCGCCGCTGGCCAAATCCAAGATGGCGGCGATCGAGGCGCACGAAGTCTGGCTGGCCTGAGGGAAACCACGGTAAACCACGGTATTTTTTCCACCGTGGTTCAGGTGCACCCTGACAAAACCTGAGGAATTTCCTGAAATTTGCCCGCGCCAACACGCTTGTGTTGGCGCGCCCGCATTCGGGCTCACCACAGTTGTGGTAACGCGCGGCGGCCGGCGTTGACGCCGGATGCACACCGGCGGCGAAAAACCTTGCCGCCTCAAAACCACGCATGAATGCTGGTACCTCAGGCGTAATGCCTGATACCAAAGATACAGCAAAGCGCCGTCTTGGGGCGAGCGGTTTGCGCCTTCACGGCGCGGCACCGAGGCTCAGATGCCGGCGCGGCGCCGCGAGTTGTCGTGCAGATCGACGAAGCCGGCGCCGGGACGCCGCCAGACCAGGTCATTCGCCGGCGCGCGGCGCGGCTGGGTGAATTCGGCCGGATAAGTCTCCAGCAGCTCGGAGATTTCGCTGAACACTTCGCGCGAGAAGCCCTGGCGGCCGCCGCGATGATCGACCAGCAGGCGCGTCAGGTAGGTGTGCCCCTCGGGATAGCCCCAGAGCAGGCGCAGGCGCTCGACGATATGCGGATGGCTGCGCTCCAGATGGGTATTGCTGCTGCTCAAGGGAAAGGGAATGCGCACACTCATTGCGGTCTCCTCAACACGTGCGTGGAAAGAATCGTCACTAGGCGGCCAGTCGCGCGCGCGGCTGCTCGCGCGACTGCAGTTCGGCGCAGATGGCCAGCAGTTCGGCGTACAGGCCGTCCAGGCTGACGCGCTTCCAGTCGATGCCGAAGGCCTGGGGATCGGGTTCCTTGAGGATCGGCAACTTGGCGGCGATGCTGCCGGCGATGCCGGAAAGCCCGCGCATTTGCGCCACCGGCAGGGTCTGCACGTTGCCCACGGCGGCGGTGCGTTCCGCGGCGGGCGCACGCGCCGCGGCGGCGCTGCGCTCGGCGGCCCTGCGTTCGACTTCGGCGGCCGGCGCGATCAGGCCCATGCGGCACAACTCCGCCAGCCAGAGTTCGAGATCGTCGGCATCCAGGCGCGGCAGGCGATGTTCCAGTTCGGCGAACGACACCGCACGCTCGGGGGAGACCAGGCGCAGCAGGGAGAAAAACGCCGGCGACATGCCGGTGCCGCGCTCGATCATGCTGTCGCCTTCCGGCAAACGCTGGTACGTCCATTGCGCACGGAGGAGATTGTTGGATGCGATTACCTTGGCGGATGCTGACAGACTTTTCATAAACCCCTCCGATCAGTTGGATCGAACTTTATGAAGATGCGCCGGTTTCGCCTGTCATCGCCGTTTTGAAAATGTTGTAGGGCATTTCCGACGCGCGAAAACGCAGGCCGCGTGGCACAAGCGCGACCAGCAAATCGCGCACCCGCAGCGTTTCCAAAAGGTGAAAGCACCCCGAGACAACGGCGACACCGCCATCCGCAAAACCCATTTTGCAAACGTTCACAACAGCGCGTGCACGCATTGACCCAGGTGCTTGACAGGGGGCATGGTGCGGCGCACAATCCGCCGCCTGTTGATCGGGCCGCATCCGCCGCCTGTGCGCAATGGTGCGCATTTCTGCGGAACGGCAGAAGACTCGAATTTATGTCAACCACACTCGCCCCGGCGGCGCCGGCCCACACTTCCAACCGGGCCACGCTGGCCCTGGCGGCCCTGGGGGTGGTCTTCGGCGACATCGGCACCAGCCCGCTGTACGCCTTCAAGGAATGCCTGAACCCGGCGCATGGCCTCACCGTTTCGCCGGAAGCGGTGCTGGGCGTGCTGTCGCTGATCTTCTGGGCGCTGATGGTGGTGGTCTCGCTCAAGTACGTGGTGCTGGTGATGCGCGCCGACAACCAGGGCGAAGGCGGCATCCTCGCGCTGCTCGCCCTGGCGGCGCGCGGCTTCGCCGACCGCAGCAAGCGCCGGCGCCTGCTGGTGGTGCTGGGCATGGTGGGCGCCTCGATGTTCTACGGCGACTCGGTGATCACCCCGGCGATCTCGGTGCTCTCCGCGGTCGAAGGCTTGAAGGTGTCGCTGCCGGCCTTTGCGCATTACGTCATCCCGATCACGCTTTCCATCCTGCTCGCGCTGTTCATGCTGCAAAAGCGCGGCACCGCGCAGATCGGCCGCCTGTTCGGCCCGGTGATGCTGCTGTGGTTCACCGTGCTGGGCGTGGCGGGCGCGGCGCAGGTGATCACCAATCCGGCGGTGCTGGCGGCGCTCAACCCGTGGCATGGGCTCGCTTTCCTGGCGCAAAACCCGCTGCGCGGCTTTTTCATTCTCGGCTCGGTGTTCCTCTCGGTGACCGGCGGCGAAGCGCTGTATGCCGACATGGGCCACTTCGGCGCCAGCCCGATCCGCAAGGCGTGGTTCGTGCTGGTACTGCCGGCGCTGGTGCTCAACTATTTCGGCCAGGGCGCGGTGGTGCTGGCCAACCCGGCGGCGATCGACAATCCCTTCTACTTCAGCTTTCCGCAATGGGCGCAACTGCCGATGGTGGTGCTGGCGGCGGCCGCCACGGTGATCGCCTCGCAGGCGGTGATCTCGGGCGCCTACTCGCTCACCGCGCAGGCGGTGCAGCTGGGCTATTGCCCCAGGCTCAAGATCACCCACACGTCGGCCTCCGAGCGCGGGCAGATCTACGTGCCCTTCATCAACTGGATCCTGTTCGTCTTCGTCGTGCTGCTGGTGCTGGGCTTCCACAGTTCCGACAACCTGGCGGCGGCCTACGGCATCGCGGTGGCCACGACCATGGTGGTGACCACCATCCTGTGCGCGGTGGTGGCGCGGCGCACCTGGGGCTGGAGCCTGGGCCTGACGCTCGCGGTGTTCGCGCCGCTATCGGTGATCGACGTTGTGTTCGTGATGGCCAACTCGCTGAAGATCGCCGAGGGCGGCTGGTTCCCGATCCTCGCCGGCGGCGTCTGCTACCTGCTGTTCGTCACCTGGAAGCGCGGGCGCGAAATCGTGTACGACGTCACCTCGGCGAACAGTTTTCCGCTGCAGGAATTCATCAAGAGCATGGAAAGCTATCCGCCGCATCGCGTCGAGGGCACGGCGGTGTTCATGGCTTCCGACACCACGGCGGTGCCGCATGCCCTCCTGCACAACCTCAAGCACAACAAGGTGCTGCATGAGCAGGTGGTGTTTTTCACCATCCATACCGAGGACGTGCCGCGGGTGGCACCCGCGGACCGCATCGAGTTTTTCGATCTCGGCTTCGGCTGCTACCGCGTGATCGCCCACCTGGGCTTTCTCGAAGAGCCGGACGCCGAGGCGCTGCTCACCGGCTGCGGCAAGATCGGACTGGAGTTCGAGCCGATGCTCACCTCCTACTTCCTGTCGCGCGACGCCATCATTCCCACCGACCTGCCGGGCATGGCGCTGTGGCGCGAGCATCTGTTCGCCTGGATGGTGAGGAATGCCACCCGCGCTACCGACTTTTTCAAGGTGCCGCCGAACCGCGTGGTCGAGCTGGGCAGCCAGGTCGAAATCTAGAACCTGTTCACCAAGGGCACATCAGCGCACGCTAATTGGCGTGCGTTTTTTCGTCGCATCCCGTAAAAAATGTCAGGTACTTTTACTCCTTAATCTATTGCGAAACCCCTAGGCGAAGACCATAATGACCTTGGCATAGGCGGCGGGCGTGGGAGCTCGCGGCTTCGCATGCCCGGAGGAAATCATGATCGAACGCAGGCGTTTCGTCGCGGCAGCGGCGCTTTCTCCTTTGATTGCGACAGCAGGCATGCGCCGCGCGCATGCGGCAGCCGAGCCCATCCTGGTGGGGCAATCGGCCGCGCTGACCGGCCCGCAGGCGGCCTTCGGCGTGGAAATGAACGCCGGCATCAAGCTCTACTTCAGCCGCGTCAATGCGGGCGAAGGCATCGCCGGGCGCAAGGTGGAATTGATCGCCGAGGACGACCAGGGCCGCGAGGAAATGACGGCGAACAAGACGCAGGTGCTGATCGGCCGCGGTGCGCAGGCACTGATCGGCTACACCACGCGCCCCTGCTCGGTGGCGGGCGCGGGGCTGGCGGACAAGGCGGGGATTCCCTTCATCGCGCCCTTCTCCGGCACGCCGGCGCTGTACAAGAATTACCGCACCACCTTTACCGTGCGCGCCAGCTACGACGAAGAGTTGCAGGCGATCATGGACTACTTCACCACGGTGGGGCAGGACGAGATCGCCTTCGTTTATCTGAACGACGCCAAGAGCACCAACCTGCCACTGGTGGAAGCGATCCTGAAAAAGAAAAACCTGGCGCTGAAAGGCCATGCCGGCGTGGACCGCACCTCGGCCGACACCAAGGCGACGGTGGAAGCGATTGCCAAGGTGCAGCCGCAGGCGGTGGCGATGCTGGCCAACAACCTGCCGGCGGCGAGTTTCATCCGCGGCTTCCGCGAAAAAATGCCGGGGGTGCCGATCGCCATCGTCAGCTTCGTCGATGCCGAGCAATTGATCCGTACCTTGGGGCCGGTAGCTTCCGGAGTGATGTTTTCGCAGGTGGTGCCGCCGCCGACGCGGCGCTCGCGCATGGTGGTGGAGGAATTCCGCAAGGCATGGGACCGGACCTACCCGCAGCGCACGCCCTCCTTCACCGCGCTGGAAGGCTACATCGGCGCACGCGCGCTGACCGAAGCGCTCAAGCACACCGGGCCGAAGGCGGCGCCTTCGAACATCGTCAGCGGCCTGGAGGCGGTGGACGCGATCGACCTGGGCTCGCACGTGATCGGCTATTCGCACCAGCGCCACAACGGTTCGCACTACGTCAACATGATGGCGGCGGCGCGCAGCGGCGGGTTCGTCGACTAGGGGGACGCCGACTGGCGTCCCGACAGGATTTGATGTACTTTGGCATTCGGGCGGCCGGTGCATGGCGGCCCTGAGTGACGGGGCCCGCGGCAACGACACGCGCGCGGGATCAGAAGCGACTTCAAACAGCAGGATCAGAAAAGCGCAATGAAACACATCCCGTGGTCCCGCGCGGCATTGGCCGCCGGCATGCTGGCCCTGTTTGCCGCGCAGGCGAACGGGCAAAGCGTCTATCCCAACAAGCCGATCCACCTGATCGTGGGCCTGGCGCCGGGCGGCATCGCCGACCAGGCGGCACGCCTGATCGCACCGGAAATCACCAAGGCGCTGAACGTGCAGGTGCTGGTGGAAAACCGCACCGGCGCCAACGGCAACATCGGCGCGCGCGCGGTGGCCGATTCCGCGCCCGACGGCTATACCCTGATGCTGGCCTTCGACGGCACCATGGTGGCGGGCGCCGCCTACAACCCGCAGACGCCGTTCGACCCGGTGCGCGACTTCGTGCCTGTCACCAAGCTGGCCGACAGCCCGGTGATGATCACCGCGCACCCTTCGCTGCCGGCCAACAATATCCGCGAGTTGGTGGACCTGGCGCGCGCCCATCCCGGGCGCTACGACTTCGGCACCGCCGGCAACGGCAGCACCGGGCACCTGACGGGCGAGTTGATCAAGAACCTCACCGGCGCGAACATCGTGCACGTGCCTTACCGCGGCGGCGGCGACGCGCTGCGCGACGTGCTGGCCGGGCAGATCCACCTGATGTTCGCCGCGGTGGCGGCTTCCGCCGCGCAGGTGAAGGGCGGCAGGCTCAAGGGCATCGCGGTGACAAGCCCGAAGCGCATCGAGGCGCTGCCGGAGGTGCCGACGGTGGCGGAGTCGGGCGTGACGGGGCTGAAGGATTTCAACGTGCAGTCGTGGGTCGGCATCATGGCGCCGCTGAACACGCCCAGGCCAGTGGTCGAAACGCTGAACCATGCGCTGGTGGCTTCTCTTGCCACCAGCGACGTGCGCGCCAGGTTCGTCGCCATCGGGGCGGAGGCGGCGGGCAACCGGCCGGATGAATTCGGCGCCCAGGTGGCGGCCGACCTGACGCGCTGGAAGCGCCTGATCACCAGCGCCAAGCTGGCGGCCAACTGAAACCGGGCGCGCGCCATTTGACAAGCCCGGCGCTGCGCCGCACAATGCCCTCATGACCTCCGATTTTTTGTTGCCTGTCGTGCTGCCTGTCGGGCGACGCCGCCGCGTACCCCAAGGGGAGGCGCGCGCGCGACGATGACGGTCACTTTTTGCATGTGACGGTTTCATGAATCAGCCGCGGCCTCCGCGGCTTTTTTATTTCCGATTTTGGCTTAACATCTCGCCCACGCGACCTACGGCACAAGGAACAAGCATGAACTTCAAGGACCAGCCCATCAATGCGTTGATGGAAATCACCGCCCGGCCCGACCTCATTTTCGTCGAGGGCCACGGCTCCTGGCTGACCGACCATAACGGCAAGAAGTACCTCGACTTCGTGCAGGGCTGGGCGGTCAATTCCCTCGGGCATTCGCCCAAGGTGATCGCCGATGCGCTGAACGCGCAGGCGGGCAAGCTGATCTCGCCTTCGCCGGCGTTCTACAACCAGCCGATGATCGACCTGGCGAAAAAGCTCACCGACAACTCGGTGTTCGACCGCGTGTTTTTCGCCAACAGCGGCGCGGAAGCCAACGAGGGCGCGATCAAGCTGGCGCGCAAGTGGGGCCAGAAGAAAAAAGGCGGCGCCTACGAGATCATCACCTTCGACCATAGCTTCCATGGCCGCACGATTGCCACCATGTCGGCTTCCGGCAAGCCGGGCTGGGATGTGATCTACAAGCCGCAGGTGCCGGGCTTCCCCAAGGCGGACCTGAACGACATGGCCTCCGTCGAAAAGCTCACCACCAACAACACCGTCGCGGTGATGCTGGAGCCGGTGCAGGGCGAGGGCGGCGTGATTCCGGCGACACGTGAATTCATGCAGGCGTTGCGCAAATTCTGCACCGAGAAAAACCTGCTGCTGATCTGCGACGAGGTGCAGACCGGCATGGGGCGCCTGGGCACGCTGTTCGGCCACCAGTATTTCGGCGTCGAGCCTGACATCATGACGCTCGGCAAGGGCATTGGCGGCGGCGTGCCGCTGGCGGCACTCCTGGCGAAGGAATCGGCCAGCGTGTTCGAGCACGGCGACCAGGGCGGCACCTACAACGGCAACCCGCTGATGTGCGCGGTGGGCCTGGCGGTGATCAATGAGGAACTGAAGCCGGGTTTTCTCGACAACGTGAAGAAGATGGGCGACTACCTGAGCCAGCAACTCACCGCGGCTTCCGAGGAAATGGGTCTCGGCGCCGAACGCGGCGTGGGCCTCCTGCGCGCCCTCGAACTGAAGGCCGACATCGGCGGCAAGGTGGTGAACATCGCACGCGAAAACGGCCTGCTGCTGAATTCGCCGCGGCCACCGCTGCTGCGCTTCATGCCGGCGCTTAACGTCACCAAGGATGAAATCGACGAGATGATTGCCGGCATGAAGACGGCGATCAAGACGGCGCGCGGCTGATTTTCCCGCGCCGGTAGAAGGGCCCGCCGCACGGCGGGCCTTTTATCTTGCGCGGCGCGCGCGCGCGGCACGCCACTCGCGGAACGCGACGAACAGCGCCGGCAGGCCGGGAATCACGATCAGGGCGACGATGATCAAGGTCAGGTTGTCCTTGATCACCGGGATGTTGCCGAAGAAGTAGCCGGCAATCGTCAGGCTCGCAATCCACAGCACGCCGCCGATGGTGTTGTAGACCTGGAAGGGGCCGTGCCCCATCGCCGCGACACCGGCGACGAACGGCGAGAAGGTGCGCAGGAAGGGCAAAAAGCGCGTGGCGATGATGGTAATCGCACCATGCTTTTCGTAGAAGGCATGTGCCTTGTCGAAGGCGTTGCGGTTGAAAAATCGCGAATTCTCCCACTGGAACACGCGCGGGCCGATCTTGCGGCCGATCCAGTAGTTGCTGGTGTTTCCCAGCACCGCGGCGATGATCAGCAGCACGATCAGCAGCGGCAACGAGAGCGCGCCGGTGGCAGCAAAGGCGCCGGCGATGAACAGCAGGGAATCGCCGGGCAAAAAGGGCATCACCACCAGGCCGGTCTCGACGAAGATGATGACGAACAGGATGGCGTAGACCGTGGTCCCGTATTCCCGGATCATCAGGTCCAGGTATTTGTCGAGATGCAGAATGAGGTCGACGAAGTGCAGCAGTACGTCCATTGTCTTGTGGGGCATGGCGAGAGTGGGCGCATCATACACAAACCGCACTGCTGGCCGATGACGGCTGCCGCCGTATAATCCGTCCCCATGCGCGCCATCGCCCTGCTGCCCGACAAGCTGATCAGCCAGATTGCCGCCGGCGAGGTGGTCGAGCGCCCGGCTTCGGTGCTCAAGGAGCTGATGGAAAACGCGCTGGATGCCGGCGCCACCGCCATCGACGTCAAGCTGGAAGCCGGCGGCGTCAAGCGCATGCGCGTGGCCGACGACGGGCACGGCATCGCGCGCGAGCAGCTTTCTCTCGCCTTGCTGCGCCACGCCACCAGCAAGATCGTCAGCCTGGACGAACTGGAACAGGTGGCTTCGCTCGGCTTTCGCGGTGAGGCCCTGGCCTCCATCGCTTCCGTCGCCCGCCTGACGCTCACCAGCCGCGCGCTGGGTGCGACAGAGGCGTGCGCGATCGGCGGCGGCGAGTCCGAAGCCCGCCCGGCGGCGCTGGGCGCGGGTACGGTGGTGGACGTCGAAGATTTGTTCGGCAACGTGCCGGCGCGGCGCAAGTTCCTCAAAAGCGAGCAGACCGAATATGCGCATTGCGCCGAGGTGTTCCGGCGCATCGCCCTCTCCCGCCCGGATCTCGGCTTCACGCTGGCGCACAACGGCCGCGTCAGCATGCATTTCAAGCCGGAAAGCGCGGTAACCCGCGTGGGCAATGTGCTGGGCGCGGAATTCGCCGACGGCGCACGCCGCGTTGAGGCGAACGCCGGGCCGCTGGCAGTGCAGGGCCTTGCCGGCAATCCGGCCGCGGCCAAGCTTTCGCGCGAGGCGCAATACTTTTTCGTCAATGGCCGCTATGTGCGCGACAAGGTGTTGCAGCACGCGGTGCGCGCAGCCTATGCGGACGTACTGCACGGCGACCGGCACCCCGCTTATGCCTTGTTCCTCGACATGCCGCCGCAGGGCGTGGACGTGAACGTGCATCCGGCGAAAATCGAAGTGCGCTTTCGCGACAGCCAGTCGGTGCACCAGTACGTGATGCGTGCGGTGGCTGCGGCCCTGGCGGGCAGCGCCGCCGAGACGCCGGTGCCCGATGCCGCGCCCGCGCTGACGCCGGCAGACTTGCGCCGGCCCGACGGCAACGATGGCGAAGGCGGCTGGCGCGCGCCGGTATTCACGCCGATGCAGCAGGGCGGCCTCGGCCTGGCGCAGGCGCCCGCCGCCTATTACTCGTTCGCGGCGAGCGCGGCGGCAGCCATGCCCAGCGGCGCCGCGCAGTACGCCGCCGAAGCCGCCGCGGCCTACGCCCCCGCGGCGCGCGAACTGCCGGCCAGCGACATGCCGCTGGGCCAGGCCCTGGCGCAACTGCACGGCATCTACATCCTGGCGCAAAACCATGCCGGGCTGGTGCTGGTAGACATGCACGCGGCGCACGAGCGCATCCTCTACGAAGCTTTCAAGACCGACCTCGACACCCGCGCCATCGCCACCCAGCCGCTGCTGATTCCCGTCACCTTCGCCGCGGAAGCAATCGAGGTGGCGGCAGCCGAGGAGCATGCCGAGGCGTTGCAGTCGCTCGGCTTCGAGATCGTGCCGCTCTCGGGCGCCAGCCTCGCCGTGCGCGCGGTGCCGGCACTGTTGACCGATGCGGACGCCAAGCTACTGGCGCGCGACGTGCTGCGCGAACTGTCGGAATTCGGCAGTGGCGAGGTGATGAAGCGCCATCGCGACGAACTGCTTTCCACCATGGCGTGTCACGCCGCGGTGCGCGCCAACCGGCGCCTGACCGTGCCCGAGATGGATGCGCTGCTGCGGCAGATGGAAGAGACCGAACGCAGCGGCCAGTGCAACCACGGGCGGCCGACCTGGTACCAGTTCGCCATGTCCGACCTCGACCGCCTGTTCATGCGCGGGCGCTAGGCGCTGATGCCCGCATTGCCGCCGGTCATTGCCGTCGTCGGCCCGACTGCTTCGGGGAAAACCGGGCTTTCGATCGCGCTGGCAGAGGAATTCGACGCCGAGATCATCAGCATGGATTCGGCGCTGGTGTATCGCGGCATGGACGTCGGCACCGCAAAACCCACGATGGACGAGCGGGCCGGTGTCGCGCATCATCTGATCGACGTCATCGATCCCACCGAGGCGTATTCGGCAGCACGCTTTCGCGAAGACACGCTGCGCCTGGTGGAACAGATTCGTACGCGCGGCAAGCTGCCATTGATCGTCGGCGGCACCATGCTCTACTTCAAGGCGCTGCGCGACGGGCTGGACGACCTGCCGCGGGCCGACCCCGAGTTGCGCGAGCAGATCGAGGCCGAGGCCGCCGCGCGCGGCTGGCCGGCGCTGCACGGCGAACTCGCGCAACTCGACCCCATCACCGCGCAGCGCCTGCAGCCCGGCGACTCGCAGCGCATCGGCCGCGCGCTGGAGGTGATCCGCCTGACCGGGCGGCCGATGTCGGACTCCCTGGGGCGGGAGCCGGAGCCGCTGCCGTTCGAGCTGCTGAGCCTGTCGCTTGAGCCCGCCGAGCGCGCCGCGCTGCACGAGCGCATCGCCCTGCGCTTCGACACCATGCTTAGCAGCGGGCTGATCGACGAGCTGCGCGGCCTGCGCGAGCGTTTTGCGCTCAACCCCGGGCTGCCTTCGATGCGCTGCGTCGGCTATCGCCAGGCGTGGGAGTTCCTCGACGGGCGCATCGGCCGGATGGAATTGCGCGAACAAGGCATCATAGCGACCAGGCAACTGGCGAAGCGCCAGTTGACGTGGCTGCGTTCCATGCCCGGCCTGACGCGCCTCGACTGCCTGCGTGCCGACCTGCATGCGCAGGCACGCAGCGCCACCGCAAAATTTCTCAAGGAGACTTCATGAGCACTTTCATCCTGATCCACGGCGCCTGGCACGGTGGCTGGTGCTGGCAGCGCGTGGCGCCGCTATTGCGTGCGAAGGGACACGAGGTGTTGACGCCTTCGCTTTCCGGCATGGGCGAGCACGCGCACATGCTGTCGCCGCAGATCACGCTGGAGACGCACGTGCAGGACGTCGCCAACCTGTGCAAGCGTTATGAAGTGAAGGACGCGGTGCTGGTGGGCCACTCCTATGGCGGCATCGCCATCACCGGTGCGGCCGACCGGCTGCACGGCACCGGCCATATCGGCCGCCTGGTGTATCTCGATGCGCTGGTGCCGGAAGACGGCTGGCGCTGGAGCAATTTCCACGAATCGGACAAGATCGCCGCGCGCCACGCGCAGGCGCGCGGCGCCGGCATGGGCCTGGCGATGCCGCTGCCCGAGGCGCGCGCCTTCGGCGTTACCGACGCCGCCGACCTGGCCTGGGTGGACCGCAACCTGAAGCCGCATCCCTATGGCACCTACCTGAGTTTCGTCGCCCTGCCGGAACTGGCCAAGGGCGGCGGCGCCGCGGCGCTGCCGCGCACCTACATCGACTGCACCACGCCCTTCTACTCCGATTTCAACGGCCTCAAGGGCCGGCTGAAAGCGGACAAGAAGTGGAAATACGTCGAGTTGCCGACCTGCCACGACGCCATGGTGACGATGCCGAAGGAAACGGCGGAACTGCTGATGGCGCAGTAAACCGCTTCGCGCGCACCAAAGAAAACGCCCCGCGACGCGGGGCGTTTTGGTATACGCGGGAAACGCTCAAGCCACCACGGTCTGCGCCTGTCCCTGGGTGCGTTCGGCGATCTCGCCGATGCGATTCACGGTCTCGCCCGCCGCCTTGAGCTCGGCCATCGCGCGATCCGCGTCGGCCGCGGCGACGATCACCGCCATGCCGATGCCGCAGTTGAACACGCGGTGCATTTCGGCGTCCGCCACGTTGCCATGCTGTTGCAGCCAGGTGAACAGCGGCGGCATGGTCCAGGCGTCGCGATGCAGGACAGCGGTGAGATTGTCCTGCAGCACGCGCGGCACGTTTTCCACCAGGCCGCCGCCGGTGATGTGCGCCATGCCCTTGACCTTCATCTTTTCCAGCAGCGCCAGGAGCGGCTTGACGTAGATGCGGGTCGGCTCCATCACCACATCGCCCAGGGGGCGGCCGTGGAAATCGGCCTTGAAGTCGGGGTTGGCCCGCTCGATGATCTTGCGTACCAGCGAGTAGCCATTGGAATGCGCGCCGGAAGAGGCCAGGCCCAGCACTACGTCGCCGGGGACGATGCTCTTGCCATCGATGATCTTGCTCTTTTCCACCGCACCCACGGCGAAACCGGCGAGGTCGTATTCGCCGTCGGGGTACATGCTGGGCATTTCGGCGGTCTCGCCGCCGATCAGCGCGCAGCCCGAGAGTTCGCAACCGCGCGCGATGCCGCCGACAACCGATGCAGCGGTATCCACGTCCAGCCGGCCGCAGGCAAAATAATCGAGGAAGAACAGCGGCTCCGCACCCTGCACCAGGATGTCGTTGACGCTCATCGCCACCAGGTCGATGCCGACGGTATCGTGCTTGTTCAGGTGAAATGCCAGCTTGAGCTTGGTGCCGACGCCGTCGGTGCCGGAGACCAGCACCGGCTCCTTGTACTTTTTCGACACTTCGAACAGCGCGCCGAAGCCGCCGATGCCCGCCAGCACGCCCTCGCGCATGGTCTTTTTGGCCAGCGGCTTGATGCGCTCGACCAGTTCGTCGCCGGCATCGATGTCCACGCCGGCGTCGCGATAGGAAAGGGAGGAAGAACTCATGGGGAAAGGGGGCTAAAACGCGAAAGCTCGCGGCGGGGCGGTAGAACCGGCAAATTTCCGCCGGGCCGCCGGGGCGCGGGCGACAGGGTAAAATCGCGCTGCGCGGGCAAGGCCCGGCCCGAAAATGACGGGCAGGGCGTAATTTTAACCCGGACGCTGTCACTCACGCCCCGCCGCGCCTCCTGGCGCTCCACCGACCCGCCCTCCTCCTCCGCCCCGATGCCTTTGCGTGAAGAAAAACTGCAAACCGTGATATGGGCCGCGCTCGGGCTGGCGTTCCTGGTATTCATTTACTACCTGAGTCCCATCCTCACGCCTTTCCTGGCGGGCGCGATCTTCGCCTACATCCTCAATCCGGGCGTCAACTGGCTGGAGAGCAAGAAGGTGCCGCGCGCTGTCGGCGCGGCGCTGATGGTGGCGGCCCTGCTGGTGGCGGTGCTGCTGATGATCCTGATCGTCGGCCCCCTGGTCGCCAAACAGTTGAACCAGCTCTACCAGCATATCCCGGGCCTGCTCGCCAAAGCGGAGGAGGTGGTGGCGCCGCGCCTGCGCGCCTGGGGCTGGGAGGTGCAGTTCGACGCCGAAAGCGTGAAGAATTTCATCAGCGAGCAATGGCAAAGCACCGACGGGCTGTCGGCACGCATCCTCACCTCGCTGCGCTTAGGCGGCCTGGCGCTGGTGGGCATTGTCGCCAACGTGGTGCTGATCCCCCTGGTGCTGTTCTACCTGCTGGAGGACTGGCCGAAGCTGATCAATTCGATCGACAATGCCATTCCGCGCCGCTGGCACACGCAGGTGCGCGAGATCGCGCGCGAGATCGATTCGGTGCTGGCGGAATTCCTGCGCGGCCAGACGGCGGTGATGGGCCTGCTGATCCTGTATTACTCGTTCGCGCTGTGGATCGGCGGCCTGGATTTCGCGCTGCCCATCGGCCTGATTACCGGCGGCCTGGTGTTCGTGCCGTATCTTGGCTTCGGCACCGGGCTTACGATCGCCTTGCTGGTGGCCCTGCTGCAGGGGAACGTGACCCATGCGCTGATCGTGGTCGCCGTGGTGTTCGGCATCGGCCAGGTGCTGGAAAGCTTTTTCCTCACCCCGCGCATCGTCGGAAAACGCATCGGCCTGCATCCGCTGGCGGTGGTGTTCGCCTTGCTGGCCTTCGGGCAGATTTTCGGCTTTTTCGGCGTGCTGCTGGCCTTGCCGGCAAGCGCGATCCTGCTGGTCGGCCTGCGTCACCTGAAGGCGCTTTATCTCGCCAGCCCGTTTTACACCAAGTAGATAGATGGCTTCGCCGCAACAACTCCTGCTGGGCCTGGCTGACGCTCCGCCGCCCACCTTCGGCAATTTCGTCACCGGCGGCAATGCGGCGGTGCTGGCCGAACTGCAAGGCTTCGGCACCGATGCCGGGTCGCGTGCCCTTTACCTCTGGGGCGGGCATGGCAGCGGGCGCAGCCATTTGCTGCGCGCCTGGTGCGCGGCGCACGATGCGGCGTATGTCGATGCCCGCGAACGCCCCTCGCTCGCCGGCGTGATGCCTGGCGCCAACCTGGCGCTGGACAACTGCGATGCCCTCGACGAGGCCGGGCAGGTTGCCCTCTTCAACCTTTACAACGAAGCGCGCGCGGCGCAAACCCCGGCGTACCTGCTGGTGAGCGGCCCCTTGCCGCCGCCGCAACTGCAATTGCGCGCCGACCTGCAAAGCCGCCTGGCCTGGGGCCTGTCGCTCGAAGTAGTCGCCCTCACCGATGCGGAAAAGCAGGCGGCCCTGCTGGCGCATGCGCAGGCGCGCGGCATGCGCCTGCCGGAAGACGTCGCCACCTACATGCTCAACCACGTGCGCCGCGACATGCCGACGCTGATGCGTATCGTTGAAGCGCTGGATACCGCCTCGCTCACCGCCAAGCGCGCCGTCACCTTGCCGCTGTTGCGCGAGCTGCTGAACGAAACCCAAGATCTGCCGCTATGAATCTCGCGCTATTCGACATCGACAACACCCTGATCGCCATCGACAGCGATCACGCCTGGGGGCACTTCCTGGTGAAACAGGGCGTGGTCGATGGCGAGGCCTACGACCGTGCCAACGATTTTTTCTACAGCCAGTACAAGGCCGGCACGCTGGACATCCAGGAATACCTGCGCTTTGCCTTGGGTCCCCTGGCGCAGCACCCGCGCGAACAACTGGACGCCTGGCATCGCCAGTTCATGGACACCGTGATCCGCCCCACCATCACGCCGGCGGCGCGCGCCCTGGTGCAAAAACACCTGGACGCCGGCGACATCTGCTGCTGCGTTACCGCCACCAATGCCTTCGTCACCGAACCGATCGCGCGCGAATTCGGCGTGCCGCATCTGATCGCCTGCGACCTGGAGGAGCACGAGGGCCGCTATACCGGCAAGCCGCGCGGCATCCCCAGTTTCCAGGAAGGCAAGATCGTGCGCGTCGAAGGCTGGCTCTCGACCATGGACAAGCGCATTGCCGATTTTCCCCAGAGTTATTTCTACAGCGATTCACGCAACGACCTGCCGTTGCTGGAGCGCGTTTCCAATCCGGTGGCCGTCAATCCCGATCCCGTGCTGAAGCAAAAAGCCGAGCAGGCCGGCTGGCCGGTCATCGATCTTCACGGCAAAGAGTAAAATTGCGGTAAATGCTGAAAAAGCTGATCAAAACTGTTTTCGGCCAGCCCAAAAAGGGCCGTGCCAAGGCGCCCAAGACCTACGACAAGGCCGCTCACGGCATCGGCCGCGAGCGCCTGTCGCGTGGCGCCCTGGGCACCTGCGAGGGCCTCACCAAGGCCGGCTTCCAGGCCTATGTGGTGGGCGGCGCGGTGCGCGACCTGCTGCTGGGCCTGCCGCCGAAGGATTTCGACGTCGCCACCAACGCCACGCCGGAGCAGGTGCACGCCACCTTCCGCCGCTCGCGCCTGATCGGCCGGCGCTTTCGCATCGTCCACGTGCTGTTCGGCCAGGAGACGGTGGAAGTCTCCACCTTCCGCACCGCCGACCTGAAAGACGCCGAGACCGACGAACATGGCCGCGTGCTGCGCGACAATACCTTCGGCACCATCGAAGACGATGCCACCAGGCGCGACTTCACCATCAACGCCCTGTATTACGACGCCACCACCGAAACCGTGATCGACTATCACGGCGGTGTCGGCGACCTGCGCAAAAAGACGCTGCGCATCATCGGCGACGCCGAGACGCGCTATCGCGAAGACCCGGTGCGCATGCTGCGCGTGGCGCGCTTCGCCGGCAAACTGGGCTTTACCATCGATCCGAAGACGCGCGCGCCGATCACCGAGGTGGCGCCGCTCCTGTCCAACGTGCCGAGTTCGCGCCTGTTCGACGAGATGATGAAGCTGCTGCTCTCCGGCCACGCGGTGGCGGCGGTCAAGCAGTTGCGCGACGAGGGCCTGCACCACGGCCTCTTGCCGATGCTCGACGTGATTCTCGAGCAGCCGATGGGCGAGAAGTTCGTCATGCTGGCCTTGGCCCGCACGGACGAGCGCATCCTGCTCGGCAAGGGCGTGGCGCCTGGCTTCCTGTTCGCCGCGCTGCTCTGGCACGAGGTGCTCAAGACCTGGAACGAGCTCAAGGCCAAGGGTGAGCACTCGATGCCGGCCCTGTACGAGGCAATGAACGTGGTGCTCGACACCCAGACCGGGAAACTGGCGATCCAGCGCCGCTTCGTGGCCGACATGCGCGAGATCTGGTCGGTGCAGCCGCGCTTCGAGCGCATGAACGGGCGTATGCCCTTCAAGCTGCTGGAGCATCCGCGCTTTCGCGCCGCCTACGATTTCATGCTCCTGCGCGCAGAAAGCGGCGAGATCGACCGCGCCATCGGCGACTGGTGGACGCGTTTCTACGACGCCGAGGCGGATGAGCGCAACGAGCTGACCTCCGGCGCCGCGCCGAGTGCCGGCGGCGAGCAGAAAAAACGCCGGCGCCGGCGCCGCTCGCCCGGCAAGGGCGGCGATGAAACCGCGCCCGTGGACACCTTGGGTGCCTCCGGGGACAACGCCGGCGAGTCCGGTACGTAAGGCCAATGCCGGCCGCGGTGCGCGCCTATGTGGGCCTGGGCGCCAACCTCGGCGAGCCGGCGGCCGCGGTGCGCGCTGCGCTCGCCGAACTGGCCCGCTTGCCGGCCGTCACGCCGGTTGCCCAATCTTCCCTGTACGTCACCAAACCAGTGGATGCCGGCGGCCCGGACTATTGCAATGCCGCCGCCGCGCTCGACACCACCCTGGGCGCGCTCGACTTGCTGCACGCCCTGCAAGCCATCGAGCAGGCGCATGGCCGCAAGCGCCCCTACCGCAACGCCCCGCGCACCCTGGACCTCGACCTGCTGCTTTACGGCGACACGCAGATGCAATCGGCCGAACTCACCCTGCCCCACCCGCGCATGCACCTGCGCGCCTTCGTGCTGGCGCCGCTAGCCGAGATCGCGCCTGATCTCCTCATTCCCGGCCAGGGCGCGGTGGGTGCGCTGCTCGCTTCGATCACCGACCAACCGATCCGCAAACTGCCATGAACTGGACCGCGCAACTCCCGACCGTGTTGCAGGCCGCCGGCCTGCTGGTGCTCTCCAACGTGTTCATGACCTTCGCCTGGTATGGCCACCTGAAGGAACTGGGCAACAAGCCGTGGTGGATCGCCGCGCTGGTTTCCTGGGGCGTGGCGCTGTTCGAATACCTGCTGCAGGTGCCGGCCAACCGCATCGGCTTCACCACGCTCAACCTCTCGCAGCTGAAGATCATGCAGGAAGTGATCACGCTCTCGGTATTCGTACCGTTCTCGATCTTCTTCATGAACCAGCCGATCAAGCTTGATTTCCTCTGGGCCGGCTTGTGTATGATGGGCGCCGTTTATTTCATCTTCCGCGGCTGATGGCCGCCGGCAATACAACGGGCATGAACGTACTTCCCGAAAAACTCAGGCACATCGTCGTCGAGGGTCCGATCGGCGCCGGCAAGACCTCGCTTGCGCGCCGTATCGCGGCCGTCAGCGGCGCCGCGCTGATGCTGGAAACGCCGGAGGAAAACCCTTTCCTGCCGAAGTTCTACAAGGACATGACGCGTTACGCGCTGCCGACGCAATTGTTCTTCCTGTTCCAGCGCATCCACCAGCTTTCCGAACTGCGCCAGCCCGACATGTTCAAGGGCGTGACGGTGGGCGACTTCCTGTTCGAGAAGGACCCGCTGTTTGCCCGCCTGACGCTCAACGACGACGAACTGGCGCTCTACGAGCAGATGTACAAGCACCTGAAGCCGCAGGCGCCGGTGCCGGATCTGGTGATCTATTTGCAGGCCGAGCCGCAGACTTTGGTGGAGCGCGTGCGCCGCCGCGGCATTGCGCATGAGCAGCCGATCGCCGAAACCTACCTGCTGCGCCTGGCCGAGCGCTATACGCGCTTTTTCCATCATTACGACGCCGCGCCGCTCTTGATGGTGAACGCGGATCACTTCAATTTCGTCGATTCAGACGACGATTTCTCCCTGCTGCTGGCGCACATCCGGGCGATGCGCGGCCGGCGGGAATATTTCAACCGGGTAGGGTAAAGTAGCGCCCCCGGGGGAGAGGGGATTGATCAGGGGGCCATGCTCCCTTGAGCGCCCCCGGTTCCAGGCACAAGATTGCAAAGCGGTTTACATTCTTGGGCACCTAGCCAGCGCTTCCCGTAGATTTTCATGGACCTGATTCATTCCGTCGCCGAATTGCGCGAGCGCTTGCAGCGCGAGCCGAACAACGTGCTGGTGCCCACCATGGGCAACCTGCACGATGGCCATATCCAGCTGGTCAACAACGTCAAGCCGCGCGGCGCCTGCACGGTGGTGAGCATTTTCGTCAACCGCATGCAGTTCGGCCCGCGCGAAGATTTCGACAAGTATCCGCGCACCCTGCAGGCCGATTGCGACAAGCTGAAGGCCGCCGGCTGCGACGTGGTATTCGTCCCGGACGAAAAGGAAATCTACCCCGAACCGCAGACCTATTCGGTCGAGCCCTCCGAGATTTCGCACATCCTCGACGGCGCGGTGCGCCCGGGGCATTTCCGCGGTGTCGCCACGGTGGTGCTGAAACTGTTCAACATGACGCAGCCGAAGGCGGCGATTTTCGGCAAGAAGGACTACCAGCAGTGCATCGTGCTGAAAAACATGGTGAAGCAGCTGGCCCTGCCGATCGAGCTGATCCTGGCCGACACCGTGCGCGCGCCGGATGGCCTGGCGCTGTCGTCGCGCAACGGTTATTTGTCGGCAGCCGAACGCCAGGAAGCGGTGCACCTGTCGCAGGCGCTGAAGCGCGCACGCGACGAGATCGCCGCCGGCAAGCGTGATTTCCAGCGCATCGAATTGCAGGAAATGGCGGCGCTGGCCGCGCGCGGCTGGCGCCCGGACTACATCGCCATCCGCCGCCAGAGCGACCTGCAGCCGCCCGAGGCGCAGGACCACGACCTGGTGATCCTGGCTGCGGCGCGCCTGGGCGCTACGCGCCTGATCGACAACCTGGAAGTCAGCATCTGAGGGGCGGACGCGCCGCGCCGCGGCCGCGCATGCCGGTTTGCGGCGCCAGACTGCTCCTTCTTCCCCTTGCGGCGCCCGGGCGCTTTAACGGTATGCTCTGTTTCTCCGGCGACGCCCGCCCAGCCCCATCAATACGGTGTCATGAACCTGGATCTCGATTTTCACGATGTCTACCAGCATTCCCCGGTCTCCCTGTGGATCGAGGATTACAGCCTGATCCGCCGGCAGCTGGATGAAATCCGCGCCCTCGGGGTGACCGATTTTCCGGCCTACCTGGATGCCAACCCGCACGTGGTCGAGTCGTGCATGGCGGGCATCGAGGTGCTGGACGTCAACGATTACACCCTGAAGCTGTTCCGCGCCCCCTCGCGCGAGGTGCTGCTGTCGAACCTGCACCGCGTGTTCCGCGACGACATGCGCGACCATTTCCGCGCCGAGCTGGAAGACATGTGGCAGGGCCACCTGGAATTGGGCATCGAGGGCATCAACTACGCGCTCGACGGCACGCCGATCTACATCCACCTGTCGCGCCGCGCCCTGCCGGGGCACGAGCATGACTGGTCGCGCATCCTGCTCTCGCTGGTGGACATCACCGAGCGCAAGCGCGCGCTGGACCACGCGGCCGCAAACGAGAATTACGCCATCGGCCTGTTCGAGCATTCGCCGGTCTCGCTGTGGGTGGAGGATTACAGCGCCGTCAAGGCCTGGCTCACCGAGTTGCGCGCCGGCGGCATCACCAATTTCGCCCGCCACCTGGCGGACAACCCGCAGGTGGTGGCCGAGAGCATGAAGCTGATCCGCGTGCTCGACGTCAACCAGAAGACGCTCGGCATGTTCCAGGCCGCCAGCAAGGAAGAGCTGCTGGGCAACCTCGACCGCGTGTTCCGCGACAGCATGCGCCTGCACTGGGAACACGAGCTGCTCGACATGTGGAACGGCAAGCTCGATTCCGAATACGAGGGCGTGAACTATGCGCTGAACGGCGAGCCGGTCGACATCCTGATGCGCTCTTCCCCCCTGCCCGGCGCGGAAGACACCTGGGACCGCGTGCTGGTGGCGATTTCCGACATCACCGCGCGCAAGAAGGCCGAAGCCTATCTCTCCTATCTCGGCACCCACGACGTGCTCACGGGCCTGCGCAACCGCACCTTTTTCGAGGAGCGCCGCCACCTGGTGCAAAAAGACGAGCGCTTCCCCGCCAGCATCATGATGATCGATCTCAACGGCCTGAAAAAGGCCAATGACGAAGGCGGGCATGAGGCGGGCGACGCGCTGATCCGCCGCGCCGGCGAGGTGATCGCCAAGGTGCTGAGCGAAAACGATACCGCCGCGCGCATCGGCGGCGATGAGTTCGCCATCCTCCTGCCCTACCAGGACGAGCGCGCTTCGCGCCTGAAGCTGGCAGAGCTGCAATCGCTGATCGACATGAACAACCAGTTCTACACCGGGCCGCGCCTGTCGTTTTCCATTGGCGTTGCCACCGGCTACACCGGGCAGAACATGGAATGGGTGCAGCGCCAGGCCGACAAGCGCATGTACGAGGCCAAGCGCGAGCATTACTCCGGCGCCGGCGCCGAGCAGGACCGCCGCGGCGCCTAGAGCCCCGGTTTGGCGACCATCAGCCAGATCAGCGCGAGCACGCCGCTAAAGGCCGGCGCTCCGAACACCAGCCAGCAGCGGTAGAGCTTCCAGTAGCCCGGCCCCAGCGCCTCGATGCCGGGTGCGGCGGCCACCAGGCGCGCCAGGCGCATCTGTATCCACACCACCGGCAGCCAGCAGCCCCCCACCATCACGTATAGCGCCAGCACCATCTTCAGCCACGCGCTTGTGTGCGGCCAGCCAAGGGTGCGCATCAGCAGGAAGCCGGTGATCAGTTGCACCACCACCGCCGGCGCGGTGAACAGCCAGTCGGCCAGCACCACATGGCGCGTTACCATGCGCAGGCCTTGCAGGTCGCGCGCGCGATGCGCCATCAGCATGAAAAATGCGATCCCGGCGCCGGTGCCGAGCAGCACGGCGGCACTGACGATGTGCAGGGTCTTGAGCAGGAAATAAGTCATGGCCTGCCGGCGACCGACCAGCGAATGTCCAGGTGCGCCACGGCGGCGTCGAACTCATCCAGGCTCATCAGGCCCATGCAGGGCATGGCGCCGCGTTCGGCGATGTTTCCCGCCGCCAGTTTCTTCGCCACCACAATGGCGGCGATGCAGGGAATCTCCGGGCCGTGGCCGCGCCGCGCCACCAGGTTCCAGGTGAGCACCTTCGGTGCGCCGGCGGGGTCGCGGCCGCGCATCTCCAGGTGCATGCCGCCGACGTCGCTGCCGAGAAAATCGAAGGGATCGCTCAATTGCTTGAGCCAGCCGGCATGGCGCGACCAGTCCCGCATAAGGCCCAGGCGGCGCAGTTGCGCGAGCGCAGCCATGCCGGCCTGCATGGCCTTGAGTTCGAGCGCGGCACGAAAGGTGACGGTATGCACGCCGGCATAGCGTTGCGTAAACAGTTCGAGATCAGGCACGTCGCAAGGGGCGCTCCAGCGCTTGCCGAAGTCCGGGTAGTGGTGCGCATGCAGTCCCAGCCAGCCGTATACCGTTACCTTGCGGCCGTCCTCCAGCCATTCGAAGGGCTGGCCGCAATAGGAAAGCACCGCTTCCAGCGTCGCCAGGCCGCGCGGTGTCTTTTGCCCCGGGGCGATGCCGCTTTCGATCGCTTCCAGCGTTCCGAATTCCGCCTTGAAGCGGTCCACCACCGCGGAGGACAAAGCCGGCAAGGTGCTGGCGCCACTTACCGCCAGCACGTCACGGCGCTTCGCTACTTCGTCGAGCGCTGTGATGCCGGCGACGAAGGCGCGTCCGTCAGCCAGGTCGATGTAATGCGCGCCGGCTTCGACGCAGGCGCGGGCAACGTGATAGTCCTGCCCCTGGTACGGGCCGCCGGTGTGCACCACCACTTCGGCGCGCAAGTCGGCCAGGGTGCGCGCCAGGGCGGCGGCGGTGTGGTCCAGGGCCGCGGCTTCCGGCGTGGCGCCGGCGGTCTGCAAGGTGGCGATGAAGTCGCGTGCCGCCTCGCGCCTGCGGCCGGCGACGATCAGCGCGATGTTGGGGTCGGCGGCCAGCGCCCGGCAGATGCGCCCGCCGAAGTGGCCGTAGCCTCCCAGGACCAGGATGCGGCAGGGTGTTGTTCTTGTCGTCATGCCGTGACTATAAACAAACAGGCCCGCGCGCGGCGGGCCTGTTGGCGTACGCGACCAGAATTACTCGATGCTGCCGATCACTTCGGCGATGGTGGAGAAAATACGGTCGATCTGCTTTTCTTCCACGATCAGGGGCGGCGAGACGGCGACGATATCGCCCGTGGCGCGCACCAGCACGCCCTTCTCGAAGCAGCGCACCAGCGCCTCGTAGCCGCGCTTGCCCACCGCACCCGCGCGCGGTTCCATCTCGATGCCGGCCACCAGGCCCACATTGCGGATATCGATCACGTGCCTGGTGCCCTTGAGGGCGTGCGCGGCCTTTTCAAAGTAAGGCGCCATCTTGCCGGCGCGCTCGAACAGCTTTTCCTTTTCGTACAAGGCAAGGGTGGCATTGGCGGCGGCGCAGGCCACCGGGTGCCCGGAGTAGGTATAGCCGTGCGCGAACTCGATGCCGCCTTCGGGGGTGGCGTTGATGATGGCGTCGTGCACTTCCTGCTTCACCGCGATGGCGCCCATCGGGATGGTGGCGTTGTTGATCGCTTTCGCCATGGTCATGATGTCGGGCTTGACGCCGAAGGCGTCGTAGGCGAAGGCGGCGCCCAGGCGGCCGAAGCCGGTGATCACTTCGTCGAAAATCAGCAGGATGCCGTGCTTGTCGCAGATCGAGCGCAGGCGCTCGAGGTAGCCCTTGGGCGGGATCAGCACGCCGGCGGAACCCGCCATCGGCTCGACGATCACGGCGGCGATGTTGGAAGCGTCGTGCAGGGCGACCAGACGCTCCAGTTCATCGGCGAACTCGGCACCGTGTTCCGGCTGGCCTTTGCTGAAGGCATTGCGCGCGATGTCATGGGTGGCACGCAGGTGATCGACGCCCGGCAGCATGCTGTTGCCGAACACCTTGCGGTTGCCAGGGATGCCGCCCACGCTCATGCCACCGAAGTTGACGCCGTGGTACGCGCGCTCGCGGCCGATCAGGCGGGTACGCGACGGCTCGCCGCGCGCACGGTGATACGCCAGCGCGACTTTCAGCGCAGTGTCGGCCGACTCCGAACCGGAGTTGGTGAAGAAAATACGGTTGAGGCCCGGCGGGGTGATGGCGGCGAGGCGGCTGGCGGTCTCGAAGGCGACCGGGTGACCCATGTTGAAGGTCGGCGCGAAATCCATGCGCGCGACCTGGTCCTGCACCGCCTTGACGATCTCGTCACGGCAATGGCCGGCGGCGACGCACCACAGGCCGGCGACGCCGTCGAGAATCTCGCGGCCGTCGGGCGTCTTGTAGTACATCCCTTTTGCCTCGGCCAGCAGGCGCGGCGCCTGCTTGAACTGGCGGTTGGCGGTAAACGGCATCCAGAACGGCGCCAGGTCGTTTTGCAGGTCGTTCATGTTCATGATGGGGCTCCTCGAAGGCGGCGGTAATTGCCGTATCTTAGGCCGGCGGCGCGCCGTTGGGCGGATTTTTCCCGCATAATCGTGCGTGAATATCGCAGATATTGATTAAAAATGCCGAAATCCCGCATCACCGACTGGAGCATCGACGAGCACGACCGGCGCCTGCTCGCCTTGCTGCAAACCGACGCCACAGCCACGGCGGAAGCGCTGGGTTCGCGCATCGGCCTTTCCGCCTCTTCGGTGCAGCGGCGCATCAAGCGCCTGCGCGAGACCGGCGCGATCAGGCGCGAGGTGGCGATCGTCAACCCCGATGCGGTGGGCAAGCGCATGACCTTCATCGTCGGCGTGAAAGTGGATTTCGCGCAAAAGGCCGAGGTGGCGGCGCTGCTGCGCAAGCTCGCCGCCGATCGACGTACCCAGCAAGCCTATTACGTCACCGGCGAAGTCGACTACATCCTCACCGTGGTGGTAAACGACATGCAGGACTACGACGAATATTCGAAGACCTTGCTGCTCTCCTCGCCGGCGCTCTCGCGCTTCCAGTCCAACGTGGTGATCGAGGGCTTGCGCGTGAGCCTGGAAATCCCGATCGGCGAAGAAGAAAAGCCGCGCCGCCGCGCCAGGGCCTAAGCCGCGCGCAGCGAATCGACGATGTTCATGCCCGCCGCGCGCAGCGCCGGCAGGAAGCCGCCCACCAGGCCCATGAACAGGGCAAACAGCAGCGAGCGCACGACAATGCCGGGATTGAGCGTGAAGCCGAACGCCAGCTCGGCGAAGGACTGCATGTTGATGGTGGAAATGCTGAAGAACTGCATGAAGGAGGCCAGCACCAGCCCGACCAGGCCACCGACCAGCGAAAGCAGGAGCGACTCGGCAAGGAAGGTGAGCAGGATGGCGGAGCGCTGGAAGCCCAGCGCGCGCAGCGCGCCGATCTCGGCGGTGCGGTTGGCCACGGCGGCGTACATGGTGATCATCGCCCCGATCATCGCGCCGATCGAAAAGATGGCGGAGAGGACCAGCCCCAGGTAGCTGATGAAGGCGGAGAGTTTTTCCGACTGGTCGGCGTAGTAGCGGGTTTCGCGCTTGGCTTCGACGGTGAGCCGCGGGTCGGAGCGGATGCGCTCGGCGAAGGCATCGAAGCCGTTCGAATCCTTGAGCTTGAAAATCACCGAGGAGAATACGCTGCGGCGGAAGGTCTGCATCAGTTGCTCGACGTCGCCCCACACCTCCGAATCAAAGCCGCTTTTACCGGCGTCGAACACACCCACCACCACCCATTCGCGCCCGCCGAAGCGCAGCGACTCGCCCAGGCCCGCGCCGGCGAATCGCTCGGCCACCGAGCGCCCGGTGATGATCTCGTTGCTGCCGGGGCGGAACATGCGCCCCTGCACGATGTGCAGTTGCGGGCGCAAAGCCAGGCCGGTCGGGCCGGTGCCGCGGATGATCACGTTGGCCGGCTGGCCGGTGCCGCGCTTGTTGAGCGAGATCAGCACCACGCTTTCCTTCGACAGCATGGCCACCCCGCCCGGGCCCAGCGCCACCTCCGGCTGCGACTCGATGGTGGACGCCTGCGGGCGGTCGACGATGCTTTGCACTTCCGACTCGGCGCCGCGCCGCGTCACCACCGCGTTGTCCCACGAGCCGGTATCGACCAGGGTCTTTTGCAGCCCGGCGTCGAGCATAAGCACGGCGGAAAAGACGAACACCACCAGCGCCATGCCGCCGGCGGTGAGCAGCGTGGTGAGCTTGCGCGCCCACAGGTTGCGATAGCTGTAGAGATAGGGGACGTTCACCCGATGCTCCGCAAGCCGTCGACGATCTTCACCCGCGCCGCGCGCCAGGCCGGCA
The DNA here is from genome assembly GCA_036498945.1 of Burkholderiales bacterium. Classification (GTDB taxonomy): domain Bacteria; phylum Pseudomonadota; class Gammaproteobacteria; order Burkholderiales; family JAEUOS01; genus JAQGMJ01. The sequence goes on along the minus strand of DASYEQ010000135.1, from coordinate 24,102 downwards.
AGGCGGCAGCCAGCACGCCGACGATGGCCGCGCTCGCCACCTGGCGCCACACGGTGGCATCGGCCACCTGCATGGTGGGGAACAGCGTGCCGGTGAGGGCGGAAAAGCCGCGCGCCGCGGGGAAGGTGAGCGCAATACCGATCACCGCGCCGATGGCGGCGAGTGTCAGGCTTTCACCGAAGATCAGCGCCGCCACGTAGCGCGGGCCGAAGCCCAGCGCCTTGAGCGTGGCGTATTCGGAGAGGCGCTCGCGCGCCGTCATCGCCATGGTGTTGGCCATCACCGCGAGGATGATGACGATCACCACGTAGGACATCAGGCGGATCGCCGCCACGATGGCCTCGATCATGGAAACGAAGCCCAGCTGGAAGGCCTGCTCGGTTTCGGTGAGCGTCTCCCAGGAGGAGTTCTTGAACAGCTTGTCGATCGCCTCGCTGACGGGCGCCGCGTCTTCCGGATTACCGATCTCGACCACGTACACGCCGACATAATTGGCGCGCCGCGGCGAGACTTTTTTCATCGTCTCGTTGAGCAGGTCCCAGTGGAAGAACATCTGGGAGGTATCGGTCTTGGATTCGCGGCCGTCGTAGATGCCGCGGATCACGAATTCCCAGTCGCCGGGGAAGATGCCGCCCTTGAGCAGCAGCGTGTCGCCGACCTTGAAGCCGTAGGCCTGCGCCAGGCGGCGGCCGACGATGCAGCCCTTGCGGTCGCGGATGAAATTGCGCAGGTCGTCTTCCGGCAGCAGGTAGTCGCGGTAGATGCGCAGGTAGCTTTCGGGGTCGATGGCGAACTGCGGAAAGAAATTCTTCGGGTCCTTGTAGACACCGCCGAACCAGTTGGCATAGCTGACGTCCTTGACACCTTCGACGGCGCGGATTTTCTGCTTGTAGGAAATCGGCATCGAGAATGCCAGCGAGATGGCATTGCGCGTCACCAGGCGCGCGTTGGAGGCGGCTTCCGAATTGGCGTACCAGGCACCCACCACGGTGGAAATCAGGCCGAAGGCGAGAATGGCGACGACCAGGCCCAAAAGCGTGAGCAGGCTGCGCAGCTTGTGGCGCAGGGCGTTACGCAAGATGAGCCCGAGATAAAACATGACTAGTGTTTGATCTGCACGGTCTCTTCGCGCGATTCCAGCACGCCTTTTTCCAGGTGCATGATCACCTGCGCCGCGCTGGCGGCGCGCGCGTCGTGCGTCACCATCACGATGGTGGCACCCAGCTCCCGGTTGAGGGTTTGCAGCATGCCCAGCACTTCGCTGGCGGAGGTGCGGTCGAGGTCGCCGGTCGGCTCGTCGGCCACCAGGATCTGCGGGTCGGAGACCACCGCCCGCGCGATCGCCACGCGCTGCTGCTGGCCGCCGGAGAGCTCGTTGGGCGTATGGTCCATGCGGTCTGCCAGGCCCACCATTTCGAGCGCCAGGGCCGCGCGCTCACGCCGGTCGCGCCGCGACAGATTGGTAAGCAACAGCGGCAGCTCGACATTTTCCAATGCGCTCAGCACCGGCATCAGGTTGTAGAACTGGAAAATGAAGCCGACCTTGGCGGCACGCCAGCGCGCCAGGTCGGATTCGGCCAGGCGCGTAATGTCTTCCCCGTCGATCAGCAGTTCGCCGCTGGTGGGCTTGTCGATGCCGGCGATGAGATTGAGCAGGGTGCTCTTGCCGGAACCCGACGGCCCCATCAGGGCGACGAATTCGCCGCGCGCGATGTCCAGGCTGATGCCGGTCAGCACCTCCACGGTCTGGCCGCCGCGGATGTAGTTTTTCACCACGCGGCGGATCGAGATCAGGGGCGCGTGCATGTCGCCCGCCGGCACGTCACCGGGCATCGGTCACCTACTTGGCCCCGACCTGCACGGCGCCGCCGTCATGCAGGCGCGCGGAAGGCGCCAGCACCACCTTGTCGCCCGGCTTGACCCCGCTCACCCGCGCCGCATCGCCGATTTTCGCGCCCAGGGTCACCGGCGCCTGCTGCGCGCGGTCGTCGCGCACCACGAAGGCCATCTTGGCGCCGTCACGCTCCACCACCGCTTGCGGATTGATCACCGTTTGCGCGCTGCGTTCATCCGGGCGCATCTCGCGCTCGAGAAACGCCACCTTGGCGCTCATGTCAGGCAGGATGCGCGGGTCGAGCTGCTTGAACTTCACCTTCACCATCACCGAGGCCTTGGAGCGGTCGACCGTCGGCACCATGCGCGAGACGTTGCCCTCGAAACGCTGGTCGGGAAAGGCATCAAGCTGGATTTCGCAGGGCGTACCGACGGCCACCTTGCCGATGTTCGACTCGGAGACATCGGCTTCCACTTCCAGCGTGCTCATGTCCGCAATCGTCACCACCGCCCCCTTGCTGTCGGCGGCGTTGGAAAATGGCGTGATCACGTCGCCGATGTTGGCCGACTTGGTCAGCACCACGCCATCGAAGGGCGCGCGGATCAGCGTCTGCTCCACGCCCACTTCGGCGCCGCGCCGGTTCGCCTGCGCCACGCCGATGGCCGCCTGCATGCCGGCCAGCGCGGCGCGCGCCTTGTCGTAGCGGGCGGTGGCCTGGTCGAGCACCGCCTGGGATTCGAATTTCTTGTCCACCAGTTCTTTCGTGCGGTTGAGGTTGGCCTGTGCATCCTTCAGTTCCGCCTCGCCCTGCATCAGGTTGGCCTGCGCCTGGCGCACGTTGGCCTGCGCCTGGTCGGCGGTGGCCGCGACGTCGCTGGACTCCAGGCGCGCCACCACCTCGCCCTCCTTCACCTTGCTGCCTTCCAGCACGCCCAGCCACACCAGGCGCCCGGTGGCCTTCGAAGCCAGCGCGGCCTTGCGCTGCGCGGCAACGTAGCCGGTGGCATTCATCAGGGTCACGCCCTGATAGGGATAGGCGCTGGTGACGGTGACGGTCTGCACCTTGAGCGGCGCGGTCGCATAGCGCCATGCGCCGGCCGCCGCCAGCAGCACCAGCACGACAATGGTCCACAGGAGCGGACCGCCGCGCCGGCGCGCGCGCGCCGAATTGGCGCCGCTGCGGTCGATTTTCAGGCGGGAGAGATCGGGGGCGTTCATGGCGGCAGGCGGGGCGCGCGAACGCGCCGGCAATGCGGAGGCGACAAGCGAAGTATAACGGGGCGGTGCCCGCGCGCCCCGCGCGGCGCGAACGCCTCAGGCCCCCGTCTCCAGCGCGCCGCCAAGCACGAAACGGAAGGTCGCGCCCTGCCCCGGCGCCGCCTGTGCCCAGATGCGCCCGTGATGGCGCTTGACGATCTGGCTTGCCAGTGCCAGGCCGATGCCTTCGCCGCCGAAGCCGCCGCCCGGCTGCAGGCGGTGAAACATCTCGAACAGGCGCCCGGCATGCGCCATGTCGAAGCCGACGCCGTTGTCGCGCACGAAATAGGCGGTCTCGCCATCGAGGTTTTCCGCACCCAGCTCGACGCGTGGCGTCGCCACCCGCGAAGAATATTTGAGCGCGTTGTCGACCAGGTTGGTGAACACCTGGCGCAGCAGCGTGGCGTCGCCCAGCGCCGGCGGCAGCTCGCCCACCTGGAAGTGCACCGCGGGATACGCCGGCGCCAGCTCGGCGCACACCTCGCGCGCCAGTTGCCCCATGTCCACCGGCACGCGCGCCACCGCGCGGCGCGAGGCATGCGCCAGCGCCAGCAGCGCGTCGATCAGCGCGCTCATGCGCAGGGCGTTGTCCTCGACCACACCGAGATGGCGCCGGCCCTCGGCCGAAAGCGCGGCGCCGTCCTCTTCACGCAGCAGGTTGACGAAGCCGGCGATGGCACGCAGCGGCCCACGCAGGTCGTGCGAAACGGAATAGGAGAACGATTCGAGGTCGCGGTTGGCGGAAGCCAGCTCGGCGGTACGCTCGACCACGCGGCGCTCCAGTTCCTCGTTCATGCGCTGGACCGCCTGCTCGGTCTCCTTGCGGCCCGTGATGTCGTGCAGCGCCACCAGCATGCGCGCCGCGCGGCCGTCAGGCCCCGGCATCACCACCCGTTCCGAGCGCAGCCACAAGACCTTGCCGTCGGTGCGCACGATGCGATATTCCTGATCCTGGCGCTGCATCGACTTCACGCCCTCGGCGCGCACGGCAAGAAAACGGTCGCGGTCTTCCGGATGCACCTGCTCCTTGTATAGCGGGTATTGGCCGGAGGGCGGCAGCGGGCCGCGCAGCCAGGCGGGATCGTCGCTCCAGTGCAATTCGTCGTTGACCACGTCCCAGTCCATCACGATCATGCCGGCGGTGCGCTGGCCGATCAGCAGGCGCTCGCTCTGGCGCGCCAGTTCGGCCTCGGCGCGCTTGCGGGCGGTGATGTCGGTGCCGTAAGTGAGCGAACCGCCGTCGGACAGGCGCGAGAAATTCACCAGCAGCCAAGGGCCGCCGGCATATTCGATCTCGATCGGCCAGTCGCCGGCACGCCGTTGCGCCATGGCGGCGGCCAGGTATTCCTCCTCGCGCCCCAGCCCGGCCGGAAACAGGCGCTGCGCCAGCGCGGCGCGCAGGAACTCTTCGTAGGTGCGCCCGGCGCGCGTCCACGGCTCGACCGCCGCGTTCAGCGCGCGAAAGCGCTGGTTGGAAAAGACGATGACGTCGTCGGCGTCGCAGACGACGAACACCTCCTGTAATTGCTCCAATACCTCGTAGAGGGACTGTTGCGAGGCGGCGCGCGCCAGCGGGGTATCCTGGGCCATCGATCGAGTGACTGACTATTCTGGTATGCGAACGGACTGGGTTCGGGCGCAACTGCCGCCCGCCGGGGATTGTCCACCCCGCCAGCCCAGACCTACTTTACGGCAAACGGGCGGCGGATATCGAGAACGCGGCCGGCCGGCCGATTGCGGGTAAAATTTCACCATATGAAATCCGCAGCCTTGCCCTCCCACCGGCCCCTGTCGTGAACGAAGAAGCCAAGACGCCGATCCAGGTGATCGACCGCATGATGCAGCTGATCGACGCGCTTTCGGCCGCGCCCGAATCCGCCAGCCTGAAGGCGCTGGCCGCCGTCACCGGCCTGCATCCCTCCACCGCGCACCGCATCCTCAACGTGATGGTGCAAAACGGCTTTGCCGATCGCGCCGAGGCCGGCAGTTACCGCCTGGGGATGCGCTTTCTCGAACTGGGCAACCTGGTGCGCTCGCGCCTGTCGGTGCGCGATATCGCCCTGCCCTTCATGCGCGGGCTGGCCGCGGCCACCGGGGAGACGGTCAACCTTTCGGTGCGCCAGGGCGACGAAATCATCTATGTCGAGCGCACCGCGGAAAACCGCACGATGATGCGCGTGGTGCAGGTGATCGGCGCGCGCGCCCCCTTGCACATCACCGCCGCCGGCAAGCTGTATCTCGCGCGCGACGAGGCCGACGGGGTGAAGGCCTATGCCGACCGCACCGGTCTGAAGGCCTACACGCCGCACAGCCTGAAGTCGCTCACCGCGCTCAATCGCGAACTGTCGGATGTACGCAAGCAGGGTTACGCGCTGGACCAGGAAGAGGCAGAGATTGGCGTGCGCTGCGTTGCCGCCGGCGTGCTGGACGACGCCGGCACGCTGGTGGCAGGCCTCTCGGTGTCGGCGCCGGCGGAGCGCCAGAAGTCGGCCGAATGGACACCGCTGATCCAGGCCAGCGCGGCGCGCATTTCGCGCGCGCTGGGCTACGCCGCCTGAGCGCGGCTCGCGGAGCGCCTGAGGGAGCGGCATGCTGCGGGTTTGCCGCGGCCGCCTCGCCAGGCCAGGCCGCGCTTTAACCGCCCGCGGCTTCGCCGGTGGGGAACATGTGGTTGCCGCCGGCACTTGCCTGCGAGGTCAGCCACTTGCGGATGCGGTTGGCGTCGCCCAGGCGGGTCATGCGTCCCCAGGAATCGAGCAGCACGATGGTCAGCGGGCGGCCTTCGATGCGCGCCTGCATCACCAGGCAGCGCCCGGCTTCGTTAATGAAGCCGGTCTTCGACAGCACGATGTCCCAGGCTTCGCTGCCGACCAGGCGGTTGGTGTTGTTGAAGCGCATCACCCGGCCCATCACCTCGACGTCGCGCGAAGAGGTGGTGGTGTATTCGCGGATCACCGTATAGCGCTCGGCGGCATGCACCAGCTTCACCAGGTCGGAGGCGGTGGAGACATTGCTGCTGGACAGCCCGGTGGGCTCGACGAAGTGGCTGTTGGTCATGCCCAGCGCCTTCGCCTTCTGGTTCATCAGCAATACGAACGCCTGCAGGCCCTCGGGATAGGTGCGCGCCAGCGCATGGGCGGCGCGGTTCTCCGACGACATCAGCGCCAGTTGCAGCAGTTGCGTGCGGGTGAGCTCGGTGCCCACGCGCAGGCGCGAGCGCGTGCCTTTTTCGGTATCCACATCGGCTTCGGTGATGGTGACGCGCTCTTCCATCGGCAGTTGCGCATCCAGGATCACCTGCGCGGTCATCAGCTTGCTGATGGAGGCGATCGGATGGACTTCGTCGACATTCTTGCCGAACACCGTGCGCCCGGTGCTCTGGTCAACCACCAGCGCGATGTTCGACTGCACCGAAAGCTCGCCGTTGTCGACCACGGCCACGTGGCGGATATGCGCGCGCTTGACGGCCTTGACAGGCTTGGCCGGTTTGACGTGCTTGGCCTTGGCTTTGGCGGGATGGGTGGCGGCCTGCGCCGCGCCGGCGGAAGCCAGCGTTCCGAGGAACACCAAACACAGGGTCAGCCAACGCACCAGCATGGTTGGGAAATCCAGAATTCCAGAAGCGGCCATTGTAGTCCGAAGCAAAAATAATTCAAGAGAATTAACAAGATATGACGCTATCCTCAACCTTCTTCGAGGAATTGAGAGAAAACGTCATGATTGTCCCGTTCTTGAACTATTTTTGTCCGCGGGGAGGGAAAAGGCTCAAACAACCAGGGAAATCTCCTGGGTGCCGGGTCTTTGTTTTAATCATTTGTCCGGCTCATCAGGAAACGCATGCACGCCGTCGCTGGTTGACGCGCAATAGCGGCAAAAAAACCGGTCATGCCGGGCCTTTGTCCGCCCGATGCGGCCAAACTAGCACCACGCCCAAGGCGCCGACGATCAAGGCCAGTGCGATCCAGTCACTCATCGTCGGCCGCTCGCCGAGAAACACCATGCCGGTGAGCATGCCCACCACCGGCACGATCAGGCTGGCGATGCCGGCCACCGAGGCCGGCACCATGTTCACCAGTTTGTAAAACGCCCAGTAGCACACCACGCCGGCCACCGCGACGTTGTAGGCGACCGCTGCCCAGGCAGCGATCGACAGCGGCGGCGGCAATGCGGACTCGAAGGCCAGCGCCAGCGCGGCGGTCGGAAGGCCGCCTACCACCATCATCCACGCCGTCTGCACCGTGGGCGGCAGGCCGAAAGGCTTTTTCTTGATCATCGCCACGCCGATGGCCCAGCTGATGGCCGCGCCCAGCATGCACAAGGTGCCGACCGGCGCATGCAGGACAGCACTGAAATCCTGCCCGATGAGCAGCGCCACCCCGCTCATGCCGAGCAGCAGCCCTAGGCCGTTTTGCAGGTCGAGGCGCTCCTTCAGCCACACCACCGACAGGAGCACCAGCCACAACGGCATGGTGTAGGCAAGCATGGAGGCGCGCCCCACCGGCAGGTTGAGCACGCCGTAGCCGGAAAAGGCGTTCCAGCCGGCAATGGAAAGAATGCCGGCCAGCCCGAGGCGACCCCAGTCGCGGCGCGGCACCGCAAGCGGAGTGCCGGACGCCCCGGCGATGAGGAGTAGGCCGATTGCCCCGCCCCAGGCGCAGACGGTTCGAAACCAGAATACCGGCACCTCGCTTACGGCGACCTTGAGAATCGGCCAGTTGCCGCCCCAGAACAAGGCCAGGATCAGGAGCAGCGCCCACGCAGTGCGGGGAATGCGCTTCAAAATACGCTCTTGCGCAAGGCAGGCGCCGGGGCTTGCCAAGGTTGCCCGCAGGCGGGAAAATGCGCCTCGTACGCGGGACCGGTCATCTCATCCAGACCATAATCCGGCCAGCGGGCACGCGTGGTACTCTGGCGGTGCGCCGGCATCGTCGCTGCGGGGGGAGTTCCAATTGAACCTGAAGATCAGTAAAAAAGAATGGGTTTTGGTGGCGATGGTGGCGGTGATCGCCGTGATCGCGAACCTGCCTGAGCCCATGCTGCAAGGCTGGGGGCTCTCGGTCCATTATCTGTTGATCACGCTGGCGGCGGTGGTGTTCATCGCCCTGCTCCTGTACCTGCGCTTCACGTTTTTCCTGATCGTCACGCTGCTGGTGATCGGCGCCAACCTGCCGGGGCAACTGTCCTCCGCGCTCAACATCTCCAAGGTGCCGCTGATCCTGGCGCTGGCCCTGATGGTGGGCATCTCGCTGATCAACCACATCGTGCGCCTGCTGCCTTCGGGCCTGGAGAAGGACAGCAGCAAGGAAGCGCAGAAGGCCCTATTTTACGCGGTGGAAAAGGGCAACATGGTGTATGCGCAAAAGCTGCTCAACATGAACCTCGACCCCAACGTCAAGGGCCCGGGCGGCTATACGCCGCTGATGTACTCCGCCGCCAAGGGTCACGCCGGCCTGGCGGAACTGTTCCTGCGCAACGGCGCCGACACCACGCTGGTGAACGACGAGGGTGATTCGGCCGTCGACCTGGCGCTGCGCTTCGGCCACTCCAACGTCGCCGACGTGCTCAAACAGGCGCGCATGCAGCAGATGGCGCAGAAAAGCTCCCGTCCCTCCGAGCAGGGGGCGTTCGCCAACGCCGCCTGAATGCGTTGACGCAGGAGACGCGCTCGCGCGAGGACGAACTGGCGGCGCATCTGCTGGCCCTTGAGGAAACGCTGCTCGCGCAGGCCACGCGGCAGGACACGGCCCGGCTGGACATGCGCCTCGCCGACGACGTCATCGAACACGGTGTTTCCGGCACCGTGTGGACCAAGCCCGCGGTGCTTGCCGCGCTGAAAGACGAAACCCACTCGGCGCGGCACATCAGCGATTTCACCGTGCGCCTGCTTACCGCCGATGTCGCACTGGCGACTTATCGCGTCCGGCGCGAGGCCGCGCCCGGGGGCGCGCTCGCTGCGCGCCTCGATCTGGCGGCATCGGAACGGGCGCTGGCGCCTGGCGTTCCACCAGGGCACGCCGCTGTAGGCACTATTCGAGGAAGGTGGTGAAGTCCGCCACCGCGGCGCGCTCGGTCTTGAGCTGGTTGGCGGTGGCCGCCTTGTCTTCATAGCCGAGCGACATGCCGCACACCACCACCTCGTCTTCCGGCAGCTTGAGGTGTTCGCGGATGATGCCGTGGAAGGCGGCGAAGGCCTGCTGCGGACAAGTGTCGAGGCCACGGCCGCGCGCGGCGATCATCACGTTCTCGATGAACATGCCGTAGTCCAGCCAGGAGCCCTGCTCCAGGCGGCGGTCGATGGTGAAGATCATGCCGACCGGGGCGCCGAAGAATTCGTAGTTGCGGCCGTGCTGGGCGTGCATCTTGTCGTAATCGGTCTTGCCGATGCCGAGCAGGCCGTAGAGGTCCCAGCCGAGCTTGCGGCGCCGCGCCAGGTAAGGCTCGAACCACTGGCGCGGATAGTAGAAGTAGGTCTCCTGGTGCAGCGGCGCCTCGCCGCGCTTTTTGCGCGCGTAGTCTTCCTCGTGCGCGGCGAGCACGGCGGCGCTGAGCTTCTGTTTCGCGCCGCCGGTGAGCACGTACACCTTCCACGGCTGGATGTTGGTGCCCGAGGGCGCGCGCGCCGCCGCATGCAGGATGCCTTCGACCTGCTCGCGCGCCACCGGCGTTGGCAGGAAGCCGCGCACCGAGCGGCGGGTGAGCAGGGCGCGATCGACGATCTCGGTTTCGTTCATGGTTATTGAGTCACGAGCAGCGGTTCGAGGGCGGCGCGCAGGGGCGCCGGCAGCGGCACCGGGCGGCGGGTCTGCGCATCGACATAGACGTGGATGAAAAAACCGCGCGCGGCGGTGAGCGCTTCGTCCCTGGCGAAGACGCCGATCTCGTAGCGCACCGAAGAGCCGCCGACGCGCGCCACGCGCAGGCCGGCGGTGACGGCATCGGGATAGGCGAGCGAGGAGAAATACTGGCAGCCGGTTTCCACCACCAGGCCGATCACCGGGCTCTTGCCGATTTCCAGCACGCCTTGATCGATCAGGTAGCCGTTCACCACGGTATCGAAATACGAGTAGTAGACGACGTTATTGACGTGGCCGTAGGGATCGTTGTCCATCCAGCGCGTGGTAATGGCGCGCAAATACGGGAAGTCGGCGCGTGCCAGCGGCTTTGGCCGCGCCTGCGCGGGCGCACGTGCGGGTTGCGGTTCAGTCAAGCCTGGCCTCCAGCAGGAGCGAAGCGAATGCGCGCGTATCGCCCGCCGCGCGCATTCGCAGGCAGGCCGCCAGCCGTTGCCTGACCTGGACGACGACGGCATCCCAGTCGCGCCGGCCGGGATGGCGGAACAGGCGCACCGAGCGATAGAGCGCAGTGCGCGCGTCCATGCCCCAGCGGCCATCGGCGTCCGGACGCGAGAGCACCCAGGTGGGCACGCCGAGGGCGCCGGCCAGGTGGGCGACCGAGGTATCGACGGTGATCAGCAGATCGAGATTGCACAGCAGCGCGGCGGTGTCGGTGAGGTCGCGCAGCGCCTCCGACATGTCGAGCACCGGCAGGCCGCCGGCCTTGAGCACCGCGAGTTCCGGATTGCCGTGTTCGAGCATCGAGATCCAGGCCACGCCGGGCAGGTCGAACAGCGGGGCGAGCTGCGCCGGCGGCACGCTGCGCAGGATGTCGATGCCGCCCGGGCGGCCGCGCCAGCGCAGGCCGACGCGCAAGGCGGAAGCTTGCGCATCGCCCAGCCGCGCTTGCACTTGCGCGCCCATGACGGCGACACGTTCCGGCGCGCAATCCAAAAACGGCGCGGGTAGCGGCGCCGGCTCGGACTCCAAGTGGTGGAACAGCGCGACCTGCGCCAGCGTGGTCTGCGCGCAAAAGCGTTCGTCCTCCGCCTTCGCGTCGCTGTTTACTTCGTCGACCATGCCCATGCGGCGTACGAGACCCAGCAGTTCCGGATGGGTGCGCAGCACCAGGCGCGCATCAGGGTGGCGCGCGCGCAGCCCTGGCAGGTAGCGCAGGTGCTGGATGACGTCGCCGATGCCGGCGCCGGCCGCCCCGCTGGTGATCAGCAGGAAGTCGCCCTCCGCCAGCCGGCCGTCCCACAGGCCGGCCTGGGTGGCGGCATGCGGCTGCAGGGCCATGTGATCGACCTCGACCAGCTGCGCCAGGCTATCGGCAATGCGCCCCTGGCGCAGCAGCATGGTGGCGACGCAATTGCGCAGGCCCGGCGTGGCGGGCCGGGTGGCGATCAGCTTGCGGTATTGCGACAGCGACTCCTCCCAGCGCCCTTCGGCCTCCAGCACCAGGCCATGCAGCACCTGGGCGGCCCAGGCATCGGGCACGTCGGCGAGCGCGAAATCGGCCCAGCGGCGCGCCAGTGCGAACTCGCCCTCTTCGAAGGCGAGCTGACCGTTGATCACCGCGGCACGTGCACGCAGCGGCGGTGCATATTCCCGGGCGTCGCGCAGCAGTTCGACGATCGCCCGTGGCTGCTCACGCACGCCGCGCAACAGGATTTCCACCATCAGCAGGCGATCGACCGGCTGCCCGCCCAGCTCTTCGAGCAGGCCGCGAACCAGCGCCTCGGCGCGTTCGATACCGAGCGACTGTGCGAGCAGTTCGGCAGCCTGCGCGCGCCGCGGATGGGCATAAAGCAGGGCCTCATCGAAAGGCGGCAGCACGTCCCAGCGGATCCAGTTGAGCACCGCGATGCGTTCCGGCGGCACGCGCTCGGGCCGCACGTCGACGGGCGTCGCGTCTGCCGGTCGCGCTTCAGTGTGCGCAGCCAGGGTCGCGGGAACCGCCGGCGTGCCGGCGGGAAGCATGGCCGGCGCGGTACCGGCATCGGCCGCTTTCGGCTTGCTTACGGCAATGCGAGACAACAGGCGGGCCAGCACGATTCAGCAAGCTAGAGTTTGCGTATACATGGGGTCGATTCTACCTGCCCGGCCGCACCACCAAGGCCACGCCGACGGCCGCCACACCCATGCCGACGATGGCCGCGGCGCTCAGGTGCTCACCGAACAGCAGGTAGGCGATCAGCGCCGTGACCGGCGGCACCAGGTACATCAGGCTTGAGACCAGCGTGGCCGCCCCCTTGCGCAACAGCATCAAGAGCAAGGTGATGGCGCCGAAGGACAGCACGAACACCAGCCACAGCAGGGCGAAGATGAAGGCGCCGCTCCACACCACTTCGCGCGTCTCGAAAGCGAGCGACAGCGGCAATAGCACCAGGCCCGCGGCGGCGAACTGCACCACCGACTGCGTGCGCAAGTCTTCACCGCCGCAATAGCGGCGCTGATACAAGGTACCCAGGGTGATGGACACCAGCGCAACCAGCGTGCAGGCGAGCGCCTGCACGCCGAAGCCCGAAAGGCCGACCTTGTTCGACACCACCAGCGCGACGCCGACGAAGCCCAGCGCAAGGCCCGCCCACTGGCGCCCGCGCAGGCGCTCGCCGAAGACCAGCCCAAGCACGCCGGTCAGCAAAGGCTGCATGCCGACGATCAGCGAAGACAGGCCCGCCGGCATGCCCAGCGAAATGCCGGCGAAGACGCCACCCAGGTAGCCCGCCTGCAGCAGGATGCCGGCCACCGCGACGTGGACCACGCGCACGCCGCGCGGCCACGGCGCGCGGGTAAGAAGCGCGACCGGCGCCATCAGTGCCACCACGATGAGAAAGCGCCAGAGCAGGAACTTGAGCGGCGGCGCGTATGGCAGGCCGTATTTGGCGCCGATGAAGCCGGTGGCCCAGAGGACGACGAACACGGCCGGCATCGCGCGCAGCGCCAGGGTAGGCGGGGCTGGAGCGGAAGGGGAATTCATGAGGGCTTGTTGCGAAAAGGCGGAGTGGACCGGCGATTGTCGGCGCCAGCCAGGTATTTTTAAAACGAATTGTTCAAATGGGATTCATTCTTTTTGTTCATGAGGGCGCCGGCTGCCACCGCGGCAAAGCCGCCGGCGCCGACGCAGCGACACGCGGTTCGCAGTGTAACCGCACATGCCCCGATCTTGCGCGCGACGGTTCCATGCGCAGGGCCGTGTTGCAATGCCGTGCAAGCGGCCCGGATCGGCCTCGCTGCATTTCGAACAGGTTCACGCTGCATTGTAGCAAACCGAACCTGTCCGGACTACTTTTATATGAATAAATATCTTATTAAAACAATGTATTGCGTCGCCTAACAATCTTTTTGTTGCGACGCACAAAATAGGTCTTGACATTTTGGTGTACATGCCTAAAATAGGCATTGTTGCGATGCACAAAGCAGTAGCTTTCAATGAACATCAACAGGATTCAGGGATGAAGTGCGTCGTCTCATCAAGTGCTGCCATGTTTTGCCCCCTGCAACCGGCTGCAACTTGCTGGCAACACTTGGTAGTTGAGCTGCAGTTCGAACAGACCTGAAACACATATTCATCACTAATCCAGTTCCGAGGAAATACACCATGTACGCTACTCCCGAGCAATTCGCCGCCGCCAGCAAAGCCGGCCTGGAAAACTTTTTTGCCGCCGCCACCTCCGGTTTCTCCACCCTGGAGCGCCTGATGGAACTGAACGTCGCCACCACCAAGGCCGTGCTGGCCGATGCCGCCGAGAACACCCGCGCCGCCTTCGAAGCCAAGGACGCCAAGGAACTGCTGGCCCTGAACGCCAGCCTGGCCCAGCCGGCCGTCGAGAAGTCCGTCTCCTACAGCCGCCACGTCTACGGCATCTTCGCCGAGACCCAGCTTGCGCTGCGCCGCGCCGCTGAAGAGCAGGCTGCCGTCGCCCAGAAGGAATTCGCCGGCCTGATCGACAAGTCGCTGAAGAACGCGCCCGCCGGTTCCGAAGCCGCCGTTGCCGCGGTCAAGTCCGCCGTCACCGCCGCCACCTCGGCGTACGATAACGCGACCAAGATCGTCAAGCAGTCGATCGACATGTTCGAATCCAACATGGTCAATGCCGCCGCTGCCGCCAGCAACAACGTCGGCGCCGCCGCCCGCGCCGCCAGCAAGACCGCTTCCAAGAAATAAGCAAGCTGTTGCAGTTAGTTGGGCAGCATCAGCAGTAAGTCTCCTCCGGTTGTATTTGAAGCCCGGCCTCGCGCCGGGCTTTTTTTATGCGCTTGCCGCGCGCAACAGCGCGGCGGAAAATGCGCCTTCCCATCAGACGGAGAAACGCCATGTCCCGCACGCCTGCTCCCGCCGCACTGCTGCGCGCCGCCCTGCCCTGTTGCGCCGCCTTGCTGCTGGCCGCCTGCGCCCTGCCCGGCGCGCAGGTGCCGGACCGGCTCAAGCCGCCGGCGGGCGAGGAGGTCTCCCTGATCGCCTATGCCCAAGGCGTGCAGATCTATGAATGCCAGGCCGGTACCGTCAACCCGGCGCAATTCACCTGGGCCTTCAAGGCGCCGGAGGCCACGCTGGCCGACCGCGCCGGCAAATCCCTCGGCAAACACTACGCCGGCCCCACCTGGGAGTTGAACGACGGCAGCAAGATCGTCGGCGCCACCCAGGCCAGCGACCCCGGCCCTGACGCCAACGCGATTCCCTGGCTGCTGCTGACGGCAAAATCCGCCGGCGGCGCCTTTAGCCGCACGCGCAGCATCCAGCGCGTGCAGACGGTGGCCGGCAAGGCGCCGGCGAGCTGCACCGCCGTGCAGGCGGGCACGCAGCTACGCGTGCCGTACCAGGCGATCTACTACTTCTACAGCGCACGCGGCTAAGACTTGCCGCGACGGCATTTGCCTTGGGCGCTGACGACACGCCGCCTGCGGCGCGCCCGTATTATTTCAGGCTCTCGCGCCACACCCCGCCCAGCTTCACCACTTCCTCCTGGAAGTATTTCAGCGCTTGTTCCACCGCGTGCGGCTCGCCCTTGGCGCCGAGCTCGATGTGGCGCGGGGTCTTGTCATCGCCGACCGAGGGCAGGCTGAAGGTTTTCACCAGGGGGTTCTTTTCCACTTCGGTCATCATGTTGATGACCTGTGATTCGCCCAGCTCCAGCACGAAGATCGACTTCTCCAGGTAGGGCGCGTGGTTGAAGTGCTTCGCATAATGGGTGTCGAGCACCCATTCGATCATCGGCCAGGCCATCACCGGGAAGCCGGGGACGAACCAGTGGTGGTTGATGGTGAAGCCGGCGATCTTGTTGTACGGGTTGGGAATGATGCCGGCGCCGAAGGGAAACTCGCCCATCGCCAGGCGCTGCGGCGTCAGCTCCCATTTCATCTCGACGGCGCGGGCGCGGATGTGCACCTCGGCTTCGGGATGCAGTTGCAGCGGCACGTTCAGGGCTTCGCCGGCGGACTGGCGGGTATGGTCGTCCGGCGTGGCGCCGATGCCGCCGCAACTGAAGATGCACCATTCGCCGGCTTCGGCCAGCGCGAAGGTGCGCCTGTAGGTGTTCACCAGTTGCGCACGGTCGTCGCCATGATATTCCGCGAAGGAAAGCTTCAGTCCGCGCGCCTTCAGGACCTCGATGACCTTGGCCATATGCTTGTCCTGACGCCGGCCGGAGAGGATTTCGTCGCCAATGATGATGAGTCCGAAGTTCATGCGGGATCCTTGTTGGTGTTTTGGCGCTGCGCGTCAAGCGCCGCGAAAGCGTAATGGATGAAGGCCAGGCCGGTCAACGTAGGCGAGAAGAACCACAGCACCGGCACGATGTTGAGCAGGGCGCCGCCGATGCCCAGCACGCGCCAGTAGAGGCGCGGCGAATGCATCAGCTGTTCCAGTTCCTGCGCGTCGGCGTGATCAGCCAGCGCATCGTAGCGCAGGATGCGCGCGTTGAGCATGCCCAGGAGCAGCAGGGGAATCGCCCAGCCGACCAGGGGAATGAACCACAGCGGCAGTGTGACGGCATTGAGCAGCAGGAACCAGAACACGCCCCACAGCGCGTTCGACAGCGAGCCGGCGAAGGTGCCGCCGTGGCGCCGCGCCAGGCCCGGGTAATCGCCCGCCACATGGCGCAGCATCAGCGGCATGCCGAAGACGCCAACGAAGGTGAGCGCGGTCGCCAGCACCAGCAGCACGTAGACCAGGAAGGCGACGATGCCGGCCACGGTAGTGACCAACCAGCCGCTGCCGGCGCCCGGGTCGGGGGTGAACCAGTGGCCGACCCAGGGCGCCCAGGACATCATGGTGGCGAAGGTGTGCAGCCACCAGCCCCAGCTGGCCCAGAAAATGATCGCCCAGGCGACGGCGAACAGCAGCATCGGGCCCAGCGCCAGGGCCAGCATCGCCGGGCGCAACTGGCTGAGGATGGCGCGCTGGTACGCCACCACCACGCCGATGCGCTTGCCCGGCGGGCTATGCAGGCTGTCGAAGCTGCGGCCGCTTGATTCCTGTTCGCTCATAGATTGCGGTAAGCCTCCCACACCTTGGACAGGCGCTTCACCGACACCGGCATCGGCGTGCGCAACTCCTGCGCGTACAGCGAGACGCGCAACTCTTCCAGCAGCCAGCGGAATTCTTCCAGACGCGCATCGCGGCCGGCGCCGCCGGCGCGCGCCTGCGCGATATGCGCGCGCTGCCAATTCTGCATCAGCGGCGTCATCTCTGCCATCAGGCGGGTGTCGCGCGCCGGATCGGCGCGCAGCTTGTCGACACGCGTGGCAATCGCCTTCAGGTAGCGCGGATAGTGAGTGAGCTGGGCGTGGGGTACGGCGATGACGAAATTCTTCGGCAGGAGGCGCTGCAACTGCGCATCGATGTCTTCCTTCGCCTGTGCGAAGGTCCTGGCGCTGGCGAGCTTCTTTTGCGCCGCGCTGTATTCCTCGAGGATGCGCCCGGTAAGCGCAGCGATCTCCTGGGTGATCAGCGACAGGCGGCCCTTGCCTTCATCCTTGCGCGCCGTGAACTCGGCCTGCTTGCGCGGGAGGGGATCGGCCAAGCAGGCGCGCGCTATACCGGCGCTCACCAGCTGGTCGACCAGTTCCTTCTCACCGCCAAAGGGCGCATAGAGCAGGCTGATGGCACGCGCGTTCACCGCCTTTTCCAGGTACTTGATCTGGTCGGCCAGCTGGATGCGAAACAGGCGCGCCAGGCCGGCGCGATGGTGGACCAGCGCCTGCTCCGGCTCGTCGAACAGTTCGACGTTGACGTGGGTGATGTGGTCGGCCAGCGCCGGATAGCCGATCAGGCCGCCGACTTCGACGATTTCTTCCAAATCGCCGAAGTCCCAGTTGACGCGATCGGCGAACAGCACGCGGCCATCGGCCTCTTCCAGCCTGGCATCCGCTGTCCTGGTGAAGCCCTGCACCGCGCGCTGGCCATGTTCGGCGCGCAGTTGCGCCAGGTTGCGCCCGAGGTCGAGCTGGCGGCCGTGCTCGTCGATCACCTTGAAGTTCATGATCAGGTGGGCCGGCAGGGTTTCCAGCTTGAAGCTTTCCAGCGGCACCGCGACCGTGGTCTTGTCGCGGATGTAGCGCGCCAGGGCCTGGGCAAGCGGCATCTCGCTGGCCGTGACGTCATGCGCAAAGCCTTGCGCGAACTCCGGCAGCGGCACGCAGCCGCGGCGCAGCTTTTGCGGCAGCGATTTCAGCAGCGCCAGCGCCTTTTCCTTCAGCATACCCGGCACCAGCCATTCGCAGCGCGCGACATTGACCTGGTTCAGCGCTGCCACCGGCACGGTGGCGGTGACGCCGTCACGCGGCGAGCCGGGCTCGAAGTGATACGACAGCGAGAATTCCATCGGCCCGGCCGAAAGCCGCAACTGCTTGGGGAACATCTCGGTGGTGATGCCGGCGGCCTCGTGGCGCATCAGGTCGTCGCGCTTGAGGAACAGCAGCTTCGGGTTCTGCTTTTCCGCCCGCTCGCGCCAATGCTCGAAGCCGGCGCCATTGGTTACCTCGGCGGGAATCAGCGCATCGTAGAAGGCGAAGATCAGTTCGTCGTCCACCAGCACGTCGGGGCGGCGTGACTTGTGCTCCAGCTCCTCGATGCCGCGGATCAGGTTGCGGTTGTGGGCGAAGAATGGCGCGCGGGTGTCGTATTCGCCTTCGACCAGCGCGCCGCGGATCAGCAATTCGCGCGCGTGCGTGGGGTTGACCTTGGCGTAGTCGATGCGGCGCTGGCTGTAGATCAACAGGCCATAGAGGCTGGCGCGCTCGAAGGCCACCGCCTGCGCCGCGCGCTTTTCCCAGCGCGGGTCGTACTGGCTGCGCTTGAGCAGGTGGCCGGCAGCCTCTTCGATCCACTGCGGCTCGATATTGGCGATGCTGCGCGCGTAGAGGCGCGTGGTCTCCACCAGTTCGGCGGCCACGATCCACTTGCCGGCCTTCTTGCCCAGCGTGGAGCCGGGGTGCACGTAGAACTTGATGCCGCGCGCGCCGTGGTAATGCGCTTCGGCGTCGGCCTTCAGGCCGATGTTGCCGAGCAGGCCGGTGAGCAGGGCGCGGTGGATCTGCTCGAAAGTGGCGGGCGTGGTGTTGGCGCGCCACTTGTGTTCTTCCACCAGTTGCACCAGCTGGCTGTGCACATCGCGCCACTCACGCAGGCGCAGGGGCGAGATGAAGCTTTCGCGGCAGGCCTGGGCGAATCTGCGGTTGGTGTGGGTGTCGCGCAGTTCCTCGGTGTATTTCCACAGCTTGAGGAAGCCGAGAAACTCGGACTTCTCGGCGGCAAACTTGGCATGCGCGCGGTCCGCAGCCTCCTGCTTGTCCAAGGGACGGTCACGCGGGTCTTGCGTGGAAAGCGCGGCGGCGATGACCAGCAGTTCGGTGAGTGCATGGTGGTCGCGGCCACCCAGGATCATGCGCGCGATGCGCGGGTCCAGCGGCAGGCGCCCCAGTTCCTCGCCGGCGCGGGTGAGCTTGCGTTCCTCGTCCAGCGCGCCGAGTTCGATCAGCAGGTCGTAGCCATCGGCAATCGCCTTGCCGGGCGGCGGCTCGAGGAAGGGGAAGTCCTCCACGCCGCCCAGGTGCAGCGAGGCCATGCGCAGGATCACCGAAGCCAGCGAAGAGCGCAGGATTTCCGGATCGGTGAAGCGCGGCCGCGCCTGGAAATCGGCTTCGTCATAGAGGCGGATGCAAATGCCCGCCGCCACACGGCCGCAGCGGCCGGCGCGCTGGTTGGCAGCCGCCTGCGAAATCTTTTCGATCTGCAGCTGTTCGACCTTGTTGCGATAGCTATAGCGCTTGACCCGCGCCAGGCCTGGGTCGATGACGAAGCGGATGCCCGGCACCGTAAGCGAGGTCTCCGCGACGTTGGTCGCCAGCACGATGCGCCGCATGTTGGTGGAAACACGGAACACCTTTTCCTGCTCGGCGGCGGTGAGGCGCGCGTACAGCGGCAATATTTCCGCCTGCGAGCGGTTGCGGGTGGCGTGGCGGTTCAGCAGGTCGGCAGTGTCGCGGATTTCGCGCTCGCCGGGGAGGAAGATCAGGATGTCGCCCTGGCCGGCGCGGGCGCATTCATCCACCGCGTCAATGATCGCGTCCTCGATGTCGCGTTCTTCATCCTCGTCCATCTCCGGATGGCGCACCGGGCGATAGCGCGTTTCCACCGGATACAGGCGGCCGGACACCTCGATCACCGGCGCCGGACCTTTGCTTGAGGCGAAGTGCTCGGCGAAGCGCTGCGCGTCGATGGTGGCCGAGGTGATGATGATCTTCAGATCGGGCCGGCGCGGCAGCAACTGCTTCAAGTAGCCGAGCAGGAAGTCGATGTTCAGTGACCGCTCGTGCGCCTCGTCGATGATGATGGTGTCGTAGGCGCGCAGGAGCGGGTCGCCCTGCGTTTCCGCCAGCAGGATGCCGTCGGTCATCAGTTTGATGTAGGCGTCGCGGCTGACCTTTTCGGTGAAGCGGATCTTGTAGCCCACCGCCTGGCCCAGCTCGCTTTGCAGCTCCTGCGCGATGCGCGTGGCCGTCGCCCGCGCGGCGATGCGCCGCGGCTGCGTGTGGCCGATCAGGCCGGCGATGCCGCGCCCGGCTTCCAGGCAGATTTTCGGCAGCTGCGTGGTCTTGCCCGAGCCGGTTTCGCCGGAGACGATGATGACTTGATGCGCGGCCAAGGCGTGCGCGATTTCTTCGCGCCTGCCTGAGACGGGAAGTTCTTCGGGATAGGTGATCGCCGGCAGGCGCGCGCGGCGCGCGGCCAGCTGTTCTGCGGAAAGTTTCAAGCGCGGAATTTTAACGGTAAAGCGGCGCGCCCAAATGACAGAATGCGTGACAGGCGCGCGGCCGGCTCAATGCCGGGTGTTCGCGTAGTTGTTCGAATTGTCGGGGCCGTTGGTTCAGCCGCTTGTTACATGGAGGCGGCAAGGCGCCAATTCAATCGACGCCCCTGCGGCTTTTGCCGGCGGCACGCCCGCCGGGCCAGCACACCGGGCAGGGACCGGCGCCGCGAAAGCGGTGGCCGCGGCTGCAGGTCTTCCAGCCGCCGGGCAAAGCGGGACCGCGCGCGGCGCCGGTGCCGGCCTTGATCGCCGGCTTGGGCGCGGATTTACTGCGCGGGGTGGCGCGGATCAGGCTGCTCAAGGCTGCTGCGGCTTTTTCCTTTGGCGGCTTGGCGGCCTTGTTTTCCCTCGTCGCCCTGGTCGTCCTGTCTTCCTTCGGCGCCTTGGCGACCTTGTCCTTCATCGCACTGCCGGGCCTGCCGGCCTCGCGCGCCGGCTTGCCCTTTGCCGCACGGCTGGGCGCGGTGAAGTCTCCCGCTCGGCGGCGCGCGCGCTTGCCGCTTTTGCCGGCCTGGCCCGGTTTACTGTCGCTGCTCATGTGAACAGCACCTTTTCCAGCGGATGCTTGTCGGCGGCGTGTTTCAGGCCTTCGCCATCGGTCAGGTCCAGGCGCAGCGGGGTCATCGAGACATAGCCCTGCTCGGTGGCCCAGCGGTCGGTGCCTTCTTCGACCTCCTCGATCGGCACCACGGTGAACCAATAGTTGGCGCGCCCGTAGGGGTCTTTCGAGGGCACCACCTTGCCGTCGTATTGGCGCACCGACTGGCGCGTCCACAGAATCCCGCGCGGCATTTTTTCCGGCAGGTTGACGTTGACCAATTGCAATTCGGGCGCCTTGAGCAGCAGGTCGAGCACGGTGCGCACCCAGGGCTTGAGCAGCTCGAACTGCGGTTCGCTTTCCGTGGTCGGCGTCGAAAAGGCGATGCCGCGCATGCCCATCAGCGCTGCCTGCTTGGCCGCCGCCAGGGTGCCGGAGTGCCAGATGCCGTTACCCAGGTTGCTGCCGAGGTTGATGCCGGAGAGCACCACGTCCACCTTGTCCCACAGGTAGGCGCCAAGGGCCACGCAATCGGCCGGGGTGCCGTCGGTGCGCCAGGCGTCGATGCCGGCCAGCGGCGTACGCTTGACCGAGAGCGGGCGCGAGGCGGTGATCGAATGCCCGGCGGAGGAGCGTTCGACGTCCGGCGCCACCACCCGCACCTCGCCGAATTCCTGCGCCACCTGGGCTAGGGCGGCGATGCCGGGGCTGTAAACACCGTCGTCGTTGGCGATGAGAATGCGCATTTGTCCTACTTTCAAGCACTGGCGGATCGGCTTATAGTTTGTGCGCCTTTGATACCAATAAGTTCCAGAGCAGAGTTCAAGTCTTTCATGCAGATCACCCTGATCCACAATCCGGGCGCGGGCGGTGCTGGGCAGGCAAACCCGAAGCACCCCGACCGTGCCGCCCTCGAAGGCCTGCTGCGGGAGGCCGGGCACGGTGTTTTCTACCAGTCCGCCGCCGAGGAGGATTGGGACACCGCGCTCAAGCGCCCCGCCGACCTGGTGGTGGTGGCCGGGGGTGATGGCACCGTGGCGCGGGTGGCGCGGCGCCTCGCCGCCCTGCCCGACGCCCCTGCCTTCGCCGCCCTGCCTCTGGGCACCGCCAACAACATCGGGCAGAGCCTGGGATTGATGCGCCACGCGATGGCAGCCCACGTCGCCCACTGGCCGCGCGCCGCGCGTGCGCGCCTGGACGTCGGCGTCGCGCATGGCCCCTGGGGCGAGGAGCAGTTCATCGAAGGCATGGGCCTGGGCCTGTTCGCCTGGATGATGCCGAAGGCCGACGAATCCGGGGCACTGGCCGCCATCACGGACCCCGATGCCGCCCTGGGCTACGCCCTGCGCATGCTGCGCCGCCAGCTCGAAACCCACCAGCCCGAACGCATCAACGCCACGCTGGATGACCGCGACATCTCCGGCGACTACCTGATGTTCGAGGCGATGAACATCCCCAACATCGGCCCCAACCTGTTTCTCGCCCCCGAAGCCCGCCCCGACGACGGCCTGCTCGACGTGGTGATGGTCGACGAGCACCACCGCGGCGAACTGCTGGAGACGCTCGCCGACTGGCACGAAGGCAAGCCCACCCCGCCGGTGCTGCCGACCGTGCGCGGCAAGCGCCTGCGCATCGAACCCATCGCCAGTAACGTGCACATGGACGACAAGATGTGGCAGCCCGGAGACAACGAGCGCCCCGCGCGCGCCGACATCGAAGTCACGCTGCGCGCCGGCGTGGTCGAGGTGCTGCTGCCGCCGGAAGACTAGACGCCGCGCCCCGAGCGCCGCCTGGCGTCGCGCGTGCTTCGCCAGCCCCGCCGCGCATTGCCGTGCCGGCGCCCTGGCAGCCAGCCAGATCCCCGGCGGCTGCGACGTGCGGCAAGCCGCCCTGGTCGGCGTCCGCACCAAGCGCCGCGCCTCCCGCGCGCCGTCGGCCAGCCCGGCACACGCAGCACCGCGTCACCTGCCTTTCTCACCCGCGCCCGCGTACAACACGCAGCCACGCAGCGCCCGCACACCTCCCACGCCCCCTCGCCTCCCCGCGCGCATCGCGTTGGCCTCATAATCCGCCTTTCGGCCTCACTTTCCCTCCCATCTCCGCATGTCGATCAACTGGTTCCCCGGCCACATGGTGGCCGCTTCCGACAAGGCCAAGCAGGCATTGGCCGAGCACGACGTGGTGATCGAGGTGCTCGACGCCCGCTGCCCCGGCGCCAGCGGCAACCCGGCGATCGAGCGCATGCGCATGGGCCGCCAGCGCCCGGCCTTGAAGGTCTTGAACAAGACCGACATCGCCGACCCCGCCGCCACCGCGGAGTGGCTGAAGTACTTCAACGGCCTGAAGAACACCCACGCCATCGCCGTCTCGTGCAAGAAGCCCGGCGAGGCCGCCAAGGTGCTCAGCGCCGCGCGCAAGCTCGCCCCGCACCGCGGCGGCGGGGCGGACTACACCAAGCCCCTGCGCATGCTCATCATGGGCGTGCCCAACGTCGGCAAGTCGACCCTGATCAACGCGCTGTTGAAGAAGCGCAGCGCCAAGGTGGGCGATGAGCCCGCCGTCACCAAGGCCCTGGCGCGCTACGACCTCGGCCCCGGCCTCTGGCTCACCGACACCCCAGGCCTGATGTGGCCGCACATCGGCAACGAAAGCGACGGCCTGATGCTCGCCGCCAGCCACATCATCGGCGCCAACGCCTACTTCGAGAGCGAAGTCGCCATCTACCTCGCCGACCTGCTGATCGCCCGCTACCCGCAGGCGGTGGGCACGCGCTACAAGGTCGCGGCCCGGCTTGCCGCAATAAGCGCATCCGCAGCTGGCACCGCCGCCGGTGCCTCCGCGCCCGGCGCCACCGCGGGCGCCTCCGCCCTTGACGCCACCACCGCCACCACCGCCACGTCGGCGCCCGAAGCCGCCGCAGCCCTCGCCACACCCGTTGCTCCGGCCGAAGCATCCCCCTCCGGCGCTACCATCGCCCCCGCCACGCCTGGGGCCACGGCGCCGGCCGCCGCCAGCGACGGTGGCCTCGACGGCATCGCCCTGATCGAAACCATCGCCCGCCAGCGCGGCCTGCGCGGCAAGGGGGAGGGCAACTACGATTTCGACCGCGCTGCCATCGCGCTGCTCGCCGACTACCGCGGCGGCGCGCTGGGGCGCATCACCCTGGAGACGCCGCAAAGCCGCGCCGCCATGCTCACCGCGCCCAAGCTCAAGCGCGCCAACGAAGAACCCGAGCCCGAGGCGGCGCCGGACGAAGCGGCGTAGCAAGCCCGTCCCGCAGCCGCAGCCGAAACGAAGCTTCACAGCAAGCCCGTTCCGGAACCG
>DASYEQ010000134.1:0-14481 GCA_036498945.1 Burkholderiales bacterium | reverse complement strand
GTCATGGACGGCGATCACCTTCAGCCCGAGCCATTTGTGATATGGCGCGCGGGTGACCAGCGCCTCGACCTGTTCGAGAGTCAGGTCGGCTCCGGGACTCTTGGGCTTGTCGTTGGGCTTGTCGTTGGGCTTGTCATTCATGGCGTCACCACCACCTTGCCGAATATCTCGCGGTCCTGGATGAGGCGGAGCCCTTCCGCTGCCTGCTCCAGCGGCAGCACCTTGTCGATCACCGGCTTGATCTGACCCTTTTGGATCATCTCCATCAGCGCCGAAAGGTTCTCGTCGTAGAAGCTGTTGTAGCCCTTGATCTCGATCTCGAAGCTCCAGACGTAGCGCAAATCCTCCTTCGGGTCGTGGCCGGCGGTGGCCCCGCAAACCAAGAGCTTGCCGCCGCGCTTGAGGCAGCGCAGCGACGGCACCCAGGTATCGCCGCCGGTGAAATTCACCACCACGTCGACGCCGCCGTCGTAGGAGCGGCGCTGCGGTTTGCCGTACTTCTCGACTGCCCACTTCGACCAGTCGGTGTCCTTGTAGTTGACCACTTCGTCGGCGCCGATTTCCTTCAGGCGCGCCAGCTTGTCGGCCGAGGAGGCGCAGGCGATGACTTCGGCGCCCAGCTTCTTGGCCAGGATGACGCAGCCGGTACCGACGCCGCCGGAGGCGCCGAGCACCAGCACGCGGTCGCCCTTCTTGACGGTGTTGTGGGTCACCAGCATGCGGTGCGCCGTGCCGTAGGCAACGGGGAGGGAGGCGGCGGCGGCGAAGCTCACCGCGTCGGGCATCTTGATCAGCTGGTCGGCGGAGACCAGGCAGTATTCGGCCATGCCGCCGTCGAGCATTTCGCCCATCAGGCCCTTGGCCTTGTTCAGCGGGTTCACCAGCACGCGATCGCCCTTGTTCCAGCCGGTCACGCCGGACCCGACTTCGGTAATTTCTCCGGCCATGTCCAGGCCGATCACCACGGGCAGCGGCACCTTGATGCCGGGCATGCCCTTGACGGTGAAGACGTCGTGGTAGTTGAAGGAGGAGGCGCCGACGCGGATGATCACATGCCCCTGGCTGATCACGGGCATGGGGTGGTCGGTGACGTATTCGAGGTTTTCCAGGCCGCCATGCTGGCGCAGGACTAGGGCTTTCATCAACAGATCCTTCAGTTTTGGGGTGGACGCTTGATACCGCGGGTCCGGGGCGCTTGGTTATGAAACTGCTAGTGGTTCGCAGAGAGAACGAGCCGGTTCACGTGGGAGCCGACGCGCGCGCCGTCGATGCCGTAAATATGCAGCGAAAGACCGATATTATCCTCCGCATTGCCCAGTTTGTGCACGCCCGAGAGGCCGGCGTATTCGAAGCGCATGGCGCCCTGGGTCATGCGCTCCTGGCTCAGCGGATGGGCGACGCCGGCGGCCGCATCATAGGCATAAGCGGTTTCGGTGAGCGCACCGTCGAGCACCGCGTAGGCGCACCAGGTGTGGTGCGCGTGCACCGGGCTGAACTGGCCGGCGCCCCACACCAGGGCCACGATGGTGAAGCGCCCGGCGGCGTCCGCATGCAGGATGTGGCGGGCGTAGCGGTCCTTTGCCGCCACGCGCAGGGGCGCGGGCACAATATCCGGGTCGGCAGCCGCGGCGGCGAGCGCGCTGGCAAGGTGCCCACCCAGTTCGCCGATCGGCGCGCAGACGGCGGCTTCCACCCGTTCGATCAGCGCGCGCAGGCCCACCGGCTGCGCCGGCGACAGCTCGGGCACGCGCCCGGCGGAGGCGGTGGTAATTGAGGCGGCAAACGGCGTCTGGATCATGGCGTGCCGGCGGGGCCGGAGGAATATTCGCGTTTACTAATAGTAGTCCTGTCGGGCGGAAAAAGGATTGCTATTTTTGCTACACTTTCGTGCATATGGAGAATATTTTTCTACAAATATGCGCCTGGATAAAATAGATTTGCAGATTCTCGCGCTGCTGCAGGCCGATGCCTCGATGCCGGTGAATGCCATCGCCGACAAGGTGCGGCTTTCGGTGACGCCATGCTGGCGGCGCATCCAGAAGCTGGAAGCCGAAGGGGTGATCCGCAAGCGGGTGGCGCTGCTGGATGCGAAAAAGCTCAACGTGCCGGTGACGGTGTTCGTGGCGGTGAAGACCAGCCGGCACAACCAGGAGTGGTTCGAGAAATTCCACGCCGCGGTGATGAAGATTCCCGAGGTGGTGGAGTTCTACCGCATGAGCGGCGAGATGGATTACCTCTTGCGCGTGGTGGTGCCGGACATCGCGGGGTATGACGCGGTGTACAAGAAGCTGATCAAGACGGCGGATTTGTTCGACGTGAGTTCGAGCTTCGCGATGGAGCAGATCAAGTACACCACGGCGCTGCCGCTCTCGTTTACCTGAGGAATAACTGATTAAGTGGGCTAAGCCCCCTTAACAACCCCGAAATCAGAGGGGAGTGCGCCCTCTCACATTCCGAATTCGATACTTGTTCAGCATTTCCCTGAGCATGAAAATCCACGCCACGTTTTGATGCACGCGTGCCGCGTTTCGATGCAGCCGCACCTGGATCTTTGCCGCATTTCGATGCGGCGCTTTTATTTTCACGTACGCATCACACAGCGCCGCACCTATACAGTTGCTTACTCGCTCCATACCGTTGGCAAGCATTCTGCTAAGAGCCGATTAGGCTTTAGAATAAGTCCCGCATTCCTCGCGCGCGGGAATAAGCTTATGCACCGCGGCTCGAAACCGGCTTGACTGGTCAGAGCGCGATTGACGAACAAAGCGCGAGTTTTCGGTGAGTACCCTCATGCAAAAAAACACTCCGCAGTCCGCCGGGTTTTCGTTTACCCGCCGCCGCGCGCTGACGACGCTTCTCGCCGCTCCGGCGGCTTCGTCCCTCGGCGCCTTCCCCCTGGCCGCCCTCGCGCAGGACAAATACCCCACGCACTCGGTGCGCATGCTGATTCCTTTCGCGCCGGCGGGCCCGGCGGACGTGATCGGCCGCCTGGTGGCCGACCGCCTGGAGCGCGCGCTGGGCAAGGCTTTCGTGGTGGACAACCGCGGCGGGGGCAACGGCAACATCGCCGGCGATATCGCCGCGCATGCCGAGCCGGACGGCTACACGCTGATGCTGCTGCCCTCCGCGATGGCGGCCAACGTCTCGCTCTATAACAAGCTGCCCTACAGCCTGACCAAGGACATGATCGGCGTCGCCGGCCTGTGCATCTTCCCGCTGGTGCTGGTGGCGCACCCTTCGGTGGGCATCAAGACGGTGCCGGAGCTGATCAAGCTGGCGAAGGCCAAGCCCGGCGCCATCAATTTCTCCTCCGCCGGTTCCGGCGGCGGCGCGCACCTGGCCGCCGAGGCCTTCGCGGTCGCCACCGGCACCAGCATGACGCACGTGCCCTACAAGGGCACGGGCCCGGCGGTGGCCGGCATCGTCGGCGGGCAGGTGCAGATCATGTTCGGCTCCTACCCTTCGGTGGTGCAGCAAGTGAAGGCGGGCAAGCTGGTGGCGCTCGGCGTCACCTCGGCCAAGCGCAACGCCGGCCTGCCGGACGTGCCGGCGATCGCCGAATTCGTGCCGGGCTACGAAATCGTTTCCTGGTTCGGCCTGGTCGCCCCCACCGGCACGCCCGCGCCGATTGTCAGCCGCTTGTCGGACGAGTGCGCCAAGATCATCAAGGATCCGGAATTCCTCGAGCACCTGAAGGTGGAGGGCGGCGTACCGATGCCGATGAACGCGCCGCAGTTCGAAACCTTCATCAAGAAGGAAGTGGTGCGCTGGGCGGGGGTGGTGAAGGCTTCTGGCGCGAAACTCGACTAGGCAGGAAAAAGTACACCCCTACTTTTTCCTGGTCTGCTCTGAATGAAAATCACCGGCCGCTTTTGCGTCACGCGGCGGATGATTTTCATTGGGGAAAAGCGACGAAAAGGCCAAACCGCAAAGCGCTTCTGCGCAACATGCGAGCACCTGCGGGCCGTTTTGGAATAAGCTAATAAGGTCGGGCGCACGCACCGACCTATCCGCCGGGCCTGCCGAAGTGCCGCCTGGCCCTCGCAATCAAGCTTTACTGCGCACGCCGGATCGCGGCGCGCCCTGCTCAAACCATTCACACCATGACCACTCCCTTTACCGAAGACCTGCGCGGCTTTGTCGAGCGCCTGCGCGCCGATGGCGAACTGATCGACATGCGCCAGCCGGTCGATATCCGCCACATCGCGACTCTCGTCGACCAATCCGACAAGGCGCTGATGTTCCACAACGTGATCGGCTACAAAATGCCGGTGCTCTCGGGCATCGTGCGCACGCAAAAGCGCGCCGTCATGTCGATCGGCGTGGAAAATTTCCGCCAGATCGAAGACAAGCTGGTGCAGGGCATCGAGAAACCGATCAACCCGAAGCGCGTGAACACTTCCTCCACGGAAGAAGTGATCATGACCGGCGACGAGGTGGATCTGTTCAAGCTGCCGGTGCCGATGAGCTCGATCTACGACGGCGGCCCGATGATCACCGCCGGCGTGGTGATGGCGCGCGACCCGGAATACGGCGTCAACTCCGGCGTCTACCGCTTCATGGTGAAGGAAAAGAACCTCACCGGCATCGACATCGTCACCCCCAACAACATGCGCATGTTCGCGCAGCGCGCCTACGAGCAGGGCCGCCCCTGCCCGATCTCGATTTCCATCGGCACGCACCCGATGGAAGTGCTGGGCGCCGGTTTCCGCGCGCCGATCGGGGTCGACGAGATGGGAATTGCCGGCGGCGTGCGCGGCGCCCCGGTGCCGCTGGGCCAATGCAAGACCATCGACCTGCCCTACGTGGCGGATTCGGAAATCGTGCTCGAAGGCGAGATCCTGCCCACCGGCTGGACCCAGCCCGAAGGCCGCTTCGGCGAATTCACCGGCCTGATGGGCGGCCTGCACTGGAACCCGAACGTGCGCATCAAGGCGGTGATGATGCGCAAGGATGCCATGTACTACGCCCTGCACATGCCGTGGGAAAACACCTGGCTGGCCGCGCCCACGCGCTACCAGGCGATCCGCCGCGCGCTGGGCCTGGCGGGCGTGCAGGTGAAGAACATCAACGTGACCCTGGGCGGCCGCGCCTTCTGGCACGCGGTGATCTCGATCAAGAAGCAGGCCGGCGAAGGCAAGAACGCGATCCTGGCCGCCTTGTCGGTGATGGACCTGAAGCACGTGGTGATCGTCGATGACGACATCGACGTCTTCAACCCCACCGAGGTGGAATGGGCGATCGCCACCCGCGTGCAGGGCGACCGCGACGTCATCGTGATTCCCGGCGCGCGCGCCAAGCCGCTCGACCCCAGCCTCTACATCACCCCGGGGCAAGTGCCGATCGGCGCCAAGGTCGGCGTGGACGCGACCATCGGCGAAGGCATCCCGAAAGAGCGCTTCGAGCGCATCTCCTACGCCTACTTCGACCGCGCCAAGATCGACGACTACGCCGGCGGCAAGGCCGATGCCGTGCCCGCGGGCGCGGACAAGCCGGACGACGACAAGGCGGTGGCGGAAGTCGCGCAAAAGATCGTCGCCTTGATCGAAGCGGCGCCGGTGTATTACTCGGAGCTCGCCGAGAAGCTCGGCGCCCACCCTTTCCCCACGGTGGCGCGCGCCTTCGGCAAGCTGCATACCGATGGCAAGCTCTGGCAGGACCCGCGCGGGCGCATCTGCCTGAAGGGTTCGAAGTTCGACGCCAAGCCGTAAGGCGGGGAAACCAAAAGGGGCGGGAGTCCCTTTAAGAAAATGGGGAGCGCAAGCTCCCCTTTTTCATTGCCACGAGCGCCCCGCCTGCTGCGCTTGCCGCGCTCTCGCGCAGCCGCCCTAGCGGCCCGCCGGCGCGGGCGCGACCCTGGGCGGCACCGGCTCGGGCAGGCCGCCCGTGACCTGCGCGCGGCCTTCGTTCATCGCGATCACGCGGGCGATCGCCTGCTCGTGGCTGACATCCTTGCCGTCGGTGCGCGAGCCGACGTAGCGGGTGAGCGCGTGCACCAGGGCGGCGCGGTCATGGCCTTTTTCCGACGGGGCGATGCGCTGGGCGGCGTCGAGCAGCTCGAACAGGCTGGACTGCGGAATGCGCGGGCGCATGATGTTGAAGGCGGAACTGGTGGTCTGCGCCACGTCGAGCTCGGTGATGCTGTAGCGCTTGGCGATGAAGTGCACGTACTCGATCACCTGCTTGACTTCGGGGCCGTCGGGCTTGATATCGCGCCCGGCGGCAATGGTGGCAATCGCCATGTACAGCGCGTGGCCCTGAAGTTCCTGCGCCGCCGCGCCGCCGGCGCTCACGCAAAGACATGCGCCCAGAATCACCGCCCGCCAGTTTCTCATTCGCATTCCGCACTCCATTGTCGCGCCCTGAGGCGCCCGCTAGCAGCAGGCGCTCCATCCCGCGGGCTGCCGCCCGCAGGGCGGGCACGGCCATCGGGCGACATCATAGCCGCAAGCCGCGGCCGCGGCCGCCGCAAGCGCCGAACGGAGGCTGGCGGCGGTTGAACGGAACGGCGGCCGCCGGCGCTTGTCCGGCGGGCGAGCGGATTACTGGATCGGCTGGATGCGCCCTTCGCGCACCAGCTTGGCCCAGCGCTCCACATCCTGCAGGTACCACTGGCCGAAATCTTTCGCCGGGCCGGGCAGGGCCTCGGCGCCGACGGCCTCGAAGCGCTCCTTCACGGCGTCGGTCTTGATGGCGGCGAGCGATGCGGTTTCCAGCTTGTGCACGACGTCAGGCGGGGTGCCGGCGGGGGCGAAGAAGCCGAACCAGGTGCCGAATTCGAAGCCGGGGAAGCCCTGCTCGGCCACGGTGGGCACGTTCGGCAGGCTCTTGGAGCGGTGCGCCGAGGTGATGGCCAGCGCCCGCACCTTGCCGCCCTGTACCTGGCCGATGGAGGAACCCATGACGTCGATCAGGAAGGTGATGCGCTGGGCGATGAGATCCGGGTAGACCGCGCCGGAACCCTTGTAGGGCACGTGCAGCATGTCGGCGCCGGAGGCGGCCTTGAGCAGTTCGCCGGAGAGGTGCGAGCCGGTGGCCAGGCCGGAGGAGCCGAAGCTCACCGCGCCCTTCTTTTCCTTCGCCGCCTTCACCAGGTCGGCCAGCGAGTGGTAGGGCGAATTGGCGGAGACCACCAGCAGGCTGGGGATGGTGGCGAGACCCGCGACGGGCACCAGATCCTTGCGCGGGTCGAAGTTGAGCTTCATCAGCGAGACGCTGGTGGAAAGCGAAACGGAAGCGAACAGGAAGGTGTAGCCATCATGCGCGCTGCTCTTGGCGACGATTTCCGCGCCGAGGTTGCCGCCGGCGCCGGGGCGCAGGTCGGGCACCACGGTCTGCCCCAGTTGCTTGCCCATTTCCTGCGCGATCACCCGGCCCAGAACGTCGGCGCTGCCGCCGGCGGCGTAGGGCACGATCATGGTGATGGCGTGATTCGGGTAGGGGGCGGCGGCGCCGGCGGGGCCGGCGAAAACGGCGGCGAGGCCGGCAGCCAGCGCGAGGGCGGAAAAGCGTGCTCCGAAACGGAAAATCGGGCGCGTGTTGGACGCGGCGCGGTTCATGCGGTGCTCCTGGGGTCGAAGAGGGTTGCGGTCTGGATTATTGGTAAACGCGGGACGAGCAGCAGGGACGCAAGAGGCACAAGATAGCAGATGCGGGCCACTGGCTGCTAGCCGGCAGCGCGTGCGCATTGCTTTCAGGATGACGGCATGGCCGCCCATCAAAAGCGATGCGCTACCTGCTGCCAGCCCCGCCGGCTACCTATTTACGGCCCGGGCGCGCGGCGCGCAAGTGTATGAGCTTGGTATTCTTTTTTATATAGCGGGCAGCCAAGCCGCACGGCGCCGGCCGCGCGCGGTGTGGAGTTTTGCCGCAGGGTAGCGGATCTACGCCTGCATGCTGCGCGAGCCCGACGGCAACCCGTGGCGTCAGCCACGGCCGGGACCCGGGGTGCGGCAACAATGTGGAGGGCCGGGCGGCCCGCAAGGCCTGAGGGCGCAAGCACCCCGACAGCTTACGCGCCCTTGCTTTGCGCCGGCCACGCGTGCTGCGCGGCGGCGAGCAGGCGGCGCGCGCGCTGGATCAAGCCGCCCGAAACGGCGCGGGCACCGACAATTTCCACCGGCTCCCTGGCCAGTCGGGGCATCGGGATGGGCGCCGGGCGCGGGGCGGCGCGGCGCTCGACGCCGCCGGGCACGCCGGCGGTGGCGGCAGCGCCGGCGGGCGCGGTGATCTCGGCGTCCAGCCGCTGCAATTGCGAGGCGAGGTAATCTTCCTGCACCTGCAGGCGCGCGGCCAGCGTCAGGCCATCCTGCAGCTGGTGCAAATCGGCTTCGATGCCGGCGATGGTCTGCTGCAGGCGGCCGCGGTCCTGCTCCAGGCGCGAGAGCGCGCGGCGGGCGTCGTCGCCGGCTTCGAGCAAACGGCGCAGTTCTTCTTCCTCTGCGGTAGGGGATGCGTCGTTCATGCGGCCGGCTCCTGCCTGGGGGGGGAAATGTCGGACAAAAAACTGCCGCAACGCGACAGTCACCAAAATTTCATCTACATACAAAGCGGCGCTGGACGATCCCCCTTGGTCGGCCAGATGTCGCGCAAACCGCGCGCCGAAATCGGGAGTGGTCAGACGCCGACGAGAGGGACACAGCCCGCATTGCCGGTGCTCCATTACGCTGTCATAGGCGATGGCGCCGTGGAAAGCGCTGTCATCCGCGTCGCTGGCGTGCCGGCGAAATTCATGCAAGCGCGATGCCCGAAGAAATGCCCGGCGGCCTAGCCGGCGGCGAGGCGGTATTGGCCGGTGCGTCCGTTATAGACGTAGCGACCGACGATCACGCCTTCGCGCAGCGCGGTGCCGACGGCGGAAAGGCTGTCGAACATGTGAAAGCGCGCTTCGATGGCGGCGTGCGTCTCCGCCGCCGACAGCGCCAGGCCGGAGAGCAGCACCGCGTGCACGCGCTCGGTCACTTCGGTCTGCGGGGCGAAGCCGTCGCGCGGCCAGGGATGCAGCGGCCCGCCGTCGTCGTCGTATTCCCCGCTCTCTTCCAGGCTGATGCGCTCCCAGGCCTCGATCACCCCTTGCAGGCGCTGCATCGATTCGGTGATGTTGGTGGCGCGCTGCACCAGCACCTGGTATTCGCGCTGCAGCTGCAACAGCGTGGCGCGCGCGGCGGCGGCGGCCATGCGCAAGTGCTGGTGCTGCTGGTAGGGCAAAGCCTGTTTAACGGCGCTCATGATCTTGATGTTCTATCGGGCGATGTTTTGTAGTGTAGCGCCGTTCGCGCATTTTTTGACAACAAGGGCTGGATATTTTTTACGGAAACGTAGCGCCGCTGCCTATGCGCTACCGGCCAGAGGCATAGGGCTGACCGGTCAACGCCGGCAAGGCTTACGCACGCCATGCCAGGGACATGAACTTGTTACTGGAAGCGCCGGATATGACGCTGGCGTAGATACCGATCGCGCCGGGCCATGGGCGGCATGCCGAAGGTGCCGCCGCTATACCAAAGGCATAGCGAAGTCACCGCGAGCACCGAAGGTGGAAGGGCCGACGCACGCGTCAAGCATGCCGCGGCACACACGCCGGGCGCACTGGAGTGCCCCCGGTGAACCTGCGCAGCGGGACAAACCGGCGCGCGGGCGCGATACGTTACGGCGCGAGCAGCAGGTCGGCCAGTTCGCGTGGGTGGGTGATCATCGCCTCGTGCGGCGCGGCGAACCGCACATACTTCCAGCCGGGCTGCGCCTTCGCCAGCGCGCGCGCACCGGGAATCAGCGGATTCACCGGCGCGGTGCATTCGATGTAGGTCACCTCCAGCCCGGCGCCGGGGGCGCCTTCGTAATACAGCGGCGTGCTGAAGGCGCCGATCGGGTGGGCGGTGAGGCGGCGCATGAACCAGGCGTAGTCTTCCATGTCGGGCGTGATGCCCCACATGGGCGAGAGCACGTGCGGCGCCGGCACCGCCAGGCCGCCGCCGCCCTTTTGCGCGGCCACGGTGCGCGCATGCACGTCGGCCGGCGGGTAGGTGTCGAAGGCGGACTGGCCGCTTTGCACCAGGGCGGCGTCGAGGTAGACCAGACGCGAGAGGCGCGCACGCGCCTTGGCCGCCGCGCCGGTGGCGGGAATGCCGCCGAAGCTGTGCGCCACCAGGGTGGCGCCTTCGAGTTCCTCGGCCTCGATCACGCCGGCGATGTCATCGACGAAGGTGTTCACCGTGATGCCGGGGCCCAGCAGGTGGGCGCGGTCGCCCATGCCGGTGTATGACAAGGTATAGCAGCGGTGGCCGGCGGCTTCCAGCAGCGGAGTGAGCTTGCGCCAGCACCAGGCGCCGTGCCAGGAGCCGTGGGCGAAGACGAAGGGGGACTTGGGCCCGGTGGGCATTGGCACTCCAGATGGCAAAAGCCGGAAAGACGGGATTTTGCCATCGCGGCGCGGCCCCCTTGCCGCGCCGGGTCTCAGCAGAAGCGCTCGACCTTCTTCACCTGCAACTCGAGCGTATTGGCGTACTGCGACCAGAACTCCCAGGCGCCATCTTTCACGAAGCCGATGACGGTGACGTCGTCGTTGCCGTAGTTGCTGTTGCCGCTGTTGCCGGTGGAGGAGAGCGCGCGCGAGCGGCCGTATTGTTCGCTGCCCAGCACCTTTTGCGCCTGCTGGTCGCGCCATTCGGAGCCGGCCTTGCCGGCGCCGCCGCTGCCGAGATCGTTGCGGTTGTCGCCGTCGCCGGCGATGTGCACCACGCGCGGCCCGCTGTCCTTGGTGGCGGGGACGATGCGCAACTGGCAGCCGCCGAGTTGCGAGGTGAAAAAGAATTTCGCCTCGCTGCCCAGCACGAGGTCGGGCGCGCACTTGCTTTTCCACGGCAGCCAGTAGGTGTGGATGCGGTGGCTGACGGCCGTCGCGTCCTTGCCGCGCACGCTGAATTCGGCCACCTTGGCGGCGGTTTCGAAGGGGCGCCAGTCGAAGTCGGCCAGGCCGCCCTTGGGCTCGGAGAGCTTCATCACGCTTTCGTCGAACACGATGGCGTAGCGGCGCATGAAAGCCACCGGGTCTTCCTTGAATTTGCGATTGAGGCCGTCCACTTCTCTTTTCTCCCTGGTTTGCGCCGGCGCGATCGCGCCAGCATGATGAGTGCATGCTCGCCCGCACCCCGGGGAGGGTCAATCGTACGAAAGTATGGGTGGGTGCCCGGTTCGCGGCGAATCCGTGCATTTGGTCACGCTTTGCCCTAAATTCCCGCGCCGCAGCATTAAAACCATTCAGTTGACGCGCTGTCCAATTCATCGATACAGTGGACGTACCGGGGCGGATGACCTCCTTCCGGCAGCGTTTACGAACGGCGCGCAGCATTGGGCTTACCGGCCCGCCGCTGCGAGACCCAAAAACACGATTTTTGAGGTGGAGCAAATGACTTCGCAATCCCAGGCAGAGCGGGACGCTCTGGCCGCGGCTGCCGCCGGTGCTGGCGCCGGTACCCATACCGATATCTCCTCCCTGCGCGACGTCGCGCTCGACGACAAGTACACCGCCACTTCCGGCCGCGTCTACCTTTCCGGCATCCAGGCGCTGGTGCGCCTGATGCTGATGCAGCACTGGCGCGATCAGGCCGCGGGCCTGAATACCGGCGGCTTCGTCTCCGGCTATCGCGGCTCGCCGGTCGGCGGGCTGGACGAGGCCTTGTGGGGCGCCGAAAAATATTTGCAGCCGGCGAGGGTGAAGTTCCAGCCGGGGCTGAACGAAGACCTGGCGGCCACCGCCGTGTGGGGCACGCAGCAGGTGAACCTGCTGCCGAACGCGCAGGTCGATGGCGTCTACGCCATGTGGTACGCCAAGGGGCCGGGCGTGGACCGCTCGGGCGACGTGCTCAAGCATGCGAATCATTTCGGCACCTCCAGGCACGGCGGCGTGCTGCTGGTGGCGGGGGACGACCACGGCGCCTATTCCTCGACCCTGCCGCACCAGAGCGACCACATGTTCGCGGCCGCCATGATCCCGATGCTCTACCCCTGCAACGTGCAGGAGTATCTGGATCTCGGCATCCACGGCTGGGCAATGTCGCGCTACTCGGGCTGCTACGTGGGGTTCAAGGCGCTGGCCGATACGGTGGAGTCGATTGCCTCGGTCGATGCCGATCCCCATCGCGTGAAGATCGTGCTGCCGGAAGATTTCGTCATGCCCGAGGGCGGGCTGAACGCGCGCTTGACGCGTTCCACCATCGGCGTTTCCGCGCGCGAGCAGGAAGCGCTGATGCAGGACTACAAGATCTATGCGGCGCTGGCTTATGCGCGCGCCAACAAGCTGAACCGCACGATGATCGACAGCCCGAACCCGCGCTTAGGCATCGTCGCTTCGGGCAAGAGCTACCTCGACGTGCTGGAGGCCTTGCAGGAACTGGGCATCGACGATGCGCTGGCGGCGCAGATCGGCATTCGCGTCTTCAAGGTGGCGATGCCCTGGCCGCTGGAGCCGGACTCGGTGCGCGAATTCGCCGAGGGGCTCGACGAGGTGCTGGTGGTGGAGGAAAAGCGCCAGATCGTCGAGTACCAGTTGAAGGAACACCTGTACAACTGGCGCGAGGACGTGCGCCCGCGCGTGATCGGCAAGTTCGACGAAAAGGGCGAGTGGGTGCACCCGCGCGGTGAATGGCTGCTCAGCGCCAAGGCGGACTTGAGCGTGGCGCAGATCGCCCGCGTGATCGCCGCGCGCATTGCAAGATTCCATTCGAGCGACCGCATCAAGGCGCGCCTGGCCTTTCTCGAAGCGAAAGAGAAGGCCCTCGACAAGGCGCGCGTCGCCACCCCCGCGCGCCCGGCGTATTACTGCTCCGGCTGCCCGCACAACACCTCGACCAAGGTGCCCGAAGGTTCGATCGCGCTGGCCGGCATCGGCTGCCATGCGATGGCCGCGGCGATCTACCCGGACGAGACCAAGACCATCACCCACATGGGCGGCGAAGGCGTCACCTGGGTGGGCCAGGCGCCGTTCACCGGCACGCAGCATGTGTTCGCCAACCTCGGCGACGGCACTTATTACCACTCGGGCATTCTCGCCATTCGCGCGTCCATCGCGGCAGGCGTGAACATCACCTACAAGATTCTGTACAACGACGCGGTGGCGATGACCGGCGGCCAGCCTTTCGACGGCCCGCTGGATGTGACCATGATCGCGCGCCAGGTGGCCGCCGAAGGCGCGAGCCGCATCGTGCTGGTATCGGACGAGCCGCAGAAGTACGCAGGCGACGCCGAGCGCCAGTTGCGCGCCTACGCGCCCGGCATCACGATCCACCACCGCGGCGAGATGGATGCGCTGCAGCGTGAACTCGCCACCTCCCCCGGCACCAGCATCCTGATCTACGACCAGACCTGCGCCGCGGAAAAGCGCCGCCGCCGCAAGAAGAACGCCTTCCCCGACCCGCCCAAGCGCGTGGTGATCAACGAGGCGGTGTGCGAAGGCTGCGGCGATTGCGGCAAGGTTTCCAACTGCACGTCCGTCATGCCGCTGGAGACCGAGTTCGGCCGCAAGCGCACCATCGACCAAAGCTCGTGCAACAAGGACTACTCCTGCGTCAACGGCTTTTGCCCCAGCTTTGTCACCGTCGAGGGCGGGCAACTGAAAAAAAGCAAGACCGGCGTGACGAAGAAGGGCGAGGCCGATGCGAACCTCGCGCTGTTCGCCGACCTGCCGCAACCCACGTTGCCGCAAATCGGTGAGTCGCCTTACGGCATCCTCATCACCGGCATCGGCGGCACCGGCGTGATCACCGTCGGCGCCCTCCTCGGCATGGCGGCGCACCTCGAAGGCAAGGGCGTGAGCGTGCTCGACATGACCGGCATGTCGCAAAAGAACGGCTCGGTAATGTCGCACGTGCGCTTTGCTGCCACGCCTGACGACATCCGTGCCTCGCGCCTGGCCTCGGGCGAAGCCGACGCCGTGCTCGGCTGCGACCTGATGACCACCGCCTCCGCCGACGCGCTTT
This sequence comes from Burkholderiales bacterium, assembly GCA_036498945.1. GTDB lineage: Bacteria > Pseudomonadota > Gammaproteobacteria > Burkholderiales > JAEUOS01 > JAQGMJ01. Next base: position 511 of record DASYEQ010000134.1, on the reverse strand, counting down.
CCAAGATGCAACTCGGCCGCGCGCGCGCCGTGATCAACACCAACGAGGTGCCGATCGGCGGCTTCGCGCAAAACCCGCAATGGCAGTACCCCGGCGAGACCATGCAGGGCCTGATCGAGGAAGCCACCGGCAAGGAAGCGGTGTGGTTCCTCGACGCCACGCGCATCGCCACCGCACTGATGGGCGACTCGATCGCCACCAACCTCTTCATGCTCGGCTACGCCTGGCAGCGCGGCCTCATTCCCTTGAGCGAAGCGGCGATCCTGCGCGCCATCGAGCTCAACGGCGTGGCCATCGCCAGCAACCAGCACAGCTTCCTCTGGGGCCGCCGCGCCGCGCACGATCTGGAAAAGGTCACGCGCATCGCCGTGCCGGCGCAGACCATTTCGATTACCCACCTGCTGCCGCCCTCGCTCGACAAGCTGATCGAGCGCCGCACCGCGTATCTCACCGAATACCAGGACGCTGCCTACGCCCAGCGCTACCGCGATCTCGTCGAACGCGTGCGCGA
>DASYEQ010000133.1:0-33280 GCA_036498945.1 Burkholderiales bacterium | reverse complement strand
GGCGTTTCGTTCACCACGATCAGGCCGGCGGCGGTGAGCTTTTCCACCACATCGGGCCGCTTCATCGCGGCGTTGATTTCCTCGTTCAGGCGCTTGACGATGGGCGCGGGCGTGCCGGCGGGGGCCATGTAGCCGAACCAGCCGCCGGACTCGTAGCCGGGCACGGTTTCATTGGCCGTCGGCGTATCCATCCACGGCGCCACGCGCGTCTTGTTGGTGATTGCCATCAGCACGATGCGCCCGGAGCGGATGTGCGGGGTGAGGCCGGTGATGCCGTCGATGCCGGCCTCCACCTGGCCGCCGATCAGGTCGGTGACGATCTGCGCCGAACCCTTGTAGGGCACGTGGGTGAAGGAAAAGCCGCCCATGATGCGCAGGTTCTCGAACGCGAGATGGGGAAAGCCGCCTTCGCCGTTGGTGCCTACCGTCAGCTTGTTCGGGTTGGCCTTGGCGTAGGTGATCATCTGCCCCAGGGTCTTGAAGGGCGCGTTGGGGCTGGCGACGATGCCGAGGTAGTTCGTCGTGGAGAGCGCGATCGGCGCGAAGTCTTTCAGCGCGTCGTAGGGAATCGTCTTGCTCGTATGCGGCAAGGTGGTGAGCGGCCCGCCCTGGCCGGTGCCGATGGTGTAGCCGTCGGGCGGCGACTTGGCGATCAGGTCGGTGCCGAGCATGCCGGAGGCGCCGGGGCGGTTGTCCACCACCAGTTGCTGGCCGAGATGCTCGGAGATGATGGGCGCGACCAGGCGCGTCATGATGTCGGTGGTGTTGCCCGGCGGGAAGGGCACGATCACGCGGATCGGCCTGGCGGGCCACGCCTGGGCATGTGCCGGTTGGGGAACAAGCTGCGCGGACAATGCAACAAACGCGGCCGCAATTGCGTAACGGCTGCCGCGGGCGGTACCGAATCTCATCTCTGCCACTCCTTTGGAACTGCGGGTTGCGGGCGGGACTCCGGGCGTCTGCGCGGCAGAAGATCGTCGGTCAAAAACAGCGAGAAATCGGTATCGTGCGGCGAAGCTTCCGGCGGCAATAGAACGACTATTGCCTTGAACGCCTCGCCACACGCTCCTCGATTTTCGCCACTGTTTTCTCGACGCCTTCCGCCGCGCAGACTCCTGGGATTTCGGTGTTGCTTGAAGCTTGCGCAGCCCGTGTTTGTCTCGGCACGGGCCGCGTCAATACGACAACGAGAGACGGGTATTGCGCTGACTTACCTCACTTCAGGCCTGCGGAATGATCGGCAACAGCACGCTGGTGGCCTGGCCGGGGCCGGCGTGCAGCGTCAGCTTGCCGGAGAAGAGCGCCGGCGGGCGGTCGGTTTCGTCGTCATGCACGAAGGGGCCGCAGCCTTTCATCGGGTTCTTCATGTTGGAGAGCACGGCGGCCTCGCTGTCGTGTTCGTAATCGCAGCCGCGGATCGAGAGCATCACGCGGTAGCCGGCGGGGATGACGATGCAAGTGGGCCAGACCTCGATGTCGAGTTCATACACCTTGCCCGGTTCCAGCGGCTGCTTTTCGTTGTGCGCGTGATAGGGGCGATAGGGCAGCGACTTCTTCTCGTCCAGCTTGCGCTGCGAAGCACGCAACCAACCCTGGGCGATCGGCGTTTTCGGATCGAGCGCGCCGTAGAACAGCACCTCTTTGTCCTGCGGGTCGAACACGCGCACGATGGCGAAGATGTCGGCATCGGCGGTGGAAGAAGAGATGAAGGCCTTGAGCGCGATCGGGCCGGTGATTTCCATCGGCGCTTGCAGCGGCGGGGTGGAGAAGTTGAGGCCGGTGCCCATCATGTCGAAGGTGACTGTCTGTTTTTGACCCGTCTCCTTTTCCGACAGCGATTTACCGTCGATGTCGACGTGCATGCGCGTCCATTTGGTGCGCGCCAGCGGCCACTCGTGTTCGGCGCGCGGCACGAACTTCTCGCCGGGGTGGCGGATGTTCAGGTAGACGCGCGGCTGCTGGTCCCAGCCGTTTTTCTCGCCTTTGAGGAAGTAATCGAAGAAGCGCTTTTGCAGGCCGATGCCGTAATCGGTATAGAACGGCGCCCAGTGCGAGCCGCCGTGCGCTTCCAGCCATTTGTGTTCGGAGCCGGCGTTGACGAAGCCTTCGAAATTGCCGCGCGGGTGCAGGCCCTGGCCGCCCCAGTTGGCGGCGGAAAGCAGCGGCACCTTGATCTTCGAAAGGTCGGCGGTGCGCTCCCAGTAATAGGGGCCGTCGAGCGGATGATCGAGAAAGGCGCCCCACATGTTTTCGCGGTTGGCGACCAGTTCGGCATCCGACAGCGTCTCGGGGCCGCACGCCAGTTCGCCGGTGATGGGGTGTTTCCTGCCGTGCTCGCCGACGCCGTGCTGCACGGTCTTCACCTGCATGTCCTGCCAGTTCTTGCGGAAGGAACAGGCGATGCCGCCATGGCGCGCGGAGTCGCGGTAGCAATCGACCCAGCCTTCCCAGACGCAGATGGCGGCCAGGTGCGGCGGCTGGGTGGCGGCGGCGCGCCACTGGTTGCTGCCGTAGTAGGAGATGCCGTTCATCCCGATCTTGCCGGTGCTCCAGGGCTGCGCGGCGGCCCATTCGATGCAGAGGTGGATGTCCTTCGTTTCGCGCGCGTTGTTGTGCTGCAGGTAACCGGGCGAGCGGCCGGCGCCGCGCGAATCGACGCGCACGCAGACGTAGCCGTGCGGCACCCACTTTTCAGGATCGGAGACTTCCCAGTTGGCGTACTGGTTGGAACTGCCGGCGACCGCGTCGGGGTAGTCGCGCACCATGATGTCCCAGGCGGTCTTGTAGCCTTCCTGGAAGGCGATGCCCTTGCCGTAGGGGCCATAGGTGAGCAGCACCGGGTATTTGCCGTCGGCCACGGGACGGAAGATGTCGGCGCGTAGCACCAGGCCGTCGTCCATCTCGATCGACTGGTCCCAGGTGATGTGCATGTTGTCGCGGGTTTCGCTCTTGGTCTGGCTCATGCTGGTGCTTTCCTGCGGTAAGGGAAGGGACGGCGGGCACGCGGGCGCGCGCCACCGGAAAGGGGATTCGGCGAGGTTGATTGCGGGATCAGGCGGGGGCCGGCGCGCGCGGCGGCACAGCGTGCGAAGGGCACGGCGGCACGATGGGCGCGGCGAATGCGGCTGGCATTTTGTCTCCGGGCGGGTTGATGTCCGTTCACCCCTGCGGCCCGGCGATTGTGTGTTGCGCAAACCGGTGCCGAAAAAAGTGTCACCGATCCCCGCTCGCGCGTCAATCGGAATGCGCGCTTCTTTGATTCATAAGGGCATCCGCGCAAATACGCGGATATGCCGGGAATTACGCCCCTTTTTTCGCCCACTTCGGCGCGCCGCGGCCTGCCAGACTAGCATGTGCAAATTCTCCCGCCGCGCGCCCGTATCGACCTCAACATGTTAAAAACAATCGCCGTCAGCGACCTGCGCCCGGGCATGTACATCCAGGAATTCTCCGGAGCCTGGTCGGACCATCCGTTCTGGCGCAGCAAGTTCGTCATCAAGGGCGAGGAACAGGTGCGCATGATCCTCAAGAGCGGCATCCGCGAGGTGTTGATCGACACCGCGCTGGGGCTGGACGTGGCGCCGGCGCCGGCCCCGACCAAGCCGCCGCCCGCGCCCGAAGCCGTGGCCGCGCGGCCGCTGCCGCCCAGGACGGTGAGCATGTCCGACGAAATGCTGCGCGCGCGCAAGATCTGCAACACGGCGCGCGACGCGGTGGCGACCATGCTCAACGAAGCGCGCATGGGGCAGACGATCTCCTCTGAAGGAGTGGGCGCGCTGGTGGCGGATATCGCGTCTTCGGTGGAGCGCAACCCCGGCGCGCTGATCAGCCTGGCGCGCCTGAAGACGGCCGACGACTATACCTATATGCATTCGGTGGCGGTGTGCGCGCTGATGGTCTCCCTGGCGCGCCAGCTGGGTCTCAACGACGCGCAGACGCGCGAAGCCGGCGTGGCGGGCCTGCTGCACGACATGGGCAAGGCCTTTGTTTCGGCCGACATTCTCAACAAGCCGGGCAAGCTGACGGACGCGGAATTCACCGAGGTGAAGACGCATCCGGAGCGCGGGCACCAGGTGCTGGCGGATAACGGCGGCGTGCCGGCGGCGGCGCTGGAAGTGTGCCTGCATCATCACGAGAAGATGGATGGCAGCGGCTACCCGCACCGGCAGAAGGGCGAGGAAATCAGCCTGCTGGCGAAAATGGGGGCGGTGGCCGATGTCTACGACGCGGTCACCTCCAACCGGCCGTACAAGTCGGGCTGGGACCCGGCCGAGGCGATCCGCCGCATGACCGAGTGGTGCAACGGGCATTTCGACCCGCGCGTGTTCCAGGCCTTCGTCAAGGGCGTGGGCATCTACCCGACCGGCTCGCTGGTGAAGCTGGCCTCCGGGCGGCTGGCGGTGGTGGTGGAACAAGGGGCGCAATCGCTGCTCAAGCCGACGGTGCGGGCGTTTTTTTCCACCAAGTCGCAGCATTACATCCTGCCGGAAATGATCGACCTGGCGCGCAACCCGAACGAGAAAATCGTCGGCGCCGAAGATCCGGCAACTTGGGGCGTGAAAAATCTGGAGCAGTTCTGGCTGGATTGAGATGGGGCGGAAGATCACTTGGCCGGCGTCACGCGCCCGTCCGGTCCGGTTCTTTCCAATTTCTGCGGCGTCTGTAACCGCGACGCGACGCGTATCGTCGGGCGATTGGTCGGGATAGTGCCCGGATCTGACTCAGGACGCCCTGCACTTACTTTTACCGTAAGTAAGTGCAAACATAAAATGATTGACCGTCTTTCCGATAGCAAGCCGGCGGTTTGCTGCGCTTGACAAGGCGCGCAACGCGCGCCACCATTTGTCAAATCATTTAAAGGAATTGGCGCAAAAATAGGCAGCGTCGATTCCACCCGCACCGGGCGCTTTTATCCGGTGGAGGAGACAAAAGATGGCCGCGCATTCCGCATCCCCCGCCTCCACCGGCGAAGATTTTGCCGCGGTGCTGGCGCGCTTTGCCTGCGGACTGACACTGGAAAAGCTGCCGCCCACAGCAGTGGCGGCGGCGCGCGTCAACATTTTCGACACCCTGGCTTGCGCGGCCGCGGGGTCGAGCGCGCCGGGGGTGGCGGAAACACGCGAACTGGCGCTGGAATGGGGCGGCGCGGCGCAGGCCACGCTGCTGGGTTTCGGCGAAAAACTGCCCGCCCATCACGCCGCCTGGGTCAACGGCACCATGGCGCACGCGCGCGATTACGACGACACGCACGATGCCGCCGTGCTGCATGCCGGCGTCTCGGTGATTCCGGCGGCTCTCGCCGCATCCGAATTGCGCGGCGGCGTCAGCGGCGCGGATTTCCTGGCGGCGGTGGCCTGCGGGCTGGAGACGGTGTGCCGCCTTGGGGTGGCGACGCGCATCGGCATCATCGAAAGCGGCTGGATATACACGCCGCTGTTCGGGCATTTCGGCGCCACCCTGGCGGCCTCCCGCGTGCTGGGACTGGACTTCGCGCAGACGGTGAATGCCCTGGGCATCGCTTATTCGCAAGTGGCGGGCAATCACCAGGTGACGCGCGACGGTGCGCTCACCAAGCGCATGCAGCCGGGCTTCGCGGCGCAGGCGGCGCTGGTCTCCACCCAACTGGCGAAGCGCGGCATTCGCGGCGCGCAGGCGACCTTCGAGGGCGTGGATGGTTTCCTGCGCGTCTACCTGCACGACCGCTGCGACCGCGAGGCGTTGCGCGCGGGGTTGGGCGAGCGCTACGAATTCACGCAGCTGAGCTACAAGCCGTATCCGTGCTGCCGCTTCAACCACACGGCGATCGACGCGGCGCTGGCCTTGCGCGGCGCCGGGCTGCGCGCACAGGAAGTGCGCACCATCCGCGTCGGCCTCAACAAGCAGGCGTATGAGGCAGTGTGCACGCCGATCGAGGTGCGCAAGAAGCCGCAGACGGTGGTGCATGCGCAGTTCAGCATTCCCTTCACGGTGGCGGCGGCGCTGATCGATGGCGGCGTGACCCTCGGCCACTTCAACGCCGAAGCCATCGCCCGCGAAGACATCCTCGCGCTGGGCCGGCGCGTCGAGCCCTATGTCGACGAGGAGATCGAGCGCCAATGGGGCCGCAACATCTCGCCGGCGCTGCTGGAAGTGACGACCGCCGGCGGACGCACGCAGCGCCTCCAGGTAGACCTGCCGCTGGGCCACCCGCAGCGGCCGATGGCTACCGCCGATTTCGACCGCAAGGCGGCTGACTGCTTTCGCGCCGCCGCGCTGCCCCTGGGCGATGAGGCGCCGCGCCGGTTGCGCGCGCTGATCGACACGCTGGAGACGCTGGACGACATGCGCGCCCTCACGCAAGCGCTGCAACCGGCGGCACGCTGATTCACGCATTGCAATCAACCTGACCTGAAGCGCCGCAGAGCGCCCAAATCACAGGAGACAACATGACCCACCCGTACCCAGCCCTGCGCCGCCTGCTCGGCGCCGCCGTCCTCACCCTCGCCGCCGCCCTGCCTGCCGCCGCCGCCGCGCAGGCGCAGGGCGCCTGGCCCACCGGGCCGATCAAGATCGTCGTGCCCTTCGTGCCGGGCGGCAGCAACGACATCCTGGCGCGCGTGCTGGCGCAAAAGCTCGGCACGCGCCTGGGCCAGAGCGTGTTCATCGAAAACCGCGGCGGCGCCGGCGGCACCATCGGTACCGACTTCGTCGCCAAGGCCGCGCCGGATGGATACACCCTGCTGTTCGCCTCCACCTCGATCACCACCAACGCGGCCAGCGGCAAGAAGCTGCCTTACGATCTGGTCAAGGACCTCGACCCGATCGGCGAACTGGGCGCGGGACCTTTCGTCATCGTCGTCTCCAATGCGCTCAACGTGAAGACCTTGCAGGACTTCATCGCGCTGGCGAAGGCCAAGCCGAAGAGCATCAACTACGGCACCGCGGGCGTGGGCGGCATCAACCACCTGGGCACGGAGCTGTTCGCGTCCGCCGCCGGCATCCAGCTGACGCATGTGCCCTACAAGGGAATCGGCCCGGCCTTCACCGACCTGATGGCGGGCACCTTGCAGATGTCGCTGCCGACACTCTCCTCGGTGGCTGCGCACATCCACGAAGGCAAGATGCGCGGCCTGGCGATCACCGGCGCGCAGCGCTCGCAACTCGCCCCCGAACTGCCGACGGTAGCTGAAGCCGGGCTGCCCGGCTTCAAGCTGGAGGTGTGGTGGGGCCTGCTCGGCCCGGCGCGCATGCCGGCACCGGTATTGAAGCGCCTGAACGACGAACTGAACACGGTGCTGGGCCAGCCCGAGGTCAAGGAATCGCTGGCGCGCGAAGGCGCGACGCCCGCGCCGGGCACCCCTGACGAATTCGGCAAGCTGATCCGCGCGGAGGTGGTGCGCTGGAGCAAGCTGATCAAGGAAAAGAACATCGACATCCAGTGAGACAGCGCGCGGCCCACCTGCCGGGATATCTCTAGTGGCAAAGACCATCGCCACGGACCATCTGCGCTTCGCCGGGCATTTGCGCGCCGGCGAGGTGATCGGCTGGCCGCAGGGCCCGGGAGAGCCGCTGGCGCTGACGCAGGCGCTGGTGGCGCAACGTGCGCAATTGCAGCGGCCGACGCTGTTTTTCGGCTTGTCGGCCGCGGGCACGCTCAAGCCGGAACACGCGGAACACTTCCGCTTCCTGGCGCTCAACGGCGCCGGCAGCAACCGCAGCATCACGGCACTGGCGGACGTCGTACCCTGCCATGTCGGTTCGGTGCCGGCGCTGCTGCGCGCGGGGCAGTTGCGGGTGGACGTGGCGCTGATCCAGGTGCGCCCGCTGGCCAACGGGAATTTCTCGCTGGGCGTGATCGCCGATTTCACCCAGGCGATGATCAGGCAGGCGCGCCTGGTGATCGCACTGGTGAACCCCATGTTGCCGGTGATGGCCGGTGACGCCCTGGCCGAGGCCGGCGACATCGACCTGCTGGTGGAAAGCGACAGCCGCATCATCGACATGCCCGACCCCGAGCCCTCGGCAGCGGAGCGCGCGGTGGCGCAACAGGTGGCGGCGCTGATTCCCGACCGCGCCACGGTGCAACTGGGCGTGGGCACGTTGCCGGCCGCGGTGGCGCAGGCATTGGCGCAGCACAAGGAACTCGGCGTACATAGCGGCGTGGTGTCGGACGCGCTGGTGGACCTGGTGGAAAAGGGCGTGGTGACCAACTCACACAAGGGGCGCGACGCCGGACGCACGGTCACCGGCGGCCTCTTCGGCACGCGGCGCCTGCGCGACTTCGCCGGGCAAAGCGGCGCGATCGAATTGCGCAGCGTCGAATACACCCACAACATCGCGGTGACGGCTTCGCTGTCGCAGTTCATCACCATCAATTCGGCAATCGAAATCGACCTCACCGGCCAGGCCAATGCCGAGATCGCCGGCGGCCGCTACCTCGGCGCGGTGGGCGGTCAGGTGGATTTCGTGCGCGGCGGCGTCGCCTCGATTGGCGGCCATTCGATCATCGCCCTGCCCTCGGCTACGCCGGACGGCAAGCGTTCGCGCATCACCGCCAGCCTCGACGGCAACCCGGTCACCACGGCGCGCAGCGACGTCGATATCATCGTCACCGAGTACGGCGCCGCGCATTTGCGCGGCTGCCCCTTGCGCGAACGCGCGCAGCGCCTGATCGCCATCGCCCATCCCGAACATCGCGAAGCGCTTGCGCGCGCCGCCGCGATCAATCCCGCATTAAGCAAAGGAAATTCGTGAATCCCGAACTTGTCCTCGACGCGCCCGGTAACGGTGTGTTCGAAATCCGCTTCGAGCGGGCAGAGCGCATGAACGCGCTGGGCCTGGCGAGCGCACAGGCGCTCAAGGCCGCGCTTGCCGAAGCGGCTGCAAAGCAGGCGCGCGTGGTACTCCTGCGCGGCAGCGGCCGCGCGTTTTGCGCCGGCGCCGACCTGAAAGAACGCCAGGGCATGGACCTGCCCGCGCGCCTGGCGCATAACGCGGCGATCCGCGCCGCCATCGAGACGGTGGCAGGTGCGCCTTTTGTCACCATCGCGGTGCTCAACGGCGTGGCGCTGGGCGGTGGCCTGGAACTGGCGCTGGCCTGTGACCTGCGCATCGCCGCTAGCGGCATCACGCTCGGGCTCACCGAAAGCCGCCTCGGCGCTTTCCCCGGCGCCGGCGGCACGCAGCGCCTGCCGCGCCTGATCGGGGCGAGTCGCGCCCTGCACATGATGCTCACCGGCGAACCGGTGCAAAGCGAATACGCGCATGCAATCGGGCTGGTGAATGAGGTGGTAGCGCCGGAAGAACTGGACAATCGCGCCCGCGCCCTGGCCGAATTGCTGGCAGCGCGTTCGGCGCGTTCGCTTGCCACCATCAAGCGCCTGGTCCATGCGGGGCTGGACACGACGCTCACCGAAGGCCTCAAGCTCGAAGCCGCCGCCCTGCCCGGCACGCTCGGCTCGGCCGATTACGCCGAAGGCCTGGCCGCCTTCGAGCAGCGGCGCACGCCATGCTTTACCGAGGTGGCGCAATGAGCAGCAACGCCGCTTACCGCAGCAAGGCGCAGCAGGTGGCGCAGGAACTGCTCGCGCGCATCGCCGAATCCACCGTCGAGCACGGCCAGACCTTCGCTACCGAGGCCGAATTGCTGGAGCAGTTCAAGGTCAGCCGGCCGACGTTGCGCGAGGGCATCCGCATTCTCGAATCGCAGGACGTGCTGGAGCAGCGCCCCGGCCCCGGCGGCGGGCTGGTGCTGCGCAAGCCCAGCCTGGACACCCTGGCCCACAGCCTTTCCATCTACCTGCGCTTCAACCACGTGCCTTTTGTCGGCGTGCTGAAGGCGCGCGAGCTGATCGAGCCGGCGCTGGCGGCCGAAGCGGCGCTGCAAGGCAGCGATGAGGATTTTGCCGAGATGGCGGCCTCGATCGCGCGCATGAAAGCACTGGGCGACGACCAGGAAGCCTTCATCGCGGAAAACCGCGTGTTCCACGGCGTGGTGGCGCGCGCCAGCGGCAACCAGGTGCTGGAGACTTTCTGGGGCGCCATCAGCCTGCTGGCGCACGGCGAGCACCACGGCGTGCGCTACACCTTCGGCAACCGCCAGCACGTGATCGCGGCGCACCAGCGCATCCTCGATGCCTGCGCGCGGCGCGACGCGCAGGCGGCGGCGCAGGCGATGTCCGAACACGTCGGCGAACTCGAGCACCTGGTGCGCGGGCGCTACCAGAACCTGCTGGACGAGCCGACCAAGGTGCGCAACCAGCGCGGGCGCTGACACTCCTTCGATCAAGCCACTCACAGCGCGGCAGCGCACGAACCCGAAGCAAAAGGAAGAGACATGAGCGACATGCAAATCAAGCTTTCCCCCGAACAGCGCGCGCTGGTGGGCACGGTGCGTGAACTGGCGCGCGACAAGTTCAAGGGCCGCGCGATGCAGTACATGGACGGCACCTTCCCGTGGGAAAACATGCGCGATCTGGCCGGCATCGGCGTGCTCGGCATGGGCATTCCCGAGGAATACGGCGGCTCCAACCTGCCGGTATTCGATTGCGCGCTGGTGCTGGAGGAAGTCTCCAAGGTCTGCTACATCACCGGCATGGCGCTGATGGCCGAGGTGGGCGTGCAGATGCGCATCATCTCCAACTATGCGCCGATGCACCTGCGCCAGGAGATCCTGCCGAAGGTGTGCACGGCCGAGGCGATCCTGGCGATCTGCATGACCGAGCCGCATGCCGGCACGGATGTGGCGAACTACCGCACCAACACCGTGATCAAGGGCGATCGCGCGATTCTCAACGGCGTGAAGACCCTGATCAGCCGGGTCGACGAAGCCGAGTGGTTCGTGGTGTTCACCCGCATCGACAGCAAGCCGGGGCGCGAGGGCATCGGCTGCGTGCTGATCAACCGCAACACCCCCGGCTTCAAGTGCACCGCGCGCTATCACACCATGGGCGGCGAGAACCTGGCCGAGCTGCAATTCGAGAATTGCGAGCTGCCGCTGGAAAACGTGATCATCCGCGAGGACGGTTTTCGCAAGCTGCTCAATGCCTTCAACACCCAGCGCTGCATGAACCCCAGCGTCTCGCTGGGCCTGGCCGAGGGTGCGTTCGAGGAGGCGATCAAGTACGCGCGCGAGCGCACGGCCTTCGGCCGCGCCATCGGCGAGTTCCAGGGCATGCGCTGGAAGCTGGCCGAGATGTACCGCGACATTGAGGCGGGCCGCGCCCTGCTCTATCGCGCCTGCCTCACCGCCAATCCCTTCCCCAACCCGCATGAAGCGGCAATCGCCAAGATGTTCGTCAACGAAATGTCGATCCGCGTCACCAGCGAGGCGGTGCAGGTGCACGGCGGCTACGGCTTCACCGACGAATACCCGGTGTCGCGCTTTTACCGCGGCGCGCGCTACGGCTCGCTGGGCGGCGGCACTACCGAGACCCTGAAGGAACTGGTGGGCAAGAAGCTGATGGCCGACTTCAGCGAAGTCGACGGTTTCCTCGGCATGGGCACGTTCTGAGGCCATGCGCTCGCTGCTGTTCGTCCCCGCGCATGACGCGCGCAAGCTCGACAAGGGGCTCGGCTGCGGTGCCGATGCGCTGATCGCCGATCTGGAAGATTCGGTGCCGGACGCGGAAAAGGCGCGGGCGCGCGGCATGGCCGCGGAGTTTGTTGCCCGGCACCGCGACGCATTGCCCCTTTGGGTGCGCGTCAATGCGCTGTCCACCGGCCTGGCGCTGGACGATCTCGCCGCCGTGGTGCGCGCGCGGCCCTACGGCATCATGCTGCCGAAGTGCGAAAGCGGGCGCGACGCGGCGCGGGTGGCGGATTATTTGTCGGCGCTGGAGGCGCGCGAGGGAATCGAACCAGGCTCGCTGCGCCTGCTGCCCATCGTCACCGAAACCGCTGCTTCTCTGTTCGACGTGGGCAGCTACGCGCGCGAAGCCGGCCCGCGATTGTGGGGCATGCTCTGGGGCGGCGAGGATCTTGCCGCCGACATCGGCGCCACGGAGAATCGAGAGCAGGGGCGCTACACCTCGCCGTTTGAGCTGGCACGCAGCCTGTGCCTGTTTGGCGCGGCGGCTGCCGGCGTCGCGGCGGTGGATGCGGTCTACGTCGACTTTCACGATGCCGACGGACTGCGCGCGGAATCGCTCGCCGCGGTCGCCGCGGGCTTCTCCGCCAAGGCCGCGATTCATCCTAACCAGGTGACGATCATCAACGAAGCGTTCACGCCGGGCGAGGAGGAATTGCGCCACGCGCAAGGCGTCGTCGCCGCCTTTGCAGCGCAGCCCCAGGCCGGGGCGGTGAACATTGGCGGCCGCATGTTCGACCGCCCGCATTGGCGCGCCGCGCAGCGCCTGCTGGCGCGCGCGGGCAAGTAGCCACCTACCCGCATCACCGGAGACCTCATGTCCACAGCCGACCAAACCGCCCACCCCGGCTACCCGCTGGCGGGGGTCACCGTCATCGATCTTTCGCACGTCTACAACGGGCCGTATGCCACCTTCCTGATGGCAATGGCGGGCGCCACCGTGATCAAGGTCGAGCCCTTCAGCGGCGAGCATTTGCGCAGCCGCGGCGACATGGGCGGCGCCGATCTGCCCTTCGCCATGCTCAACTCGAACAAGAAGCCGGTGACGCTGAACCTCAAGGCGGAAGAAGGGCGCGGGCTGCTGCGCGAGATGGTGGCGCGCGCCGACATCCTGGTGGAAAATTTCGCGCCGGGCGTGATGGACCGCCTGGGCGTGGGCGCGGCGGAGCTGCACAAGATCAACCCGCGCCTGATCTACGGCTCCTCCTCCGGCTACGGCAAGACCGGCCCCTACCGCGATTACCCGGCGATGGACCTGGTGATGCAGGCAATGTGCGGGGTGATCAATTCCACCGGCTACCCGGACCAGCCGCCAGTGAAGGCCGGCGCGGCGATCTGCGATTTCATGGCCGGCATCCATCTCTACGCCGCCATCATGACGGCGCTCTACGAGCGAGAGAAGACCGGGCGCGGGCGCGTGGTCGAGGTGTCGATGCAGGACGCCACCTATGCATCGCTGGCCTCCAACCTCGGCATGCTGCATGCGCGCGGTGCCGCCGCCCCGGCGCGCACCGGCAACCGCCATGGCGGGCTCGGCATCTCGCCCTACAACGTCTACGCCACCCGCGACGGCTACGTGGTGCTGAATGCGCCGGGCGACCACCATTTCCGCGCCATCCTGGAGGTGATCGGCCGTGGTGAATTGAAGGAAGACCCGCGCCTCATCACCCGCTCGACCCGCGTCGCCAATTTCGACCTCGTTGATGAACTGATCGAGACCTGGACCAAGACCCAGTCAAAGGATGAAGTGGCGCGCCTGATGCTCGCGGCGAAAGTGCCCTGCGCCCCGGTGCGCGACCTGGCCGAGGTGATGAACGACGAAAACATGCATGCGCGCGGCAGCCTGCAATGGATCGATCACCCGGCCCTGGGCCGCGTCGTGCTGCCGCATTCGCCGCTGATTTTCGAAGGCACGCAGCGCCGGCCGATCGAACCCAGCCTGCCGCTGGGGGCGAGCAACGACGAGGTATTCGGTGATTGGCTGGGCCACAGCGCGGAGGATCTGCGCAAGCTGCGCGAGACCGGCGTGATCGGCGACACCAAGCCCTAGGGCGCTGCCAGAAAAACTTACGGGCGCCCGTAAGAACTACCGCGTTGCCCTGGCCCGCGCCAGGGAACGCGGGTTGCTCCACCTGCGTATCGGACATGGAGATACGCACATGAGCACCATTCTCGCAGGCCGCTTCGAGCAACAGGACCAGGCCAACGCCGCGCTTGCCGCGTTGCGCGACGCCGGTTTCGACTCGCAACTGACCAGTTCGTTTTTCCTCAACCCACGCGGCCAGCATGCGCTGACGCCGATCGGTGGCGACGCTGACGATTCACGCGCGGCGCACCAGGCCCCCAAGGGTTCCGGCATGGGCGCCGCGGCGGGCGGCGTGCTGGGCGCGGCACTCGGTGTTGCCGCCATACCAGTTGCAGGTCCGGCGGCCGCGGCGGCCGGCGCGGTGGTGGCCGCCGGGGTCGGCGCCTATACCGGCTCGCTGATCGGCACGCTGAACAAGCTGGGCGAGCCGGTGCCCTCGGGCCAGGAGGATGCCGGCGCCAAGGCTGCCGAGGAACACGCGCCGCCGCGCCACGCCGGCATGATGGTGGCGGTGGTGGCGCCCACGCTCGAAGCACAGGACGCCGCCTTCGAGGCGCTGCAGATCAGCGGCGCGATGGAAATCGAGCAAAGCGAAGGCGAGATCGCGGGCGGCAACTGGGTCGATTTCGATCCCAACCGGCCGCTGCACCTGATCGAATCCGGCCCCAGCATGGGCGCCGACGGCTAAACGCTACCAGGAGAATCCATGACCACCGCCAAAGTCGCCGTCATCGTCGGCAGCCTGCGCAAAGGTTCGTTCAGCCGCAAGGTGGCGCGCGCCATGATGGCGCTGGCGCCGCCAGCGCTTGAATGCCGCGCCGTCGAAATCGGCGACCTGCCGCTTTACAATGAAGACCTGGACGCAGCGCCGCCGGCTGCCTGGACCCGCTTTCGCGACGAAGTGCGGGCCTGCGACGCCATCCTGTTCTTCACGCCGGAATACAACCGTTCCCTGCCGGGCGGCCTGAAAAACGCCATCGACGTCGGCTCGCGACCCGCCGGCAAGAGTGTGTTCGACGGGCTGCCCACGGGCGTGGTCAGCGTCACGCCATACAAGATGGGGGCCTTCGGCGCCAATGTTGCCTTGCGCAATACCTTCGTCTTTCTCAACATGCCGGTGATGCAGCAGCCGGAGGCCTATATCGGCGATGCCGGCAACCTGCTCGATGGCGAAGACCGGCCGAAAAGCGGCGAGACGCGCGAATTCTTCGCCAAGTTCATGGGTGCCTTCGAACAGTGGGTGGCGGCGCATCGGCGCAAATAGAGAGCTGGGGACCGGTGGCCGGGGGCGCGTGGCGCCCCTTGTTTTTGCCTGGGCTGCATAAATGTATTCTTGACAAGACAATAGGACATTAAATACGATGCGCGTTCATCCTTGAACCGCATCGCGTCTTGAACGACCGCCTGCCTGCCTTCGCCCTGGCCAGCCGCCCGCAAGCGCCGCTGTATCACCAGGTCTACACCATCCTGCGCACGCAGCTGATGGAGGGACGCTTTACGCCGGACAAGGCACTGCCTGGCGAACTCGAACTGGCGGAAAAATTCCAGGTGTCGCGCGTCACCATGCGCCGCGCGCTGGACGAACTGGTGCGCGAAGGCCTGATCGAGCGCTCGCGCGGGCGCGGCTCGTTCGCCAGGCCGCGCCCTGGCGGCGCCGGGCGCGAGAGCGGCGGCCTGCTCGACAACCTGGTATCGATGACGCTCAAGACCACGGTGCGCGTGGTGTCGATGGAGCGCATGGCCGCGCCCGATGAAGTGGTGCCGCAGATGGGGCTTGCCGCCGGCAGCCAGGTGCTGAAGACGGTGCGCATCCGCAGCGTCGAGGCGGGGCCGATTTCGCTTACCACCACCTTCGTACCGGAAGAAATGGCGCGCGGCTTTTCCATGCGGACGCTCGGGCAGAAGCCGATGCTCACGCTGCTGGAAGAGGCCGGCGTGGCGGTGGCGCGCGCCGAGCAGTCGATGAGCGCGTGCCTGGCCGATGCGACGACCGCGCCGCTCCTGGAAGTGGGCTTCGGCGCGCCGCTGATGGCGGTGAACCGCGTGGTGTTCGACACCAAGGGGCGCGCGGTGCAATTGCTGCGCGGCCTGTACCGCCCGGATCGTTACGAATATCGCATGACGCTGACGCGCGAGGCGCGCAAGCCCAACCAGCGCGGCGACAGCGCGCGCATCTGGGTCAGCGAATCCTGAAAATCTTGTTGGCTCAAGCAAACTATCAACCTGGGGAGATGATCATGAAGCAACGCCGGCAATTCCTGATGAACACCGCGGCGCTGGCCGCCACTGCCGCCCTGCCGCTGGGCGCCCGCGCGCAGGGCGCGCCCGCGCTGAAGGTCGGCGTGCTGCACCCCGTCACCGGGGCGCTCGCCTACTCGGGCAACCTGTCGCGCCTGGGCGCGCAGATGGCGATCGACGAGATCAACGCCGCCGGCGGCATCAAGAGCATGGGCGGGATGAAGATCCAGGCGCTGCTGGGCGATGCGCAGTCCAAGCCCGAGATCGGCGTTGCCGAAGTGGAGAAGATGAACGAACAGGGGGCCTCCGCCATCGTCGGCTCCTACGCCTCCGCGATCTGCCTCGCGACCACGCAGGCGGCGGCGAAATACAACATCCCGCACGTGGTGGACGTCGGCGTGGCCGACCAGATCGTCGAGCGCGGGCTGAAGAACACCTTCCGCTTCGGCCCCGGCTACAAGATCATCACCCAGGCGGCGATCAACAACCTGCACATCATGAACACCCTGGCCGGCAAGCCGGCGAAGACGGTGATGATCATTCATGAAGAGTCGCTGTTCGGTACAGGTACCGCCAACCTGCTGTCGCAGGCGCTGCCGGGCATGGGCTATGAAGTAAAGGAAGTGGTCAAGCACGCCAACCCGACGCGCGATTTCAACAACATCGTGCTGCGCATGAAGGCGGTGAACCCGGACATCGTGATCCCGGCGAACTATTACAACGAATACGTGCTGCTCCTGCGCACCATGCGCCAGCAGAACGTCAAGCCGAAAGCAGTGTTTTCGGTGCTGGGCGGCGCGGCCTCCTCGTTCAAGTTCGTCAAGGAATTCGGCGATGCCGCCGCCGGCGTGATCGACGTCAACCACTGGTACAACCCGAAGGACAAGCGCGCCCTGGCCCTGCGCAGGAAGGTGGAGGCGATGAAGGGGCAGTTCTACACCTACGAGGTGTTCCTGAATTACCAGTGCGTCTACCTGCTGGCCGATGCGATCGAGCGCGCCAAGAGCACCAGGCGCGAAGACATCAACAACGCGCTGACCAATTCGAGCTGGGACAAGCATTTCATGCCCTATGGGCCGACCAAGTTCGTCAACGGGCAAAACACCGGCGCGGCGCCGCTGACCTTGCAGGTGCTCAAAGGCGACATCAAGGTGGTGCTGCCGAATTCCTACGCGGAAGCGGAACCGGTGTTCCCCTGGAAGGGGTAGGCAAAAGTACAGCCCTACGTTTGCCTAGTTGACTGGCGAAAAATCATCGGCAAAGCCGGTTGATTTTTCTCGGCAAAAGCGACGAAACAACCTTACTGCACCACCCAGGCCGCCATGCTGGACCCCGCCATTATTTTTGCTTCCGTCTTGAACGGCCTGACGACGGGAGCGGTGTATGCGCTGATCGCGCTCGGGCTTACGCTGATCTACGGCGTGCTGCACATCATCAATTTCGCCCACGGCGCGATGCTGATGATGGCGCTGTATGGCGTGTACTTCCTGCATGAGACGCTGGGGCTGGATCCCTATGTCTCGATTCTCGTCATGGTGCCGGCGATGTTCGTCATCGGCTACGCGCTGTACCGTGGCGTGATCGGGCGCGCCAGCCACGGCAAGGACGAGAACATCCTCCTGATCACGCTGGGCCTGGCCATCATCCTGGAAAACGCGGCGCTGTACTTTTTCAAGTCGGACACGCTCAATATCGACACGTCGTATACGCTTTCGACGGTGAATATCCTGGGCGCCATGATCTCGGTGCCCAAGGTGGTGGCATTCGGCGGCGCGCTCGCCGCCACCATCGTGTTGCTTCTCGTCATCGGCAAGACCTCGCTGGGGCGCGCGATCCGTGCCTGCGCGAAGGAGCGCCAGGGCGCGCGCCTGGTGGGCATCGACGTCGATCACGTATTCGCCATGAGTTTCGGTATCGGGCTGGCCTGCCTGGGCGCGGCCGCGTGCTTCCTGCTGCCGGCGTATTACGTCAACCCGCAGGTGGGCAACGGCTTTGTGCTGATCGCCTTCACCATCGTGGTGCTGGGCGGCATGGGGAGTTTCACCGGCGCCCTGATCGGGGGCTTTTTGATCGGCATCGTCGAATCTCTCGGCGGCCTGATCCTCGGCGAGTCGCTGGGGCAGATCGGCATCTTCGCCATTTTCATCATCGTGCTGCTGTTCCGGCCGCAGGGCCTGTTTGGAGCGAAAGCGTAAAGACATGCGTTCGCTCGCGGCCATCGGCATTCTCACCCTCGCAACGGCATTGCTGCCGCTGTTCATCAGTTCCGGCGTGGTGCTGGGCTTCATCACCATGGTGCTGTATGCCACGCTGCTGGGGCAGGCGTGGAACATCCTCGGCGGCTTCGGCGGCCAGTTTTCCTTCGGCCACGCGGTGTTCTTCGGTACCGGGGCGTATGCGATGGCGGTGCTGCAATTGCGCTTCGGCCTCAATGCCTGGGTGGCATTGCCTTGCGCCATCGTGCTGGGCGGGCTGACCGGCACGCTGCTGGGCGCACTTTCGTTCCGCTACGGCTTGCGCGGCTCGTATTTCGCGCTGGTGACACTTGCTTTCGCGGAAGTGTTTCGCATTCTCGCCAACACGTTTGATTTCACTGGCGCCGGTGTCGGCCTGCAGCTGCCCTTGCAGGAAGGCACGGCCAAATTGCAATTCACCAGCGAAGCCGGCTATCTCTACCTGGCGCTGTCGCTGGCGATGATCAGCCTGCTGGTCGCGTGGTGGCTCAAGCATTCGCGCTACGGCGCCTGGCTGGCGGCGGTGCGCGACAACGAAGACTCGGCGGCGGCCCTCGGCGTCAACGCATTCCGCGTCAAGCTGGTCGCGATCACGATTTCCGGCGCGCTGATGGCTTCCGGAGGCGCCTTCTACGTGCAGAAATTCCATTATATCGACCCGCACCTGGCCTACGGCGCCGACATTTCGGTGCAGGCGCTGCTCTCGGCGATTGTCGGCGGCATGGGCACCATCTTCGGGCCCCTGCTGGGCGCGGTGGTGCTGCATGGCTTGGGCGAGATCACGCGCAACAGCCTGTCGGACGCACCGGGCGTGAGCCTGATCATCTACGGCTCGCTGCTGGTGCTGATCATCATGTTCATGCCGCGTGGCATCGCCGGACTCTTCGAGGGGAAGCGCTGATGCTGGAAGCACGCGACCTCGCGATCAGCTTCGGCGGCCTCAGGGCTGTCGCGGGCGTAAGCCTCACCGTGCCGGCGGGCCAGATCACGGCGCTGATCGGGCCCAACGGCGCCGGCAAGTCGACCCTCTTCGGCCTGGTGTCGGGCTTTCTCAAGCCGGACGCGGGCAGCGTGACGTTCGAAGGCAGAGCACTCGCCGGCATGAAGCCGCATACAGTGTGCCGCCTCGGCATGACGCGCACCTTCCAGATCGTGCAACCCTTCGCGCAGCAGACGGTGCGCGAGAACATCGCCGTGGGGGCGCACCTGCACCTGCCGCAGCGCCGCGCGGCGCTGGCCGCGGCCGAAGCGGTAGCGCAACGCGTCGGCCTGGCTTCGCAGCTCGACAAGCCGGCGCAAAGCCTGACGGTGGCCGGGCGCAAGCGCCTGGAACTGGCGCGGGCGCTGGCGACGCAGCCGAAGCTGATCCTGCTCGACGAAGTGCTGGCGGGCCTGAACCCGCAGGAAGTAGGCGAGATGATCCCGGTGCTGCGCGCCATCCGCGACAGCGGGGTCACGGTGTTCATGATCGAGCACGTGATGCAGGCGGTGATGAACCTGGCGGAGTACGTGTGGGTGCTGGCGCAGGGCGAACTGATCGCCGAGGGCCTGCCGACCGAAGTGACGAATGACGCGCGGGTGATCGAGGCCTATCTGGGCCACGGCACTGCGGCGCGCCTGCGCGCGCAGGAGGCGGCCCATGGCTGAATCGGCCACGCCAACCCTGCTCGACGTCAAGGGACTCACCGCCGGCTATGGCGCGGTGCGCATCCTGCATAGCCTGGATCTGCGGATCGGCGCGGGCGAAATCGTCGCTCTGCTCGGCTCGAACGGCGCCGGCAAATCGACCTTCAACAACACGCTCTCGGGGCTGGTGCGCGCGAGCGGCGGCGAGGTCCGCTTCGATGGCCGGGCGATTACGCGTGCTTCTTCGAAGGCAGTGGTCGATGCCGGGCTGATCCAGGTGCCGGAAGGGCGGCGGGTGTTCCCGAACCTCTCGATCCTGGAAAACCTTGAACTAGGCGCGTATCGCCGCGGCAAGGGCAGCCGTGCCGCCAATCTCGAACGTGTCTATACGCTGTTCCCGCGCCTGCGCGAGCGCCTGTCACAAAAGGCGGGCACGCTTTCCGGCGGCGAGCAGCAGATGCTGGCGATCGGGCGCGGCCTGATGGCCGAGCCGAAATTGCTTATATTGGACGAGCCCTCGCTGGGCTTGTCACCCAAGCTGGTCGAGGAAATGTTCGCGATGATCGGGCAACTGAACGCCCAAGGGTTGACGATCCTGCTGGTGGAGCAGAACGTCGGCCAGACCCTCGAAATCGCGCATCGCGCCTATGTGATGGAACAGGGCGCGATCCGCTTCTCCGGGTTGCCGGCCGATCTGCTCGCCAACCCGGACCTGAAACGCGCTTACCTCGGGATGTAAAACATGAGTGCCCAATCTCCGCAAACCCTGGCGCAAAAAATCGTCGCCCGCGCCGCCGGGCGTGATGCCGTGACGCCGGGGGAAGTTGTCACCTGCAAGGTGGACCTGGCGATGTTCCACGATTCCAGCGGCCCGCGGCGCTTGAAGCCGATGCTGGAGCGCCTCGGCGCCAAGCCGTGGGACACGGACAAGATCGTGCTGATCACCGACCACTACGTGCCGGCAAACGACGATGACAGCCGCAAGATCATCCGCATCGCGCGCGACTGGGTGGCGGAACACGGCATCCGGAATTTCTACGACGGCATCGGCATCTGCCACGTGGTGCTGCCGCAGAAGGGGCACCTGAAACCCGGCATGTTCGCGGTAGGCGGCGATTCGCACTCGCCCACCGGCGGCGCCTTCGGCGCCTACATGTTCGGCGTCGGCGCCACCGAAATGCTGGGTGTGGTGGTGACAGGCGAAATCTGGCTGCGCGTGCCGCAGACCATCATGATGCGCTGGAACAACCAACTGGGCGCCGGCGTCACCGCCAAGGACATCATGCTGTTCCTCTGCGGCAAGTTCGGCATGGACGGCGGGCAGTACCAGGTGACCGAATTCGCCGGCGAGGCGATCCGCGCGCTCGATATGCAGGAGCGCATGACGTTGACCAACATGACGGCGGAAACCGGCGCGCAGACCGGCCTGGTGGCGCCGGACGAGATCACCGCCGCCTACCTGCGCGAGGCCGGCGTGCCGGCGCAAGACATCAACATCGCCGCCTGGCAGGGCGACACCGGCGCGCCTACGCTTGCGACTTATGACTTCGATGCCGCCGCGCTCGCGCCGCAGATTGCCGCGCCGCATTCGCCGGCCAATGCGGCGGACGTGAACGAATACAACGAGCGCATCGACATCGCCTACATCGGCGCCTGCACCGGTGCCAAGCTCACCGACCTGCGCGCCGCCGCGCGGGTGCTGAAAGGCAAGAAGGTCGCAGCCGGCACCGAGCTCCTGGTCGGTCCGGCAAGCAAGCTGGACCAGGACCAGGCGCAGGCCGACGGCACCTTGCAGGCTCTGATCGATGCCGGCGCCAAGCTGCTGCCGAATGCCTGCGGCGCCTGCGCCGGTTATGGCGAATTCCGCTTCGGCGAGAACACCAACGTGATTTCCTCCACCGCGCGCAACTTCAAGGGTCGCATGGGCGCCGACAGTTCGCGCGTGTTCCTGGCCTCACCGTACTCGGTGGCGGCGGCCGCCGTGCAAGGCCGCATCGCCGACCCGCGCGACCTCCTGGGAGAGTGAGACAAATGAGCCAGATCGGACGCACCTGGAAACTCGGCGAGAACGTCGATACCGACGTGCTGGCGCCGGGGCGCTACATGAAATTCGCCATCGAGGAAATCGCCACGCATTGCCTGGAAGGCGTGCTGCCCGATTTCGCCAGAACCGTGAAGCCGGGCGACGTGATCGTCGCCGGCCGCAACTTCGGCGCCGGCTCTTCGCGCGAGCAGGCGCCGCAGGCCTTGAAGGTCCTGGGCGTGGCGGCGGTGCTGGCGCCCTCCTTCGCGGGTCTGTTCTACCGCAATGCGCTCAACCTGGGACTGCCGGTGCTGGTATGCGAGGCGGCACCGACGATTGCCGACAACATTGCCGTCACGGTCGATGCCGAAAGCGGCATCGTGATGGCAGGCGGGCAGCAATACCGTTGCGAGCCGATTCCCGGCTTTTTGCTCGACATGCTGCGCGACGGCGGCCTCTTGCCGCACCTGGAGAAGAAGCTGCAGGCGCAACGCAACGGCGAAGGAAAACGCGCATGAACCTGAAAGCCCGCCTGAACGAGTCGCGCCTGCTGCTGGCCCCCGGCGTCTACGATGCGCTCACCGCGCTGATCGTCGAGCAAAGCGGCTTCGAGGCCGTCTACCTCTCCGGCGCCTCCATCGCCTATACGCGCCTGGGGCGCTCGGACGTGGGGCTTACCACCATGAGCGAAGTGTGCGAGACCGTGGCAACCATCCGCGAGCGCATTTCGATTCCGATCATCGTCGATGCCGATACCGGCTTCGGCAACGCGCTCAACATGCAGCGCACCATCGCGCGCTTCGAGCGCGCCGGCGCCAACCTGATCCAGATCGAAGACCAGACCTTTCCCAAGCGCTGCGGTCACCTGCAGGGCAAGGGCGTGGTGGGCGCGAGCGAAATGGTGGGCAAGATCAAGGCGGCGCTGGATGCGCGCGCCAGCGACGACACGCTGATCATCGCCCGCACCGATGCGGTCGCAGTCGAAGGCTTCGCGCCGGCGCTGGAGCGCGCCGAGCAATATCTCGAAGCCGGCGCCGACGTGCTGTTCGTCGAGGCGGTTAAAAGCGAAGAGCAGATGCGCGAAGTCAATGCGCGCTTCAAGGGCCGGGCGCCGCTGCTGGCCAACATGGTCGAAGGCGGGCAGACGCCGATCAAGAGCGCCGCCGACCTCGAAGCCCTCGGCTACCGCATCGCGATCTTCCCCGGCGGCACCACGCGCGCGGTCGTGCACACCCTGCAAGCCTATTTCGCCAGCCTGAAGCAGCACGGCACCACCGCGCCCTACCGCGACAAGATGCTCGACTTCGACCAGTTGAACGCGGTGATCGGCACGCCCGAACTGCTGGCCCTGGGCAAGCGCTATGACGGATAAACCCTGGAGCGCGTGGACCGACCACCAGTTGCGCACGCGCGACGTGCTTGACTGGAGTTTCGCCGGGCATCCGCTGCCGGCGGAGGTCGACACGTTCGGCCGCCTGCTGGTGCTGGACACCGTCGGCTGCATGCTGGCCGGGCGCGTGGCGCCGGAGGTGATCGCGCTGGAAGAACAATTCAGCAACCTGGAATCCGGCCCCTTCAGTTTTCCGCAAGGGCGCCGGCTGTCGCTTTCCGCCGTATGCGCGGTCGGTGCCATGGCCGCTACCTGGGACGAAGCCTGTGAAGGCCACGCGCTGGCGCATGGCCGCCCCGGCGTGCCCATCATTGCCGCGCTGCTGCCGCTGGCCTTGACGCGCGACACGCGTCTCGGGCCGTTCATGGATGCGCTGGTGGCCGGTTATGAGATCGGCGCGCGCGCCGGCGCCTGGCTGCGCATCCGCCCCGGCATGCACGTGGACGCAAACTGGCCGGCGCTGGGCGTGGCCGCCGCTGTCGCGCATCTGCTGGGGCTGGATGCCGAAGACGCGATGAGCGCGGTGAACATCGCCGCCTGCCAGTTGCCCACCAGCCTATACCTGCCTGTGACCGCCGGCAGCGTGGCGCGCAATACCTATCTGGGCCACGCCGCCTGGCTGGGCAGCACGGCGGCGCTCTCCGCGCAAGCCGGCATCACCGCCCCGGCCGACGCGCTGGGCTTTTATGCCGACAACTATTCCGCTGCCACGCCCGAGCCGCTGGTGCCTTCGGGCCGCCGCCTGTTCCTCGAAGGCTATCTCAAACCCTACGCGGCGGTACGCCACGTGCACTACGGCATCGAAGCCGCGCGGCAGTTGCGCGACCAGCTGGACGAGGGCGTGGAGAAGATCAGCCGCATCACGCTGAAGATCTATCCCGAAGCCATCACCTATTGCGGCAACCGTGATCCGCAAACGCCGATCCAGGCGCAGTTCTCGCTCTCCTATGGCGTTGCCGCTGCATTGCGCTTCGGCACTGTTGATCCGGCGCAGTATCGCAAGGAGCGTTTCAACGAACCGGAATTGCGGCGCCTGGAAAAGCTGGTGCGCATCGAGGCGGACGAAGCGATGGGCGCAGCGGGAAAACGCGGGGCGACGCTCACGGTGGAATCGGGCTACAGGGAAGACGAAGTTTCGGTTGCCACCATCAAGGGCGACGCTGCCGATCCGATGACCCAGGAAGAGGTGGCGGCGAAATTCCTGCGCTACGCCGCGCCCAGCGTGGAGGCGGAGAAGGCCTATCACTTCGCCGCCGCCATGGTGGCCTGCACGCCGGATACGCCGGTGCGCCAGTTGTGGGATTTGCTGTTCTGAGGTGACGATGAAAACCCTGCTGCGCACCCTCGCCTTTTCCTGTGCCGTTGCCACCCTGCCGGCGGCGCATGCGCAAGGCGCGGCGGATTTTCCTTCGCGCCCGATCCGCCTCGTCGTGCCCTTCCCGCCTGGCGGCGCCACCGACATCGCCTCGCGCCTGATCGCCGAGCACATGTCGGCCGACTGGAAGCAGGCGGTAACGGTGGACAACCGGCCCGGCGCCGGCGGCAACATCGGCTCGGACGTGGTGGCCAAGTCGCCCCCGGACGGCTACACGCTGATCATGGGCGTGACCGGCTCGCACGCCATCAACATCTCGCTTTACGCGCACATGCCTTACGACCCGGTGAAGGACTTCGAGGCCATCTCGCAGGTTGCGGTGGTGCCCAACGTGGTGGTGGTGCACCCCTCCGTGCCGGCCAGGACCTTGCAGGAATTCGTCGCACTGGCGAAAAAGGAACCGGGCAAGATCAACTACGCCTCGCTGGGTAACGGCACCGCCGCGCATCTGACGATGGAAATGTTCAAGACCGCCGCCGGTATCAACCTCACGCACATTCCCTACAAGGGCAGCGCCCCTGCGGTCTCCGACCTGCTCGCGGGACAGGTGCAGGCGATGATCGACGGCCTGCCCTCGGCGCTACCGCATGTGCAGGCCGGCAAGCTGCGCGCGCTGGCGCTGACCAGCGCCAAGCGCTCGCCCGCCGCACCGGACCTGCCGACGATTGCCGAAAGCGGCTATCCCGGCTTCTCGGCGGATGCGTGGTCCGGCCTGTTTGCGCCCAAGGGCACGCCCAAGCCAGTGCTCGACAAGCTCGCGCTTGAAACACAAAAGATTCTCAAGACGCCGGAGGTGCGCAAGCGCCTGGGCGAATTGGGCGCCGAGCCGATCGGCTCCTCGCCGGCGGAATTCACGCAATTCGTGCAACACGAGATCGAAAAATGGGCGCGCGTGGTGAAGGCCAGCGGTGCGCGCCTGGATTAAGCCGATAAAAGCGCAACCTCGTTTTTATCGGCAAACAGCATGAAATCGCCGGCAGAGCCGGTCCATTTCATGAAGGAATTCTAGGAAAAGGCAGGAAATGATTGATGCCGTCACCCTCGCCGTACTGAACGGCCGCCTGGAGCAGATCGCCGACGAAATGGACGCGACGCTGTACCGCTCCGCGTTCAACCCCATCATTGCGGAAGCGCACGACGCCTCCCACGGCCTGTACGACGCCGCCAGCGGCGAGACCCTGGTGCAGGGCAAGAGCGGGCTGCCGATTTTCGTCGGCGCCATGTCGTTCGCGGTGAAGGCGGTGATCGACCGCAATCCGCGAGGCTTCAAGGACGGCGACGTTTTCATTTTCAACGACCCTTACGAGGGCGGCACGCACCTGAACGACTTCAAGCTGGTGCGCCCCTTCTTTCGCGCGGGCAAGCTGTTCTGCCACTTGGCGAGCGTGGGTCACTGGCATGACGTCGGCGGCAACGTGCCGGGCAACTACAATCCGGTGGCGACCGAATGCTGGCAGGAGGCGATGCTGATTCCGCCGGTGAAGCTGTACGACGGCGGCGAGTACCGGCCGGACATCCTGGCGATCCTGCAAGCCAACTCGCGCCTGCCCAATAGCGTGCTGGGCGACCTGAACGGCCAGGTGGCGGCGCTGGAATTGGGTAGCAGGCGCCTGGGCGAATTGCTGGACGAATATGGCGACGCCACCGTGCTCGAAGCCCTGGGCGACCTGCGCCAGCGCGCGGTGAAGCTGATGCGCGCGAACATCGCGACGCTGCCCGACGGCAAGTATTCGTTCGAGGATTACCTCGACAACGACGGCATCGTCGACCAGCCGCTGACGATTGCGGTCGACATCGAGAAAAAGGGCGAGCAGATGCGCCTGGATTTCTCGCGCACTTCGCCTGCCTGCGCCGGGCCGGTGAATATTGCGCGTTCCACCGCCGTCGCCTCCATTTATGTGGCGCTGAAGCACATCTTCCCCGCGGTGCCGGCAAATTCCGGCGTGCTGGAGCCGATCGAAATCGTGATTCCCGAGGGCTCCCTCATCAGCGTGGGCAAGCCCAAGCCGGTGGGCGGCTATACGGAGACCATCCTACGCATCATCGACGTGATGTTCGGCGCGTTGGCTTCCGCCGCGCCCGAGCGCGTCAACGGCATGGCCTACGGCACCATTAACGCGCTATCGCTCGCCGGCTATCGGAGCGACGAGAAGCGCCGCGGGCAGCGCTGGGTGATGTTCAGCTTTTTCGGCGGCGGCCACGGCGGCCACCCTCACGGTGACGGGCTGAACCACGGCAACGCCCCGATTTCCACCGCGACGATTCCGCCGCTGGAAATCCTGGAAGCGGCTTATCCGGTGCGCTTCACCCAATGGGCGCTGCGCCCGGACTCCGGTGGCGCCGGCAAACGGCGCGGCGGCCTGGGCGCCATCTACGAAATCGAGTTGCTGGAGCAAAGCGCCGATGTGTTTATCTTCGGCGAGCGCGGCAAGTTCGCGCCCAAGGGTGTGCTCGGCGGCGGCGAGGCAGCGTGCAACGTCTTCGAATATGAAAACGGCGGCACGTGGAAGCAGCCGCCGGCGGTCTCCAAGATGGTCGGCATCAAATTGAAGCAAGGCGAGCGCGTACGCCTGCAAACCCCGGGCGGTGGCGGCTATGGCCCGGCCGCCGAACGCGACGCCAACATCGAGGCGGATGACCGCCGCCTCGGCTACATCACCAAGTAGATCATGAGCACCTCCCGTTACATCATCGGCGTCGACGTCGGCGGCACTTTTACCGACGTGTTCTTCCTCGACGAAGCCAACAACAGCATCGCCATCGCCAAGGTGCCTTCCACCCGTGGCGATCAATCGGCGGGTTTCATCGCCGGCCTCAAGCAGCGCGCCGCCGACTTCAAGACCATTTCCACGGTGGTGCACGGCACGACGGTGGGCACCAACGCGCTGCTGGAGCGCAAGGTCGCCAAAACCGGCGTGATCACCACCGCCGGCTTTCGTGACGTGCTGGAAATGCGCCGCCGCGACCGCCCGCACACCTGGGGCCTGAACGGCACCTTCACGCCGGTAGTGTCGCGCGATCTGCGTACCGAAGTCGATGAACGCGTGCTGGCGGATGGCAGCGTGCATACGCCGGTGGACGTGGCGCAAGTGGAGGCAGCGGCGCAGCGCCTGATCGAGGCCGGCTGTGAAGCTGCCTGCGTGTTTTTCATCAACAGCTACGCTAACGACGCCAACGAAAAGGCGGCGGTGGCGGCAGTGCGTTCGCTGTGGCCGAACGCGCATGTGAGCAGTTCCGCCGAGATCCTGCCGGAGATCCGCGAGTTCGAACGCGCTTCCACCGCATCACTGAATGCCGCCTTGCAGCCGGTGGTGGGCGGCTATCTCGACAAGCTGGACCAGTCGCTGCGCGCCGGCGGCTTCACCGGACAATTGCTGATCGTGCAGTCCAACGGTGGTGTGATGTCGGTGGAGATGGCCAAGCGCCTGCCGGTGCGCACCGCGCTCTCGGGGCCGGCGGCGGGCGTGATTGCCTGTGCGCACCTGGCGCGCGAGGCCGGTTTTCCCAATGTGATCACCGGCGACATGGGCGGCACTTCCTTCGACGTCTCGCTGATCGCCGAGGGAAAATCGGCACTGGCGGCGCAGACGGCGATCGACTTCGGCATGGTGGTGCGCACGCCGATGATCGAGATCACCACCATCGGCGCTGGTGGCGGCTCGATTGCCAGCGTCGATGCGAGCGGACTGTTGCTGGTGGGCCCGGAGTCGGCAGGGTCCGACCCCGGCCCGGTGTGCTACGGGTTACGAAAAAGCGGCGCAAACGGAGACGGACTGGGGCCCACCGTCACCGACGCCAACGTGGTGCTCGGGCGCATCAACGCCGACCGCCCGATCGGCGGCAAGCTCAAGCGCCTGGACGTGGACGCGGCCAAAGCCTCCATCCTCAAGCATGTCGGCGCGCCGCTGAAGCTCGAGGCGATGGCGGCGGCCGAGGCGATTCTGCGCGTGGCCAATGCCAAGATGGCGGGCGCGGTGCGCCTGGTGTCGATCGAGCGCGGCCACGACCCGAAGAAATTCGCCTACATGCCCTTCGGTGGTGGCGGCGCGTTGCATGTGTGCGCGATGATGCGCGAAGTGGGCGTGACCATCGGCTTCGTGCCGCGCTACCCCGGCGTCACCTCGGCGCTCGGTTGCGTGATCGCCGACATGCGGCATGACGGCGTGCAGACGCTCAACACCGCGCTGGACGATCTCGACCTCGCCGCCGTGCAGGCGCTCGTCACGCAGCGCTTCACCGCCGGGCGCGCGGCGCTGGCGACTGCCGATGTCGCCTTCGAACACGTCGAAGAGGCGGTGGAGTTCGACATGCTCTACGCCGGCCAGACCCACACCATTGCCGTGCCGGTGGCGGCCGGCGCGCTGACGCGCGAAGGGCTGCGCCAGGCCTTCGCGACCGCGTACCACGCCGCCTTCGGGCGCCTGTTGCCCGGCATCGCCATCCGCGTGCTCAACTTGCGCACCGCCGTCACCGGCAAGCGCCGCAAGTTCGACCTCGCTCTGCTTTCACCGCAGGATGGCAAGAAAGCCGCGGAATGCCGCATCGGTGAACGCAAGGTATGGCACCAGGGCGGTGAACACACGGCGCCGGTTTACGAACGCATGGCGCTGGCCGTGGGCGAACGCGTCACCGGCCCCGCCCTGTTCGAGCAGGCTGACACTACGATCTGGCTGGAACCCGGCATGGCGGCGGAAGTGGATCGCTACGGCAACCTGGTGATCCGCGCCGCCTGAGGCCGAAGCAAAGGAGACCCGTATGAATCCAACGACCACGGCCCTGTTCATTGGCGACCTGCAGAACGATTTCATCCACCCCAAGGGCGCGTATGCGCGCGGCGGCGCGGTGTCGCCCGCGGCAGCGGCGCTGCCGGCGCGGGTGAAGCCGGTGATGGAGGCATTGCGCGCCGCCGGCGGCTGCGCCGTCTCCAGCCATTTCACCCTGTGGCCGGGGCCGAACAACACGCCGCTGATCTCGCCGCACCTGCTCAAGCTACGCCCTTTCCTGCGCCAGGGCGATTTCGTGCGCGGCGGCTGGGGGCATGCGATGGTCGATGAACTCGGCACCGCGGACTTTTCGGTGGACAAGGTGGCCTATTCCGCGTTTTACATGACCCAGCTCGAGTGGGTACTGAAGAAGCGCGGCATCGACACGATCATGGTCACCGGCATCGTCACCAACGGCGGTGTCGCCTCGACCGCGCGCGACGCCCACGTGCGCGATTTTCACGTCGTCGTGCTGGAGGATGGCTGCGCGGCGTTCAAGCAGGAGACGCACGACATTTCGATCCGTGACCTCGCCAACATCGGCGAGGTCATGAGCTGCGCGGACGCGGCGAAACTCATCCAATCCGCGAAAGGCTGAGGCATGCACCTGATCACCGCCCAGGCCGCAGAACAGGTACAGGCGCCCGCCTTCGGTGCCGAAGTGCCGGTGATCATCATCGGCGCCGGCGCCTGCGGTCTCACCGCTGCGCTCACCCTGAAAGATGCCGGCGTCGAATCCGTGCTGCTGGAGCGCGACGCCGTGCCGCAAGGCTCGACCGCGCTTTCCTCCGGCTTCATTCCCGCCTGCGGCACGCGCTGGCAGCGCGACATCAAGGTGCAGGACAGCGCCGAACTGCTGACCGCCGACATCGAGCACAAGAACGACAACGGCTCCGACCCCGCGGTCGTGCGCGCGGTGGCAGCGGGTTGCGGCCCGGCGCTGGAATACCTGGCGGACGCGCACGGCATTCCGTTCCAGGTGCTGGAAGGTTTCCTCTATCCCGGTCATTCAGTGGCGCGCATGCACGCGGTGCCGGAGAAGACCGGCACGGGGCTGATCGGCCGCCTGACCGCTGCCGCGGCCAAGGCCGGCGTGGACATTCTCACCGAAGCGCCGGTCGATGGTTTGTATGCGGACGAGGCGGGCTGCATCACCGGCGTGCGCATTGCGCGCGCCGACGGCAGTTTCGAATCCATCGGCTGCAGGGTGTTGATCCTCGCCTGCAACGGCTATGGCGGCAACCATGCCATGGTACAGCAATACATCCCGGAAATCGCACACGCCGAATACGCCGGCCACGCCGGCAACCAGGGCGAGGCGGTGCGCTGGGGCGAGAAACTCGGCGCGGTGCCGGCCGACATGGGCGCCTACCAGGGCCACGGCTCCTGGGCCACGCCGCACGGCCAGCTCGTCACCTGGGCGCTGATGATGGAAGGCGGCATTCAGGTGAACGCGCAGGGACGGCGCTTCTGGAACGAGCACGAGGGCTATTCGGAAGCCAGCCAGCACGTGATCGCGCAGCCGGGGCGCTTTGCGTGGAACGTCTACGACCAGCGCCTGCATCAGCTGGGCATGACCTTTCCCGATTACGTCGAACTGTGCAAGGCCGGCGCGATCCGCGAGGCCTATAGCGCCAGTTCACTCGCGAGCCAGTTGCAACTGCCGGTGGGCGTGGTGGAAGAGACGCTATACAGCTGCGCGGCGATGCAGGGCGGTGAATTGCGCTGCCCGTTTGGCCGCGACTTCAGCACCAGGCCGGCGCTGACCGCGCCCTATTATGCGGTGAAGGTCACCGGCGCGCTGTTCCATACCCAGGGCGGGCTGGAAATCGACGTGCATGCGCGCGTGCTGCGCGCCGACGGCACGCCGCTGCCCAATCTCTATGCCGGCGGCGGCGCGGCGCGCGGCCTTTCAGGCGCGCACGTGTGGGGTTATCTCTCGGGCAACGGATTGCTCAGCGCAGTGACGCAAGGACGCATCGCCGGTCTGCACGCGGCAGCCGCGCTGGCTTAAGGAGTGCCCAGCATCTCCGGCAGCTTGCGGATCGCCTCCACATTGCTCCAGGAGAAGCACTTCTCCGCCGCTTCGCGCCAGGGCAGCCAGGCATAAGCCAGGTGTTCGGTGAGCACCGGCGCCACCGGTTGCGGAATGGTGAGGCCGAACACGTGTTCGGTGTTGTGGGTGACACCGGGGCCGTAGCGGCTGACCCAGCGCTTGTAGATCTCGTAGCGGTTGGTGTAACCCCAGTCGCGCAGCAGGTGGCCGGGCGCCAGCGCGTCGATCGCGGTCTCCTCCCCCACTTCGCGCACGGCGGTGTCGCGCAAGGGCTCGTCTTCGGCATCGACGCTGCCGGTGACGCTTTGCCAGAAGCCGGGCGCGTTGGCGCGCTCCAGCAGCAGCACCTGCAAGTCAGGCGTGTGGATCACCACCAGCACCGAGACGGGAATCTTGTAGGCGCTCATTTCACCGGCGTGGCGCCGCGCAATTGCAGCACCAGTTGGTCGAAGGCGTAATCGCAGTCTTTCGCGCCGCGGTTGCAGCGCGTCTGCAACTCGGCGGTGTCGATGCGCGTGGCGCGGCCATCCACCGAAGCCTCCAGCGTATGCGCGTCGATCACCTGGAACTGCGCTTGCGGAATCTGGTTGCGCAGACGTGAACCCACCAGGGTATTCCAGTCAGGCGCGCCATTGCTGCACGCCGCGCACAGGGCGGCGAAGGCCGGCAGCGCCCAGCGGCGTATTACAGCCCGGGTTACAGCCCCACGCACAGCCCCGCTCACAGCCCCGCTTCCGGCGGCCAGCCCTCGACCATCACACGGTCCACCATCGCGGCATTGGTGCGCAGCTCGCGCGCATTGGCGTATTCGTCGGAGGCCAGGCGGGCCTCGACGGCGATGCGGCTGGGGTATTCGACCAGCGCCAGGCGTTTCGGCTGCCAGGCGCCTTCGACCACCTCGAAGCGGCCGCCGCGCACCAGGAAGCGCCCGCCTTGCCGCTTGAGGTCGCGCGTGACGATGCGTCGGTAATCCTCGAAGCGGTCCGGATTGATGACGTGGATGTCGGACAGCAGGTAGTACGGCAGGCCGGCGTCCGGCAGTGGCGGCGGCGGCAGGTCCACGCCTTCGACCAGCACCATGTCGACCATCGCCGCGTTGGCCACCACCTTGCGCGCCTCGCCGTATTCACGCGAATCGCGAAAGGCCTGGGCCGCGCCGGCGCTGGGAAACTCGGTGATCACCAGGCGCGGCGGCGCCCAGTTGCCTTCCACCACCGTGACGCGCGAGGTGCGCACCAGATAGCGGCCATCGTTGGCCTGGATGGCGCCACGCATCACGGCGCGGTACTCGTCGTAGCGCTGGCGGTTGATGATGCGTATGTCCGCGATCAGATAGACAGCCATATTGCTTTTTTTCTGTGTCCTGACTGTATTGAGTGTTGTTGTGTTGCGGCGGCACGCGCCGCCCGGTCAAGCCTCGCCGGCTTTCACGTTGCGCAGCCGGATGTGCAATTCACGCAACTGCTTTTCGTCCACCGCGGAAGGCGCCTGCACCAGCAGGTCCTGCGCGCGCTGGGTTTTCGGGAAGGCGATGACGTCGCGAATCGACTCGGCGCCGGTCATCATGGTCACCAAACGATCCAGGCCGAAGGCGATGCCGCCATGCGGGGGCGCGCCGTATTGCAGGGCGTCGAGCAGGAAGCCGAACTTCTCGCGCGCTTCTTCCGCGTCGATACCGAGCGCGGCGAACACCTTGCTTTGCACTTCTTCACGGTGGATACGCACCGAGCCGCCGCCCATTTCCCAGCCGTTGAGCACCATGTCGTAGGCCTTGGCGATCGCCTTGCCCGGGTCGGTCGAGAGGAATTCCTCGTGGCCGTCCTTCGGTGCGGTGAAGGGGTGGTGCATCGCGCTCCAGCGCTTGTTTTCCTCGTCGTATTCGAACATCGGGAAATCGACCACCCACAGCGGGCGCCATTTCTC
>DASYEQ010000132.1:0-28318 GCA_036498945.1 Burkholderiales bacterium | reverse complement strand
GTTGGCGCCGGTAGCGCCGGTGCCAACGCCGGCATCGGCGTTGTTGAGCGTACCGTCGCCGTTGTTGTCGGTGTAGATGCGCCCGGAGATGCTGCGGCTGTTGGAGATTTCGCCGAAGTTGTTGTTGGGCGAGGTGGCGTTCGGCGGCAGCTTCAGGGTGCCGATGGCGCTGGTGGCCGGCGCCGGCGGCGCGGTGATGCCGGTGCCGGGGGTGCCGACGTTGGTATTGAGGGTCTTGTCGGTCACCGTTCCGGGGGTGATCTTGCCGTTGTCGGTGTTAGCCGGCTGCGCGCCTTCGGTGACGGTATAGCCGGTGTTGTTGCTCGGGCGCAGGTTGGTGAAGCTGTAACTGCCATCGGCCGCGGTGGTGGTGGTGAGGTTGACCAGGTTACCGATGTCGTCGGTGCCGGTGAGAGTGATGGTCTCGCCGCTGATGCCGGTTTCGCTGCCGCTCTTGACGCCGTTGTTGTCGTCGTCGTGGTAGACGAAGCCGGAAATGTCGGAGGGAACGATCTCGCCGAAGTTGTTGTTGATCGAGCTGCTCACCACCGCGGGCGCGCCGCTGCTGGTGAGCACGATGTTGCTGATGGTCGAAGGCGTGGCGCTGACCGCGCTCGCCGCGCCGGTGGCAACACCGCCGATGGTGCCGACGGTGGTCTTGCCATTGAGCGTGCCTGCCGGCTGGCTTGGCTCGGTCACCTGGTAGGTGCCAGCGGCCAGGCCGACGAAGGCGTAGTTGCCGCCGGCGTCCGTCGTGGTGCTGCGGCTGACCGGGTTGCCCAGCGTGTCGGTGCCGGTCAGGTTGACTGTCTGCCCCGAAAAGGCTGGTTCGCTGGCCTGGTGGATGCCGTCGTTATTGTCGTCGCGATAGATGGTGCCGGAGATCGAGCCTTGCGTGCTCACCACCAGTGGCGCCACTGCGGGAGCGGGGTTGGAACCGACGTTGGTCTTCAGCGCCCCGGCGCCGATGTTGTTGTTATAGGTGCCTGGCGTGGGGCTGGTCACATTCACCTGGATGGTGCAGCCGCCCGCAGGAACGCTGGCGCCGTTGGCATAGGTGATGGTGCTGCTGCCGGCCGCCGCGGTGATGCTGGCGGTGCTACAGGAGCCGCCGATGGCCGGCGGTGTGGCTACCACCACGCTAGGCGGCAGGGTGTCAGTGAAGGCCGCCTGCAGGGTCTGCGCGCTGGTGGTCTGGTTGCCCAGAGTGATGATCAGCTGCGAAGGCGCGTTCGGCGCGATCGAGGGCGGCGTGAAGGTCTTCACCACCGAAGGCGGCGTCAGTATCTGCACGTTGGCGGTGGCCGGGTCGGTGTTGGTCACGCCTTCGGCCGTGGTGATGCTGCCGGCGGGGATAGTGTTGGTGTAAAGGCCGGCGATGTTCGAGACGGTGTCGAACTGGAAGGTGCAGGAGGCGCCGCCGGCGATGGTGGCGCCGGCCATCTGCGCGCTGGTCGCCGAGGCCAAGGCGCTGACCGTGCCGCCGGTACAGGTGGTGGAGGCGTTGGGCGTGGGCGCGACGAACAGGCCCGTGGGCAGCGTGTCCTTCAGCGACAGGTTGGTCAGCGGCCGCGTGGCGTTCGGGTTGGTGATGGTCACCGTCAGGCGGTTGGCCTGGCCCGGGTTCACCGGCGAGGCGGCGAAGGCCTTGCTCACCGTCGGCGGGTTGAGCACGTTCAAGGTGGCGTGTACGCCGGGGTTGGGGTTGGTGACGTTGCCGCCGTTGGCCACCAGGCTGCCGCCGGGAATGAAGTTGTCGTAGACGCCGGCGGTGGCGGAGATCACGTCGATCTGCACCTGGCAGTTGCCGGTATTGGCCGGCAGGGTGGCGCCGGAGAAGGTGACGCTGCCAGAAGTGGTGGTGACGGTGGCGCCGGCACAGGTGGTGCTGGTGTTGGGCGGCACCGCGGTGATCAGGCCCGCCGGCAGGTTGTCCGTGCCGCTGATGGCGGTGAGCGGAATGGCCAGCGTGTTGTTGAGCTGCAGGATCAGGCGCGCGCGCGTGTTCGGCGGCACCGACGGCGGGCTGAAGCTCTTCTGGATGCCCAGCGCCGCCAGGGAAGACAGGTTGGCGGAGAAGGGCAGTGCGTTGCTCACGCCCTGGTTGTTGGTGATGATACCTGCCGGCAGGGTATTGGTGAGCGTGCCCACCACCAGCGAGGTGACGTTGACCTGGATGGTGCAGGAAGCGCCGCCGCCGGCCAACGTGCCGCTTGAGAGCGACACCGAGGTGGCGCCGGCCGCGGCGCCCACGATGCCACCGGGGCAGGTGGTGCTGGCGCCTGGCACCACGGTCACCTGCATGCCGGAGGGCAGGGCGTCGACGATGCCGAGGTTGGTCAGCGTGGTGCCGCCATTGTTGGTGAGGGTGATGGTGAGCAGCGAAGGCTGGCCCGGGCTGCTGATGGTGGTCGGGTTGAAGGCCTTGGAAAGCACCAGCGCGGAGGCCGACTTGTGCAGCGTGGCCGAGGCCGGGTTGGTGTTGCTCACGCCACCGTCGGCGGTGGCGCTGCCGGCAGGAATGGTATTGACGCTGTCGGTGCCGGTGTTGGTGACGACGTCGAACAGGAAGTCGCAGGTGGCGCCCGCGGGTACGGTGGCGCCGGTCAGTTGCGCGCTGGCGCCGCCGGCCGCCGCGGTGATGGCGGTGGGCCCGGCGCAGGTGGTGCTGGCATTGGGCGGGGTGGCGACGGTCAGGCCGCTGCCGGTGAGCGGGTCATTGACCGAGACGTTGTTGAGCACGCCGTTGCCGGTATTGCCCAACTGGATGCGCACACGGCTGTTGCCGCCGGAAGTCACCGGGTCGACGAGGAAGAACTTCTGCACGGTGAGGGCGGCGTCGTACTTGAGTGTCGCCTGCGCCTGATTGGTGTTGGCCACGGCTACGCCGGCGGCGCCGCCGATGGTGCCTTGCGCGGTGACGGCGCTTACCGGAATGGTGTTGGTGTGGGTGCCGACGGCGCCGCCCACCACGTTGACGCGGATCGAGCAGGTGCCGGGCGCGAACGGCGAATCGGTGCCGCGGCCGACGATGCTGCCGCCGGAAAGGGAAAGCGAGGTATCGCCGGCATTGGCCGTCAGCGTGCCGCCGCAGGTGGAGGTGGCGTTGGCCGGGTTGGCGATGCGAATCTGCCCCGGAGTGGTTGGCAGGGTATCCGTGAACGCGACGTTGGACAGCGCGCTGTAGTTGTTGTTGGTCAGGATGATCTCCAGCACGGAGGCGGTGCCCTGCGAAAGTTCCTGCGCGGCGACGCCGTCGAAGGTCTTGGAGACCGTGAGGGGCTGCAGCACGGTGAGCGTGCCGGCGGAGACGGCGGTGGTGTTGCCCACGCCACCGTTGCCCACCGAACCGGCAGGCAGCGAGTTGATGAAGGTGGTGACGCCCGGCGTGGCGCTGGTCGGCACGCGCGCGGTGAATTTCACCGTGCACTTCACGCCGTCGGCATCGGCGGCGGGCAGGTTGAAGGTGAACTGCGGTGCGGTGGCGGACCCCGCGCGTACCAGGGAAGCGGCGTCGCAGCCGGCCCCGGTGAAGGTCGGCGCGATGCCGTTGGTGGCGCTGTTGTCGACGAAATTCATGTTGCCGGGCAAGGTGTCGATGAAGCTCACGGCGGTCTGCGGGCTGGTGGAAAAGGTAGTGACGTCGATGGTGAAGGTGACGATGTCGCCCGGCGTCACGGCGGTGGGCGAGACCGACTTGGCGACGGTCAGCGCGGTATTGCGCACGTCCAGGCTGCCGCTGGCGGCGGGGGAGAAGAAGTTCTGGGTGCTCGCCACAGCGCCGGCGGGGATGCTGTTGGTCCACACGCCGACGGTGCTGGAAGTGACGGTGAAGCTGATGTCGCAGGTGGCGCCGGCGGCGATGCTGGCGCCGGAGAGCACGAAACCCTGGCCGCCGGTGCCGGGCACGAGGGTGCCGCCGCCGCAGGCCGCGCTCAGGTTGGCGTTGGTAACCGCGGTGACGTTGGTGATCTGCATCGGCCAGCCGGTGGTGGTGTTGTCGGAAAGACCGACGCTGGTGAGGGAGGCCGTGCTGTTGTTCTGGATGTGCGCGGTGAAAGTGGCGGTCAGGCCGCTGGAAAGCGGGGTCGGCGAGAAGCCCTTGGTCAGCACGATCGGGCTGTTTACCGTGATGTTGGTGGAAGCGGCCGGGCTGGTGAGGCCGCGGCTGTTGCCGATGGCGCCGGCGGCAAAGCTGTTGATGCCCGCTTGGGTACTGGTGTTGGCGGGCAGCACGCCGGTGACGACGAAGGTCACCGTGCACGAATCGTTGGCCGCGATGCTGCCGCCGGTCAGTGTCACGCTCGACGCGGTATTGGTGAGAGCGCTGCCGGTGCAGGTGGTCGCCGTCACCGAGGCCGTCGTCAGGTTCGACGGCAGGGTGTCGGTGAAGGTGGTGAGCGGCAGCACCGAGTTGCTCGGGTTGGTGAGCGTGATGGTGACGTTGCTGTTGTTGCCTTGGGGCAGCGGACTGGTGGCGAATACCTTGCCCACCGTTGGCGGCGCCAGGCCGGTGACGTTCAAGCTGTTGCTCAAGGGCGAGGTCGCCTGCGCATTGATGCTGTCGCTGTATTGCGTGGCAGCGATCTGGTTGGTGTAGGTCGAGGTGTTGCCGGCGCCGACGTTGACGGTGGAAGTCACGTCCACCGAGATCGTGCACTGGACCACGCCGTTGAGCGGCGCGGCCGGAATCTGCCCGCCGGTGAATTGCAGTTCATCGACGCCGCCGGGGCCGGCGCCCGCCGCGGCGGTCGGGGTGCCGGCGGTACAGGTGGTGGTGGGGGCGACGAAGCCTGGGCTGGTGGAAGGATAGAAACGCACCTGCGTCGGCAGGTCGTCGGTCAGCGTGGCGTTGCCCAGCACCGACTGCTGATCGTTCTGGATCGTGATCGTCAGGCGCGTGCGGTCGCCCTGGAAGATCGTGTTCGGCGTGAAGTCGGCGGAAAGCGCTACCGTGGCCTGTGCCGCTTCGCTGCACAAAAGCCCGGCACCGCCTAAGAGAAGCGCGTAGAAAACGCGCCGTACCCCTGACCGGTGTTGCGGCGCCGCCACTGTCGCGCGCGCCTGCGTGCCCGGATTGTTACGTTTTCGTTTCAGCGCCTGCAAAGCGGCGAAAAACGTCTCCCCCACTCCTCGAAAGCTCGAAGATTGACCCACGGTAATTCCCCCTGCGTCCGCGCAAGCAGCGCGGCCCGGTCATTGCTGTATTCGCCGACGGTGCACGCGCGAGTTCACGCATGCGCGCATCGGCGCCGTTCTCTGCATGTGGTCCGGGCATGGACGTTGCGGCAACAGAGTTGCCGCATGCGACCGTGTCCGGCGGATTGCATCCGCGCGGCGCGCACTGCGCGACGGGTGAACGCTTCCTCCCACGCCCTGCGATGCCGCCGACAGGAAACCGGCAACGCCGCAAGGTCCTCCTGTACTTCCGATCTGCTTCGCCTGTGTGCGCCTCCGGCAATCCCTTCCCGGAGGCAGCGAAATATTGGTCTGGCTATTTCGCTCCGGTCCCGCAGAGCGAAAATCCGCAAATCAAAAGACGAATTGATGCTACCGGCATCGAATCGAAAGTACATGCCGTCTTTCTCTCCGATCCTCACAATTCATTGCGAAGCACATGGGGAGTGACAGAATCTCGACACTATTGCGACGAGCTTTCGACACTCGTACGCATTCACGCAGTGACGCGCGTTTTTTTCTGTTGCGCCAGGCCGACAATCGAGGTGCGTAACCCGACAAAAAATCACATCTTCGTATTCGCGGTTTTATGATGTTCGGATAAGATGACGCCTTGCAATTGAAGGGAGCTTGAAGGGGAAATGCTCGCCGACTCAACAAGCAGACCACGGATTTATCTGGTCGAAGATGAAGCGGATTTGCGCGAAGAACTGGTCTTGAGCCTGGGCGCGATGGGTTTCGATATAGAAGGCTTCAGCGATGCCGCCGAGTTCTATCGCGCGCTGGTAGCCAAGCGCTGCGACATCGCGGTGATCGACGTCGGCCTGCCCGGCGAAGACGGCTTCTCGGTGGCGCGCCACCTGAGCACCGCGGGCGATATCGGCGTGGTGATGCTGACGGCGCGCCGCGCCATCGAAGACCGCCTGCAGGGCCTGCACGACGGCGCCGATGCGTATCTGGTCAAGCCGGTGGACGTGCGCGAACTCGCCGCCACCTTGCGCGCCGTATCGCGGCGCCTCACCAACAATTCGATCCCGCTCAAGCCCGCCGGCACCTGGGCGCTGGCCGAAGGCGGCTGGGTGTTGCGTGATCCCGAGCGTCGCGAGCTTTCGCTGACCACCGCCGAGCGCGCCTTTCTCAATTGCCTGTTCGAGAATCGTGGCCAGGCGGTCAAGCGCGACCAGCTCATCGTCGCCCTCGGCGGCAATACCTTCGATTTCGATCCGCACCGCCTCGACTCGCTCGCCAGCCGCCTGCGCCGCAAGGCCGCCGAGGTCGGCATCAACCTGCCGCTGCGCTCGGTGCGCAACACCGGCTACGTGTTCAGCGGGACCGACAGCGAAGCCGCCGTGGCGGCGGGCTAGGGCGCGCGCCGCCGTGCGTGCGGTGCGCTTTACGATGCACATGTGTCCTGTCTTCTCATCCTCGGCGGGCGGCGCCCTCGCTGCTTGCGGCGCCCTCGCGGCCGCGTTGCCGGCGCAAGCCTCCGCGGCGCCTACGCTGATCGAGGCGCAGGTGCAGGCGGGCAGCGCCGGCTTTCTGAACTACGGCATCTTCACCGGCGTCGCGCTGTTCGCGGTGGTGCTGAACCTCGCGCTGTGGCTGTGGCTGCGCGTGCGCACGCATCTTTATTTTGCCGGCAACGTGGCACTGGCCGGCTGGACGCTGCTGCTTGCTTCCGGCGTCGCCTATCGTTTCTGGCCTTTGCTCGAGCCCGGCGACCCCGAGTTGCGCCTGGGGGTCTCGATCCTGCTCGCAAACGCCTGCAGCACCGCTTTTCTCGTGCATCTCTACGGGCTGCGCGTGCAGCATCCGCGGCTGCGCGGCATCGCGCTCGGCGTTTCGCTGTGCTACCTGCTGGCTGTTCCGTTGTTGCTGATCACCGGATGGCAGGCGGTAGCGGCTCCGGTGCACGTGTTCATCGCCATCTGCCAGATCGGCGCGCTGGCGCTGGGCGCGTGGCTGTCCGCGCGTCGTCCCGAGATGCGTTTTTACGCCGTTGCTTTTCTGCCGGTACAGCTCAACCTGGTGCTGATTTGCGCACGCCACCTCGGCCTGCTACCGGCTGCCTTGTTTGCTCCCGGCATGACGGTGTTTGCAACGGCCATCCACATCGTGCTGCTGACGGTAGCGCTGGCGCGCGGCGCGCAGCAGGCCGAGGCGGCCGACAAGCGCGCGCAGGACGCCGCGCTATCGAGCGCGCGCGCCGCTGAACGCGAGCTGGAGGCACGTGTCGCCGAACGTACCGCCGCGCTGTTGCAGGCAAACCAGTCGCTGGAACGCGAAGTCATCGCGCGCCAGCTGCTGCAAGGCGAATTGCAGCAGGCACTGGCCTCCGAGCAGGCTGGGCACGCCGCGCAAAAGGAATTCGTCTCCATGGTGTCGCACGAATTCCGCAACCCGCTGGCGGTGATCGACACCGTGGCGCAGCGCATGGAGGAAACGCTGACCGGGCGCCATCCCGATCTGGTGGCCTCCGCCGCGCGCATGCGCCGCTCGGTGGCGCGGCTGCTCGCGCTGATCGAGAACTGCCTCACCGAAGACCGCCTGAGCAGCCCCTACATGCTGCCGCGCGTAAGCCCGGTCGATCTCGGGCAACTGCTGTCCGCCTATTTCGCCTCCGGGCGCGGCGCCAACGAGCGCGTCGCGCTGCGCGTGCCGGAGACGCAGGTGATGGTGCACGCCGATGCCAACCTGATCGGCACCGCGATCTTCAACCTGGTGGACAACGCGCTCAAGTATTCGTCCCCGCAGCATGAGGTCGGCGTCACCCTCGCCATCCAGAACGGCAACGCCGAAATCAGCGTCGCCGACCGCGGCGGCGGCATTCCGCTCGAAGAGCAGGCGCGTATCTTCGAGAAATTCTATCGCGCCGCCGCCGCGCAGCGTGTCTCCGGCGCCGGCCTCGGGCTTTACCTGGCGCGCGAACTGGCGCAGCGCCATGGCGGCGACATCCGCCTGGCCTACAGCAGCGCGAAAGAAGGCACCTGCTTCGTCCTCAGCCTGCCGATGCCGATGCAGGCGCACGCGGCCCCGCACGCACTCGAGCCGGCGGTGGTGCGCGATTGAATGCCGCGGCGGCAACGTAGCCGCCGGCTTGCATCAGGACTTCATCGAGAACGGATCGCGCTCGGCGTTGGAGAAGTCGATCATCACGTTCTTGGCGATGGTGAATTCGGCGATGCCCGCCTCGCCGCGCTCGCGCCCGAAGCCCGACTCCTTGACCCCCCCAAAGGGTGCCTGCGCCGCGTTGGCGCGATAGGTGTTGACCCACACCACGCCGCTGCGCAACTCGCGCGTCATGCGCATCACCCGGCCGACATCGCGCGTCCAGACGCCGGAAGCCAGCCCATAGGCGGTGCCGTTGCCGATGCGGACCGCGTCATCTTCGGTATCGAAGGGGATGATGGAGAGCACCGGGCCGAACACTTCTTCCTGCGCGATGCGCATGGCGTTGTCGACGTCGGTGAAAATGGTCGGTTGTACGAACAGACCCTTGCCAAGATTGCCCTCGCGCGCCGCGCCGCCGCCGGCGATCAGGCGCGCGCCGTCCTTTTTCGCCACCTCGATGTACTCGAGGATGCGCTTGAACTGCGGCTCGTTGGCCGCTGTGCCCATCTCGGTGGCGCGGTCCACCGGATTGCCCAGCACGATCTTTTTTGCCCGCTCCGCCAGGCGCTGCCCCACGGTTTCCACCAGCGGGCGCTGCACCAGCAGGCGCGAGCCGGCGATGCAGGTCTGCCCGGTGGCGGCGAAAATGCCGGCGAGCGCGCCAACGATCGCCTTGTCGAGATCGCAATCCTCGAAAATGATGTTGGGCGATTTTCCGCCCAGCTCCAGCACCACCGGCGTCAGGTTGCGCCCGGCCGCCGCTGCGATCTCGCGCCCGCCGTGCGGGCTGCCG
Source organism: Burkholderiales bacterium (assembly GCA_036498945.1). Classification (GTDB taxonomy): domain Bacteria; phylum Pseudomonadota; class Gammaproteobacteria; order Burkholderiales; family JAEUOS01; genus JAQGMJ01. The sequence continues at coordinate 19,236 of DASYEQ010000132.1, read as the reverse complement.
GTGAAGCTGATCTTGTCGAGATCCTTGTTTTCCACCAGCGCGCGGCCCACCTTCGCATCGCCGGTGACCACGTTGACCACGCCCGGTGGAAAGCCCGCTTCCTCCACCAGCTTGCAGAATTCCAGCGTAGTGGCCGAGGCATGCTCGGAAGGCTTGATCACCACGCAATTGCCCGCCGCGATTGCCGCCGGCAACTTGTTGGCGAGCAGTGCGATCGGCGAATTCCACGCCGTGATGATGCCGATCACCCCGCAAGGCTCGCGCATTACGTAGTCGAACACTTCGCGATTGTCCAGCGGGATCACGCTGCCGAACAGCTTGTCCGCGTAGCCGGCGAAGAAGCGCAGGATGCGCGCGGTATAGAGCATCTGCGCGTGCGTCTCGCGGATCACCTTGCCATTGTCAGTGCTCTCCAGGAGCGACATGTGATCGGCGTTTTTCTCCAGCAGGTCGGCCAGGCGCTGCATCAGGGTGGCGCGCGTCAGGCCATTGGTCATGCGCCAGCGCGTCTCGAAGCAATTGCGCGCCGCCGCCACCGCCTCGGCCACATCCGCCGCGGTCGCCTGCGGAATGCTCGCCCAGGGCTCCTGGGTGTAGGGATTGACGGCGGAAAAACGCTCGCCGTCGCCGCTGTCGCGCCAGCGGCCGTCGATGTACATCTGGTAGTTCTGCATGGTCTTTTCTCCGCAGGCGCGCCCCGCGCTCCTCATTGGAACCTTAACCGCGGGGCGGGCGCCGTGCAAAATAATATTTGCGCATCCATCATCGATGGCTGGAATAGTTGCGGCCGTGACGGCGCGAAGCGCGCCGATGCGTGATATTGTAATGTATATAACGAACGAAAAAACGCCGCATGCTGATTGGCTGCATATGCCTTGCCGGGTGCGAGGCAGCGGCGCGGAACCGAAAATGAATACCGACCAATACCTGTTTTCCTACGGCACGCTGCAATTGAAAGACGTGCAGCGCGTCACCTTCGGCCGCCTGGTGCCGGGCCAGCGGGATTCATTGCTGGGCTTTCGTATCGAGATGCTGGAAATCCGCGACGCCGAAGTGATCGCCGAAAGCGGCGAACGGCATCATCCAGTCGTCGTGCGCACCGGCGATCCGAAAGACCGCGTCGCCGGCACCGTGTTCGCCGTCAGCCTTGAGGACCTCGCGCGTAGCGACGCTTATGAAGTGTCGGACTACAGGCGTGAGCTGTTCGCCCTGGCTTCCGGCCTGCGCGCCTGGGTCTACGTGGACGCGCGCCTGGCAACCGGCTGAGGCCTCGGTGCGCGTATGAGCGCGCGCCGCCGGCAAGACGGGTAGGATGCGCCTGTGCCGCCGCGTCCGCTATCGCGACGTACTGTAACCACAAGAGGAGACCCGAATGCGATTCCCCCGCCATGCCTGGCTGCGTATCCCGTTTGCATTGCTTGCATTGCTTGCTTTGCCGATGTTGCCGACCAAGGCGCAGGCGCAAACCTATCCCGACAAGCCGGTGCGCATCCTCGTGCCGTATACCGCGGGCGGGCCGGCCGACGTGCTGGTACGCGCGCTGGGCGACAAGCTTTCCGCGAGCTGGGGCCAGCCGGTGATCGTCGATAACCGTCCCGGCGCCAACGAGATGATCGCCGCGGAAGTCGTGGCCAAGAGTCCTGGCGACGGCTATACCTTGCTGGTTGCCTCCGACGCCGTGTTCAGCCTGAACCAGCACCTCTACTCGAAGATTCCCTACGACCCGGTGAAGGATTTCGTGCCTGTCACGCGCCTGGTCACCGCCAACCTGATGCTGGTGGCGCGCCAGGACTTCCCGGCGAATACCCTGAAGGACGCGATCGAATACATCCGCAAGAATCCCAACGAGATCAACTACGGCTCGGTCGGGACGGGCGGCGTCAACCACCTGGCGATGGCGTGGCTGGCCTCCACCAACAAATTGGAAATGCAGCACGTGCCCTACAAGGGCCTGCCGCCGGCGCTGCAAGACCTGGTGACCGGGCGCATCGACATCATGTTCGCCGTCATCGGCGGCGCCGCGCCTTTCCTCGATACCGGCAAGCTCAAGGCGCTGGCGGTGGCAGGCGAGCACCGCTGGCCGCTCGAACCCAAGGTGCCCACCTTCGCCGAAGCCGGCTCCGCCAGCTTCGAGGCCGCGAGTTTCTATTTCGCGCTCGCCGCCCCGCGCGGCACTTCGCCCGCCATTGCCGACAAGGTGGCAAAGGACGCCGCCGTGGTGGTGCACAGCGAAGACTTCAAATCGCGCCTGAAGATACTGGGCTTCGAGCCGGCCAGCGATACACCGGCGCAATTCGCCGCCTTCCTGCAAAAAGACCGTGTGCTCGGCGCGCAAAAGGTCAAGGCCTCCGGCGCCAGGCTCGACTAGGCTCGCATGCGAGTCCGGCGCGAGCGCCGCCGCGCCCTCTAGCCGGCGTCGCGCTCGCGCATCCGCTGCACGTCGGCGAGCACGCGCAGCCAGTTTTCGCCGCACACCTTGCGCACGTTGGCCGGCGTGGTGACGCGCTTGATCGCCGCGATCAGTTGCGGGTAGCCGGAAGGGTCGGCCGGCACGCCGCTGCGCCCGCCCACCATGTCCAGGCCGATACCGACGTGGTCCGGCCCCACCAGCTTGATGATGTAATCGATCTCTTCCGCATACTCGTCCGCCGTGGGCACCAGTGGTTTTGCCTCAGGGTCGTCGCTCCAGGGCGCGAAGGAATTGCGCCAGGCGGCGCGCATTTCGCTGTCGAAGCGGCGGATGAATTCGCCGTAGTTGTCGGTATCGACGTTGTGCGTGCCGCTGACCCTGAAACCGGTGAGGCCGCGCAGTGCCGCACTGGTCGCTTTCGCGCGCTCCGGGTTGGCCTTGAGCCAGGCGCGGTAGCGCTTGCCGATCGCCGCCGAGCCGCCGTGGATGCCCACCAGGCCGCCCTTGGCGGCGAGCGCCTTGATCTGCTCGTCCGAAAGACCGCCGGGGCCGGCCACCGCGGAGGCAAACAAATGGCTCGCCACCACCGGCGCGCGGCTCACTTCGATCAGCGAGGTCTGCGCCTCCGGCGCGCCGTGGGTGATGTCGATCAGCATGCCCAGGCGGTTCATCTCGGCCGCCACCGCGCGGCCCTGGCTACTTAACCCATGCTCGGCGCCCCAGTGGTTGGCGTCGCCCGCGTTCAGCACGTCGGCCATCGCGTTATAGCCGGTCTGGGTGGAGAATTGCAGGCTGCGCAGGCCCAGGCGGTAAAAGGCGCGCAGCACGTCGAGGTCGCCTTCATGGTCCCAGCCCGATTCGACCGAGAGGAACACCGCCACGCGCCCGGAAGCCGCGATGCGCCGCGCGTCGGCCGGCGTCAGGGCCAGTGCCATCTTGTCGCGATGCTGCTGCGCCACGCGGTAGAAATTCTCGATCATGCGCAGCGTTTCCTTCGGCGAATAGTTGTAGTTCCAGTAGCCGTAGGTACCGAGGTTTTCGATGATCACATTGACCCCGGCGGCGTGCGCGCGGGCGAAGTCCCAACCGGTCTGCTGCGGCTGCCAGACGTCGATGCCCTCCCAATACGCGCGGCCGGTGACGTGCACATGGCCGTCCATCAGGATGGGAAATTCGCGTCCTTTGGCGTCGGTGGAATCGAGGTGCGCGGCAAGCGGGGCGGCGAGGCCGGCGCCGAGGGCGCGCAGCAGTTGGCGGCGTGAGGGCTGCATGAGCTATCTCCTGTGGTGTGAGCCGCCTCTGGCGGGCGGATGTGCTGCCGCGTGGGGCGGCGCGCAAAAGTAGAGCACCGGCCCCGGGGCAGGGCAAGCGGTGTTTGCTTATTGCCGCCGATAGGCGCCGGCTGGCGGCATGGAGCGTAAATCCGCCTTTGATAATGAGTAACTAGTTAGTGTTTGGCGAAAGGGTTACTATATACTTGTATTTTTCAAGATGGACGGCATCTGCCCTTCACGCGTGAGCATGAAAGATAAATTACCCCCTGCAATGTTCCTGGCTGATTCCCGCGGCCTGGACTTCCTGAATTCGATCGCGGTGCCGGTCGATACCGCCGTCGAATGGCTGCATTCGGGGGAGGGCTTGCTGTCCTGGCTGGCGCAGTCCGGCCTGGTGGCGCCGGCCGTGCTGGAGGAAGTGCGCGCCGCGGCCGGGCCGGGTGAACTGGATGCGGTGACCGGCGAGGCGCGCGCCTTGCGGGAGTGGTTTCGCACCTTCGTCGACAAATATCGCGGCCGCCCGCTGTCGCCTGCCGCGGTGGGGGAACTGGAGCCCTTGAACCGGGTATTGGCGCGTGCCGAGGAATTCGTGCAGGTCGCTGCAAAGCCGAAGAGCGAAAGGGAGCCCGATGAACACACCGGCCTGAAGCTGGTGCAGCAGCAGCGCTGGCGCGCGGCAAATGCCCTGCTGCAGCCGGTGGCGCGCGCGATGGCCGGGTTGATCACCGAGGCTGATTTCACCCAGGTCAAGCATTGCGAAGGGCCGGCCTGTACGTTGATGTTCTACGACACCACGCGCAGCCACGCGCGCCGCTGGTGCAGCATGGCAATCTGCGGCAACCGCGCCAAGCAGGCGGCCCATCGCGAGCGCGTCGCTCTCGCAAAAAAGTAGCCGCCGCGGCGGCGCGCCGGTATCGACGCACCGCCACGGCAGCTGCGGCCGAAGCATTTGCCTACGCCGCGACGCCTTCGATCGCCTCCAGGATCAGCGCCACCACCTCGTCGGGCGCCGTGACGCTGGGGATATGGTCCACCGGGCGCGATGCGATGACGGCCTTCATGCGCGAGGCCATGAAATCCTGGTTCCCGCGCGCGATCATGCGGTCGTCCTCGGCGATCAGGTACCAGCTCGGCAGCTTGCGCCACAGCGGCGGGCCCACCGGCACGGTAATGCAGGCCGGCGAGATCGGCCGCTGCACCGCGGCCAGCACCGCTTGCTCGGCGGGCGTGGCGTTGTGGGCGAACACCGTGGTAATTGCCTCCTGCGGAAGATAGATCAGGCCATGGGTATCCGGCGCAAGTTTCGGCGCTTCGGGATGCGGCTGCGTCCGGTAGAACACATCGGCAACGGTCTCGCCCTCGTCTGGCGCCAGCGCCGCGATATAGACCAGCCCTTTGGCTTGCGCGCTGCAAGTGGCGGCGATCACTGCGCCGGCATAGGCGTGGCCGACCAGGAGCACCGGGCCGCCAGCCCGTTCGATTGTCCGTTCCAGTGCCTGCACGTCATCGGCCAGTGAAGTCAGCGGCAAGGGGGCCGCAATCGCCCGCACACCCACCGCCTGCAGGCCGGCAATCACCCTGGCCCAGCTCGAGCCATCGGCCCACGCGCCATGCGCAAGCACCACACTGATGTTTTTGGAAGACATTTTTCATCCCTGTCAAAGACCGGTACCCGCCGGTCAAGAAGATTCAACCAATATGCCGGGTGCGGCACCATGTCGGTGCCCACCTCGTTACAGCGACTTCACCTCGCCGCCATCCATGCGGATCGCCGAGCCCTGCATCCAGTGCGCCGCCGGCGACAGCAGGAACGCCATCAGCTCGGCGATTTCCTCCGCCGTGCCATAGCGTGCAATTTCGGCTTTTTCGAGAAACTTCTGCGTCGCTTCTTCCACCGTCACCTTGTTCAGCGGCGCCCAATGCTCCAGGTAGCTTTGGCGCCGGCCGGTCATCACCGGCCCGGGCAGTACGCTGTTGACGTTGACGCCGTCCTTGATGCCCTTGTCGGAAAACGCCTTGGCCAACGCGACGATGGCCGCGTTGATCGTGCCGACGGCGGCATAGCCGGCCTTGGGGAACAGCGCCGAGTTGCCGGAGGTGAAGATCACCGAGCCATTGTTCGCCTTCAGCGCGTTCCAGGCCGCGATCGTCAGGCGGCGCGCACCGTGCAGTTTCAGTTCCATGCCGGCATTCCATTGCTCGTCGGTCATTTCCAGTACGTCAATCTGCGGCACCGCACCGGCGATGTTCGCCAGGGCGTCGATGCGGCCGAACTTCGCCAGCGTCTTGTCAACCACCAGCTTGGCGGCGGCCGGCTGGCTCAGGTCGCCGGCAATCACCAGCACCTCGGCGCCCGCCGCCTTGACGGCTTGAGCGGTTTCATTCAGGCCGCCGGCGTTGCGCGCGGCGATGGCAATGGCGCCAAAATCGCGCGCGAGGCGGATCGCGGTGGCGCGGCCGATACCCTGGCTGCCGCCGGTGACAATGGCTACGGTGTTTTTCATGATTGCGTCCTCTTTGGGCAAATGTATCGGGGCCGGCACGTCTCCGCTAGCCGTAAGCCGGCCGGCGGCTGGCGCTACCGCAGAAAATCAGGGCTGGCGCAGGAAACCGCGGATCTCGTGCGCGATTTCGGCGCAATGCGTTTCCAGTGCGAAATGCCCGGTATCGAACAGCTTCACCTGGGCCTTTTCGAGGTCACGCTTGTACGCTTGTGCGCCGGCGGGCAGGAAGAAGGGATCGTTCTTGCCCCATACCGCAAGGAACCGCGGTTGGTATTCGCGAAAGTACGCCTGGAACCGGGGGTACATCTCGACGTTGCTTGCATAGTCGCGAAACAGGTCCAGCTGCACTTCATCCGCGCCCGGGCGCGCGAGATAAAAATTGTCGAGACCGTAGCCGTCGGGTGAAATCAGCGCCTTGTCCGCCACGCCCTCGCTGTATTGCCAATAGGTGGTTTCCGGTGCCAGGAACGCGCGCAGTGCGTTGCGATTCGCCTCGTCGGGCTGCGCCCAGTAAGCGCGGATCGGATTCCACCCCTCGCTCAGGCCTTCCGCGTAGGCATTGCCGTTTTGCGAAATGATCGCGGTGATTCTTTCCGGATGCGCCACTGCCATGCGCAATCCCACCGGTGCACCGTAATCGAAAATGTAGAGCGCGAACCGGGCCAGGCCGATGGCCTCGGTGAACTGCCCCATCAGCGCCGCCAGGTGTGCGAACGAATACTCGAAGCTGTCGCGCGAGGGCATGCCGGAGTGGCCGAAGCCGGGCAGGTCGGGTGCGATTACCCGGAAATCGCCCGCCAACAGCGGGATCAGGTCGCGGAACATATGCCCCGAAGTGGGGAAGCCGTGCAGCAACAGCAGCACGGGCGCATCGGCCCTGCCGGCCTCGCGATAAAAGATGTCGACGCCGTCGACCGCGATCTTTTGGTACCTGGTTCCGCTCATGCGTCCTCCGCTTGCGTTGGTTACCGAGCTTCGGAAACGCGAAGATTACCCGCGCAGTAGTAACCTGTCAAATGTATTTTAAGAGGTTACTAAGTTGGGCGGCGCGGAAACCTTATCCCGGGGATCGGCATAGAGCGCCCTTGAGCGTCGCGGGCGGCGCGGTAGACTACCGTGCAGATTTGTGGGAACCGGCGGCCGCCATGGCGACGGCGCCGTAACGCAGCCCGCCCGCGCGGCGGCGATTCACGCCAGGAGCTGATCCATGAAGACCTATAACCATTTCATCAACAACCAGTACGTCGAACCGGCCGACGGGGAATGGATGGACACCATCAACCCCTATACCGGAGAAGCCTGGGCGCGCGTGCCCAAGGGCAGCGCCAAGGACGTGGACCGCGCGGTGGCGGCAGCCAAACAGGCGATGACCAGCGGGCCTTACGCGAAAATGTCGCCCTCCGAGCGCGGCAAGATGATGGTGCGCCTGGCTGATCTGGTGGCCGCGAATGCCCAGCGCCTGGCCGAAATCGAAGTGCGCGACAACGGCAAGCTGCTCTCCGAGATGCGCGGCCAGCTCAACTACCATCCGGAATGGTGGCGCTATTTCGGCGGCCTGGCGGACAAGATCGAGGGCAGCGTGGTGCCGATCGACAAGGCGGACCACTTTGCCTACGTCACACACGAACCGGTTGGTGTCATCGGCGCCCTTACGGCCTGGAACTCCCCGCTTTTGTTCATCGCCTGGAAGTGCGCGCCGGCGATTGCCGCCGGCTGCGCCGTGGTGGTGAAGCCCTCTGAATTTACCTCCGCCTCCACCATCGAATTCGCCGCCCTGACGAAGGAAGCGGGGTTCCCGGACGGCGTCTTCAACGTCGTCTCCGGCCTCGGGCCCACGGTCGGCTCGGCCCTCGTCAGCCATCCGGACGTGGCGAAGATCACCTTCACCGGGTCCGATACCACCGGCGCCGCCATCTACGCGCAAGCCGCCAAGACCATGAAACGCGTCACCCTGGAACTGGGTGGCAAGTCGCCCAATATCGTCTTCGCCGATGCCGACCTCGACAAGGCAGCGGCAGGAGTGATCTCCGGCATCTTCGCGGCGACCGGGCAGACCTGCATCGCCGGCTCGCGGCTGCTGGTCGAAAACTCCATCAAGGAAGCCTTCACCAAGCGCCTGATCGAGCTCGGCCAGTCGGCGAAGAAGGGCGATCCGATGGACGCGCAGACCAACATCGGCCCCGTCACCACGCCGGCGCAATACAAAAAGATTCTCGATTACATGGAAATCGCCAAGGGTGAGGGCGCGCGTTGCGTGCTGGGTGGCCATGCCGCCAAGGACCTGCCGGGCGGCCAGTTCGTCGAGCCGACCATCTTCACCGACGTCAAGCCGGAGATGCGCATCGCGCGAGAGGAAGTGTTCGGCCCGGTGCTCTCGATCATCGGCTTCGACGGCGAAGAACAAGCGATCGAACTGGCCAACGACACCATCTACGGTCTGGCCGCCGGCGTGTGGACCGAAAACATCGGCCGCGCCGTGCGCATGTCAAAGGCGCTGAAGGCCGGCACCGTATGGGTGAACACCTATCGCGCCATCAGCTACATGATGCCCTTTGGCGGCATGAAGCATTCGGGCATCGGGCGCGAGAGCGGCATCGAGGCGGTGCGCCACTACCTCGAGACCAAGAGCACCTGGATTTCGTACACCCAGGGCGTGCCGTCCAATCCGTTCGTGATGCGCTAGGCTCCGCAGCCCGGCCATCCGCCGGCCGCGGCCGGCGGCTTTGGCTGAACATCATCCTGTGTCCGCACGCGCGGCAGGGTGCAAGTTGACCGGGCGGCTCGGGCGCGCGAATTCGTCGAATTGTATTAGATTAATGTAAAATACAATACGCGGCGATAAAAATCCCGCGGCTGGCGGCGTCCCTCGACCGAGCGCCTGCCTCATCGCCCGATGCCGGGCCACATTTTTGGAGAGATGAAATGCGAATCCTGGTTTTGCCGTGCGACGGCATCGGACCTGAAATCACGGCTGCGGCGATGACGGTGCTACAGGCGGCGAACCAGTCACGCAAGCTGGGCCTCGCCTTCGACTACGACGAGGTCGGTTTCGTCAGCCTGGAGAAATACGGCATCACGCTGCGTGACGAAGTGCTTGAACGGGCCAAGACCTACGATGGCGTGATCCTCGGCACGCAATCCCACGCCGACTATCCCGCGCCCGAGAAGGGAGGCCGCAACGTCTCGGCGGGCTTTCGCATCGGCATGGACCTCTACGCCAACGTGCGCCCGGCACGCACCCGCCCTTCGCTGCCCACCAACATGCGCGAAGGGCGCACGATGGACCTGGTGATCATGCGCGAAGCGACCGAAGGCTTCTACCCCGATCGCAACATGACCCGCGGCTGGGCGGAACTGATGCCCAGCGACGACATGGCCCTGTCGGTACGCAAGATCACCGCGCATTGCAGCGAGCGCATCGCCCGCCGCGCCTTCGAATGGGCCATGACGCGCCGCAAGAAGGTCACCGCGATCCACAAGGTCAACAGCTTCCACATGAGCGACGGCCTGTTCCTGCGCGAAGTGCGCAAGGTTGCCCGCGATTTTCCGGAAGTGCAGCTCGACGACCTGCTGGTCGATGCTTCCACCGCGCATCTGGTGCGCGAGCCCGAGCGTTTCGACGTGATCGTCGCCACCAACTTCTTCGGCGACATTCTCTCCGACCTTGCCAGCGAACTCTCCGGCAGCATTGGTCTCGCCGGTTCGATGATGGCCAGCGACACCCATTGCTGCGCCCAGGCGCAGCATGGTTCCGCGCCCAGCCTGGCCGGCAAGGACGTGGCCAATCCCACCTCCATGATTCTTTCCGTGGCCATGCTGATCCAGTGGATGGGCGACCATCGCAAGAACGCCGCGCTACGCCAGGCCGGCGACGCCATGGAAGCCGCGGTCGACAAGACCTTGGCGAACCCGGCGACGCGCACCGCCGACATCGGCGGCAAGCTCGGTTGCAAGGCCTTTGGCGAAGCGGTGGCGAAGAACCTATAAGGTTGCCCTGTCGCCGAAGAAAAAAGCCCGCGCAAGCGGGCTTTTCCTTTGAAAACGCCGGCTGCCGCGCTACTTTTTTTCCACCGCGGCCCGCAGTGCATGCACCGCCGAATCCGGGCTGGTCAGCACCGGCAGCCTGGTTTGCGCTTCCACCGCCGCGCGCGCGCCGGCCATGGAGAATTGCGCCAGCAGGATCACGTCGCAATCCCCCAGGTTCTTCACCTGCGCCGCCACCATGTCGTGATGGCGCTGCGCGTCGCCCGCCTGGAGGATCTGCTGGGCGCCCTGGGCGCAAGCGGTGGTAATCGAGATGTCGGCATTCTGCCGCGCCGCCGTTTCGCGCAATTCGTCGACCATGGGTTGCAGCGAAGGCTCGAAGGTGGCGATCAGGCCGAACCTTTTTCCCAGGCGCAGCGCTTCGGCGAACATCGCCTCGTTGGGCTTGAACACTGGCACTTTCAGGCGCCGCTGCACCGACTCGATGGCCGGGCCGAAGGCCGAGCAGGTATAGAGAATGCCGTCGGCGCCGACGCTGATCGCGTAGTCGGCCAGGGTGTCGAAGCGGCGGTACATGTCCGGCGTCAGATCACCCACCTTGCGGTCGGCGGCCAGCCGGTCTTCCAGCAGGTTCATGCGCTCGGCCTGCGGCCACAGGCGCGCAAAGGAATTTTCGATCGGGGCCATGGCGACCTGGACGGCGTGGATCAGGCAAATACGGGGGGACATGAAATCTCCGGGGCTGCTCAGAAATGGTTGTAAAGGCCGGAAACGCGCTTGTGCGCACGTTCCTTGGTGGTTTTGACATCGCGCGCCACGTCGAGGTGGTCGCGCAGGAAGGCCGCGGCTTCCTTGCGCGCGCCGGCCTCGATCAGGTCGATCAGCTTGAGGTGCTCCTCGCACTGGCGGATCAGGCTGTTGCGATCGAGGTTGCCGCGATATTCCAGAATGCGGCGCAGCCGGTTCTGGTTGCGCAGCGCCTCCAGCAGGAAGCGGTTGCCGGAAAAGCCGATGAGCACCTCGTGAAAGCCGGCGCCGATGCGAAACAGTTCCGCCGGCGACCACTTCGCGATGCCGCGATCGAGCATTTCCATCTGCTCGCGGCGGCAGCGCGCCAAGGCCGCGGGATCCGGCTTGAAACCCGGCTCCATGATGCCCGCCGGTTCGATGATCATGCGAAAGCGGTAGCTCTGGTCGTGCGCTGCCGGGGTGACCAGGATCGGCAGGAACTGCCAGCCGCGCCCGGGCTTGCGCTCGACCAGCCCTTCCTTCGCCATGCGGTTGAGCAGGCGCAGCACCTGCCCGCGCGGCATCTCGTAGCGCGCCATCAATTCGACTTCGCTGACTTCCTCCGCGATGGCGCCGCGCAGGCGGTCATCCGCCAGGCGCAGGTAATCGTCTTCCTCGGCCTCGGCCTGCGGGGCAGGGAGCTTGGCCGCCAGCTTTTGCAGTTTTTCCGCCGGCTTGGCCATGAAAAAGCCGCGGTTCGGCTGTGATTCCACCGCGCCTATCTCTTCAAGCAAGAGCAGCGCCTTGCGGATCGGCGTGCGCGACACGCCCAGGGCCGCGACCAGGGATTGCTCGGTCAGGTGAAAGCCGGCGGGGTACTCGTCCTTCCTCGCGATGTCGACGATACGCGCGGCGATGGACGTCACAAAGCCGTTGACGTTGGCGACGCTGGTATCGGAGGAGGCGGATTTCAAGGGAAAAGCCCCGCGTTTGGAAAGCCGGCGCGTTTCGTATGCGTGTGCGACCGGCTGGGTTCAAGGCCGCGATTGTATTTTATTTCGAGTTAAAGCTTTTCGGCCGCTGGCACTTCCGGTGCGAAAGGGCTGTCAGTTGCGACCCTGAACCTACCCAAGTTTGACGGACCCCCTAAAGAGGGGACTGAACTAACCCGCTATATCGCACACGTTTAAAGATTGGTAACACGTTGGAGGTGTTCAACGGCGACGAGTAAATGCCGGGAAGAGGAACATCAACGCGGGCGGCGGCGGAAGTTCAGCGGAGAATTGAGCTGGAAGCTGCCAGGCCAAACGTCGAACCTACGCTGTGGCGATACTTGACATGGCCTTCTTCGTTACGGTTGCCTGGAATTGGGGTGGAATTGGGGTGGAATTGGAGCCAAGCTCGAAAACTCCGCTGACCGCCTACCGATAGCCAGCAAGCGCTTCCACGCAAGCCCGCACGACATGGTCCCAGTCGAGGGTGAGCCCCGGATGCCGAAAGACGCGCACCGATTCGTACAGCGTGCTCTGATCGCCCACAAGACCCCAGCGGGGATCGCAGTCGGGGCGCGCGAGCATCCAGCATGGCACACCCAGCGCGCCGGCCAGATGCGCGGTCGAGGTATCGACCGAAATGATCAGGTCAAGCGCGCATATCAGCGCGGCCGTGTCGCCGAGGTCGTGCAAGTGGCCGGAGACATCCGCCAGCGGCAACGAACCATCGTGCAGCGCGGGAATCTCCCGGTGCCCGCTTTCCAGCAGCGCGACCCAGGTGATATGGGGCAGGGTAAACAGCGGAGCCAGTTGCGCGTGCGGAATGCTTCGGCGGGCGTCGTAGGCATGCGGCGCGCCGGACCAGCGCAACCCGATACGCAGCGGGGCCGGGCCCTGTCGATCACCGCCATCCAGGTCGTTCAATCGCCGACGCATCGGCTCCACCGTTGCCGGCTCGCATTTCAGGTAAGGTTTTTCCCCGAGGCTGGCGTCAGACGTCAGATGATGACGCAACCGCAGCCGCATCAGCGAAATCTCCCAGTCGAAGATGGAGTCCTCGATTGTCTGGGTCGCAACGACATCATCGAAGAGCCGCATCAGGCGCGCTGCCGAAGCAACCTCCGGCCGGCACCATAGCACCAGGCGCGCCTGTGGCTCGGCACGCCGCAACGGCAGCGCATAGCGGATCATCTGCAGGATATCGCCGATGCCCGCGGTGCAAGTCACCAGCAACGACGCGGTTCCCAGTGGACGCCCGTCCCATGAAGAGATGGTGGGGTGGCCGCCGCCGGAGAGAATCTCCCCCGTGACCATCTCCGCCATGCCGTCGGCAAAACGGCCCTGATGCTCCAGCACGGCGGCCAGGCTGCCGCGCGCCGCGGAGTCCTCTGGATAATCGGCCAGCATGGACCGAAATTGCGCCTCCGCTTCGTGAAGCCGCCCTTCAGCCTGCAGCAACGTGCCGCTCAGTATCCGTACGGCAGCGAATCGCGGCGCATCGGCGAGCGCCATGTCCACCCAGCGTCTCGCCGCCGCGAAATCCCCCCGATCAAACGCGATCTGCCCCATGATGCAACCAGCCCGGGCTTGCATCGGCGGCGCAAATTCGGCTGCGCGGTCGAGCAGGGCGCATACCTGATCTTTTTTACCCTGGCGCAGCAACAGTTCCACGTAGAGCAGGATGTCGATTGGATCGGGACGGGGGCGCTGCAGGAATTGCTCGAGTATTGCCTGCGCCGTGGACGAGTCTTGCCATGCCGCCAGCAAACCGGCCGCTTTCCAGCGTAGCGGATCGGCGCGCAACTGCTCCAACGAAAATGCCGGCGAACGATCCCATTTCACCCACACTTCGACTGCGGCATCCGCCGCCGCGTCAGTGCTTTCGTTCTGGGCAGGGGCAGGAGGTGGAGCCGGCGGCAATTCGGCCGGCGGTTGCTGGCCGCGCACATTGCTTAGAAGACGTCGAAACATGCTATTTATCAGAGCCGTTCTCGGGTTTTTTCATTGATCGAACGGCGCCGCGGCATCATCAGTTGCTCGCGGAAGTTTTTGATGTGCTTCCCTGATGCACGTATATGTTGCGGCCGGGCACAACCAAGTGTAATGCTGCGTTATTGCGCCCCTCAAGGAATATCCGGCGTCACACGGTTCGGTGTGCGCATTTGCAACATTAGGAAGCTGGGTTCAGGTCAGCCGCCGGTTGTGGGGACGAATAGGGTAGGCTGGAATAATAGGGACGAGCCAACATTGAGTGCCGCGACCAGGCCAGTACATTGCCGGAGGATTGCTCCGCGAGCGGGCAAACAAAAAGGGCTGCGCATCTGCGCAGCCCTTTTTGCCTTGAATTCCTTGGTGGCGAATCAGGGATTCGCGGTCAGCGGCCGGGTGAAATTTGTAAGTATATGAATACTATGAACTTATATTCTCCCTGTCAAACGATGGTGCTACACCCAGAGGAGTCAAGATCGGGATCGCTTTACTGCTCACACCTCGCGTTTACACGCGATGGGCCTGTTTAGCGGTTCGCGTTGATCGATGGCAACTGACTACCAACGCCCGATTCGTTTACGGGCGTGGAGGTAGCGGACAAATTGGCATTTGGGGAAGCAGGGTTTGCCAGTGGCTTTCCGTCCGGACCAATCAGGCCCGGTGCGACATAAGAAAACTGCCAGTCGGCGTAACTGGTCTTGCCTTCGAAGTCGGCGAGCTCCGGGTCAAACAGGGCGATCTTGATCGGCGTGCCCTTGGCCAGACTGTAAACTCCCATGATGCCGCCGCCGGGCGCGGGAATGGTTCCCCACCCGGGCTTTCCTGTCAGCGGATCGGCGTAGAGCCGCCGCAGGTGGCGCCGGATGCCCGGCAAACGGAGCAATCTATTCGGGATCGACGACCCTGCCGATCGAGGTCTCCGCCTCAAACATCGATGGTACGACCAACTCAGTAACGATTGTGATGAATGGAAGCAATGTGGGGGCCGCCACGTTCAATTCATCTACCGGAAAGTGGACGAAAAATGTCGGCATTTCCCCTGGAACCTACTTTATCACCGCGACGGCTGCCGACAGCAATGGAAACACTGCGGTCAGTGCTCAAATAACAGTTATCGTCACTTCACACGTCAGCACCGTTCCAGGTTGGGGGTACGATACCTGGGGTGGGACCTATACCTTCGGCGGCAGTTGTCCGGGTGGCCAGACGCACTCGCTCAGTGGCAGTTCGATTAGTGATGCTGGCAACAACGTCATTGCATTCTCGCGTACTTGTGCGAGCGCAACCTATAACAACCCGACATGCACGGTTCCTACCATTACGAGCCCAGTGGGCATGGCTGGCTCGTTCTGCACATTCACAGGCACTTTCCCTGGATCTTTTAGCCTCAGCATTATTTGTGCGCCGGGCAAATCCTTGACCGCAGCCTCACCCACAGCCTGCGTTTCCTGGCCTGTCGCTACAGTGACGCTCACCCCGCCGTCCGGTGCACCTTTCATCGCGCCGGCTCGGCTCGCCCTGACGGCCAGCGCTACCAACGCAAACGGCAGCTTGACATGGTTGAGCTTTGAGAAAAATGGCACTGATTTCGGGGCCGCAACCTACAACGCGACGACTGGAAAATGGAATGCGACATTCAATAACGTCGCCGCGGGCACCTACGTCCTTACGGCAATTGGCGGCGACGAGGCCGGCCATACTACCGCGAGTTCACCGTTTACAGTTACTGTCTACCCCAGCCTGCCACCTTCGGTAAGCATCACATCTCCGGCCGATAACCGTAGCTTTGTGCCGGGAGAACCCATCCACCTGGCGGCCAGCGCGGGCGACACCGACGGCACAATCGCGCAAGTGCAATTCTTTTCGGATGCGGTGCTGATCGGCACTGGGGCACTCGACACCGGGACTGCCACCAGCGGAAGTTACGTCCTCAATTGGACCGGTGCCCCGGTTGGCACCCATGCCATAACCGCCACAGCGACCGATAACAGTGGAGGCGCCGTCACCACCAATCTGGTGACGGTCAACGTGTCTGCAACAGGTGCGTTGACAATCGCCGTCAATCCTCCGCCAAGCGGGGCTAGTTACACCGCTCCGGCGAGCATTCCGCTGACAGCGGTTGTGAGCAGTGGCGTTGCTGTCACCAATTCCGTGCGATTCTTCAGCAACGGCGTTTCGGTCGGAACGGGCGAACTGGTCTCGGGTACATCGACCGGCGGGGCCTATGTCACAAATACTTGGACCAACGTGCCGCAGGGCACCTACGCTATCACGGCTTCCGCGACCGACGATAATGGCTACACGGTAGTCAGCAGTCCGGTCAGCTTTACAGTAGGCGCAGCCTCAACCGGTGCTAATGTGGGAATGTATTTCGTAGCACCGGATCAAGTCGGCACACCTAGGCTAGTTGAAGATCAGAATCAACAGACTGTTTGGAGTTGGCAACAAGGGGAGCCGTTTGGTGACTCCCAACCAAATCAGCAGCCGGCGAGTGCGGGAGCGTTTGTGTTGAATCTTGCTTTCCCTGGCCAGTTTCGAGATCAGGAAACCAATACTAACTACAACTATTTTCGGGACTATGATCCAGCGATAGGACGGTATTCGCGGAGCGATCCGATCGGCTTGAATGGAGGCATTAACACCTACAGTTATACGAGCGCTAATCCGCTAACATACATTGATCCACGAGGTTTGGCCAAAGGCGACAACCACTTCGGTATTGACGATCCAGGATTTTGGAAGTGGTGGGAGGTTGAAAAATATGGTTGGGGGCCATTCGACGACCGACCTGGCTACAATCCAGATAAGCCGTATGATATTCCTAACAACGACGTTGCTCAGGCCATGAAGCACGAATACGACAATTTTTGTAAAGCGTCAGAAAACGGGCGTCCTGGTAGCAAAGAAAGAGAAAAAATAAAAAGACGTCTAGATCTAGAGGAGCCGGACGCCCCTCTAAAGGCGGCTGGGGACCTAATGAAGGAGAGGGGGATTTTTAATGACTATTTATTGCTCGCTGCATATCAGGTCTGAGAAAAACGATAGACTGCCCGAAGAATTAGTTCTTCCATGCGGCGATAAATTGCTAAAGTACATTGACCATACCGCAGCCGAGAGAAAAGAGCTGAATAGTCGGTTAAAAGTACTTCTGGGTCGAATTGAGAGAGGTCCAATTAAACACCACTGGCTGCTAAGCACGGAAGGTATCGTAACGAGCTTTGATATCAACGAGCATTTGGGATGGATATTTGATCAACTTAGTCCTCGATGCGATATGGATCAACTAAAGCTTGGAGGTTACGACTGTGTGTTGTCGCTGTACTGGGAGGGAAACGGTATGGGAGGGGGGCCGCGCATATCGTACGAGACTGCCGAAAGACTTGTGAAACATAGAGTCAGTTTGCAGATTGGTTTTTACAATACTGGTGTGCCCGCACAAGATGGCTAGGTTAGCCTCAAAAGTAGCGAGCAGGCTCAGTCTGTCCTCCGTTCTTCGTAGCTTCAGTGACACTGACCCCGCCGACGGGCGCGCCATTCATCGCGCCGGCGACGCTCGCCTTATCGGCCAGCGCGACCTATGGAAACGGCCGCTTGATCATAATTGAGCTTCGAGAAAAATGGCACTGATTTCGGGACAGCGACCTACAACGCGACCGGGAAATAGAGCGTGACCTTCAGCAGCGTCGCTATAGGCGCTTATGTCCTAACCGTAATTGACGGCAATGAGTTGGGACACACTGCTGCGAACTCAGTGTTTGCAGTAGTCGTCTATGTACTCTATGTGATGTGGTTACCAAATTATCCACGCCAACCTCACTCCGGCCGTTTTTACATTGGCAGTGCTAAAAGGGATTTCGCCAACGCCCTCATAACTGCAAAAAGTGACAGGACATACCTTGCCGATATTACGTAGCGATGCCCATGGATGGCAGTTCGAAGCGACGCAAAGAGATGACTGCTACATAAATTTGAGATAAACACAACAGTTGGCGAAAATTTATTAGCCAAGCTATTGACGCTCTCCGCACGACCAATTATGCTAAAAGCATAATGAGAAATTGAGAGTGATTCGGCATCGGGTTGGCAGTGCTTGCTGATAGAAGTGGTCTCTGTAGTCCGCAGGCAAGAGTATCAAAATGCCCGGCGCAGCTCTCCGCGAGTTCGACCAATAATTCCTATAGCACGGCTACGAAGATGAATCCTGTTCACCATCATCTAGCGCGCGAAATCACGCGCCGTCGATGTTCACCCGATTCAATCGGGGCGCACATCTAGTTT
The DNA here is from genome assembly GCA_036498945.1 of Burkholderiales bacterium. Classification (GTDB taxonomy): domain Bacteria; phylum Pseudomonadota; class Gammaproteobacteria; order Burkholderiales; family JAEUOS01; genus JAQGMJ01. The sequence goes on along the minus strand of DASYEQ010000132.1, from coordinate 1,076 downwards.
TTCCGTTTAGCCTCGTTCGGTCCTGAGTTTGCTGACGGCTTTTGCCGTCGGGGGGCGTGCTTTTGCCCGTGATCAAGACTTAGTGATATTGCGAGTGAATTGCAGCAGCAACTGTTCTTGTCCGGTTGACATCAGAAAAACAGAGTCACATGGAATCGAAGTGGAATATGCAGGGCCACGCCGGTGTCCCGGCCGTAGTCTACGTTGATGGCTCGCAACACTTGATCGGGTGCGATTGAGGTGTTCCGATCTGGCACTCCTGAAGACAGCCTTCTACAGCGGCCTGAATCAATAGCCAGGGTGCGTGCCCGGGCCGTCCGCGATGAAGGCGTACACGCTCTTCACTATCGCCCCGATCTTGATCGACTTCGGGCGATCGCGGTATTGGCGGTAATTCTTTTTCACGCTTTTCCCGGAATACTTCCGGGAGGCTTTATCGGCGTGGATGTTTTTTTCGTCATCACCGGTTACCTGATTTCCTCCATCACCTTCGCGGGATTGGAGCAAGGGACTTTTCGATTTTCCGATTTCTACGCGCGGCGTATCAAACGGATCTTTCTGGCATTGCTCCTGGTGCTGGCCGGCTGTCTTGCTTTCGGCTGGTTCACTCTTTACCTCGATGAGTTTCGCAGGCGGGCAAGCACGTCGCGGGTGGAGCAGGATTCTTCTCGAACTATCTCCTGCTCCGGGAGAGCGGCTACTTCGATCTGGCTGCCGAGAGCAAGGTGCTGCTGCATCTTTGGTCACTGGGCATAGAGGAGCAGTTTTACATTGCCTGGCCGCTATTGGTGTGGCTGGCCTACCGCTTGGGTTTTCCTCGACTTGCGCTGCTGGGGGTGAGCCTCGGGGCTTCCTTTTTCTTGTGTGTGGCGGAGTCGCGCATCGATGTCGCATACGCCTATTTCTCGCTTGGAACACGCAGTTGGGAGTTGTTGGGTAATCCTCCCAAAAATGGTGGGCGTCGGAAGTAGAACTAAGCAGCCATGGCCAGCCGCTGATTGGGGGTGAAGCCGCCCAAGGCCATGTTGGGGCGTTCGTGATTGTAAGACCAGAGCCACTGGGTGGCATAAAGCTGG
>DASYEQ010000131.1:0-15318 GCA_036498945.1 Burkholderiales bacterium | reverse complement strand
ATCGCGGTGTCGGTGTCGAAGCGGTCTTCCTCCGGCACTTCGGAGGAAAACACGCCTTCGAGGAACTTGATCTTTTTCAGTTGCAGCGTGTCGGTGAGGGTGAAGGAGACACGCCCTTCGTAGGCCATCGCCAGCCTGGTCGGCATCTTGCCGGCTTCGACGTGCTGGCGGATCTCGGCGATGTCGAGGTGGTGGCGCGCGTACTTCACCACGGACTGCATGTCGTCGGTGGACTTCAGTTCGCACTCGCGGTCGACGTCGAACCCGCCCGGCGAGAGCTTGCCGGAGAGCCACATCGCCATCGAGGCGGCGGGCGAAGAGGCGGTGGCCAGCGGCGTGGCGGTGAGCCCGGCCACGGCCTTGAACAGGCTGGTGAGCAGCTCATCGGCCTTGCCCTGGCTGCCGACGTCGAGCACCAGCAGCTTCGCCTCGGGGTCGATCCATACGTTGGTACTCGACTGCTTGGTGAACGCCTGCGGCAGCAGCTGGATGAAGGTGTCCTCGCGGATCTCGCGCGCCTGCTTCTTGCCCGGCTTGCGCCCGGTGATCTCCTCGATCTTCGCCATGCGCTCCTCGGCCTTGCGCCGCACCACCGACATCGGCAGCATGCGCGACTCCACCTTGAACCGCATGATCCACTGGCCGGCCACCGCCTCAACGAGGGCGCCATGTTCCTCGCCGCGCGGCGACACCCAGCCCATGGATTTTTCCTGGCTCGGCAGGCAATCGGTGAACTGCGCCGCCTGCAAGCCCTGCTCCACTTCCGCCTGCGACAGCGAGAAGTGCTCGCCCAGGCGGTAAATCATCACATTCTTGAACACTCGCGTCCCTGCCGAAAAGCCGGTTTTTGGAAGGGACGCATCATAGCGTTTTTGCGAGCGGCGAGCGCAGGCCGGCCGGCGGCGCGGAACGGCTGGCGGCGCGCCGCGGGACTGGCCGGTGCGCCGCGGCGCATATCCGCGACACGCGCCGCGCCGAGCGCCGCCGGGCACGCGTCCCACCAATGTGGCGCGCCCGCCACCTCCGCCCACGCCCACGCCCGCGCCTCTCGCCGGCGGCATGGGCCACCGCTATCCTTACTCCGGCTTCGCTCCCGACGCCTTGACGATCGGCGCCCACTTGGCGATCTCCGCCTTGATGTATTCGCCGAGCTGCTCCGGTGTGGAAGTGCGCACTTCAAACCCCTGGGCTTGCAGGCGGTCGCCCACCTCCTTGTCGTGCAGCGCCTTGATGATCTCGCCGTTGAGCCTGGTGATCACGTCCTTCGGCGTGGCGGCCGGGGCGACCATCGAGTACACCAGTTCCACTTCGAAGCCCGGCAGGAATTCGGCGATCGCCGGAATGTTCGGCGCGCTGGGGTCGCGCTTGGCGCTGGTGACGCCGATGGCGTTGAGCTTGCCCGCCTTGATGAATTGCAGGCCGGCGGGGGTGCCGATCATCGCCAGTTCCACCTGGCCGCCGAGCACGTCGTTCAGCGCCGGCACCGCGCCTTTGTAAGGCACGTGGACCAGCTTGATGCCGGCGCGATGATTCAGCAATTCGCCGCCCAGGTGCAGCGGCGTGCCGGTGCCGGAGGAAGCGAAGTTGAGCTTGCCCGGATTCGCCTTGGCGTACGCCACCAGCTCCTGGAAATTCTTCACCGGCACCTTGGGGTTGGCCACCAGCGTGAGGGAAGAGGAAGCGGTGAGGGTGATGGGCGCGAAATCCTTCACCGTGTTGTACGAAAGCTTGGGGTAGAGCGCCTCGTTGATCGCCTGCGTGCCGACCATCATCAACAGCAGCGTGTAGCCGTCCGCCGGCGACTTGGCGACGACGTCCGCCGCCAGGTTGGTGCCGGCGCCCGGCTTGTTGTCGACGATGAAGGGCTGGCCGGTCTGCGTTTGCAGCTTCTGGCCGAGCGCGCGCGCCAGCACGTCAGACGGGCCGCCCGCGGCGAAGCCCACCACGATGTGCACCGGGCGCTCCGGGTAGGCCGCCTGCGCGGGCAGCGAGACGGCGCAGAGCGCGGCGGCGCCGGCGAGTGCGGCGAGCGAGCGCCTGCGCGGCAAATCGGTAGGGCATGGTCGGAAAAAGCGGGCTATCATCATCGTCTCCTGTTTGAAATTGAATGACTGGAACTGGTATGCGTATTGTTCGCGCGCAAGTGCATGCGCTGGAAATTCCCATGAGCCGCCCGATCAAGATGTCGGGCGAAACCGTGACCCACGCGCAGACCGTGCTGGTGGCGCTCACCGATGAAGCCGGCCGCACCGGCTGGGGCGAGGCCGGCTCCGCGCCCCTGATGACGGGCGAGACCATCGGCAGCCTCTACGCCAGCGCCTGCTACCTCACCGAGCGCATGATCGGCGCGCAGATCGACAGCAGCGAGACCATCGGTGCGCTGCAGGAAAAAGTGCTGTACGGCAACGCCTCCGCCAAGGGGGCGCACGAAACCGCGGCGATGGACCTGCTGGCGCAGCGCGCCGGGGTACCGCTGTACCAGTTCCTCACCGGCCAGGGTCACGAAAATACGGTGACGGGTGTGTGCAAGCTCGAGATGCTGCACATGCTCGCCTCCGGCAGCCTCGAAGGCGAGCTCGAAGAAGCCCGCACCCTGCGCGCGCAGGGCTACCGCCACTGGAAGATCAAGGTCGGCGTCGGCGACACCGCTTATGACGTCAAGCGCATCGCCGCCATCGTCCCGCAACTCAAGGGCGACGTCGTCTCGGCGGATGCCAACATGGCCCTCAGTTACGAAGCGGGCGATGCCATCGCCGATGCCGGCGCCGCCCATGGCCTCGACTTCCTCGAGCAGCCCTTTCACACCGGCAGCATTTCCGCCATGGCGCGCCTGCACAGCCGCACCGGCATCGCCCTGTGCGCCGACGAATCGATCCAGTCGGTCGACGACATCGCCGAGCACAACGAAGCCGGCGCCGCGCAAGGCGTGAGCCTGAAGCTGATCAAGCTCGGCGGCGTCGCGCCCATGGTCGCCGCCGGCCGCCTGGCGCTCTCGCGCGGCATGAAGCTCAACCTCGCCTGCAAGGTGGCCGAGAGCACCATCGCCGCCGCCGCCACCGCGCACGCGGGGTTCGCCATCGGCGACATCGCCTGGGGCTACTCGATGTCGAATCGCTACCTGCGGGCCGATGTGTGCGGCGAGGCGCTGGCGCCGGTTAACGGCGCCATCAGCACCGAACAGTTCCAGCGCCCGGGCCTGGGCTACACGCCCGAAGCCGCGCGCCTCTCCGACTTCGCCAGCCGCGAGTGGCGCATGCGCGAATACACCGCGTAACACGCTCACGCGGCGCCACGCGCCGCGATATGCAGCATCGCCGGCGCGCTGACGGAACGCGCCGCGCTTCACACGCCGCACCTTCCCACCGTGCCTGACCACGGCGCGCGCCCCCGCATTGCCCTCGCGTCTTCTCATTTCACCCGTTCGAACGCGCAGCCGGCGGCTGCGCGCATTTATTGATAGCCTCAACTTGTACGCACAAGTTACGGTCCATGGACCCGCGCGACACTCGCCGATTTACTTTCGCATACAGCCGGATCATAATCACGTTCCGCCGCGCGCGGCAAGCACAGCGCCACATTCGTCCGGCTTGTACGTACAAGATGTTGCGCCAGCCCGTACGCACATGTACGAACAAGCGCAGGCCGGCGCCAGCCCGCACGGCCCACGATTTCTTTCAAACGATCCTTCCCACGGAAACCGCCTCATGTTCAACCCCTTCAAGCAGCCCGAACTCATCAAGGCCGAAGTCTTCATGTCGATGCCGGCCAAATTCCGCAAAAAGCAGCGCAGCGGCTGGTCCGACCCCAACCGCCAGGGCGCGGAAGTCGAGTGCTTCCTTGAAGGCCCTTCGTTCGACCGCGACGGCAACCTGTGGTTTGTCGACATCCCCTTCGGCCGCATCTTCCGCATCAACAAGAACAAGGATTGGGAACTGATCACCCAGTACGACGGCTGGCCCAACGGCCTGAAGTTCCATAAAGACGGCCGCGCCTTCATCACCTGCTACAAGCAGGGCCTGCTGAGCCTGGACACGAAGACCGGGAAAATTGAAACGGTGCTGGGCTCGATGTACTCCGAAGGCTTCAAGGGCCTGAACGACCTGCACTTCGCTTCCAACGGCGACCTCTATTTCACGGATCAAGGCCAGACCGGCATCGCCGACCCCACCGGCCGCGTGTTCCGCCTGCGCGCGGGCGGCCAGCTCGACCGCTTGGCGCTCAACGTGCCCAGCCCCAACGGCATCACGCTCAACACGCAAGAGAAGCACGTGTTCGTCGCCGCCACCCGCAGCCAGCAGATCTGGCGCCTGCCGCTGATGGCCGATGGCTCCGTGTCGAAGACCGGCGTGGCGATCCAGCTCTCCGGCGGCGCTGCCGGCCCTGACGGCATCGAGATGGATTCGCAAAACGGCCTGGCCGTGTGCCACCTGGGCGTGGGCGTCTGGCGCTTCGACAACAACATGCTGCCGACGCACCTGGTCTACTCCGAGAATCACGATCACCACCACCTCGCCAACATCGCCTACGGCGGCGAGGACCTGAAGACGCTCTACATCACCGAGTCGATGTCCGGCGACATCCTGGTGGCGAAGATGCCGGTGGCGGGCAAGAAGATGTACGGCTTGTCCTGATCGATTGGCTGGGTGATCGCGACGACGCGCGCCCCACCTCCGTGGTGGCGTGCGTGACGATCACCAGTTGCCAAGCCGCGCCCATGCCCACCCCCGATCTCCTCCACGACGAAACACCACGCACCCTGCACGGGCGCCTGGCGGAGGAGTTGCTCGGGCGCATCCGCTCCGGCGAGTGGCCGGTGGGCGCCACGCTGCCTTCCGAAAACGAACTCTCGCAAGCCGCCGGCGTTTCCCGCCACACCCTGCGCCACACCTTGCGCACGCTGGAAGAGCGCGGCTTCATCGAGCGGCGCCAGGGCGCGCCCTCGAAGGTCATTTCCTCGACCGAGCCGCGCATCTTCAGCCAGGACTTCAACTCGATCAAGGAACTGCTGCGCTACCCGCGCAACACCTTTCGCGAGAATCTCATCGAGCGCGCCGTCGAGTGCGACAGCAACCTGCAGCCGGTGCTGAAAGCCCCGGTCGGCTCCTCCTGGTTTCACATCGGCGCGATTCGCCGCGAAGAAACCTCCAGCCTGGCGCTGGCGTGGACCGACATCTACATCGCCCATCGCTACGCCCGCGTGGTGAAGACGCCGAACCATACGAGGGAGATGGTGTTCGAGCAGATCGAGCGCCTGTTCGGCGTGGCCATCGAGCGCGCCGAAGTCGAAGTGCACGCCTCCCTCATCACGAAGGAAGACGCGACGCGCCTGGATGCGCGCGCCGGCTCGGCTTGCCTGGTCGTGCTGCGCCGCTATTTCGACAAGCAGGGCAACCCTTTCGAAGTCACCGTCACCCGCCATCCCGAAAACCGTTTTTCCTTTGGCCTTGAACTCAAGAGCCATTCGCGCGTTGCCGGCTGAGGCCGGGAATCGCGTAACATCCGCAACCGTCCCACGCATAACAACACCAAACCAATCCACCCTCCATCAAACAGGGAGACAACATGATTCGCAAGCCTCATAGCAAACTCGCGCAAGCCGTCGCGCTCGCCGCCGGCATCACCGCGGGCCTCGCCGCCTTCTCGGCGCAAGCCGCCTACCCCGAAAAGCCGGTGAAAATGACGGTGGGCTACGCCCCCGGCTCCTCCACCGACATCGTCGGCCGCATCGTCGCCGATGGTCTCGCCGCCATGTGGAAGCAGCCGGTGATCATCGACAGCCACCCCGGCGCCGCCGGCAACATCGCCGCCGACATCGTGGCGAAAGCCGCGCCGGACGGCTACGACATCCTGTTCGCGCAAAACGGCACCGCCATCTCGGTGGCCGCCAACCCCCACCTGCCCTACAACGGCCTGAAAGACATCATCCCCGTCGCGCAGGTCACCGCCACCCCGCACCTGCTGATCGTCAACTCGCAGCTGCCGGTGAAAAGTGTCGCCGAGCTCACCGCGCTGGCCAAGGCCAAGCCGGACTCGCTCTCCTTCGGCTCTTCCGGCGTCGGCAACTCCGACCACATGGCGGGCGAACTGTATAAAGTGCTCGCCGGCATCAAGGCCCTGCACGTGCCCTACAAGGGCGGCGCCCCCGCGGCCACCGATTTGATCGCCGGGCAGATCCAGTTCTACTTCGCCGGCATGCCCGTCGGCATGGCGCAATACAAGGGCGGCAAGGTACGCGCGCTCGCCGTCACCAGCGTCAAGCGCTTCCCCGGCCTGCCCGAGATTCCCACCATGCAGGAAGGCGGCGTCAAGGATTACGACATGACGCTGTGGCAGGGCCTGTTCGTCCCCGCCGGCACGCCGGAAGCCGTGGTCGACTTCATCGCCACCTCCACCCTCAAGATGGTCGAGGAACCGGCGATGAAAGAACGCCTCACCAAGGCCGGCGTCACCATCGCCCCGCTGTCGCGCAGCGCCTTCGGCAAGATGTACGTCAGCGACATCGCGCGCTGGAAGGAAGTGATCCCGAAGGCGGGGATCAAGCTGGAGTAAGCGGCTTCACGCAAGACAAAAGGCGCCCGCGCAAGCCGGCGCTTTTTTTGCTGCCGCTTAGCCCCTTATATTCCCTTGACGGAATATTCCTTCGGAGTTATAGTCAATGCCAATGTGGGAAGTCGAATACACCGACGAATTCGAGGCTTGGTGGAACGGCCTCTCCGAAGCCTAGCAGGAATCGCTGGACGCTTCCGTCCGTTTACTGGAGCAGATGGGCCCGAACCTGCGCTTTCCGCATAGCAGCGGCATCAATGGCTCGAAACACGAGCACATGCGCGAACTGCGTACCCAGCATAAAGGCCGGCCTTACCGTACGTTGTACGCATTCGACCCGCGCCGCAGCGCGATCCTGCTGATCGGCGGCGACAAGACGGGCCGTGATCGCTGGTACGAGGAAAACATTCCGCTCGCCGACCGGCTTTACGACGAACACCTGGAACAACTGCGCAAGGAAGGACTGACCGATGGCTAAGAAATTCTCCGTACTGCGCGAACGCATGTCCGCGCCATCGCGCGAGCGCGCCGCGGCGCGCGCCCAGGCGATGATGCAAGAGATGCCCCTCAATGAGCTGCGCCAGGCGCGCGGCCTCTCGCAAAAGGCCCTGGCCGAAGTGCTGCACGTGCAGCAACCTTCCATCGCCAAGCTGGAGCGCCGCGCCGATATGTACATCTCCACCTTGCGCAGCCATATCGAAGCAATGGGCGGCGAGCTCGAAGTGGTCGCGCGTTTTCCCGACGGCGCGGTGAAGATCAGCAATTTCTCCGACCTGGACCGTGAAGCCGCGGCCGAACCCGCCAGATAAGGCCTCGCGGAACGCCCTGCCACCTGTAGCGTGCGTAGCTTAAGGTCGTGCGCTCCGTTTATTTTTCGCCGCAGTCTTTTGCCCGCACAGCGCCAGTGTCTCGCGCGTGCGCGCGGCAATCTCCATGAAATACGTTGGATCGTTGGGCCGCACGGCTTCGTCAATCTCCTGGTCGCTCATTTTCGCCCATTTCACCAGCGGCGCAATGATCCGCAGGCAATCGCGCGCATTGCCCTGTTGAAAGCGTGTCAACGCGAGGTCATTGCGTTGCTCCGCGTCAGCAGCCGTGCTGAGGAAGCGGTGGCAACTTGCGTACAGCGGCTCGAGAATGGCACCCGCCGGGGCGTACTCCGCGCGGTCGAGATGATCCTTGTACTGCTTGAGCGCGGCCGCGTAGGTCTCGCCCGTGCAAGCCGCAGGCAAGCGCAGGTAGTCGCCGACGAAACTTGTGCGCGCTCCGCAGAATTCCGCGCATGCCTCCGGCGTCGCCGTATCGGCGTGCACCCCGTCGCGGCCGGCCCGCAGGTCCACCACGCAGGCCGATGGCTTGCCCTCGCTCTGCACCTGCCCTTTGGCGCCGCCGATCGTCCCGGACAGGTCACAGTAGGCGTTCGACATGTCCAGGGTTGAGATCGAAAACGCCTGCGTCCCGTTTTTCGGCGCCTCGATTCGCAGGCTGCCGGCGCCACCCTCCATGAGGTATTTACCCGGCGGAAACGTCTGTGCAAACGCCGCGTTCTGAAGCAGCAGCCCCAGCGCCAAACCACACCATCCGCCCGCTCTTACCCGCATCCTCGGCTCCCCGCACCCACCGCGCATGATCGCGGCGATCATGCCGTACGATCAGCGCAGCCCACGGCTCACCCCGCCGGCAGGTACGTCAGCACGCGGTCGTAGAGCAGCGCGCCGACGAGGCCGCAGGCGGCGGCGGTGTGGGCGTAGCTGAAGTCGCTGCCGGTCATGCTCTGGTCGATGGACCAGGCGATGGCGTAATAGGCGGTGGCGCAGCCGATCAGGAAGGCCAGCCAGAGGCATGCGCGCCTGCCGGCTGGCGCCACCAGCACCACGCCGGTTTCCACCGCCAGCGCGGAAAGGCCGACGAAGAGGTAGGTGATCAGCGCCTGCTTGCGCACATGGTCGCCGCACGCGCCGGCGAAGGCGAAGGCCTCGGTGCAAGCCAGCCGTTCAAGCGGCTCCATCAGCAGCATGCCGAGCACCACCGTCGCCATCCAGGCAGAGATGGCGGCGGGCGCGAGCATGAGCCAGCGCAAGGCGGTGAACAGGAACTGCGCAAGGTCGGCGCGGGCAAATCGCATGATCGCTCCAGGGCGGCGGAACATCTTCCGGGGAGCGCAGTCTTGCGTCCGCGCGTGGCGCGCGGCGGGCCAAATCGGGCAGGCGGCGGACGGATGCGGGCGGGGCGCTGGCTACAGCGGGTCCAGCCGCCCGAAACACTTGGCGCAGTGATAGTAGTAGCTGCTGCCCAGCGCCACCTTCGCCAGCGTCTGCTCGCGCTGCGCGAGCTGCGGGTTGAAGTAGCAGGTGGGGCAGATCGGCCGCGACTCCCAGCGGGCGCGAAACGCCTTGCGTTGCGCTTCCGGCACGCCGGCACTGACGAAATCCATGTCCAGCTTGTCGATCAGCAACCAGGCCATGTTGCCCTCCCCTTGTTGCGCCATCCTAGCATGCGCCGCGCGTGGATTCTTCTATACTGGGCGCAAAGGAGGCTGGCGACCGGAGAGACCCAGCGCCGCCACGCCCACACGGGGAGAGAACAGTGAAAAAATCCGTCGACGCCATGCTGCGGGAAAACCTGCGGCGCGAAATGGCCAGGCGCCATCTTTCCGAAACCGATCTCGCGCATCGCACCGGGCTTTCGGTTTCCACCCTGCAGCAGCTGACCGCCGGGGAGGGTGAGCCGGCCTCTTCCAGCCTGGCGCGGGTGCAGCGCCTGGCCGAGGCGCTCGGCATGCCGGCGGCGCAATTGCTCACCGAAGAGAGCGCCCCCGCCGGGCGCGCAGCGCGCAACATCGCGCGCGAGAGCGATGAAACGCCGCGCCAGCTTTCGCACCTGATCGAATCCTTCTTCGCCCTGCCCGAGGCGGACCGCCGCGCGCTGCTCGCCACCGCCGCCGAGATGGCGCAGAAATACCGCGTGCACGTGCGCGCCTGAGCGCGCCATTTCGCGCAACACGGCGCGATACGGCGCGGGCCCGGCAGGTGAAGCGCTGATACCTCAGCGCGTCGCCCGGTCCACGCCGCGCTCGCGCGTTTCGCGCGCACGGTCGCGGCCCATCGCCTCGCCGAGCTTGTCCGTAGCCGTCTCGCTGCCGCTGGCGCCGCCGCTTGCACCGGCATTCTGCGCATTGCCGCCCGGCGCCGGCAGCACGTTCACCGCGCCGCGCTCGATCGACTGTTCGCTGCTGCCCGCCGGGCAATCGCCGCTGGTGTAGAGCACTTCGGCGCCGCGCTTGCACTTGCGCACCCCCGCGGGGTGACTCGGCGTGATCGGATTACTTTTCGCTTGCGCGGGCGGCGCCGTCGGAGCGCCGCGCCACTCGCGCGGCAGCCAGCCGCGCACCGGTTCCTGGTCGCGCATCAAGAAGCCGACACCGGCGAGCAGCAGCAGGAACAGCAAAATGAAAGCGACGGCGCGGGCCATGGGAAGTGGGCGGCAGGAGGTGGGCGCTACTTTACTCCACGCCCGCCGCGCATGCTAATGTGCGCGTAACCCGAGGAGCCGCAGCGTGCCGCCTTCCCCCTTCACCGCCGCCGAACTCGCGCGCCTGCGCGCCGACACACCCGCGCACGGCCGCTACGCCCACTTCGCTCACGGCTCCGCCAGCCTGCCGCCGCGCCCGGTCTACGAGATCATCGACGCCTGGTACGCCGCCGAGCGCATGCACGGCATGCAGCGCGCCGCCGAGGCTTTCGAGGAGGAACTCGCCGCGGCGCGGGCCGCCGTCGCCGCGCTGATCCATGCGCGCGCCGAACACATCGTCTTTTCGGATGCCGCCTCGCGCGCCTGGGCGCTCGCCTTTGCCGCGGCCTGCGATGGCAACGAGCCGCTGGAAGTGATCTGCTGCGAACACGAATGGGGCGCCAACGTCATCAACCTGCTGCGCGCGCGCGCGCAGGGGCGCCTTGCCAACCTGCATGTGCTGGCCGACGACGGCGCGCCGTGGGCGGAGAAAATCCGCGACGCGCTCAGGCAGACGCAGGCGCGCACGCGCGTGCTCGTCTGCCTGCCGGCCGTCGCCATGATCGACGGCCGCCTGCTCGACTTGCAAGGCGTCGCCGACGCCGCGCACGCGCGCGACGCCCTGTTCTTCCTCGATGCCAGCCATGCGGTGGGCCAGTTCCCCATCGACATGGCGCGGATCGGCTGCGACGCGCTGGTGTTCCCCGCGCGCAAATGGCTGCGCGGCCCCAAGGGCGCGGCCGTGCTCGCGCTTTCCGAACGCGCGCTCGCCGCCCTCGGCGCGCCGCCCAGCCTCGACATCGGCAGCGCGCAGTGGGATGCCAGCGAAGCCGCCGCCGCGCATGCGGACGCGCGCCGCTTCGAACTCTATGAACACGCGCCCGCCCTGCGCTTGGGCGCGGCCGCCGCCGCCACCTACGCCACGCGCCTGGGCCTCGAACGCATCGCCGCGCACAACCGCACGCAGCGCGCCGCCTTGCGCCAGCGCCTGCGAGACGAATGCGGCCTCGTCACCTTGAGCCACGCCGAAGGCCCCGCTTTCCTCACCTATGCGCTCTCTCCCACGCTGCCCGCCGAACGCGGCCCGGCGCTGATCGCCGAACTGGCGGCGGCCGGCATCAACGCCAGCCTGATCACGCCGCAATACACGCGCTGGGCGCTGGAGGCCCGCGGACTCACGGCGCTGCTGCGGCTGACGCCGCATTACATCACCGGCGAGGAAGAAGTGGAGCGGCTGGTGGCGGCGCTGAGGGAAGTGGAGCGCGACGCCTGGAAATGAGCGCCGGCGCCGAGGGCGCGCAGGCTTGCCGTGGTGAACACTGGCGACCAGCGATGCTGGAGCAAAGGCGGGATGGCTTTCTCTAACGCGCCTGGGCGTAGCCGGCCGGTCCATTCCGGCTTCGCCATCCGCGCGGCGGCCTACTCCACCTTGATGTTCCGCTCCTTGATCACCTTGCCCCACTTCTCCGCCTCGCTCTTCAGGTGCGTGGCGAACTGCTCGGGGGTGGTGGCGAGGTTGTCCAGGCCCATGTCCTTGAAGCGCTGCACCATGTCGGGGGCGCGCACGGCTTCGCGCAGTTTTTCCGAGAGCAGGCGCACCACCGCCTCCGGCGTGCCCCTGGGCGCGAGCAGGCCGTGCCAGGTGGTGAACTCGTAACCGGGAATGCCGGCTTCGGCCACGGTGGGCAGATCCGGAAACACGTCGGTGCGCTTGGGGCCGGTAAGCGCGAGGGCGCGCAGCTTGCCCGCCTTCACGTGCGGCGCGCCCTCGGCCATGTTGGGAAACGAGATGCCCACCTCCCCCGCCAGCAGCGCCGCCAGCGCCGGGCCGCCGCCCTTGTACTGGATCGCCATGATGTTCACCCCGCCCATCAGGTTGAACAATTCGCCGGCGATGTGCGGGTTGGTGCCGGCGCCCGCCGCCGAGTAATTGAGCTGGCCGGGCTTGCTCCTGGCCAGCGCCAGCAACTCGCGCACGCTATGCACCGGCACCGAAGGATGCACCGCCACCATCGAAGGCGAGGAAGCCACCAGCGAGACCGGCGCGAAATCCGCCGTCGCGTAGGGCACCTTGGCGTAGAGGAACTGGTTGGCGACGAAGGGGATGGTGTGCAGGATCAGCGTGTACCCGTCCGGCTTCGAGGTCGCCACCGCTTCGGTGCCGATGATGCCCGAGGCGCCGGCGCGATTGTCGATCACGATCTGCTGGCCGAGCTTTTCGGAAAGCTTGGGCGCGATCAGCCGCGCCACCACGTCGACGCTGCCGCCGGGCGCGAAGGCGACGACCAGGCGGATCGGATGGTCCGGGTACTGCCCCTGCGCCTGCGCGGCGCGCGGGGAGAGGAAGGCCGCCGCCAGCGCGGCGGCGCAGAGAAGCACTTGCCAGGCGCGCGGGGCGCGGCTTGCGTGAAGCGTCATCGATTGTCTCCTGCCTGGTTGTGGTCGCCGGTGAGGGCGTTATCGGCAAGGCAATCTTCGCACAAACACGGGCCGGCATGCGCGCCGGCCCGCTTATTCTTCGGCAGCCTGGCCATCAAAGAGGCCGCGCGGCCTCTTTGACGTCATTCACGTCGCGCTCTCAGAAGGCCTGGCGCACGCGCAGCGAGACTGTCTGGTTGGTGAAGCTCTGGCGTGCTTCGGCGTCGTAGCGCACGCTGATCTCGCGGGTGTTGGAGAAGTTGTAGGCGTAGCCGGCGCCGGCGCGCATGGTCCAGGGGGCGGCGCCCATGCCGGGGGTGCTGAAGCTGGCGCCGGGCGCGCCGGCATAGGCGGCGGTGACCGAGCCGCGCCTGGCGAGCGCGTCATAGCCACCGCCGAGGGTGAAGGAAAGCGTGCTGCGGCGGTTCAGCGTCTGCGTCAGCGTGCCGTAGGTGCCCAGCAGCAGTTGCTGGGTGTTTTGCGAGGAGACGTTGAGGCTCAAGGCACCGGCGCCGCTTTCGCTGTAGCCATCGTCGTGGATCATGGTGTAGTCCACGCGCAGCGACGGGGTGAAGCTGGTGGCTTCCGACAGCGCGAAGGTGTGGCCGACGCCGATGCCGGCGTGCGCGGTGGCGCTGGCGTAGCTGGCGCTGGCGCTGCGGGTGAGGCCGCCGAAGCTGATGGCGCGGCTGCCGCGGGTTTCGTTGTGGCCGACGTCCACCTGGTAGAACAGTTCGTTGGCGGTGCCGAAGCCGTGGGTGCCGTATCCCACCAGGGTGTACATGTCGACATTGGCGCGCGGGTTGGCGGCGGGGTCGTTGCCGTCGACGCGGCTGCGCGCGTAGGCGAGCGCGACGCCGACGCGGCTGCGCGCGCCGATGGCGCCGTCGGCGCCGAACATCACCCCGCCAGTGTCGGCACGATAGCCGGCGACGCCGTCGCGATCATGCTGGCTGGCGGTGGAGGCGAAGGGCCGCGCCCACACATGGCCGTCGGTGGCGAAGCCGCCGCCGGCGGAAGCGCCGCGCAGGCCTTCGACGCGCGCCTGCACCGTCTGGTTGACGCTGGTGAGCATGCCGCTTTCGGCCTGGCCCACGCCACCCGAGAGCAGCGGCAGGGTCTGGCGCACCGCGTCGGCGGTCTGCTGGTCGCCGGAGAGGTTGCCGAAAGCGCCGGCGACCACGCCCGTGTCGCCGCTGCTGCCGCCGGCGAACATGTGGTCGAGCGCGCCGGCCGCATTGCCGCCGCGGGCGAAGCCGCTGGCGTTGACGGAAGTGGAAAGCGTGCGGTTGCTGCCGGCGGCGGCGACGATCAGGTCCCAGATCGTCGCGGTCGATTCCGGCACCAGCGACCAGGTGTAGCCGGCGTAGGTGCCGCTCACCTTGCCGTTGGCCAGGTTGGCGATGTTGGCCGCGCTGATGTCGCTTAGCACCGCGGTGTAGCGGCCGATGGCCACGGTGGAGGCGTTCACCCCCGTCACCAGCGTGGTGCCGGTGTTGCCGTAGATGTTGAAGGCCATCGCGCCGCCGCTGTTGGTGCCCAGCAGCTTGCCGTAACTGCCGCCGGCGGCGCTGCCGTTGATGATGATGTTGTAGTTCTGCGGCAGCACGCCGTCGGTGATCGTCAGCGGGCTGCCGCCGCCCTGCAGGTTGTTGACGGTGCCGATGGTGCCGGTGTTGTAGATCGAGCGGAAGCCCGTGATGGTGCCGACGTTGGTCAGCGTACCGATGGTGCCGGGGCCCTGGTTGTAGATGTGGATGCCGCCGGTGATCGCGCCGAAGTTGGTCAGGCTGGTGATGGTGCCCTGGTTGAACAGCGTCTCGTCGGTCGACTGCAGGGTGCCGTAGTTGACGATGCTGGTGCTGCTGCCGCCCGGCTTGTTCCACAGGCCGATGTTGTTGTTTGCCGAGACCGTAACCCCGGGGTTGATGACCACGGAGACGCCTGCGGTGTCCACCACCATCGTCTGGCAACTGGCCGCGATGTTGCCGGCGTTCGGCGTGCAGGTGGCGGGAGTGGCGGAAGCCTCGCCCGCCACGAAACATGCGGCGACGGCGAGTGAACAGCGGGTGAGCTTGAGCATGTGGTTTGTATTCTTGATGGTGGCGTGATCAGGCGGCGCGCGGCCGGCGCATCGGCGCGGCGGAATGCGGGCCACGGCGACGTCTGTGCATTTTC
Organism: Burkholderiales bacterium; assembly: GCA_036498945.1. Taxonomy (GTDB): domain Bacteria; phylum Pseudomonadota; class Gammaproteobacteria; order Burkholderiales; family JAEUOS01; genus JAQGMJ01. The sequence goes on along the minus strand of DASYEQ010000131.1, from coordinate 666 downwards.
GGCACGCCGCGCAACCGGCATCCCGCGAAGAGGGGCGCGAAAGCAGCGAAGATCGGGAGATGGCGCGCAGCGAAGCCGCGCTTCGTGGCGGGCGTGGCCGCCGGGCGCTTTTATTCTTGGGCGTGGCCTGGGGGCTGGGTCAACTGTGCGTCAAAGCGGGGGGCGGTGCTTGATTCAGCTGTCCGTGAAAGCCGGGGTGGCACAGGCTCGAATTTATTTTCCGCAACCCCTGTCGGAAATAAATTCGAGCCTGGCGCCTTTTATTTCTCCGAGCCCGGCCCCTTTTATTTCTCTTATTTTGTTACTGACATCCGTTCTTGAAATGGCTTGAGCGTGCTATCCGTTCCACGTCAGCCGGGCGGGTGCCAGACTTTGTGAAGCCTTCCCTGGTTAGGGTGCGCAACAGCACACTGTCGCTCGCATCACGATCAAATACGTATCCCCTCGGGCAGGACCAATAAATGTGTACGAAGTTGTAAGGGTATTGATTACCAAATTGGTATCCATATAGCAGAACATCTTGCGTGCCGTTATTGTCAAGGTCAAAGAAAGAGACCAAAAGAATCTTGAGCGCCTCCGTATCCCGCAACTCGGCCATCCATTCTTTGTCGTCTATGTACGTGGTTGGCAGTTCGCGCGACAGGGTTCCATTGAGAAAGAAACCTA
>DASYEQ010000130.1:0-62130 GCA_036498945.1 Burkholderiales bacterium | reverse complement strand
TGAAGGGGGCGGAGCAGCCGCTGATCCGCCGCATCGCGCGCGACCCGCGGCCGGCGCTTTACCTGGCTTCGCATGCGCAGGAAGTGGTGGGCATGCCGCTGGCGGAAGGGCGCCTGTTGCTGCGCGAGCTGATGGAGCATGCCACCCAGCCGCGCTTCGTCTACCGGCACGAGTGGCTGCCGCACGATTTCGTCATCTGGGACAACCGCACCACCATGCACCGCGCCACGCCGTTTGACGATCGCAAATACAAGCGCGAGCTGGTGCGCACGACGACGCTGGATATCGAGCGTGCCTCTGCCTGAGCCGCTGTCGCGGTGCGTACAATCAGCACAACAACAATCCAAAAGCCAACCAAAGAGACTGCCCCATGTCCGAAGCCAATCCCTACGCCACCCCTGAAGCGCCCGTCGTCGCCCCCGTAGCCGACGCGGCCGTCGATATCGACGCGCTCGACATTTCCGACACCTGGAAAAAGCGCTTCAAGGCAATGCGCAAGGCGGGCTACCCCGAGCGCTTCGACCGCAATGCGCTGGATGCGGACGAGAAGAAGCACCTGCAGCCCTTCAACATTCTCGGCTATCTCTTCGGGCCGTTCTATTACTTCTCCAAGGGCATGTGGAAGAAGGGCATCCTGCTCACGGTGGGGGTGATCGTGATCATCACCCTGCTCGACATTGCGCTCCGGGCGATGGGCCTGGCCTCGTTCGCCGGGGCGCTCAAGTTCGGCGGGCCGGCGGTGTTCGCGGCCAAGGTGAACATGGACTACTACAAGACGATGGTGCGCGGCGACAAGGGCTGGTGGTAGAAGCCTGGAGGGCGGGGTTGGCTTATTTTCCGGTGGCTCCAGGCGAAAGCGGCCAGCATGAATACGGAGGAACGTCATGAAAACCCCCACCATCACCGAGCAACTGCAATCCATCGCCGCATCGGACTATTTCGAGGCCGATTCAGGCGACCTCACGCAGGCGTGGGAAGCGGCCGGCGCCGGTATTGAAGCGGTCGAGCCGGTTCTCAGGTTCATGGAAGACCATCCGGAAATCGACTTCGGGTCACCGGGTTCGCTGGCGCATTTCATCGAGCGCTTTTACCGCAAGGGCTATGAGGCGAAGCTGGTCGAATCCATCGAGCGCAAGCCGACGACGCACACCATATGGATGCTGCACCGCGTGATCAACGGCGCCAAAGAACCGGCGCTTCGCCAGCACTACGTGGATCTGCTAAAGCGCGCCGGACAGCACCCGCTGGCGGACGAAGATACACGCCTTGAAGTCGAGGATTTCCTGCTGGGGCTGTAAACGCCGGCCCGGAAACAACCGCTTACAACTGTCACACCTGCTAACAACCGCCGTACCGCGCTTAACAGGCTCCAGGCGTTAAATAGGAACCGTGCAATCACGCACGACCTCAGAAGGAGCCGCAAAATGAAAACTACCGTCAAAGCCTTGATCGCCGGCGCCGCCGCTGCCGCGGCGGTTACTTTCTCCGCAGGCGCTTCGGCCGAAACGATTTTCCAGGCGCACGAGCGTCACAAGGCCGAACTCTTGAACTTCCTGGGCAACGTGACGGCGAGCATCAATATCGGCCCGGCCTATGCGCCGCCGGTCTACGTGGCGCCGGCGCCGGTCTACAGCGCGCCGCCGGTGGCCTACGTGGAGCCCGGCTACTATCGCGGCCCGCGCGGCTATGAGCGCGATTGGCACAACCATCGCGACTACTACCGTCACAACGACGGTCGCTACGGCCGCTAAGCTCAGGCCGTTCCCCGGGGGGGCCGCCGATACCGAAGGCGGTTCCGGGGACATGCAGGACGCGCTGGCGGCACGCCGGCGCGGCCAGGCGCGCCGATCCGGGCGCGCCTTTTCTTTGGTCAGTCGACGTGCGCGCCGGATTCCTTCACCGTCTTGCCCCAGCCTTCGATGTCTTTTTTCAGCAGCGCCGCCGTCTCCGCCGGGCTGCGCGAAACGGCCTCGGCGCCGCTGGCTTCCAGGTACTTCTTCATCTCCTCCGACCCCACCGCCTGCTTCAGGTCGGCGGCAAGCCGCGCCTGGATATCGCGCGGCGTGGCGGCGGGAGCGAACAGGCCCATCCAGTAAAGCACTTCGTAGCCGGGCACCGCCTGCGCCAGCGGCGGCAGGGTGGGCACGGCGGGCACGCGGGTCTTGTTGGTCACGCCCAGGGCCTTCACGCGGTCGGCCTTGATCATCGGCATCGCCTCCAGCGTGGAGCTCCAGTAGAGCTGGATCTGGCCGCCGACCAGATCGGTGATGGCGGCCTGGCTGCCCTTGTAGGGCACGTGCTGCAGCTTGGTGGCCGTCATGGTGGCGAACAGCACGCCGGCCAGGTGGTTCACCGCCCCGTTGCCGGAGGAGCCGAAGTTCACCTGGCCCGGGTGGGCGCGGGCATAGGCGATGAGCTCGGTGGCGTTGTTCACCGGCAGGTTTTTGTTGGCCAGCAGGGTGTAGCCGGTGGTGGCGAATACGCCCAGGGGAGCGAAGTCCTTCACCGCGTCGTAGTTGAGCTTGCCGTAGAGCGTGCGGTTGATCGCCAGGCTGGAGGTGCCCATCAGCAGGGTGTAGCCGTCGGGCGCGGCGGTGGCGACGGCTTCGGCGCCGATGTTGGTGCCGGCGCCCGGCTTGTTTTCCACCACCACGGCCTGCTTCAGGCGCCGGCCCATTTCGTCGGCTACCTTGCGCGTCACCACGTCGGTAAAGCCGCCGGGCGGGTAGGGCGCGATGATGCGCACCGGGCGGGTGGGCCAGCTTTGCGCGTGGGCGGCGAGGCTGAAAAGCGCGACGAGGGCGGCGAGTGCGAAGGGGCCGCGGCGGTGATGCATGGGTTGTCTCCCTTGTTTGAATGTGTGACGGTCAGCGCCATTGTGCCTGAACGCGCTTGCGTTTCGCCGCGCGGGCAGGCACAGTGGCGGCCGAGCGACTCGTCGAACCAAGCACAACAAGGCCGCCATGCAGTCCCCCGCATGCAACTATGTCAACGCCGCCGTGCAGGTGCGTTGCCTGCACCCGTGAACGTGATGAAACGCGCGCCGGCGCGGCAGCCGCTTTCCGGAGAGCGGCGATGATCCGCCTCTACCTCGGCATCGTGACGCTCTGCGTCTACGCCCTGAGTTATCCGGCAGCGCTTGTCATCGAGTACATCGACGCGGCGGAAATCTTCGAGCCGATGGAAGATGCGGAATTCGTGATGTACAAGTTCCTGCTGCAACTGGCGGTGGCCCTGATCACGGCGGGCGCGATCGTCGCCGCCCTGTGGCGCCGGTGGTTCGGCAGGCTTGCCAGGCCGGTGGCGGGCGCCAACTGGGCGCTTGCCGGTGTGCTGGTGAGGCTGGTGGTCGCACTGTCGGCGGTCATCGCCTCGCGCGTGCCGGCCCTGGGCAGCGCGAGGGCGCCCCTGTCTTTCATTTACCGCAATCGCATTGACCTGGTAATCAGCGTGCTGTGCATCATCGTCGGCCTCGCCCTGGCATCACGGGCGGCGCGTGCCCGCGGCGGCGCATAATCCGCCCGATCGCAAAGGTTCTCTACTGCTATGGGCTGGATCTTCGCCATCGGTCTTTTCGTGTTCTTCTTCGTCTCCGTCATCATCGGCGCGGGGCCGGACGTGCAGACCACGACGCTGTGGACGGAAGTCGGCTTGTCGGTCACGGCGTTGCTGTTCTTCCCGCCCGCCTATTGGCTGTGGGCCCGTCCCTTCCTCAGGCGCCTCGGTCCCAAGCACCCGTGGTGGTTCGGCCACTTTCTTTTTGCCCTCGGCTGCTTCGTGCTCTCGGTGCTGTGGATCGGCGCGAGCGGTTACGCCCCGTATTTCATGAGCGAGCAGACGGTCGAAACCGTACGCCTGCTGCACAACGAAAGCCGCATGCTGCCGGGCGCGCGCCGGCCCTACCGCTGCCACAACTACCTCACCTTCGAGCGCCCCGGCGCGGCGCCGCAAACGCGCTGCGTCGATACGCTGGTCGACGGCGTCATCCCCGCGCCCGGCGAAGGCAAGCTCGCCGTGCGCCATGGCTGGCCGGGGACGGCGCTGATGCACCTCGCGCCGGGGTAGCGAGGGCAGGCGCATAATTCCTGCTTGCCAGCCTGCAGCCGAACTTCCATGCCGCAACAGCCCCTCCCCGAAGCACCCGAATCCACCGCCGCCCGCGTCGCCCTCTGGCGCGCGCTGCACACCGAGATCGACGCGCCGCCGCACATCATCGATGACACCATCGGCCTGCGGCTGCTCGCTCCGGATGCCGGCTGGCGCGAACGGCCGGACATGCACCCGCAAGGCACGCGCGGCTTTCGCGCCGGCATCGTCGCCCGTGCCCGCTTCATCGAAGACCTGCTGGCGGAGAAGGCCGCGCAGGGCCTCGCGCAATATGTGCTGCTGGGCGCGGGGCTCGACACCTTCGCGCAGCGCCGTCCCGATTTTGCCTCCCGCCTCACGGTTTACGAAGTGGACCAGCCCGGCCCGCAGGCGTGGAAGCGGCGGCGCCTGGCGGAAGAGGGCTACGACATGCCGGACTGGCTGCGTCTGGTGCCGGTCGATTTCGAAACCGCGGGTGACTGGTGGATGCGGCTCGCGCAAGCGGGCTTCGACGCCGCCCGGCCGGCGCTGGTGGCTTCCACCGGCGTTTCCATGTACCTCACGCGCGAAGCGGTGGCGGCCACGCTCAGGCAGATCGCCGGCCTCGCCCCGGGCTCGGTGCTGGCGATGACCTTCATTTTGCCGGTGGAGATGTGCGACCCCGAAGAGCAGCCCATGCTGAGGATGGTCTACGACCGTGCCCGCGCCGCCGGCACGCCCTTCGTCAGCTTCTTCAAGCCGGAAGAAATGCTCTCGCTGGCGCGCCAGGCAGGTTTCTCGCGCGCGGAGTACGTTGCCACTGATGATGTGACGCGGCGCTATTTCAGCGGGCGCGGCGACGGGCTCAAGCCTTCGACGGGCGAGGTGTTTCTGGTGGCGACGGTGTAGTCCTCGCAGCGATGCGCTTCAAGTCATGTCTTGGTTTGTTGTTCGGCATCACCGCCGCCCTGCTTGTGCTGGCGGCGGGGTGCAGCGTGTTTAATTGCGGGGGCAATGCCTACCTTCTCGCGCCTGTCTTCGGCGGTCTGTTCAGTATCATTGCCTGAGTTTTCCTGTTTCGCTGGGCAAAATGGAAAAAATCGCGTTCCGGTCCACCCGATTACGGGTATTGAAGCCGCTTTGGGTAAGGTTGGTACTCGCCCTCGCTACTACGTTGCCGCCGGCAGCGCTCGCCAAACCTGCGGCCTGGGAATTGTGGAGCAGCCGCCAGACGACCCGTACCGTCTGTGCCCAGGTTTCACCCGGCGAAGGCTGGGCTTGGCAAAGTGGCCCCTACCGAGACTCGCACTGCACCGTGCCGGTGCGAAAGTAGGGCGGGGGCGCTCAGCGTGTCTCCGGATGCAGCCTTTTGAACCGCTCCAGCGCTCGCCGGGCATCGTGCAGGGCGCCATTGGCGCGGTCGTTGGCTTCCAGGAAGTCCTTCAGGGGGCGCATTTCCTTGGCCCCGGCGCGGGCATACTGGATGCGTTGGGTCAGGTCGAAGCGGGCCCGGGAAGCTTTCTCCTCGGCGGCCTGCAGGTCTGCCCGCAGCGCCCGGAGCTGGTCCGTCAAATCATGTTGCATGATGCTTAACCGCTGATTTTGTTACACAAAATCTATTCTGGCCAAACCCCCGAGTCTGTCGGCATGTCGCTTACAGGGTTATTGGACCGGCCAAAAGTCGTAAGGGGCTTGCATAAGTGACTGTTTTTATGGTAAAATTACAGTTTGGTTGGGCGTAGTCCAGGGGCGCAGCCTTGCAATTGGCCAGGTGTCCTAATCTCGCTCCTTTTGTAGTTCCCTCGATCCACAGGAGCCACCTTATGCAGGAAATCCTGCAATACCTGAAGAGCAACGGCGAACGTTTTGACTCGGAGATCGCCGTCGGTACCAAGATGTCGCTGGCCACGGTGCAACGCAATCTGGAAAAGCTGCTGGCGCAGGGCGAAGTCATCGCCTGCCACTCCATCCAGTTCAAGGACGGGAAAAAAATCGAAGGCATGCGCTGCCGCATCGCCGGCTACATTCCGCCCGCCGCCCCCGGCCGCAAGAGCAAGGCCGCTTCGGTCTAAGCGACACGCTCTTCCCCAAAAACGCGCCCTAGGGCGCGTTTTTTCGTTTAGCGGCGCGCCCTGGGGCGCGTTTTTTCGTTTAGCGGCGCGCCTTAGGGCGCGTTTTTTCGTTTCAGCAACGCGCCTTCGGATGCGCTTTCCGTTTGTGGGGCACAGCAGCGTGCCGGCCGGCCTCCTCCGTTCGTCCTGAGCTTGTCGAAAGACGTGTGACTTGACGCCTGTTCAAGCCCGGGGCCAGCATGGGTTGCGCGCACTTCCCTTGGCTGAGCACTTCACGTATGCTTGATACGCGCGGCATCATCTGCCGCGCGAGACCCAGCCGATGAAAGCGCGACCCACCACGCCGGATTTTTCGTATCGGGAGTTGTGCCCGCAGCCCGGCGCACCTGGGCTCAACACAAATTTGGTCGCGCAGCGCGCGCGTTGCCGAGATGGCAAACGCCACCGCCTTGCCAAGGCTGGACAAATTTCCTGAAATTTCTCAGGGAAATGCTGAACAAGTATCGAATTCGGAATGTGAGAGGGCGCACTCCCCTCTGATTTCGGGGTTGTTAAGGGGGCTTAGCCCACTTAATCAGTTATTTCTCAGGTTTTATCAGGGTGCGTAAACCGCGGCGGCGAAAATCACCGTGGTTTTCCGTGGTTTCAACACGAGTGTGTTGATCCGCTGCGGCCGGCTGCGCTGCGCCAAGGGCCAAGGAGCGGCACTTGGCGCAGGGTGCGGCTAACGGTCCTGGTTGCCGATGCGCGGTTTGACCGGCGGCGTGGCTTCGTGATGATGATGGTCATGGTCGTGACCATGCTTGTGATCATGATGCTCATGGTGTTCGTGATGCTCATGCTCATGCTCATGATCATGGTCGCAGCCGCAAGCCGACTTTGCGGCCTGGTCGAGCACGGGCGCCGGGCCGCCGCAGCAGGCATGCGCATCGGCCGCCTCGTATTTGTCGTGATGGCGCATCCAGTCGCCCATGTTGTGACCAGGGCCGTTTTCGGCGCGGCCCTTGGGGAGCATGTCGAGGAAGGGGTAGGTGCTCATCACCGCTTCGGTGCCGCGGCCGTACATGGAGTAGGTATGGAACACCTGCCCTTGCGCGTCCTTGTAGAACACGCTGCAGCCGGGTAGGTCGGCCATCTTGGTTTCGTGATGGTCGTTGTAGTTGTAGGTGACGTGGCCGGTCTTGAGCTCTTCAGGGCGGAAACTGGCGTGGAAATCGTAGTTGAAGTCACCGTCGCCGGAAGAGGCCCAGGGGAAGGTCCAGCCCATGCGCTGGCGGTAGGCCAGCAGCTTGGGCAAAGGCGCGCGCGAAATGGCGACGTAGGTGACGTCATTGTGATTGAAGTGCTGGCGCGCGCCGTCGACACCGTCGGCCATGAAGGAGCAGCCGCTGCAGCCTTCGTCCCACTCGGGGGCGAACATGAAGTGCTGCACGATCAGCTGGCTGCGGCCTTCGAACAGGTCGGCCAGGGTCTTTTTACCTTCGGAGGTATCGAAGGTGTAGGGCTTCGTCACCTTGACCCAGGGCAGGGCGCGGCGGCGGCGCGCCAGTTCATCGCGCGCCCGGGTGAGTTCCTTCTCCTGCTTGAGCAGGTCGCGCGCGGCGGTTTGCCACTCTTTCTCGGAAACGACGGGGTGGTGGGCAAGGTTGGGTTGGTGTTCGGTGGTCATGTGCATCTCCTTGGAGGTGGAAAGGAGGAAGTGGAAGTCAGCGCGGTGGTGCAGTGTACCTACGCGGCCTCGACAAATGTCTTGAGGTGTTCGAAGGCGCCGCTCCAGCCGTAATTGTGCTTGTCGCGCGCCTCGGCGTCGAAGAAGCGCTCGTGCAGGAAGTCGAACTCGGTGCCGCCGGGCACGGCTTTCAGCGTGATGGTCACCAGCGAGACGCGGTCGGGCGTGCCTTTCCAGGTCCAGTTGAAGGCGAGCTTGTGCGGGGCGTCCACCACTTCATAGGTGCCGCTGACTTCATGCAAGTCGCCGTTGCTGTGGGTCATCAGGATGTTATAGCGCCCGCCGACGCGCACGTCGAGTTCGCGCACGGCAGTGTCCTTGATGTCCGGTGGCACGAACCACTGCTTCATGGCTTCGGCTTGCGTCCACGCCCGCCAGACCCTTTCCGGGGTGGTCTGGTAGACGCGGGTGATGCGGAGGGCGGGGCGGTCTTCGCGGAGGAGGACGGCGGTGGGGGACATGGGTTGATCTCCTGGTCGTGGTAGAGGTAGCGCGCCAAGGCATCGAGGCGCTCGGTCCAGAACTTCTCGTACTGCGAAAGCCATTGCGCGGCGGCGCGCATCGGCGTGGGGGAAAGGGTGCAACTGACCACGCGGCCGTTCTTTTCACGCGCGACCAGCCCGGCGTCTTCCAGCACCTTCAGATGCTTCATGAAGCCGGTGAGCGACATGCCGTGCGGCGCCGCCAGCGCGGTTACGCTTTGCGGGCCCGCGTCCAGCGCCTGCAGGATGGCGCGCCGGGTGCCGTCGGCCAGCGCGGCGAACACGGCATCGAGCGCTGCGCCGGAGAGGCCGGGCGGAGTGCCTTGTTCCGGCGCGGCGCCGGGCGCGGAGGTGTCTTTAAACTGAACCATTTGGTTTAGTATTATCCGATTGCCGGCCGTTGTCAAGAGGGCTGGGCGACTGCGGAATACATGTTTTTTACAAAGGAGGGCTATCGCGCCGGACACGAAACGGCTTAAATCGATGTCATGAAGCGCGCCGTCAGCAAGCGCGCCACCGACGGCTTCCAGGGCTCGCAGTGCAAAACAAAAAGACCAATTCGCTTAACTTGGGAGTCGCCCCATGGGGTTTCGTTTTGTCGGCATCGCGGGCCTGCCGCGCTCGGGTTCCACGCTGTTGTGCCAGTTGCTGGCGATGCATCCGCAGATCCATTGCGACGGACATAGCTCGCCCCTATGCAACGCGGTGCTGGGTGCACGGCGGCAGATCAGCGACGATGCTTTTTTCCTCGCGCAACTCGACACGCATTACGACAGCGCTTACGCCAGCCTGCGCGGCGCGCTACACGGTTTCATGCGCGGCTGGTATGTAGGCAGCGGCGATGCCGGGCTGGTGGTGGACAAGAACCGCGCGTGGTTGTCGGCGCTGGATCTGCTGCTGGACCTGGAACCGGAAGCGCGCCTGATCGTGCCGCTGCGCGAATTGGGGCAGGTCTACGGTTCGATCGAGGCGCAGCACCAGCGTAGCGTGCTGATCGACTTTTCCGATCACCTGGCCGACCTCGACCGCTTCGGCCGCGCCGAGCGCCTGTTCGGGCGCGACAAGACCCTGGGCGCGCAGCTGGCGGCGGTCGAGGCGGTGCAGGACCTGCCCACGGCGATGCGCGAGCGCATTTTCTTCCTGCGCTTCGAGGAACTGGTGCGTGCGCCGCACGAGAGGATGGCGGCGCTGTTCGATTGGCTGGGCGTGGCGCCGCAGGCGCTGGACTTCGAACACCTGCCGGTGCGGCCGCATGAGAGCGATAGCCACTACCGGCACAAGTTCGTTCATCGTCAGCAGCCGCGCCTGGAAGCGCCGCGCGAACATGCGATCCCGCCGCGCATCCAGGCCAGCATCGAGCGCGGCTGGGCCTGGTACTACCGGCAGTTCTATCCCTGGGTGGAGGCCGCGGCTTAAGCCCGGGATGCAAATGAAAAAGGGCGACGGCGGGAGAACCGTCGCCCGGAGGAACCGCAACGCGTCTAGCGCTGCGCTACCAGCGCCTTCTTGTTGCTGTTCTCGGGATTGCGCTGGTAGATGTCGGGATAGAAGACGACATGGCCGTCCTGCACGTCGGCCAGTTGATAGACGATGAAGACCGGCACCTTGGGCGTGGCTTCGAAGAAGGTCTTGCGGGTGGCGACCTTGTGTTCGACGCCGCTCACATCGGTGTCGACCATCCACGCCGCCAGTTCGCGCCAGCGCTCCACCCTGATGCAGCCGGAGGAGCGGGCACGCGCGGCGCGGGCGAACAGGTTGCGCTCGTTGGTGTCGTGCAGGTAGATGTTCTGGCTGCTGTCGGTCTCGAACTTGAGCAGGCCCAGCGCCGCGGTTTCGCTCGCCGGCTGCACGAAGCGGTAGCCGGCGTTGCGAATGTCTTCCGCCGTGAGGCCTTCCCAGTCCACTACCTTGCCGGCGCGGTCGCGCAATTGCAGGCCGTGGGCGCGGATCCAGGCGCCGCCGTTGGCCAGCGCCGGGTAGATATCGTGCTTGAGCACGGTGGCGGGTGGCGTCCAGTCCGGGTTGTACTTGATGGCGCGCACGTTGATCACGCCCAGCGGGGTCTGGCGCTCGGGGCGGCCGACGACGGCCTTGGAGGTGAGGGCGACGGTGTCGCCATCCATCGCCCGGACTTCGTAGGCGGGCACGTTGACCACGATGTATTTGTCCGCGCCCATTTCGGCCGCGCGGGCGCGAATGCCTTGCCACTCGGTGATCAGCGCGGTGACGCGTTCGGCGCGCTCGGCAGCGGAAAGTGAGAGCGCGTTGTAGAGCTGGCTGTCGGCGATGCCGTCGGCCGCCAGGCCGTAGTAGCGCTGCGCGGCGGTGATGCGCGCGGCGAGCGCGGCGTCCACGCTGTGCTGCTCGGGCGTGCAAGGTTCGAAGCCGCGCGCTTCAAGCGCGGCGCACAACACCGCGACCTCGAAGCCTGCAGTGCCGCGGCGCAGGGCGTGGGCGGGTACGGTAATGTGCGCGGCGATAGGCGCTTGCGGGTCGGCTTGTGCAGCCTCCAGCCACGCCTGCTTTTGTTCTTCGAGGCGGGCGATGAGGGTGGAGACACTCGATTCGTCGCGCGCCTGCTGCGCGAGGGCGGGTTGAGCGCAGGCAAGGGTCGCGGCGCAAAGCGCCGCGGTGAGCATGAGACGGGGCTGCATTGTTGTTTTCCTCCGAAGGTTTTAAAGCTGCGGAGGTGATGTTGCGGCCCACTGCGGCAAAGCTGACGGCGCGGCGCGGGCACGCCGCTGAACAATTGTGGCGAAATCCGGAAACGGCTCAACCGAGGTTGCGGAAATGCTGGATCACGAAAGCGCCGAACAGCGCGTACAAGGGCACAACGGCAATCAGGCTGCGCGCGGTGACGCCGCCGCGCCGGAAGGCGACCCAGAGGTAGACGATGGCCACTGCAGTGATGATGCCGGCGGCCAGCAGCGGCAGGTCAAAACGCCAGGGGGTGAAGAAAATGCCCAGCGCGCTGGGGATGGTGGCCTGGATCATCATTGCGCCGGAGATGTTGGCGAGCGCCAGGCGCTCCTTGCCCTGGCGCACCCAGATCAGCGCGTTCATGGTCTCCGGCAGTTCGGTGGCCACCGGGCTCAGGAGCAGGGCGACGATGTGCGGCGCCCAGCCCAGCGCCGCGCCGATGGCCTCCAACTGCGCGACGAAGACGTGCGAGGCGAAGGCGATCACCGCGAGCGCCAATACCGATTGCAGCGCCGCCCAGGCCAGCGACGGCTCGGCTTCGCGCGGGCGCAGCATCAGCGGCTCCAGCTCCTCCTCTTCAGGCGCGGTGTCGCCGTGGCTGATCTCGCGCCAGACGTAGATACCGTAGGCGCCGAGGAACAGTACACCCAGCCAGGGCTTGTAGGCGAATGCCACCAGCCCCAGAGCCACCTTGACCACGAACACCGTGAGGAATGCGGCCTGGTCGTGCGCCAGGCGCTTGTAGTCGGCCCTGATTTCGAGGTCGGGACGGTTCAGTCGCCGGCGGTTGAGCAAGAGGGCGAAGCCGACCACCGCGTAGGCAATCGTCGCCAGCACCAGCGGCCCGCCCATCGCCGCGCCCACGCCCAGATCCTTTTGCTGCGGCGAGCTGCCGAACACCACGGCGAAAAAGGTAACAGCCGATTCGGGCAGCGCTGTGCCGAAGGCGGCGAGCACGGTGCCGACCGCGGTGGCGCCGAGATTCATCCGCTTGCCGCACCATTCGATGCCGTTGACGAAATACTCGCAGGCGAAATAAATGCCGGCGGCGGAAACCAGGAAGAGCAGGAGGGTAATGAGCATGGGGATGCGGCCGGACGAGCAGGAAACCATTGGCGCGGCGTCGCGGCTCGCCCGGCAAAGGTCAAGCGCAACGTGGCCAAAGGTCTCGTCTGGCCGGCACGCTTCGTAACCAAAAAGCGGTGCGGGCTGTTCACGCCATGGAAGAAACTTCCAAGTCTGTTGACGTGAGCTCCCCGGAACTGAATCTATCCGGAGATGACTACTCCCCAATGAACGGGGCGAAGTGTAGCAGAAACGCTTCGCCCCGCGCGGGTTACAGCGTGACGACGATCTTGCCGGTCTGGGCGTTCGACTCCATGTGCGTTTGCGCCGCGGGCAACTGGTCGAACGGGAACACCTTGTCGATCACGGGCTTCACCTTGCCGGAGGCGAACAAGGGCAGCCAGTCGCGGGTGAAGCCGGCGACGGTCTCGCTGCGCTGCGCGGTGGTGCGCAGCTTGTTGGAGACGCCGAAGAGCGTCAGGCGATTGGCGTGCAGGGCGTCGATATCGAGCTCAGCCTTCATGGTGCGGTCGAGGTAGCCGACGGTGGCGAGGCGCCCCATATAGGCCATCGAGCGGATGCACTCGGCGAACACGGTACCGCCGACGTTGTTGACCACGAGATTCGCGCCCTTCTTGTCGGTGGCGTTCATCACCGCGTCGTAGATGCCGCCGCCGCGCGTCAGCACCGGAACGTCGAGGCCGAATTTCTTCAGGCCGTCGAGCTTTTCCTGCGAGCCGGAGGTGCCGATGACTTTCGCGCCGATGGCCTTGGCCGTCAGCAGGCTGGCGACGCCGACGCCGGAGGTGACGCCGGTGATCAGCAGCCATTCGCCGGCCTTCAGTTTGCCTTGCTGCACCAGCATGTCGTAGGTGACGAGGAACACCAGCGGGGTGGCGCCGGCTTCTTCCCAGCTCATGCTTTGCGGCACGGGAATCGCCTCGGCCGAGTGGATGATGCTGAATTCGGAATAGGCGCCGGGCGAGCGGCCCATCACGCGGTCGCCGACCTTGAAGTTGGTGACGCCTTCGCCGAGGGCAGCAACAACGCCTGCGGCTTCCTGGCCGGCCGGGCGGCCGCCGGCGCCCTTGTGCAGGCCGTGGCCGGCGATGAATTCGCCGCGGTTGAGCGAGGCCGCCTTCACCTGCACCAGCAGTTCGCCGGCCTTGGGCGCGGGTTTGTCGGCTTCACGCAGGTCGAGCTTCATGTGCTCGCCTTCCTGGGTGATGAAATAGGACTTCATGGATATCTCCTGTTTGTTTGCTGCATCTCTTGTTCGGCAAAAGACGCTGATTGGATGCATGGGGCCGGAAACGCGAAACCGGCATCAGGGACGCCGGTTTCGCGGAGACGGACGAGGCAGGGCGCTTACGCGACCTTGCGCACCTTGTTGGTGAGCGTGCCGATGCCGGTGATGGAAAGCTCCATCACATCGCCGTCCTTCAGCCACGCCTGCGGGGTCATGCCCAGGGCCACGCCGGAGGGCGTGCCGGTGATGATGGTGTCGCCCGGCTCGAGGGTCACGCCGGCGGAGAGGCTGGCGACGATCTGCGCGCAGTTGAACAGCATGTCGGAGGTGTTGGAGTCCTGGCGCGTCTCGCCATTGACCTTCAGCACCAGCTGGTGGCCGGAGGTGTCGCCGAACTCGTCGGCGGTGACGATGCACGGGCCGATCGGGCAGGAGGTGTCCATGCTCTTGCCCTTGAACCACTGGCCGTGGTTCTTTTGCAGCTCGCGCGCGGAGACGTCGTTGCCGATGGTGTAGCCGAATACGACGGAGAGGGCTTCCTTCTCGGTCAGGTTGGTGCACTTCTTGCCGATGACGATGCCCAGCTCGATTTCATAGTCCAACTGCTGGGTCACCTTGCTGTTCCACAGCACTTCGTCGCCGTTGCCAACCACGGTGGTGGGCGGCTTGGAGAAGAACTCGGGCACCGGCGGGAAAGCGACCGGCACGCCGCGGGCGCGCGCGCCTTCCTCGATGTGCAGCTTGTAGTTGCGGCCGACGCAGAACACGTTCTTCTTGTAGTGCGGGATCGGCGCCAGCAGCTTGACCGAGGCCAGCGGCTGCCAGCCGTCCTTGGCGCCGCCGGCCTTTTTGGCTTCGGCCAGGGCAGATTCGCCGGCGGCGATGAAGGAGAGCATGTCTTTCGGCAGGCCGGGGGCGGCCTTGGTCAGGTCGAGCACGCCTTTGTTGTCGTCCAGCAGGCCCAAGTGTTCTTCGTTGCCGGATTTGAATGTCACGAACTTCATTACTGCTCCTCTCGTTTATAGGGGTAGCGCGGTGGCGTTATGCGGCGGCGCGGGTGCGGAAAGGCCGCAAGCCTACCACCACGCGCGCTTGCGGGGTAGGGATGGCAGGCATAAGGCGGAGATGCCGCCCGCAGGCCCGGCCGCAGCGGAGCGGTAGCGCTGACATGACAGACGGCCAAGCGCCCGCCTTGAGAATATGATCAAGCGGCCTTACTTATGTGCAAGGGCACATATGTTGGCCGATTTGATGCCACTTTGGTGCCATATTCACTGTTTAGAGTACTGTATTAATAGAGATAATGTGAAATATCTCACTTAAACACTTACTTAAAAGTGCTTGTGTGCATCGCAGCAATTTGGTAAGATTCGGATCATTCAAGTGCAGTCCGCCGGCTCTATGGATCGATACACGCGGCAGTCAGGCACTTAACGAGTTAACTATCCAGTAGGAGCTTTTATGAACTTCTCGTGCAACTCCCTGACCACCACGCTCGAGCGTGACGAGCTGCTGTCCCTGACCGATTCCAAGGCTTTCGAAATCGTCTCCCAGACCGGCTGCCTGTGGGTCACCATCGACAACGACACCCGTGACATCATCCTCGAGCCGGGCCAGCGCCAGGTGTTCGGTGCCGGCGAGCGCGCCCTGGTCGTGGCGCTGAAGAATTCGCAGTTCCTGGTCAACAAGGCCGCGCCCGAAGTGGCTGCCAAGGTTGCCCCGGCGCCCAAGAGTGGTTTCGACCTGTTCGGCGCTTTCCGCCGTCCGGTCGGTGCCGCTGTCGCCGCGTAATTTAAGTAGCCGTCCGCTCCGCAAGCCCCGCCCCCCGGCATCCGCCGGCGGGTGGGGCTTTGTTTTTCCGGGGGCCGTTTTGCTACGCCGGCAGCGCGAAAATAACCCCTGGATCGCCTCCAGGGCTTCCGTCGATTTGGCTGGTGTGATGACGATAGTCGCGGGCGGCTAATCGATTCCAATCCCGGCAGGCCCGCATGGTTGCCGTTGGTCGAGCCTCGCCTCGGGCGCGCCGCTCATGCAGAATACGGCCTGTACTCATTTTCAGACCGTTCATGGCTGCCGCCGATCTGCTTTCTTCCTTGTTCGACCAGGCCTTGCATCTGCACCAGCAAGGCGACCTGCCCGGCGCTGCCGCACTCTACCGAGACATCATCCGTCAGGACGCCGTGCATTTCGACGCGCTGCACCTGCTGGGCATGATTGCCGCCCAGACCGGCGACCCTGCCGGCGCGGTGGCGCTGATCGACCGGGCCATCGCGGTCGACGACAGGCAAGCGCCGGCGCATTTCCATCGCGCCCTCGCCCTGCGCGACCTGGTGCGCCATCAAGAAGCACTGTCCAGCCTTGCGCACGCGTTGGCGCTCGATCCGCGGCATGTCGAGGCGCGCCTGTGCCTGGCGCAAATCCATGCCGCGGACGGACGTGCCGAGCAGGCGTTGGTGGGCTATCAAGCAGTGCTGGACTTGATGCCCGGGCATGGGCAGGCGCGTTTTGATCGCGCCTTGCTGCTTTACGCCCGGGGCGATCAAGTGTCCGCACTGGCTGAATACGACGAGCTGCTGGCGCGCGAGCCGGACTTTGCCGCCGCGCTCAACAATCGCGCCTTGATCCTGCAGGCGCTCGGGCGGCACGAGGAGGCGCTGGAGAGTTTCACGCGCCTAAGCCGGGTGATGCCCACCCATGCACCCGCCTACCTGGGCTGCGGCATCGCGCTTGCCGCGCTGGGGCGCTCCGCCGAGGCCTTGGCCGCTTACGACCGCGCCTTGGCGGCCGAGGCAAACCATGCGGATGCGCACCTGCATCGCGCCCGCCTGTTGCACGCGCTGGCACGCAGCGACGAAGCCTTGGTTGCCTATGGCGCTTTTCTCGCCGCGGCGCCGAACGACACCGACATCTGGTTTGAATACGCGCATCTGCTGCAAACCCTGCAGCGCGGCGACGAGTCG
Organism: Burkholderiales bacterium; assembly: GCA_036498945.1. Classification (GTDB taxonomy): domain Bacteria; phylum Pseudomonadota; class Gammaproteobacteria; order Burkholderiales; family JAEUOS01; genus JAQGMJ01. Next base: position 45,808 of record DASYEQ010000130.1, on the reverse strand, counting down.
CTTGCCGCCTATGAGCGCGCGCTTGCCCTGCGCCCCGATTTCGCCGAAGCCTGGGTAAACTGTGGCCTCGCCCTGCGCATGCTCAGGCGCCCGAGGGAGGCGGTCGACGCCTGCCAGCGGGCTGTTGAGTTGCGGCCCGATTTCACCCCTGCCCACGTCAATCTGGCGCAAGCCCTGGCCGAATGCGACCGGCCGCTGGAGGCGGCGGCAAGTTTCGAGCGCGCCGCCGCGCTCGCGCCGGCGAGCCCCGAGGCGCTCATGGGCTACGCCGCGGCGCTGCAGGCCGGCAGCCAACCGGCGCAGGCCATCGCGGCCTACGAACAGGCGTACCAGATAGCGCCAAGCTACCCTTACCTGGCCGGCAACTACTTGAACGCACGCCTCTATAACTGCGACTGGCGGAACTACGCGCCTTTGCGCGCCGGCGTGGAAGAGGCGGTACGCGCGGGGGAGTGCGCCTGCGCGCCTTTCATCTTTCTCGCCATCTCCGCGGACGCGGCTGCGCAGCAGCGCTGCGCGCGTAGCGTGGCCCCGGGATACGCCAGTGGCGGGCCGGCGATCTGGCGCGGCGAGCGCTATGCGCATGACCGCGTGCGCATCGGCTACGTTTCAGGCGATCTCGGCTTTCATCCGGTTTCCTACCTGTTGGCGGAAGTCCTGGAGTGCCATGACGGGCGGCGCTTCGAGCTGAGCGCGTTTTACCTGCGCGCGCCGGGCAGCACGCCCTTCGACTTGCGCATCCGCAATACCTTTGAGCATGTAATCGACGTCTCGGCGGTTTCGCCCGTGCAGGCGGCGCAGGCCATGCGGGAGCGGGAAATCGATGTCGCCATCGACCTGACCGGCTACTCCAACCCGCTTGCCGGCGGCGTCTTCGCCCGGCGTCCCGCGCCGGTACAGGCCCTTTATCTTGGCTATGCCGGCACCCTGGCGCTGCCCGGGGTCGACTACATGATCGCCGACGCAGTAGCTACGCCGGCCGCTGCCGCCGCGCACTACAGCGAAGAACTCGTGCTGGTGCCGGGTACCTTTATGCCGCGCGATACCACGCTCGTGATCCCGCCCCCGCCCACGCGCGCGCAGGCGGGCTTGCCGGCGCAAGGCCTGGTGTTTTGCTGCTTCAACAATGCCTACAAGCTCAATCCGCCGGTATTCGACATCTGGATGCGCCTGCTGCTCGCCGTGCCCGGCAGCGTGGTCTGGATCACCGATCCCGGCACCCTGGGCCGCGAAAACCTCCTGCGGGAGGCGGGGGCACGCGGCGTCGCGGCGGAGCGCCTGGTCTTCGCCGCGCGCACGCCTCGCGTTGAAGACCACCTCGCGCGGTTGCCCCTGGCCGACCTTTTCCTGGATACCTATCCGTACAACGCGCATACGACGGCCAGCGACGCGGTGTGGGCGGGCGTGCCGCTGCTGACGTGCACCGGCGAAGCCATGGCCAGCCGCGTGGCCGCCAGCCTCATCACCGCCGCCGGCCTGCCGGAATTGGTGACCGATAGCCTGGATGCCTATGAGGCGCGAGCCCTGGAACTGGCGCGGGATCCGGCCCGGCTATGGCGCATGCGCGAGCAGATCGCCAGCCGCCGCGCGGCAGGTGAGCTTTTCAACCCGGTGCAGTTGTGCCGGCATCTGGAAGCGGCTTATCTGCACATGCACGAACGCGCGAGGCAAGGGCTGCCGCCGCAAGGCGTGAGCATCGCACTTTAACGGGATCTGGTCAGAGGCCAGCCCGCGGATAGCGAAGCTCTCTCCTTCAAGAGGCTGAACGCGCGGCCTTTTTGCCCGCCTGCTTTTTCGCGGACTTGGAAACCGATGTTGCGGCCGCCGGGAGCGTAGGGGATTTACCCTGCAGCGAAGCAACGATCAGGCGCTCGCCGTGGTTACGCAAGAAGTCCTGGAAGCGCTGCGCCACCGGCGGCAGTTGCCGGCCCTCGACGGTGACGATGTACCAGCGCCGCATCACCGGAAAGCCTTCCACATCCAGTACCGACAGCAAACCGTTACGCTCTTCCAGCCCGACGACGTGGGCGGAAAGAAAGCCCAGCCCTAGACCGGCGATCACGCATTGCTTGATGGTCTCGTTGCTGCGGATTTCCATGCCGATTTTCGGCACGCTGCCGCGGCGCGAGAAATGCGCCTCGAAGGCCAGGCGCGGGCCGGAATCGGGTTCGCGCACGATGAAAGTTTCCTGCGCCACGCGCTCGAGCGGAATTCGCTTTTCCTTGGCCAGGGGGTGCGAGGGGGCGGCGAGAATCACGTTGGGGTGCGGCGCGAAGGGCTGCGCCGACAGCGCGGGATTCACCGGTGGCCGGCCCATGATGGCAATGTCTACCGCGCGCTCGACCAGCGCCGCCGCCAGGCCGGAGCGATTGCTGATCGACAGGTCGAAGGAGGCACCCGGCACTTCCTGAAGAAACGCCTTGATCAGCTCGCCGACGAAATAATCACCGGCGCTGATGAAGCCCAGGCGCAGGGTGCCGCGCTCGGAGAGGGCGAAACCGCGCACGGTGTCCTCGAAGTCCTGCGCCGTGGCCAGCACGCTGCGCGCATGCGCCAGCGCCGCCTGGCCGAATTCGGTGAGCACGATGCCGCGCCCGCGGCTCTCGAACAAGGCGCCGCCCAGGGTGCCTTCGAGTTCCTTGATCTGCAGCGACACCGCCGGCTGGGTCAGGTGCAGGTCGCCGGCGGCGCGCGAATGGCTGGTATGTGTTGCCACCCGCTCGAAGATGCGCAACTGCTTGAGCGTCACCGATTTGGTGAAGCTGCGCGGGTAGCCGCGCACCGGCGACGATGGGCGGTTTGTCTCGCTCATATAAGTTTTTCTCATGGATTTATCAGAATAACTCGCTTTTTTTTATTGTGGCCGTTTTCTAGGATGTACGCAAACATCGAACGAGGAGACCCGCCATGCAAAGCGCCGCCGCCACAACCGAAGTGGACCGCTACAACGCCGCCTTCTGGGACATGGGCCTGCGCTGGTCGTGGGACGAGCACACCTGGCGCGGCCTTGCGCACCTGCCGGATGACCGTGCGCGCCTTTCCGCCTACTTGCGCGAATGCCAGCCGCACCTGCTTGCAAGCTACGGCGAGGACTTCCTGGTGAACGCCATTGCCGCCCGCATGGCCGCGCCGCGCGCTTCCAGGTGCACCGGCCTGGAAGCCTTCGCTTCGATCTGATTTTCACATTCGCGAAGGAGATTGACGTGGCAAAAATGACCGCGGCTGAAGCGGCTGTCCTGGTTTTGGAAAAAGAAGGCGTGACGCAGGCGTTTGGCGTGCCGGGGGCGGCGATCAACCCGTTTTATGCCGGCTTGCGCAAGCACGGCGGCATCGCCCATGTGCTGGCGCGCCACGTCGAAGGCGCGGCGCACATGGCCGAGGGTTATACGCGCGCCAGGGCGGGCAACATCGGCGTGTGCATCGGCACTTCCGGTCCGGCCGGCACCGACATGATCACCGGCCTGTATTCGGCGATCGCCGATTCGATTCCCATCCTTTGCATCACCGGCCAGGCGCCGCGTGCGCGCCTCTACAAGGAGGATTTCCAGGCGGTGGACATCGAGTCCATCGCCAAGCCGGTCACCAAGTGGGCGGTGACGGTGCGCGAGCCGGCGCTGGTGCCGCGCGTATTGCAGCAGGCCTTTCATGTGATGCGTTCCGGGCGTCCGGGGCCGGTGCTGGTGGACCTGCCGTTCGACGTGCAAGTCGCGCAAATCGAGTTCGACGCCGCCACCTACGAGCCTCTGCCGGTATACAAGCCGCGGGCCAGCCGGGCGCAGATCGAGAAAATGCTGGAGATGCTGAATGCCGCCGAGCGCCCGTTGATTGTCGCCGGCGGCGGCATCATCAATGCCGATGCTTCGACGCTGCTTGTGGAGTTCGCGGAACTCACCGGTGTGCCGGTGATTCCCACGCTGATGGGTTGGGGCGCGATCGCCGACAGCCATCCGCTGATGGCCGGCATGGTGGGTTTGCAGACCAGCCACCGTTATGGCAACGCCAATTTGTTGGCTTCCGACTTCGTGCTGGGGTTGGGCAATCGCTGGGCGAACCGCCACACCGGTTCGACGGACGTTTACACCAAGGGTCGCACTATCGTCCACGTCGACATCGAGCCGACGCAAATCGGCCGGGTGTTCGAGCCGCAATACGGCATTGTCTCGGATGCCGGTGCGGCTCTCGAATTGGCGCTGCAAGTGGCACGCGAATGGAATGCTGCCGGGCGCTTGCGTGATCGTTCCGGCTGGGCCGCCGAATGCCGCGAACGCAAGCGCAGCATGCTGCGCAAGAGCGATTTCGACAACGTGCCGATCAAGCCGCAGCGCGTTTACGAGGAAATGAACCGCGCCTTCGGTGCGCATACGCGCTACGTCAGCACCATCGGCCTGTCGCAGATCGCCGCCGCGCAATTCCTCAGGGTGGAGCGGCCGCGCCACTGGATCAATTGCGGCCAGGCGGGGCCATTGGGCTGGACCATTCCGGCGGCGCTCGGGCTGCGCGCGGCCGATCCGCACAGCCCGATCGTCGCCATATCCGGCGACTACGACTTCCAGTTCATGATCGAGGAACTGGCTGTGGGCGCGCAGTTCAGGCTGCCTTACCTGCACGTGGTGGTGAACAACTCCTACCTCGGCCTGATCCGCCAGGCGCAGCGCAATTTCGACATGGACTATTGCGTGCAACTGGCGTTCGACAATGTGAATGCGCCAGAACTCGAAGGCTACGGCGTCGATCACATCGCCGTAGCCGAAGGGTTGGGTTGCAAGGCATTGCGCGTCACCAAGCCGGAAGAGTTGCAAGAGGCCTTCGGCCAGGCGCAGGCGCTGATGCTGCAATACCAGGTGCCGGTGGTAGTGGAGGTAATTCTGGAGCGCGTCACCAACATCGCCATGGGCACCGAGATCGACGCCGTCAAGGAGTTCGAGGAAGTGCTGGACCTGCCGGCTGCCGTTGCGGTTTCTGCCTGAGGAGCCCGCCATGCCCAGGCTCGCGGCCAATCTCTCCATGCTCTTCACCGAGCATTCCTTTCTCGACCGCTTCGAGGCGGCGGCGCGCGCCGGCTTTCGCGCGGTCGAGTTCATGTTTCCCTATGCGCACCACGCTGACGACATCGCCGACCGCCTGAGCATCTACCAGCAGGAGGTGGTGCTATTCAACCTGCCTGCGGGCAACTGGGAGGCGGGTGAGCGCGGCATCGCCTGCCTGCCGGAACGCGCCGAGGAATTTCGCGAGGGCGTAGAGGAAGCGATCCGCTACGCCCGCAAGCTGGGGGTAAAGCGCATCAACTGCCTGGCCGGCAAGTTGCCGGCGGGCATGCATCCGGTGCGCGCCGAAGAAGTGCTGGTGGAGAACCTGCGCTACGCCGCGCGCGCCTTCGCACCGCACGGGCTGGAACTGCTGCTCGAGCCGGTCAATTCGCGCGACATTCCCGGTTTCCTGGTCGACACTGCCGTGCAGGGATTGACTATCCTCGACGAGGTGGCCGAGCCCAATATCTTCCTGCAGTTCGACGTCTATCACATGCAGGTGATGCAGGGCGACCTGATGCCCAGCATCGAGCGCCATTTCGGGCGCATCCGCCATATCCAGATCGCCGATCACCCGGGGCGCAACGAGCCCGGCACCGGCGAAATCAACTACCGCTATTTGCTGCCGCGCCTGGATGCCCTGGGCTACACCGGCTGGGTCGGCTGCGAGTACCGGCCGCGCGCCGGCACGCTCGCCGGGCTCGACTGGCGCGCGGCCCACGATGTCAACTGAAAATGGAGCAAACATGAAAAAGCCCGTCGTTGCCTTCGTCGGTTTGGGCATCATGGGGCGGCCGATGGCCGCTCACCTGGTGCGTGCCGGTTATCGCGTGGTAGGCCACAGCCTGGAAGGCGTGGCCAAGGAGTTGCTGGACCTGGGAGTGGAGCAGCGCCCGAGTGCGATGGACGCGGCACGCGAGGCTGATCTGGTGATCCTGATGCTGCCGGACACGCCCGATGTCGAGGCGGTGCTGTTCGGGCCTTTGGGAGTGGCGGAGGGGGCGCATCGCGGCACGCTGGTCATCGACATGAGCACCATCTCGCCGGTGGCGACGCGCGATTTTGCGCGACAGCTGGCGCAAGCGGGCTTGCGCTTCGTCGATGCACCGGTCTCCGGCGGCGAGGTAGGAGCGAAGGCCGCCAGCCTCACCATCATGGCCGGCGGCAGCGAAGCGGACTTCGCGATTGCCAAGCCGCTGTTCGACCTGATGGGCAAGAACGTCACCCTGGTGGGCGAAGTCGGGGCAGGGCAGATCACCAAGGCGGCCAACCAGATGATCGTCGCGCTCAACATCGCCACGGTGGCCGAGGCGTTAAGCCTCGCGGAACGCATGGGTGCCGACCCGGCGCGCGTGCGCCAGGCGCTGATGGGTGGCTTTGCCTCCTCGCGTGTGCTGGAGGTGCATGGCGAGCGCATGATCAAGGGCACCTTCGAGCCGGGCTTTCGCATCCGCCTGCATCGCAAGGACCTGCGCATCATCGCCGCCAGCGCCGAAGCAGTACAACAGGCGGTGCCGCTCACCGCGGTATGCCAGCAACTGATGAACGCCTGCGCGGCGCTGGGCGCGGAGGAGTTGGACCACTCGGCGCTGGTCAAGGTCTACGACGCCCTCGGTGCGCAAGCGGCGGCGCCGGCGCAAAGGATGGCGGCATGAAAATCTGCGTGGTGGGAGCGGGCGCCATCGGCGGCCTGGTCGGCGGGCGCATGGCGCAGGCGGGGCACGAGGTGACCCTGATCGCGCGCGGTCCGCATTTGCAGCAGATTCGGGCCAAAGGCCTGACGCTGATCGACCCTGACGGCATGCGCAGTGTCGCCAAGGTGGCGTACGCGACCGACAATCTGGCGGAGGCGGGCACGCAGGATGCGGTGATCCTGGCCTTGAAGGCGCATCAACTGCGCCCCGTGGTGGACGACCTGCGCGCGCTGTGTCACAACAGCACCGTCTTCGTGCCGATGCAAAACGGCATCCCCTTCTGGTACTTCCGCCGCCATGGAGGGCCGTACGAGGGGCGCACGGTGGATGCGGTCGATCCCGGCGGCGAACTGTCACGCAAGATCGCGCCCGAGCGCATCATCGGCTGTGTGGTCTACCCGGCAGCAGAAATCATGGAGCCGGGCGTGATCAACCATGTGGAGGGCTTCCGCTTTCCGCTGGGCGAACTCGATGGGCAGGCGACGGAGCGGGTGCGCGCGCTGTCGCAGGCGTTCGAACAGGCGGGCTTCAAGTCGCCCATACTGGAGGACATCCGCTCGGAAATCTGGCTCAAGCTGTGGGGAAACCTCTCGTTCAACCCGATCAGCGCGCTCACCCATTCGACCCTGGGCGAGATTTGCCGCTACGGCCCGGCGCGCGAACTGGCGCGCTGCATGATGCTGGAGGCGCAGACCGTGGGCGAGCACCTGGGTGTGCATTTCCGCGTGCCGATCGACAAGCGCATTGCCGGCGCCGAGAGGGTCGGCGAGCACAAGACTTCCATGCTGCAGGACGTGGAAAGCGGTAAGGAACCGGAGATTGACGCTTTGGTAGGCGCGCTGCTGGAAATCGCGCGCCTGATCAACGTGCCAATGCCATATACACAGTCGGTCTACGCATTGACCAAGACCCTGGCGGAAAAAATCCGCCGCAGCCGGCTGCGAGTGCACGCGACGCCTGCGGGCATCAGCGCCTAAGATGTTTTGCAATGAAAAAGCCCCAGGGGAACGAATCCCCTGGGGCTTTACGCATTCTGGTTGGCGCGATTGGATTCGAACCAACGACCCCTACCATGTCAAGGTAGTGCTCTAACCAACTGAGCTACGCGCCAGAAGCCCGTCATTATAGCGTGATTGGCCCGGTGCCTCAACTTTTTGCTGAAATTGGTGACGCGCTGCGGGAATTCGCCGTCAGCGGTAGCAGTCGCCGTCAAACCCGCCGCGCGGCGGTGACGCCCGGCACTTCGCGCAGTATGTCGAGGGCCTTGTAGAGCTTCGCCAGCCCGGCCACCTCTACCGTCAGCGCCATGTGCGCCACCTGCTTGCGCGAATTGCTGCGCGTGGCGGTGACATTCACCCCCTCGCGGGAAAACACTTCGCCGATGTCGCGCAGCAGGCCAGGCCGGTCCTGCGCCTCGATTTCCACGTCGATGGCGAACAGCGCGTCCTGCTGTGCGCCCCATTGGGTTTCGATCACGCGCTCGGGATTCCTCTTGCGCAGGTTGGCGAAATTGCTGCAATCGGAACGATGGATGGAAACGCCCTTGCCGCGCGTGACAAAGCCGATGATGCCGTCCGGCGGCGCCGGCTTGCAGCATCGCGCCAGTTGCGTCATCAGGCGGTCGACGCCGACGATCAGGATGCCCTTGCCGCCAGGCTCGGCGCCCATGCGGCTGCGTTTGGGCGCCAGCGTGACGTCTTCGGCGCCGGTTGCGGGGGCCGGCGCTTCGAAAGCGCTGGCGATCTGGCGTACGCTCCAGTCGCCGCGCGCGGCGACGAACATCTCATCGGTATTCTTGAATCCCAGGGCTTGCGCCAATTGTTCGAGATTGGCGCCGGTGCGGCCGATGCGCTGCAACTCCTTTTCCACCAGGATGCGGCCCTGGGCGCTGGTCTCCTCCAATTCCTGCTGATTGAACCATTGGCGCGCCTTGGCGCGGGCGCGATGACTGGCGAGATAGCCCAGGTTGGGATTGAGCCAGTCGCGCGACGGGCCGCCAGTCTTGGCGGTGATGATCTCGACTCGCTGCCCGGTGGCAAGCGGGGTGTTCAGCGGCACCATGGCGCCGTCGACGCGCGCACCGCGGCAGCGATGGCCAAGGTCGGTGTGCAATGCATAGGCGAAATCCACCGGCGTGGCGCCTTGCGGCAGGTCGATCACCCGGCCTTGCGGCGTCAGCACGTAGATGGTGTCGTCCAGGCGCGCCTTCAGGGTGGCAGCACGCCACCCTTCGGCCAGCGCCACTTCATCGCGCCAGGCGAGCAGCTGGCGCAGCAAAGCCACTTTTTCGTCGAAGGCGCCGGTGCTTTTCACCGATTGAGAGGAGCTCTTGACGCCGGCTTCCTTGTAGCGCCAGTGCGCGGCCACGCCGAGTTCGGCCTGCCGGTGCATGTCATGGGTGCGGATCTGCACCTCCAGCGCCAGGTCGTCGGGGCCGATCACCGCCGTGTGCAGCGAGCGGTAGTTGTTGCCCTTGGGGCGCGAGATGTAATCGTCGAATTCCTTCGGGATCGGCTGCCACAGGTTGTGCACCACGCCGAGCGCCGTGTAGCAATCCTTGACGTCGTCCACCAGCACGCGTAGCGCCCGCACATCGTAAAGATCGTCGAAGGAAAGCGACTTCTGGCGCATCTTGTTGTAGATGCTGTAGATGTGCTTGGGCCGGCCGGCGACCTCGGCTTGGATGCCGGCGGCGGCGAGTTCGTTTTGCAGGGTCTCGACCACCTGGTGGATGTAGCCCTCGCGCTCATGGCGGCGCGCATCCAGCATGCCGGCGATCTGCCGGTAGGCTTCTGGGTTGATCAGGCGGAAGGAAAGGTCTTCCAGTTCCCACTTGAGTTGCCACACACCCAGGCGGTTGGCCAGCGGGGCGTAGAAATCCAGTGCTTCGCGCGCAGCGGCCACGCCTTGCGCATCGCTAGGCAGGCGCGATAGGTAGCGCAAGGTCTGGGTGCGGGAAGCCAGGCGGATCAGCACCACGCGCACGTCGGCCACCATCGCCAGCAGCATCTTGCGCAAGGTTTCGATCTGGCTGTCGTCGCCGGCTTCGCGTTCCTCCACCGCGGCGCGGGTGACGTCGCGCAGGCGGTGCAGACGCATCAGGCCGTCCACCAGGTGCGCGACTTCGCTGCCGAAGGCCGGTTCGATCTTTTCGCGCCAGCGCTCGTCCATCTGCGGCGCCGCGAACAGCCAGCCGGCCATCAGCGCGGCGTCGTCCAGGCGCATTTGCGCCAGTTCGCCGACGATGGCTTGCGCATGTACGGTGATGCCTTCACCGGTACTCAGCAGGGAGTCACCGTACAGGGCAAGCGCCTGCCGGCGCGCGGCTTCGATGCGTTCGCCGGCGTCCAGGCTGGCGCCGGAGAGGGGAATGATTTGCGCGCTGGGTCTGCTCACGGAGTCTATTTTAAGGCGTTGGCGCGCGCTTCAAGTCACTATAATGCGATCTTTAATGAATAGGAATTTTGGATTAAGAGGGCTGCGCCCCTTAACAACCCCGATCTCAGAAGCAGGCGTACAACCGCTGTTCCTGCCGGAAGTAATTAATCAGGGCTGCCCATATAAGGAATACCGGCCTCCGTGTCTTCGATTCCATCCCGTAACAGCGCGGGGCTGGTGCGGTTTTTCGCGTCTCCCTACACGCTCCTGACGCTGACGGCGCTGTTCTGGTCGCTCAACTGGGTGATGGCGCGCGGGCTGCGCGAGGCGAGCGGGCCGATGATGATCGCCTTCGGGCGCTGGATGATGGCGGCGCTGCTGCTCGCGCCGTTTGCCTGGTCGCACGTACGGCGCGAATGGGCGCAACTGCGTGAATATTGGCGGGTGCTGGCCTTCCTGGCGGTGACCGGGGCAGGGGCCTACAACGCGCTCACCTATCTCGGCATGCAGTACACCACCGCGATCAACGGCATGCTGCTCAATACATTGGTGCCGTTCATCATCATGGCGCTTTCCTGGGCCTTCGTCGGCGAAAAGCTGGCGTGGCGCCAGACCCTCGGCATCTGCATTTCCTTTTGCGGCGCGCTGTGGATCGTCGCGCACGGTGAATGGCAGCGCCTGGCGCACCTGGACTTCAATTTCGGCGACCTGGTGGTGGCCTTTGCCATGGTGCTGTGGTCGATCTACACCATCGTGCTCAAGCGGCGGCCGATGAAACTGCATCCGCTATCCTTCTTGGCGGCGGTGACGTTTTTCGGCGTGCTGACCCTGGTGCCGTTCGCCCTCTGGGAGTCGTTCTCGCGGCCGCCGGTGGTGACCTGGCCGATCTTCGGCGCCTGGATCTACATGGGGCTGTTTCCGTCCATCGTCTGCTACCTGTTCTGGGGCAAGGGCGTGGCGGCGATCGGGCCGACGAGGGCAGGGCCGTTTCTCTATCTGTTGCCCGTGTTCGGCGCGGTCGCCTCCAGCCTGACCTTGGGCGAGAACCTGTTCCTGTATCACGTCACGGGCTTTGTGCTGATCCTGGCAGGGCTCATCGTCAGTAACCGCGGCGCGGCGCGCGAGACGCAGGGTGCTGATGTTTGAGGCGCTGGCGCGCTGGCGGCGCCGCCGCCTGCTGGAGAAATACGCCTTTCCCGACGCCGCCTGGGAGGAAGCCCTGGCGCCGTTCCGCTTTTTCGATCGCCTGGATACGCAAGAGCGCCAGCGCCTGCGCGAGATGGTCTCGCTGTTTTGCGCCGACAAGGAATTCGCCGGCGCCGGCGGCTTCGAGGTCAACCTGCGGGTGCAACTGACTGTTGCGGCGCAAGGCTGCCTGCCAATCCTCAATCTGGACCTGGCGTTCTACCGCAACTGGCGCAGCATCGTGGTCTATGGCGGTGAAGCGCTGATCGTCAAGCGCCAGACCATGGATGAGGCCGGCGTGATGCACGAGTACGAGGACGAGATCGTCGGCGAAGCCGGCGCCGACGGCCCCCTGGTGCTGGCGTGGGAAAGCATCCTCGAGGAAGTGCCGGGGGGTGAGCCGGTATGCAACGCCGTGATCCACGAGTTCGCGCATCGTATCGACGCGCTCAACGGCACGCCCAACGGCGCGCCGCCGCTGACTTCGCGCTTCCACGCCGGCCTGGCGCGGGCGGAATGGCAAAAGACCATGCGCCATGCCTACGACGAATTCTGCGCCGAAGTCGGGCGCTGGGAAGCACGCGGCGAGCGCGAAAACGAGATGCCGCTGATCGACCCTTATGCGGCGGAGGACGCCGGCGAATTCTTCGCCGTGGTGTCGGAGGTGTTTTTCGTCCGGCCGGAAGACCTGACCGGACGATATCCCGAACTGTACCGGCTGCTCGCGCGCTATTACCGACAGGACCCGCTGGCTGCGCAGCCCGGGTAGCCCGCTAGCCGCGTACCGCGCTTTCGGATTCGAACTGCGCTAGATCGACGCGCGGCGCCGGTTTCCAGCCCTTCTTGCGATGCTCGGCCACCACGTTGGTGAAAATGCCGCCGCGCACGTAGAACTTGGCGGTCAGGCGCGCGAAACGTGGCGAGATGGCCTCGACGATGTCGTCGAGGATCTGGTTGGTCACCTTTTCGTGGAAGGCGCCCTCATTGCGGTAGCTCCAGATGTAGAGCTTGAGAGCCTTGAGTTCCAGGCACTTTTTGTCCGGAATGTAGTCCAGAGTCAAGGTGGCGAAATCGGGCTGGCCGGTCATCGGGCACAGGCAGGTGAATTCCGGAATCTGCATGTGGATATGGAAATCGCGCCCGGGCGCCGGGTTGGGAAAAATCTCGAGTTTTTTGCTGGGTTTGGTGGCCATGTTTCGGCCGCTTGTCAAGAGCGGAATCGGTGAATCAGGATGGTATTATAAGGTCCCAATGCAACCGGCGCCGGGCGGCCCAGCCCGCCTGGTTACGAGTTTAGGCAGCAATATCAACGGTGTAGCAAGAACAGGGCGGCGCCGCCAAACCCGGGCGCAGCCAGGACAATATCCGCGCAGCACCTCAGGTTTGTTTTCGTGGCAGCGCCGCAGTTTCGCGCAGTTCGGTTTCACCACCCCGGCTTCAACCTTCTGTAGAGTCAGTACCCGTGCGGCTTACCTCCATCAAACTTGCCGGATTCAAGTCCTTTGTCGATGCCACCAGCGTAGCGGTGCCCGGCCAGTTGGTCGGCATCGTTGGCCCGAACGGCTGCGGCAAATCCAACATCATCGATGCGGTGCGCTGGGTGCTGGGCGAGTCCAAGGCGTCGGCCCTGCGCGGCGAGTCGATGCAGGACGTGATCTTCAATGGCTCCTCGCAACGCAAGCCGGTGGCGCGCGCCAGTGTCGAACTGGTGTTCGACAATACCGACGGCAAGGCGCACGGCGGCATGGGCCAGTGGGCGACCTATAGCGAAATCGCGGTCAAGCGTGTGCTGACGCGCCAGGGCGAGTCGAGCTACTTCATCAACAACCAGCAGGTGCGCAAGCGCGACGTGCAGGACATCTTCCTCGGCACGGGCCTGGGCGCGCGGGCCTACGCGATCATCGAGCAGGGCATGATCTCGCGGGTGATCGAAGCCAAGCCCGAAGAGTTGCGCATTTTCCTGGAAGAAGCCGCCGGCGTCTCGCGCTACAAGGAACGCCGCAAGGAAACCGAAAGCCGGCTTTCCTCGGCGCGCGATAACCTGACGCGCGTCGAAGACATCCGCCGCGAACTCGACGGCCAACTGACCAAGCTGGAAGAACAGGCCACCGTCGCGCAGACCTATCGTTCGCTGACTGCCGAGCAGACTGAAAAGCAGCACTTGCTGTGGCTGCTCAAGCGCAACGAGGCAGCGGGCGAACAGGAACGCCACACTCGCGAGATCGAGCGCGTCACCAACGAGCTGGAGGGTGAAACCGCCAACCTGCGCAATTTCGAAAAACAGGTCGAGGAAATGCGCGGCGCGCATTACGCCGCCGGCGACCGCCTGCATTCCTCGCAGGGCGAGCTCTACAACGCCAATGCCGAAGTCGCGCGCATCGAAGCCGAGATCAAGGGTTTGCTGGATACGCGCCAGCGCCTGACCAACCAGGTGACGCAACTGGCGGCGCAAGAGGCTGCCTGGACCACCCAGGGCGCGCAGAATTCCGCCGATATCGAACACTGGACCGCCGAAGCCGCCGCTGCCGCCGAGAAAAGCGAAGAGACGGCGATGGTCTCCGCCGAGCGCGCCGAGCGCCTGCCGGAAGTCGAGACCGCGGCCCGCGACGCGCAGGAGCGCCTGACCGCGGTGCGCGGCGAGGTGATGCAGACCGAGCAGCAACTGCAGGTTGAAGGCGCGCACCAGAGCAATGCCCAGCGCGCGCTGGAGAACCTGGGAATGCGCCGCGAGCGCCTGGCCGCCGAGCAAAAAGGCCTGAACCGTCCCGACGAGGAAGCGATCAACCGCAAGCGCGAAGAGCGCGCGCGACGCGAGGCCGAGCTGGAAGAGCGCGAAATGCAGCTGTTGACGCTGGAGGAGGCGCTGCCCGGCGCCACCGCTGAGCGCGACGAGGCGCAAGGCACGCTGCAGAACCTGACGCGCGAAGCGCACGAGACCGAAGCCAGGATCAGCGCGCTGAAAAGCCTGCAGGAAAGCGTGCAGAAAAGCGGCAAGCTGCAGCCCTGGCTGGAAAAGCACGGGCTCGCCGCGCTGCCGCGCCTGTGGCAGCGCCTGCATGCGGAGCCCGGCTGGGAAACCGCGGTGGAAGCGGTGCTGCGCGAGCGCCTGGCGGCGCTCGAAATCCGCAATCTCGATTGGGCCAAGGGTTTTTTCAATGACGCGCCGCCGGCCAAGCTGGCGTTTGCCACCATCGGCGCGGTGGAGGCAGTCGGTAATGCGCCCGCCGGGCTGACGCCGCTGATCAGCCACATCCAGATCGACGACGCCAATGTGCGCAGCCTTCTGGCCGACTGGCTGGCCGGCTGCTTTGCCGTCGCTACCGTGGATGAGGCGTATGCCCGCCGCGCCGACCTGCCGGTGGGTGCGGTGTTCGTCACCCGCGAAGGCCACCAGATCGGCCGCCAGTCGGTGAGCTTTCACGCCACCGATTCCGAGCAGGCCGGCATGCTGGCGCGCCAGAACGAGATCGACAACCTCACCAAGCAGCTCAAGGCCAAGCACCTGCACCTGGACGAGGCGCGCGCCAATGCGGCCCGTACCGAGGCGGCGGTGACGCGTCTGAATGGACAGATCGTCGATGCCCGCCCGGCGACGCAGAGTGCGCGCCAGCGCTTGCATGAGTTGCAGCTCGACGTGGTGAAAGACGAGGAGGCCCTGGCGCGCTACAACGAGACTGCCGGGCGCATCGAAGCTGCCCTGGCCGAGATCACGGCACACGAGGAAGAGGAAAACGCGCGCCTGCTGGAAGCCGAGGAGAAGTTCGCGCAACTGGACGAAGCTACGGCTGCTGTGCAGGAGCGCCTGGAAGAAGCCCGCAACGCCGCCGAAAACACCGAAGCCAAGCTCGCCAGTGAGCGCGAGGCGGTGCGCCAGACCGAGCGCGAGGCACAGGAAGCCGAATTCCACGCGCGCCAGTGCCGCGCCAAGATCGCCGAGTTGCAAAACAACGCCAAGAGCATTGCCGCGCAGATCGAGCGCGTTGCCGCCGAGGCCGTGAACGTGCGCGCCGAGCTCGACACCCTGCACGACGAAGCGGTGCAAAACGGCTTGCAGGAAGCGCTGGACCTGCGCCTGGAGCGTGAGCAGGCGCTGGCCCGCGTGCGCACCGAACTGGACGGGCTGACCAACCAGTTGCGCGGCATGGACGAGGAGCGCTTGAAGTCGGAGCAGAAGCTCGACCCGCTGCGCAACAAAGTGAACGACTTGCGCCTGAAGGAACAGGCGGCGCGCCTGGCGCAGGAGCAGTTTGCCCAGCAATTGCTCGAAGCGCAGGCCGACGAGGCGGTGCTCACCCCCAAGCTCGAAGGCGCGCGCGCCGGCTGGCTCGGCAGCGAGGTGTCGCGCCTGGCGCAGGAGATCGCTGCCCTTGGCGCGGTCAACCTGGCGGCGCTGGACGAACTCGCCAGCGCGCGCGAACGCAAGGGCTTCCTCGACAACCAGTTCAACGACCTCACCGAGGCGGTGGCGACTCTGGAAGACGCGATCCGCAAGATCGACAAGGAAACGCGCGAGTTGCTGAAGGAAACCTTCGATGCGGTCAACAAGAATTTCTCGGAGTTGTTCCCGGCGCTGTTCGGCGGTGGCGAGGCCAAGCTGATCATGACCGGCGAGGAAATCCTCGATGCCGGCGTGCAGGTGATGGCGCAGCCCCCCGGCAAGAAGAACGCTTCGATCCACCTGCTCTCCGGCGGCGAAAAGGCGCTCACCGCGACTTCGCTGGTGTTCGCGCTGTTCCGACTCAACCCGGCGCCGTTCTGCCTGCTCGACGAGGTGGATGCGCCGCTGGACGATCCGAACACCGAGCGTTTCTGCAAATTGGTGAAAAAGATGGCCGAAGAAACGCAGTTCGTTTTCATCAGCCACAACAAGATCGCGATGGAAATGGCCACCCAACTGGTCGGCGTCACCCAGCAGGAACTGGGGGTGTCGCGCATTGTTGCGGTGGACATGGAGGAGGCGGTGCGCCTGCGCGAACCGATGGCCGCCTGAATCCCCCGATCGTTTCCCCTCCCCGCCACCGACTCCACTCCCGCTTTTTCGCATGAGTGATCTGCAAATCGGCTTACTGGCCCTAGGCGCACTGGTAGTAATCTGCGTCCTGGCCTTCAACAAATTCCAGGAAATGCGCGCGCGCCGCGAGGCGGCGCGCCATTTTTCTTCCGGCCATGAGGACGTGCTGCTGAAAGGCGGTGGCGAGCCCGGGGCGGCAGAAAAAGACGTCGATCGTCCGCCGCCGCGCACCTGGGTCGAGCCGACGTGGAACGAGCCGCCGGCGGCCGAAGAAGACATTCCGCCGCTGCCGCCGATCGAGGAGGGCGGCGTTGCCGTCGTCCGGGCGCAGGTGCAATCGCCGGCGGTGCTGGACGAGCGCATCGATTTCATCGCCGAGTTGCAGTTTGTCGAACCGCTGCTTGGCTCACACCTGGTGATGGAGATCGAGAAATTCGCCGGCAACCGCATCATCGGCTGCGACGGCTTCAATCTCGCCGCCGCCGATTGGGAGGGCCTGGACCGCGATTCCGTTTACGAGATGGCGCGTGTCGGCATCCAGTTGTCGGATCGTGGCGGGCCGCTGCGCGCCGATGAACTGGAGCGTTTCCAGCAATGGGTGGGCGAGAGCGCCGCCAAGCTGGGCGCGATGATCGAATGGAGCGGCATGCAAAGCCCGCTCACCCGCGCTGCCGAGCTTGACGCGTTTTGCGCCGAGGTGGACGTGCAGATCAGCGTCCATGTGGTCAGCGCCGTACCCTTGCCCGAGACCAAGCTGCGTGGCCTGGCCGAAGCTAATGGCTTCAAGCGCGAGGACGATGGCGTATTCCGCCGCCGCGACGAAGGCGGCGGCGAGATCCTGGCGCTGCGCCAGAGCACGCCGGTGGCCGTATCGATGATCTACGACGTGCCGCGCGTGCCGCGCGAGGCAGCCGCTTTCGGCATGATGATGCATTGCGCCCGCACCATGGCCAAGAGCCTGGACGCACGCATCCTTGACGACAACGGCAAGCCGGTGGACGAGTCGATGCAAGGTAGCATCCAATCGAGCCTGAATGGCATCTACGCGCGCATGGAAGCGGCGGACATGCCGGCCGGCGGCGCGCTGGCGCAGCGCGTGTTCGCCTGACCATTTCAATTCGCAACAGATCATGAGTGCCGACCCCAACACCGCGGTCCCGGCCAAGGCCGAGGCGCGTGCCGCCGCATTGCGCGCCGACCTGGCCCGCCACAACCACGCCTACTACGTGCTGGATGCGCCCAGCGTGCCGGACGCCGAATACGACCGCCTGTTCCGCGAACTGCAGGACCTGGAGGCGCAATACTCGCCGCTGCGCACGCCGGATTCGCCGACCCAGCGCGTCGGTGGTGCGCCCGTATCGGCCTTCGCGCCGGTCGAGCATCGCCAGCCGATGCTGTCGCTGAACAACGGCTTCACCGATGAAGAGCTGCAGGCCTTCGACAAGCGGGTGCGCGATGGTCTGAAGGTGGAAAGCGTCGAGTATTCGGCCGAACTCAAGTTCGACGGCCTGGCGATGAGCCTGTCCTATGAAAACGGCGTGCTGGTGCAGGCGGCCACGCGTGGCGACGGCGCCACCGGCGAAGACGTTACGGCGAACGTCAAGACCATCCGCGTGATTCCGCTGCGCCTGCATACGGACAAGCCGCCGCGCCTGCTGGAAGTGCGCGGCGAAGTACTGCTGTTCCGCAAGGACTTCGACGCCATCGTCAAGCGCCAGCGCGATGCCGGCGAGAAGGAGATGGTCAATCCGCGCAATGGCGCCGCCGGCAGCCTGCGCCAGCTTGATCCACGTATTACTGCGAGCCGGCCGCTGCGCTTTTTCTCCTATGGCATTGGCGAGCTGGAAGGCGCGGAGCTTCCGAAAACGCATGACGACCTGCTGAAGTGGTACGTCGAGCTGGGCCTGCCGGTGTGCGACGTGCGCACCATTGCCACCGGCGCCGAAGGGCTGCTGGCTTTCTACAAGAAGGTGGGCGAGATGCGGCCGACGCTGCCTTACGACATCGACGGCGTAGTCTACAAAGTGAATCGCGTCGATCAGCAGCAGACGCTCGGTTTCGTCTCGCGCGCGCCGCGCTTCGCGCTGGCACACAAGTTCCCTGCGCAGGAAGAGATCACGGAAGTGACCGACATCACCGTGCAGGTCGGGCGCACCGGGGCGATCACGCCGGTGGCGCGCCTTAAACCGGTATTCGTCGGCGGCGTGACGGTTACCAATGCCACGCTGCACAACGAGGACGAAGTGCGGCGCAAGGACGTCTGGCGCCGCGACCGCGTCACCGTGCGCCGCGCCGGTGACGTGATCCCCGAAGTGCTGATGGTCTCGGAAAAGGGGCCGCGCGAGGACGACGATTATTTCCGCATGCCGACGCGCTGCCCGATCTGCAATTCGGAAGTGGTGCGCCCGGAAGGCGAGGCGGTGGCGCGCTGCACCGGCGGCTTGTTCTGCCCCGCGCAGCGCAAGCAGGCGTTGCTGCACTTCGCGCAGCGCCGCGCGCTGGACATCGAAGGCATGGGCGACAAGCTGGTCGATCAACTGGTGGACGAAGAGATCGTGCACACCCCGGCCGACCTGTTCAAGCTCGGTGTGGTCAAGCTGGCGGCGCTTGAGCGCATGGCGGAAAAATCGGCGCAGAATGTGGTCGAGGCGATCGAAAAGGCCAAGCACACCACGCTGCCGCGTTTCATCTACGGCCTGGGGATACGCCAGGTCGGCGAATCCACCGCCAAGGACCTGGCCAAGCACTTCGGCAACCTGGATGCGCTGATGGATGCCGACGAGATGCACCTGGCGCAGGCGCCGGATGTCGGGCCTATTGTGGCCGCGTCCATCGCGCAGTTTTTTCGCCAGCCGCATAACCGCGAGGTGGTGGAGCAGTTGCGCGCTGCCGGGGTGACGTGGAAAGAAGGTGAACCGGTCAAGGCTGCCTCGACCGGCATCTCCGGCAAGACCTTCGTGCTCACCGGTACCCTGCCGAACCTGGCGCGCGAGGAAGCCAAGGAATTGATCGAGGCCAAGGGCGGCAAGGTATCCGGCTCGGTGTCGAAAAAGACCGATTACGTGGTGGCGGGCGCCGAGGCCGGCAGCAAACTTGCAAAGGCCGAGGAACTAGGTGTCGCCATTCTGGACGAAGAAGGATTGAAACAACTCCTGGAACAAGTATGAAAAAAATTCGCAAAGCCGTCTTCCCCGTGGCCGGCCTGGGCACCCGGTTCCTGCCGGCCACCAAGGCCACGCCCAAGGAGATGCTGCCCATCGTCGACAAACCGCTGATCCAGTTTGCGGTGGAAGAGGCGATCGAAGCGGGCATCACCGACATGATTTTCGTCACCGGCCGCACCAAGCGGGCGATTGAGGACCATTTCGACAAGGCCTACGAACTTGAAACCGAGCTGGCGCTGAAGAACAAAACCCCGCTGCTGGACATGCTCAAGGCCGTGCTGCCCAACGGCGTCAATTGCATCTACATCCGTCAGGCCGAGCCGCTGGGCCTGGGGCATGCGGTGGGCTGTGCCGCCAGCGTGGTGGACGATGAGCCGTTCGCCGTCATCCTCGCCGACGATCTGATCGACGGCAAGCCGGGGGCGCTCAAGCAGATGATCGAGGTGGCGCATGAGCACGGTGGCAGCGTGCTGGGCGTGGAGGATGTGCCGCGCGATCGCACGCATCAATACGGCATTGTGAGTGCGACCAGGGTCACCGACCGCACCGAGAAGCTGACGGCGATCGTGGAAAAGCCGAAACCCGAAGTGGCCCCTTCGACCCTGGCGGTGGTGGGACGCTACGTGCTCACGCCCAAGGTGTTTGAGCTGATTGGCAACACCAAGGGCGGCGCCGGCGGCGAGATCCAGCTGACGGATGCGATCAGCGCCTTGCTGGCCTACGAGCCGGTGTTCGCCCACCGCTTCAAGGGGACGCGCTACGATTGCGGTTCGAAGATCGGCTACCTCAAGGCCACCGTCGATCTCGGGCGCCGGCATCCGGAAGTCGGCGCTGATTTTTCCGCCTACCTCAAAGAAGCCGTCAAATAAGGAAAAATATGAAGCCAGAAGAAGCGGCGAAGATGCTGGCCGAGGCCGATCTCCTGGTCAGCCCGGCCGAATGCAGCGCCGCCACCGCCCGTGTGGCTCAGGAAATCAAGGCGAAGATGGGCCGAGATTTCCCGCTGGTGCTGGCGGTGATGGGAGGGGCGGTTGTGTTCGCCGGGCAATTGCTGCCCTTGCTGGATTTTCCGCTCGAATTCGATTACGTCCACGTCTCGCGCTACGGCGACAGGCTCTCCGGCGGCAAGCTCCACTGGCGCGTCGAGCCGAAGGAAAGCGTGCAGGGGCGCGCCGTACTGGTGATCGACGACATCCTCGACGAAGGCGAGACCATGGCGGCGATCCACAAGCGCGTGCTCGAACTGGGCGCCGCCGCCTGCTATTCCGCGGTGTTCTGCGAGAAGTTATTGGGCAAGCCCAAGCCGGCGCGCCCCGATTTTCTCGGCATCACGGTGCCGAACCGCTATGTGTTCGGCTACGGCATGGATGCCGCCGGCCTGTGGCGCAACCTGCCGGCAATCTACGCCCTGAAGGAATCCTGAAGTCCATGTATGCAATCATTGGCGGTACCGGCCTCAATCATCTGGGGCAACTGGAGATGGTAAGGCGTGAAGTGATGCGCACGCCTTATGGCGAGCCTTCCGGCCCCTTGAGTTTCGGCAAGCTGGCGGGGCACGAAGTGGTGTTCCTGGCACGTCATGGCTATGGCCATACGATTCCTCCGCATCGCATCAACTACCGCGCCAACATGTGGGCGCTGCGCGATGCCAAGGTGGAAGGCGTGCTGGCGGTGGCTTCCGTCGGCGGCATCCGCGAAGACCTCAACCCCGGCGACCTGCTGGTGCCGGACCAGATCATCGACTACACCCACAGCCGCGACCACACCTTTTTCGACGGCACCGGCGCGCCCGTCACGCATATCGACTTTACCCAGCCGTATTCGCAATCGGTGCGTGACCGCCTGCTGGCCGCAGCCGGCGAAGCGGGCGAAGCCGTGCATGACGGCGCCGTGTACGGCTGCAGCCAGGGGCCACGCCTGGAGACGGCAGCGGAAATTCGCCGCATGAAGCAGGACGGTTGCGACCTGGTCGGCATGACCGGCATGCCGGAGGCCGCGCTGTCGCGCGAGCTGCACCTGCCTTACGCCTGCCTGGCTGTGGTGGTTAATCACGCTGCCGGCCTGGGCGACAGCCGGCAGTCGATCTCGGTGGCGCATCTCGACGAGATGTCGAAAAAGGCGATGGCGCGGGTGGCGCGTATTCTCGGCGCCTTCGCCGCGCAGCCGGGGCTGCCGCCGAACACCGACCCCAAGCCCGAGAGCATCGAACCGCACACTGCCTGAAGAAAACATGATCCGTCCGATACTCAAGATGGGCGAGCCCAGCCTGTTCGAGCCTTCCGCCAAGGTGGAGAAGTTCGGCACGCCAGAGTTGCGCGCATTGGTTACCGACATGGAAGACACCATGAAGGCGGCCAACGGCGCGGGGATCGCCGCGCCGCAGATTGGCGTCAACCTGCAGGTGGTGATTTTCGGAACGGATGAGCCGAACCCGCGCTATCCGGATGCGCCGGTGGTGCCGCGCACCACGCTGATCAACCCGGTGATCCAGCCTCTCGACGAGACCCGCGAGGAGGGCTGGGAAGGCTGCCTGTCGGTGCCCGGCATGCGCGGCGTAGTACCGCGTTATACGCGCATCCGCTATACCGGTTTTGATGAGCAGGGCAAGCCGATCGATCGCGAAGTCGATGGCTTTCACGCCCGCGTGGTGCAGCACGAATGCGACCACCTGTGGGGCATTCTCTATCCGATGCGCATCGAAGACATGAGCCGCTTCGGCTATACCTCGGTGTTGTTCCCGGAACTGGACGACAGCGACGATTAGCGGGAGCGCTGCTTCGGTTTTGTCGGCGGTGCCCGGGTGCGCGTGTTCCCGGGAGGCTAAAGCAAAAAAGGAGGCAGAGATGCGCTGGAAGCAAAGACCCGCGAACTCCAACTGGGGCGATTTCGGCCCGGATGACCAGCTTGGCCGCCTGAATCTGCTGACGCCCGAGCGCGTACGCCGCGCTGCGCAGGAGATTCGCGAAGGCCGCAGCTTCTGCTTGTCGATCCCGCTTGATTATCCCGGCGGCAACAAGCTGAACGTGCGCCGCTTCGCGCCTACGCTCAAGCCCACTTATCGCGACGGCAAGCCCTTCGTCAACTTCCCCAGCGAGCGACTGGACGCGCGCAACACCGACATCATCAGCGACGACGCGGTGCTGATGTTCCTGCAATACTCGACGCAGATCGATTCCTTCGCCCACGTCGGCGCCTGGTTCGATGCCGATGGCGACGGTGTGGATGAAAAGGTCTATTACAACGGCTACCGCGGCGACGTCGATATCTGCGGGCCGAAGCGTTACGACGCGCTCGCCGCCGGTGGTGCGGAACATGACTGCGGCGAGCATGGCGGCGCGCGCGAACTGGGCATCGAGCGCTTCGCCGTGCAGGGCATGCAGGGGCGCGGCGTGATGGTCAACCTGCGTGCGCATTGCGGCGATGCGCGTGTGGCTGTGGGTTGCGAGCAGTTGATGCGCATCCTGGAGGTCGATCGCGTGGAGGTGGAGGAGGGCGACATCCTGCTGCTCTACACCGGCTTTTCCGACCTCATCCTCGGCATGAACAAGGAGCCGGACATGGCGGTGCTCGACAACGCCTGCGCCTGCCTCGACGGCCGCGACGAACGGCTATTGCAATGGATCACCGACAGCGGTGTGGCGGCGATTTTCGCCGACAACTATGCGGTGGAACTGTATCCGGCCAAGCCGATGGAAGGGCGCCGGCCCATGTTGCCGCTGCACCAGCATTGCCTGTTCAAGATTGGCGTGCCGCTGGGCGAAATCTTCTGGCTCAAGGACTTGGCCGAATGGCTGCGCGCCAATGGCCGCTACCGCTGTTTCCTGACTTCGCCGCCGCTGCGCCTGCCCGGCGCGGTCGGCTCGCCGGCTACGCCGATCGCCACGGTCTGAGGCCGTTGCAATAAAAAGCCCCGCGATTGCGGGGCTTTGCCGTGCCGGCTTACTTGCCGGGCGCCGCGGGAGCGGCCGCGGCAGCGGCACCGCTGCCCTGGCGCGCGGCCTTGCGCGCCAGGCGGTAGGCCTTCATCTCGTCGCGCGAAAGCTTGCCATCCTTGTTGGCGTCGATGGCGTCGAAGTTCTTCGACAGGTTTTTTATCCCGGCCGCATCGACCTCGGCCCGGCTGAGCATGCCGTCACCGTCGGTGTCGGCTGCTTTCAGGCGGTTGACGCGATGTCCTTTGGCGGGGGCGGGGGCGGCGGCGCCAGGCGCGGGCGGCGGAGTTTGCGCCAGTGCAAGGGTCGGCGCCAAAGCGAGCAGGGCGGTAAAGCTCAGGGACTTGAGGGTGTTCACAGGACATCTCCTTATTGGAATGGCTTCAGGCGAAGCCTAGCCCAATTAACGACGGTCCTGGGTATCGCGCGCACGGGTTTTACAGGCGGTTACAAAGCGCCGGATATTTGCCACGCCAGGCGGCGGCAAGGCGGGCATGGCGGTAAAATTCGGCCATGTCATCGACTCCCAGCCCTATCGCCCGCGCGGTCTATGATGCGGGCTGCCGCGATTGCCCCCGGCTGGCCACTTTCCTCGACCAGGTGAAGGCGGCCAACCCGGCCTACTTCTGCAAGCCGGTGGCGCCTTTCGGCGCTATCGACGCGCCATTGGTGATCGTGGGCCTTGCCCCGGGCATGCACGGCGCCAATCGCACCGGGCGGCCCTTCACCGGCGACTACGCCGGCATCCTGCTGTACGACACGCTGAGGAAATTCGGCTTTGCCCGCGGCACGTTTTCGCCCAACGGTGACGACGACCTGGAACTGACCGGCTGCCGCATCACCAATGCGGTGAAGTGCCTGCCGCCGGAAAACAAGCCCGAGCCCTCCGAGATCAAGACCTGCAACCACTTCCTGAAAGCCGACCTGGCGCAAGGTGGTGCCAAGGTGCTGCTGGCGCTGGGCACCATTGCCCACGGCGCGATACTGACGGCGCTGGGGATGAAAAAGTCGGCACATGGTTTCAAGCACGGTGTGGCTTATGAATTGCCCAACGGTGCGCACTTGCTCGACAGCTACCATTGCAGCCGCTACAACACCAACACCGGACGCCTTACGGCGCAGATGTTCGAAGACGTGTTTGCCGATGCGCGCAAGCTAGTGGACGCATGAACGACCGCGCGAAGGAAAACATGCGCCGCTACAAGGCGACGCCTGAGGCGCAGGTCGCGGCCCGTGATCTTGACCTCGCGCCGGGTGCAACACAGGCCGCACCGCTGGAATCGCAAGTTGTCCCCGCGCCCGAGGTCGTTGCGGTCCCTGAGACTGCTGCTGCGATCCAGGCCACCGCGCCGCAGACCGTGGCATCGCCCGCTGGTGAATCAGCCGAGGTGCCGCAGGTTCCGGTGCCGCCCCCGGCCTTCGACGTCGCGGAGTTTCTGAAAAACTGTCCTGGCCTGCCGGGCGTCTATCGCCACATCAACGCCGCCGGCGAGGTGATGTACGTCGGCAAGGCACGCGACCTGAAAAAGCGCGTCTCCTCGTATTTCCAGAGAAACCTGGCTTCGCCGCGCATCGCCCACATGGTGAGCCAGGTGGCGAAGGTGGAGGTCACGGTCACGCGCTCGGAGGCCGAAGCGCTGCTGCTGGAAAACAACCTGATCAAGGAACTGGCGCCGCGCTACAACATCCTGTTCCGCGACGACAAGTCCTACCCCTACCTGATGATCACCGGGCACGGGTATCCGCAGATCCGCTTTTATCGCGGCAGCCTGGACAAGAAGAACCAGTTCTTTGGCCCCTTCCCGAACGCGTGGGCGGTGCGCGAGAGCATCCAGATCCTGCAGAAGGTGTTCCACCTGCGCACCTGCGACGACACCGTCTTCGCCAACCGCTCGCGGCCTTGCCTGTTGCACCAGATTGAGCGCTGCAGCGCTCCCTGCGTAAAAATCATCAGCAGTGAGGATTACGCGCGCGACGTGCGCGATGCGGCGCGCTTTCTCTCCGGCAAGTCGCAGGAGGTGTTGGCCGAACTGCAAACACAGATGGAAGCGGCAGCGACGGAGCTGAAGTTCGAGCAGGCGGCGTCAATCCGCGATCGCATCGGTTCGCTCTCGCGCGTGTTGCAAAGCCAGGCGGTGGAAGCCGGCAACGATAACGACGTCGACATGATCGTTGCGGTAACGCGCGGCGGCCATGCCTGCGTCAACCTGGCGATGGTGCGCGGTGGCCGTCACTTGGGCGACAAGCAGTTCTTCCCGCAGCACGTCGAAGACGCGACACCGGCCGACGTACTGGCGGCCTTCCTGGTGCAGCATTATCCGGGGCGCTTCATTCCGCCGACCCTGGTGATCAACCATGACCTCGAAGACGTCGAGGAACTGGCGGATGCGCTTTCCAGTGACGCCGGGCGCAAGGTCTCGGTGGTGCGTTTTCCGCAGGAGCAGCGCCGCCTGTGGCTGCAAATGGCGGAAAAGGGCGCCGAACTGGCGCTGGATCGGCTGCTCTCCGAGCGCGGCACCGCGCAGGCGCGCACGCGTATGCTGGCCGAGTTGCTGGGTCTGGAAGAGCCCGAAGGCGGCTTTGAATCCCTGCGCATCGAATGCTTCGACATCAGCCACACCATGGGCGAGGCGACGCAGGCTTCCTGCGTGGTCTATCATCATCACAAGATGCAAAGCGGCGACTACCGCCGCTATAACATCACGGGCATCACCCCCGGCGATGATTACGCGGCGATGCGCCAGGTACTGACGCGGCGCTACGAGAAGGTGGCCGGCGGCGAGGGCATCGCGCCCGACCTGGTCCTGATCGACGGCGGCAAGGGCCAGGTGGAAGTGGCGCGCCAGGTGCTGGTCGAGGTCGGCCTGTCTTCGCCGCTGCTGGTGGGGGTGGCGAAAGGCGAGGAGCGCAAGCCCGGCCTGGAGACCTTGGTCTTTACCGACGGTCGCCCGGAAATCCACCTGCCCAAGGACAGTCCGGCGCTGCATCTGATCCAGACTGTGCGCGATGAGGCGCACCGCTTCGCCATCACCGGCCAGCGCGCCAAGCGCGACAAGGCGCGCGTCACTTCCACGCTGGAAGACGTCGACGGTATCGGGCCGAAGCGGCGCAAGAGCCTGCTGGCGCGCTTTGGTGGCATGCAAGGCGTGCGCAACGCCACCGTGGAAGACATTGCCGGAGTCGACGGCATCAGCCGCGAACTGGCTGAGCGCATTTACGCTCAACTGCATTAACTGGAACCGCTTCTTTGTCCGTCAATTCCAACGATTTCGATCAGCTCTTCGCCGACGGCGGCGTACTGTCCGCCGACATTCCCGGCTACAAGTTTCGCGCCCAGCAGCTTGAGATGTCGCATGCCATTCTGGGAGCCATCGAAGGCGGGCGCGTGGCCGTCACCGAGGCCGGCACCGGTACCGGCAAGACCGTGGCCTACCTGGTGCCGGCGCTGCTCGCCGGCGGCAAGGTGATTGTTTCCACCGGCACCAAGAACCTGCAGGACCAGCTGTTTCATCGCGACATTCCCGCGGTGCGCCGCGCCTTGCGCGTACCGGTGACGGTGGCGCTGCTCAAGGGGCGGGCGAATTATCTCTGCCACTACCACCTGGAGAAGACGCGCACCGCCGGGCGCCTGGCCAGCCGCGAGGATGTGCGCCACTTGCGCCTGATCGTCGAGCAGGCCGCGGCCACCGCTTCCGGTGACCGCGCCGAGTTCCACGGCGTGCCCGAAAACGCCGGCATCTGGAGCCATGTCACCTCCACGCGTGAAAACTGCCTGGGCGCCGATTGCCCGAACTACAAGGAATGCCACGTCATGGCCGCGCGCAAGGATGCGCAGCAGGCCGACGTCGTGGTGGTCAATCATCACTTGTTCTTCGCCGACGTGATGCTGCGCGGCGAGGGCATGGCCGAGCTGCTGCCGGCGTGTAACACCGTGATCCTCGACGAAGCGCATCAATTGCCGGAAATTGCGCGCATGTTCTTCGGCGAGACCATCTCCAGCCACCAGATGATGGAACTGGCGCGTGATGCGATGAACGAAGGCCTGGCCGGCGCGCGGGAATCCGCGGACTGGCCGCAGTTGACGCGCGACTTCGAAAACTCGGTGCGCGATGCCCGTCTGGTGCTGCCGGAAATGCCCCTGCGTATCGCCTATGCGCAGTTGCAAAAGCGGGAGGCATTGCACCTGGCGCTCGGCCGTTCGCTCGACAAGCTGCTCGACCTGGAGCGTGCGCTGGAAAAGCACGCCGAGCGTTCCGAGGGGCTGCAATCGGTGTGGCGGCGTGCCACCGAATTGCGCGAAGCGCTGCAAGACTGGGTGGAGGCGGGCGGGCGGGCGCCCGGCGAGGAAGAGCCGCCGTGGCAGGACCAGAATGCGGCGGTGGACGCGGAGCCGAACCCGGCGGTGCGCTGGGTGGAATCCGGCGGGGTCGGCTTCCAGCTGCACCTGACGCCGATGTCGATTGCCTCCATCTTCCGCGAACAGGTGGAGAGCGAAAAACGCGCCTGGATCTTCACCTCGGCCACCCTGGCGGTCAAAAGCGATTTCGCCCATTATCTGGGTGAGCTTGGGTTGGACAAGGTCGAAGGTGTGACCGCGCAGACCTGGCCCAGCCCCTTTGAATACGAAAAGCAGAGCCTGCTTTACGTGCCGTCTGCGATGCCCGATCCGCTCTCGCCCGACTTCACCGCCAAGGTGGTGGATCGTGCCCTGCCGCTGATCGAGGCGGCGGGTGGCGGCGTGTTCATGCTGTTCACCACCCTCAAGGCGATGCGCCTCGCCTACGACCTGCTGTCGGACCAGTTGCCGCGCCGCGGGCTGGAGATGCCGCTGCTGCTGCAAGGCGACGCCTCGCGCACCGAGCTGCTGGAGCGCTTCCGCAGGCACGGCAACGCGATCCTGGTGGCGAGCCAGTCGTTCTGGGAAGGCGTGGACGTGAAGGGCGAGGCGCTGCAGTTGGTGGTGATCGACAAGCTGCCCTTCGCGCCGCCGGACGATCCGGTGCTTGCCGCGCGCATCGACGCGATGAAGCGCCAGGGCCGCAACGCCTTCATGGAGTACCAGTTGCCGCATGCGGCGATTTCCCTCAAGCAGGGCGCTGGGCGGTTGATCAGGGACGAGACCGACCGCGGCGTGCTGATGATCTGCGATACGCGCCTGGTGGACAAACCATACGGGCGCCGGCTGTGGCAGGCGCTGCCGCCGATGAAGCGCACCCGCATCGAAAACGAGGCGCTCGATTTTTTCAGCGCGCGCTCGCATAAAATGGCGGCTACCGATGCAAGCGACGATGGCGCGACCGACGACGCGGTTGCCGAATGACAAGAACCCAGGAGACAAAATGAAGATTCTGATTACCGGCGGGGGCGGCTTCCTCGGTCAGCGTGTGGCGCGCCAGTTGCTTGCTGACGGCGTAAAGACCGGCCCCGGCGGCGCCAGCGTACCGGTGACCGCCATCACGCTGTTCGACATCGCCGAACCGCGCGCGGGCGTGGTGGTGAAGGATCCGCGCGTTACCTTCGTCACCGGTGAGGTGAGCGACAAGGCGGCGGTGGCCGCGGCGCTGGGCAAGGACACCGGCGGCGTATTCCACTTCGCGGCCGTGGTGAGCGGGCAGGCAGAGGCGGATTTCGATATTGGTATGCGCGTCAACCTCGACGGCATCCGCAATGTGCTGGATGCCTGCCGCGCCGCCGGCAACAAGCCGCGCCTGCTGTTTTCCAGCTCGATCGCGGTGTTCGGCGTGCCGTTGCCGGATGTGGTCACCGACGCCACCACGCCGACGCCGCAGGCTTCCTATGGCGTGCAAAAGCTGATTGGCGAATGGCTGGTGGCCGATTACACGCGCAAGGGCTACATCGACGGTCGCGCGGTGCGTATTCCCACCGTTTCGGTGCGCCCGGGCAAGGCGAATGCCGCCGCCTCCAGTTTCGCCAGCGCGGTGATCCGCGAACCCCTGAACGGTATCGCCTATGCCTGCCCGGTGTCGGAAAAGACGCTGATGTGGATGTGCTCGCCGCGCAAGGTAGTGAGCAACCTGGTCCGCGCCTTCGAGCTGCCGACGGAAGCCTGGGGGCCGATCCGCTCGGTCAACCTGCCTGGTATCACCGTGTCGGTCACCGAAATGATCGCCTCGCTGAAAAAGCTGGGCGGCGAGAAGGCTGCCGCGCGTGTCACCATCCAGATCGATCCGCGCATCGATGCGATCGTGCAGACCTGGGCGGCTCGCCTGGATACGCCGCGCGCCGGCAGGATGGGCTTCACGGCGGATGTCGGCATGGACGAGATCGTCGCCCAATATATCGCAGACGAGGGCATCAAGGTTTAACCTAGCGCGCGTGACGGGCAGAAAAAAAGGGCGCTTGCGCGCCCTTTTTCATTTGGCCGATGCCCCGGCTACCAGATTTTCCACCACGGGTCGTTGTTCACCGGGCCGTTGTTTTTCACGATCTTGCTGTCAGGATAGTTCTTGTCCAGCACGCGGCGCGCATCGGCCGCCAGGTCCTTCATGCCCATCGCCTCATAGGCGCGCGAGATGATATATAGCGCTTCTTCCTGCGCCGAGGTGTTGGGGTAGACAGTGATCACGTTCTGCGCGCGGTTGATCGCCGCCACGTAGGCGCCGCGCTTCATGTAGTAGCGCGCCACGTGCACTTCGTATTGCGCCAGCGCGTACAGCAGGTATTGCAGGCGCAGGCGCGCGTCGGGCGCGTATTTGCTCTCAGGGAAGCGCGTCAGCAGCTCCTTGAAGGTATCGAAGGATTCGCGCGCCGCCTTGTTGTCGCGCTCGGTCGGGTCCTGGCGCGTGACCTTGCCGAGGAGGCCGAGGTCTTCGTTGAAGTTGACCAGGCCCCGCAGGTAGTACATGTAGTCGAGATTCTGATGATTCGGGTAGAGCTTGATGAAACGGTCGCAGGCGGCAATGGCCGAGGCCGTATCGTTGCTCTTCCAGTAGGAATAGGCGATGTCCATCTGTGCCTGCTGGGCGAAGCGGCCGAACGGGTACTTGGCTTCCAGCACCTCGAGCAGCTTGATCGCCCGGTCCCAGCCGCCACCGTTCATCTCGTCGCGCGCCTCGCTGTAGATACGCTCGGCGGACCAGCCGCGGGTTTCTTCGTACTCCTTGTTGCCGGAACTGGGGCCGCCGCATCCGGCCAGTGTTGCACACAGGGCGAAGCTCAAGAAAATTGCGCGCCACAAGTGCGGCGGCAGCAGGCGCAGGCTAAGATAGCGCGTCATGACAAAAACCCGATCAAAAACAACGACGCATTATAGCGAAGACCGGCCCCGGGCCGGCGCCGCCGCGGGCGAAGAGCCGGCGGATGAACTGGCCGATGAGCTTGATGCCTCCGCGCCCGGCGAGGGCCGGAGGCTGAGCGTGCCGATGGAAGCCGCCGGCTTGCGCCTGGACCAGTGGCTGGCGCAGGCGATGCCGCAGTTTTCGCGCAGCCGCCTCAAGACCTGGATCGAGGCCGGCGCGGTCACGGTGGACGGCGCGGCGGCCGATCCCAAGCACAAGCTGCGCGGTGGCGAGGAGGTGCACGTCGCGCCGCTGGCGGCACCGGAAGAGGGCGCCTTCACCGCGGAGCCCATCGACCTGGATGTCGTGCATGAGGATGCCACGATCATCGTCATCAACAAACCGCCGGGCCTGGTCACGCATCCGGCTGCGGGCAACTGGAACGGCACCCTGCTGAACGCGCTCCTGTATCACGCGCCCGCGTTGCAGGGCGTGCCACGCGCCGGCATCGTGCATCGCCTGGACAAGGAGACCTCGGGCCTGCTGGTGGTCGCCAAGACGCTGGAAGCGCAAACCGCGCTGGTGCGCCAATTGCAGGCGCGTACGGTCAAGCGGCTGTATTGGGCGCTGGCGGCCGGGCGGGTCGATGCGCCCGGCACGGTGGACGCGGCGATCGGCCGCCATCCGACCCAGCGCACCCGCATGGCGGTGTTGCGCGAGGAGCAGAGCGGCGCCAAGGCCGCGGTCACCCATTACCGGCCGCTTGAGCATTACCACCATGGTGGCGCCGCGCTCACTCTGGTCGAATGTCGCCTGGAGACCGGGCGCACGCATCAGATCCGTGTCCACATGCAGCATATCCGCCACCCTCTGGTCGGTGATCCGCTCTATGGCCAGGCGCCGAGCAAGACCTGGTTCGCGCGCCAGGCCCTGCACGCGCATGAACTGGCACTGGTGCACCCGCGGACCGGCAAGACGGTGGCGTGGCAGGCGCCGCCGCCGCCCGATATGCAAGCCCTGTTGCAAAGCCTGGAGCCTGCATGAGTTTTCCTTCCGACTGGATCGTTCCCCACTGGCCGGCGCCGGCGCGCGTGCGCGCGGTGATCACCACGCGCGCCGGCGGCGTCAGTCCCGCGCCTTACGGCAGCATGAACTTCGGCCTGCGCTCGGGTGACACCGAGGAGAATGTGCGCCGTAATCGCGCGCTGTTGCGCGCCGGATTGCCGGATGAGCCGAAATGGGTACATCAGGTGCACGGCAGCCGCACGCTACGGGCGGAAAGCGTTGAAGGCGCACCGCAGGCCGATGCCTCGGTCGCGCACCGCACCGGTACGGTGTGCGTGGTGATGGCGGCCGACTGCATGCCGGTGCTGTTGTGTGACCGCGGGGGCACGGCGGTGGGGGCGGCGCACGCCGGCTGGCGCGGGCTGGCGGGCGGGGTAATCGAAAACACGATGCGCGAGCTGAATCGCGCGCCGGCCGAGGTGCTCGCTTATCTGGGGCCCTGCATCGGCCCGGCGCAATTCGAAGTCGGCGCCGATGTACTGGAGGCTTTCGCCGCGCATGATGCGCAGGCAGTGCGCGCATTTCGTCCCTATTCCGGCCGGCCGGGCAAGTGGCTGTGCGACCTCTACGCACTGGCGCGCCAGCGACTGCATGCGGCGGGGGTGCGCGCGGTGTATGGCGGCGGTTTTTGCACGGTCAACGACCAGCGGTTCTTTTCCCATCGCCGTGATCGCGGCGCCAGCGGGCGCATGGCCGGGCTGATCTGGCTGGAATAGGCTGCTGTCGCTGCAGAAAAAAACGGCGCCCGCGGGCGCCGTTTTTTCGAAGCGAGGTTGATCTATTTCTTGTCGTCCTTTTTCGCATCACCGGCCGGAGCGGCGGGTGCGCTTGCCGCATCGGGCGCCTTGGCGTCAGTTGCAGGCGCTGCGGCCGCGGCGGGAGCGCCGCTGCCCATGGTCGATACCTTCACCGGTTCCCAGGTGCCGCCCTTGACCACATAAATCGTCAGCGGGCCGTTTTTCAGGTCGCCCTTTTCGTCAAAGGCGATCGGGCCGATCACGCCGGTGTAGTTGGTCTTGCCGACTTCGGGCAGGAATTTTGCCGGATCGGTGGAACCGGCGCGTTTCATCGCCTCATAGAATACGAACACCGCGTCATAGCCCATCGGCGCGTAGAGTTCCACGTCCTTGCCGGTCTTCGCCTTGAACTTGGCGAGGAATTCCTTGCCGCCCGGCATCTGGTCTTTCGGCAGGCCCGGCAGTGAAGCGAAGGTGCCCTCGGCGGCGTCGCCGGCCAGCTTGATGTAGTTGGGCGTCTGGATGCCGTCGCCGCCCATGAACTTGGCGTTGATGCCCAATTCCTTCATCTGGCGCTTCATCGGCCCGGCTTGCGGGTCAATGCCGCCGAAGAAGATCAGTTCCGGCTTTTTCGCCTTGATCTTGGTGAGGATGGCCTTGAAGTCGGTGTCCTTGTCGGTGGTGTGCTCCTGCGCCACGATGTCGGCGCCGCCATCCTTTGCCGTCTTGGTGAAGGTGTCGGCCAGGCCCTGGCCGTAGGCGGTGGAATCGTCGATCACCGCGATCTTCTTCGCCTTCAGTTCTTCCAGCGCGTACTTGGCGTTCACCGGACCCTGCTGGTCATCATTGGCGACGACGCGGAAGGTGGTCTTGAAGCCCTGCTGGGTGTATTTCGGGTTGGTCGAAGAGGGCGAGATCTGCGGAATGCCGGCGTCCGAATAGACCTTGGATGCGGGAATGGAAGCGCCGGAGTTGAAATGGCCGATGACGCCGACCACCTTGGCATCGACCAGCTTTTGCGCCACGTTGGCGGCCTTGGCCGGATCGGCTTCGTCATCCTCGGCGATCAGTTCGAACTTCACCTTGCGTCCGCCGACCTCGGGATTTTGCGCATTCAGGTCGTCCACCCCCATCTGCACGCCGTTCTTGATGTCCTGGCCGATGTGCGCCTGTGAACCGGTGAGCGGCGAGGCGACGCCAAGCTTCACGGTCAGCGGGCCTGCATCCTTCGGCGCGGCGGCGGTATCGGCCTTCGGCGCTTCGGCGGGTTTGGGCTCTTCCTTGCCGCAGCCGGATAGCGCAAGGCTGGCGGCGAGCGTGGCTAGCGCCAGGATGCTGGCGCGCCGGCGCGGGAAACTCGTGGAACGGAAAAACTGCATGTCTCCTCCCTCGTATGCAGGTGATTTGGATGGTCGCGATTGTAACGCGCCCGTCAACGGGAAACGGGGCGGCGAAAATGGAAAAGCCGGCCACCTCGCGGCGCCGGCTTTCGGACTTCGGCTGTCGCCCGGAGGCGGCAGTTATTTTTTCATCGCCAGTATCCAGTTCACCAGCGTCTTGGCCTCGGCGTCGGACACTTGCGGGTTTGGGGGCATCGGCACCTGGCCCCAGACACCGGTGCCGCCTTCGCGGACCTTTTTCACCAGGCGATCGGCAGCGCCGGCGTCGCCGGCATATTTGACAGCCACATCCTTATAGGCTGGGCCGACCAGCTTCTTGTCGACCTGGTGGCATGCCAGGCAGTTCTTCGACTGGGCGAGTTTTTCTTCCGCGGATTGCGCACTGGCGGTAAAACTGGCTGCCAGCAGCACGCCGGCGGCTACAACGAAACGCAATTTCACTTGTATCTCCTCGTTGGGATGGATGGCGGTGCGGCCCGCATTTTATACCTGGGTTGCCCTTGCGCGGACCGGCGGGCCGGCTGCGCGAGGGCAAGCCCAATGCGGGAATAACGTGCATTCGCGTGCCATGGTTGACCCGAAAGGGTGAAATCCGCGGCGTTTAAGCATACAATCCGGGCAACTATAGATAGAACACAGGGAATATCATGCCTCTCGTGCTGATCGGAGTTGCGCTGGCGGCCTTGAAGTATTTCGAGGTTGGCTTTTTTGCCAAGCTTTCCTGGCTGTGGGTGATACTGCCCTTCGCCCTCATCACCATCTGGTGGGAGATTGTCGTGCCCTTGCTGGGGCTGGACAAGGCGAAGGACCACGAGGAATTCGAGAAGCAGAAAAAAGCGCGCCTGGAAAAGAATCGCAGCGGCCGTTCCAACATGTAGTTTTCGCGGCCGGTGCGCGGTCGCGGGCCCTGTTTCGCGACCGCCACGCGGTTAGCGCACCACCCACAGCATCAGCTTGCTGGTTTTGTCCAGGCCCAGCTTCTTCTCCGGGGCGGGCACCACCACCGTCTTGTCGGGCGCCCAGTCGCCCATCTCCCAGTCGTGGGAAACGATGCGCGTTCCCGGCTTCAGTTTTTGCAGGGCCGGACGCAGCTTCATGTTGACGTCGGGCAGGAGGTACAGGGTGATCACGCTGTATCCCGACAAGTCGGTGCTGAACAGATCGTCTTCGCGGAACGCGGCCTTGTCGGTCACCTGCGCCGCCTGCGCATTTTCACGTGCCTGCGAAATCAGGCGTGGATCGATCTCGATGCCGACGCCGCGGATGCCGTGGCGCTGTGCCGCGGTGATGACGATGCGGCCATCACCGGAACCGAGGTCGAGCAAGGTGTCTCCGGGCTTGGCGCCAGCCAGTTCGAGCATCGCGTCGACCACGTTTTGCGGCGTGGTGACATA
Source organism: Burkholderiales bacterium (assembly GCA_036498945.1). GTDB lineage: Bacteria > Pseudomonadota > Gammaproteobacteria > Burkholderiales > JAEUOS01 > JAQGMJ01. The sequence continues at coordinate 10,583 of DASYEQ010000130.1, read as the reverse complement.
AGGTACGTCGAGTTCCTCGCCCTGCGCGCCTGCGCAGGCACAGGCGCACAGGAGTACAGCGGCAATACGAATCAGGCGGGTGCGGGCAAGCGGGCGCGTCATTTTTTCTCCAGGGATTGGGTGGGGAACAGGGAAATGCATGGCCTTAGCGCGGCACGGCGAACATCTGCGTCCAATAGACGCCCATGCCGTCGTCGCGATTGACCGCATAGCCGGCGCCGGTTACGCTGAATGCCTGATCCATCAGGTTGGCACAATGGCCGGGACTTCGCAGCCAGGCGCCCACCGCCTGCTCCGGTGTCGGCTGGCCGGCGGCAATGTTCTCCCCCAGCCGGCTCCAGGCATAGCCGGCCCGGTCGGCGCGGGTCTGCGGCTGGCTGCCGTCGCGGCCGGTGTGGCTGAGAAAGCGGCCGTCGGCCATTTCCGCCGCGTAGGCCCGGCTGATCGCCGCCAGGCGCGCATCCCAAGCCAGCGGCGCAGCGGCCCCATAGCGCTTGGCGCCGCACAGGCGCGGATGGGCTCGCGCCTCATTGATCAATTCGAGGATGCGATGATCTGTCGCCGCCTGGGCGCGTGAATCCGCGGCCGGCAGCGCGCGCGGACGCGCCAGCACCATGGTGATGTCCGCACCTTGTTGCGCAATGCCGATCTCGCTTGCCTCGGGCGACCGTAGCAGGCCGCAGAAATTCTGGTCCACCGCTTGTGCCACCATGCCGGTATCGGACACGCCGGACAGATGCAGCACATAGCTTTTGGGGGCGAAGTAGCCGGCCTGGGCGAGGGCGGCGTTCAAGTCGCCGCCATGGGCCGCCAGCGTGGCGGCGGCGCGCGCCAGGGCCGGGCTGGCCGCAAGCGGAGAGGCGCCCGCCATGTCCTTGCCGCGGCAAACGGCGGCGTGGCCTCGCAGCTTGTTCAGCGCGGCGATCAGCGCCTCATGGTCGGCGGCAGGGGCGGCGGCGGGCAGAAGTGCGCAGAGCGCGAAAAGCAGCGCCGGCAGCCGCATGCGCCTCATGCAGCGCCGGCACGCAGCAGCACGATCACCGCGCCGGCGCCGCCGTCGGTGCCGCGCGCCTGGGTGAAGGCGAGCACGGCTTCGGTCTGCATCAGCCAATGGCGTACCTTGGCCTTGAGCACCGAGGTGCGGTTTTTGGAGCCCAGCCCTTTGCCGTGGACGATGCGCACGCAGCGCTTGCCTTCCTTCAGCGCCGCCTGGAGGAAGCGCGCGACCTCCTCGCGCGCCTCATCACGCGTCATGCCGTGCAGATCGGTCTGGCCCTGGATCACCCACTGGCCGCGGCGCAGCTTGCGCAGCACGTCCGGGCCGATGCCTTCGCGGGCGTAGGAGAGCGCCTCGTCAGTGTCGAGCAGGGTTTCGGCGCTGATGCCGTCGGAGAGCGAGGAAGCAAGTGCCTCAGCCTCGTCGCGCTGATGCATGTGCGCAACCGGCGGCACTTGCCGGCTCGGAGGCAGGGCGCGCGACGGTGCGTCGAGCGGCACGACATCACGCGTGGCTTCGCGGAACAGGCCGGCCTCGCGCCGCGCCTTTTCCGCAGCGGTGCGTGCGCGGGTGGCGGCTTCCTCTTCGTTTCGCCGGCGGCGCTCCAGCTCCTTGCGGAGCACCGCGAGGTCGTCGCGCAGGGAGTCGCCCATGGCTTGCGCATCCTGGCCCGGTCAGGCCTTCTCGGGACCCTGGCCTTCGAGATAACGCTGTGCGTCCAGCGCCGCCATGCAGCCACTGCCGGCGCTGGTGACGGCCTGGCGATAGACGTGATCCTGCACGTCACCGGCGGCAAATACGCCGGGGATGCTGGTCATGGTGGCCATGCCGTCGCGGCCCATGCGCGTCTTGATGTAGCCGGTATCGTCCATCTCCACCTGGCCGGCGAAGATCTGCGTATTGGGGCGGTGGCCGATAGCGATGAAGCAGCCGTGCACCGTCAGGTCTTCGGACTTGCCGGTCTTGGTCGACTTGATGCGCACGCCGGTGACGCCCTTGTCGTCGCCCAGCACCTGATCGAGGGTGTGGTCCCACTTGATAGCGACCCTGCCTTCGGCTTCCTTGGCAAGCAGCTTGTCGATCAGGATCGCCTCGGCGCGGAACTTGTCGCGGCGGTGGATCACCGTCACCTTGTTGGCGATGTTCGACAGATACAGCGCCTCTTCCACCGCGGTATTGCCGCCGCCGACCACGGCCACTGCCTGGTTCTTGTAGAAAAAGCCGTCGCAGGTGGCGCAGCCCGAGACGCCGCGCCCCATGAAGGCGGTTTCCGATTCCAGGCCCAGGTACATGGCGGAGGCGCCGGTGGCGATGATCAGCGCGTCGCACGTGTAGGTGCCGGAATCGCCGGTGAGGGTAAAGGGGCGGTTCTTCAAATCGACCGCGTGGATGTGGTCGAAGATCATTTCGGTGCCGAAACGCTCGGCATGCTGGCGAAAACGCTCCATCAGGTCCGGCCCCTGTACGCCTGCGGCATCGGCCGGCCAGTTATCGACGTCGGTGGTGGTCATCAACTGACCGCCTTGCTCCAAGCCGGTAACGAGCACCGGTTTCAGGTTGGCGCGGGCAGCGTAGACGGCGGCCGAATAGCCGGCAGGGCCGGAGCCCAGGATGAGAACGCGGGCGTGTTTGGATGGCGTCATGAGGGATAGGTCAAAAACGTGATTTGGCGCTATACTTGCCCCGCTTCAGGGGGGAAAGCGGGCTAAAACCGGGGGCAGCGCGCGATCCACAAGCAAAGTGGGTGTTGGCGGAAGATTATCCCATAGGCCGGCGCCCCCATACCAGACTGACAACTGATATTTCAATGGGGCAACCGTCCGTGCATTTCAAGTACCGGTCAGGGACGGATTCCCAAGCCCGTTTTTTGCCCCAAACGCCCGCAATTCGTTCGCAACTCCCGAAATTCCGTCCTTTGCCCCTGGTGGCGCTGGTTGGCATGGCTTTGCACGCGAGCGGCGCGATGGCGGCGGATGACGGATATTCTGCTCCCGTTTCGTCCAGGGAAGTCCTGATCGCGCAGGCGCCCGGCGCTGGCGGGGCGGCCGTGCCGCCGGTGTCTTCCACGCCCAAGGTGGAAGAAAGCAAGCCCGCGGCCCCGGTCGTGCCGGCGGCGGGGGGCGGCCCCAAGTTCGAGATCCGCAAATTCGAGGTGGAGGGCGTGACCCTGGTGACGCCCTCGCGCATCGACGCCACTGTCAAGCCCTTTACCGGGCCGAATCGCGATTTCGGTGACGTGCAAAAGGCCCTGGAGGCCCTGGAAAAACTGTTCCTCGAGGCCGGCTACGGTTCGGTGCAGGTGCTTCTGCCGGAGCAGGAACTCGAGCAGGGCACGGTCAAGTTCAAGGTGATCGAGCCCAAGCTGGCCAAGGTCACCGTCGAGGGCAACAAGTCCTTCAGCGAGGCCAACATCCGCCGCAGCCTGCCGGCGCTGAAGGAAGGCGCTGCTCCCAACAGCAACAGCATTGCCTCCAACCTGCGCCTGGCGAACGAAAATCCCGCCAAGGGCACGACCGTCCTGCTGCGCGCCGGCAGCAACGAGGGCGATGTCGATGCCGTGGTGCGAGTGGCGGAGGAGCCGGTGACGCGCTACAGCCTGACGCTGGACAACACCGGCGCCGGCGGCTCCGGCCAGTACCGTATCGGCGCGGGCTTCCAGACCTCGAACCTGTGGGGGCGCGATAACGTGCTCTCGGCGCAGGCGATCACCTCGCCCGACGAAAAGGGCCACTTCCAGGGGTACAGCAAGGACGTCGCCATCTTCGGCCTGCAGTACCACGTCCCGATCTATAGCCTGGGGGATTCGTTCGATTTCACCGGCGGCTATTCGAACGTCAATTCGGGCGTGGTGCAAAATATCTTCAACGTTTCCGGCCGCGGCCGCGTGGCGGGCATCCGCTACAACCACAACCTGCCGAAGTGGGCCAACATCGAGCAAAAGCTGATCTGGGCCTGGGACTACCGCGCGTATCAAAACAGCGTGACCCCGCTCAACGGCGGCGAGCAGATCGTCCCTGACATTACGGTGCACCCGATGAGCCTGACCTGGGCCGGCACCTGGCGCGGGCAGAACGAAGAGATCAACGGCTACGCCAGCTATAACCAGAACATTCCCGGCGGCAGCCGCGGCGGCAGCACCGCCTTCGAAGCCTCACGCTTTGGCGCGCGCCCCAATTACACGATCTGGCGCTACGGCGCCACCTACCTGCGCTCGTTTTACGGCGACTGGCAGGTGCGTGTCAACGGCGCCGGCCAGTTTACCCGCGACCGCCTGGTAACCGGGGAGCAGTTCGGCATCGGCGGCGCCTACAGCGTGCGCGGCTTTTCCGAGCGCCAGTTCGCCAACGACTACGGCTACTTCGGCAATTTGGAGATCTACACGCCCGAGCTCTCCACGCTCTTCAAGCTGGGCACCGAAAACAAGCTGCGCTTTCTCGCCTTCTACGATTACGGGCGCGTGATGCGCAATCAGCCGCTGACCAACGACACTGCGAGCACCACCGCGCGCGGCGCCGGTTTGGGGCTGCGCCTGACGCACAACAACAATGTCAGCATCCGGCTCGATGCCGCCTTCGCCACGCTGCCCAGCAATACCGGCGGCGACAGCACCAACGGCCCGGCTACGCCGACGCCGGTTTCGCTCAAACAATTCCGTATGCACGGGGCGGTGGTTTACCTGTTCTAGGCCGCCGGAAGGAGAAAGACCATGCCACAGCCACCGATCCACATAGGCATCCTGCGCAACGTTCCGTTGTTCGCGGTGCTCAACGACACCCAATTGACCGCGCTGGCGGGCGTGATGTCACGCAAGTCCGCGCCGAAGAACCGCGTCATCCTGAAGGCGGGCGATCCCACCGACAGCCTGTTCATCGTGCTGGCCGGCCGCACCAAGGTGCAGATGGCCGACGAGGAGGGTAAGGAAGTGATCCTGAACGTCCTCGGTCCCGGCGATTTTTTCGGTGAAATGGGCTTGTTGGAGGATGCGCCGCGTGCCGCTTCCGTAGTGACCACCGAGCCTTCGGAGTTTCTGTCGGTCACCAAGGACGATTTCAACGCCTTGTTGAAGGACAACTACGAGATGGCGATGGTGATCATGCGCGGCCTGGTCAAGCGCCTGCGCGAGGCTGACCGCAAGATCGAAAGCCTGGCGCTGCTCGACGTCTACGGCCGCGTGGCGCGCGTGCTGCTGGAATTCTCCACCGATGTCGGTGGGCGCAAGATGATCAAGAACAAGCTGCCGCGCCAGGATATCGCCAAGATGATCGGCGCTTCGCGCGAGATGGTCAGCCGCGTGATGAAAGACCTGGAAACCGAAGGCTACATCGAAGTGCTTGATGACGGCGTCATAGTTTTGCGCGAGCGTCTTTCCTCCAAAATCTAGGAATATCCTGTCTGTTTTGGCGGTAAAACGGCCCTGGGAAGGGTTGGCCGTCATTTTGTCGTTTTTTCGCAGCAGGATTTGCGAAATTTCACGTTCTGTCCCAGAGGGGTTCGGTTACCATTCGATTAATGTCCTGTAAAGGGCAAGATGTCGATAATTGCGCCCGCAAACAACCAAAGCGGGCCAACGACGCGGCGCCGTACCCGGCGGCGCGTCACGCTAGATGAAAAGGCGAGGCTGGCGATGACCGAACTACTCCGCAATGTGCGCCGCGGGCGCAATAGCTCTGCGTCGGGCGCGCGCTTCAAGCCACACGCCTTTACGCTTGCGGTCGCCTCTGCTTTTGCCATGCCGCTGCCGGTGCTGGCGCAGACGCAAGCCCTGCCGGGCGGCGCCAACGTGGTCAACGGTGCGGCCAGCTTCCAGCAAAGCGGCAAGAACCTGACGGTCACCAATACGCCCGGCGCCGTCATCAACTGGCAGAGCTTTTCCATCGGCGCGGGCAACAGCGTGCAGTTCGTGCAGCAGAATTCGTCCTCGGCGGTGTTCAACCGCGTCACCGGCAGCGAGCCGTCGAACATCCTCGGCAGCATGAGTTCGAACGGGCGCATTTTCCTGATCAACCCGAACGGCATCACCATCGGCGCCGGCGCGCGCATCGACGCCGCCGCCTTTGTCGCCAGCACCCTGGGCATCAGCAACAGCGACCTCCTGGCCGGCAAGTTCAAGTTCGAGGGCGGGGCGGGCAGCGGCAATGTGGTCAACCGCGGCACCATCGTCACGCAGGACGGCGGCTACGTCTACTTCATCGGCAAGGACGTGAAAAACGACGGCGTGATCCACACGCCGAACGGGCAGATCCTGCTCGCCGCGGGGCATAGCGTCGAGATCATCAATCCGCACAGCCCGGACATGGCGGTGGAGATCAGCGCCAACAACAACCAGGCGGTGAACCTGGGTCAACTGGTGGCCGCCGGCGGCACTGTTGGCATGTACGGCGGCAACGTGCACCAGAAGGGCCTGGTATCGGCCACCACCGCGGAAGTCAACGCCCAGGGCAAGATTGTCTTCGTGGCGAAGAAAAACGTCGAGCTGGCCGCCGGCAGCCTCACCGAGGCCAATGGCCCGAACGGCGGCAGCGTCACCATCCAGGCGCAGACCGGCACGGCCACCGTTGCCGGCACGGTGGAGGCCAAGGGCACCAGCGCGGCCGCGCCGGTCGCCAACCTGCCGACCTATACCAGCGACATCGCGCCACAGAACACCATCACCGTGGCTGCCGGCCCGAATGGCAACGGCCAGCAGGCCGGCGGCAGTGCGCCGGTGTTCGTGAGCGCCGCGCCTTTGCCGGTGGCGTCGAAGCCGGCGGTGAGCACCGAGCCTGCGGCGGCGCCCGCGCCGACGCTCAAGGGCGGCACCATCGAGATCACCGGCGAGACCGTGAATCTCACCGGCAACGCCAGCGTCAACGCCTCGGGCGAGCAGGGCGGCGGCACCATCCTGATCGGTGGCGATCTGCACGGCGCCAATGCCGCGGTGCAGAATGCGCTGCATACCTATGTTGCGTCTGGCGTGGTGCTCAACGCCGACGCCTTACTCTCCGGCAACGGCGGCAAGGTGGTGGTGTGGGCCGAGGACGATACCCATTTCGTCGGCAGCATCTCCGCACTGGGCGGCCTGTTGGGCGGCAACGGCGGTGTCGGTGAAACGTCGGGCAAGGGCACGCTGTATTTCCGTCCCACTTACGTCAGCCTCGCGGCGCGCCGCTCCGGCTACGACGGCGGCACCTTGCTGCTCGATCCCAGCGACATCACCATCACCAAGGTGGCACCCAACGGGCCGGACAATTCGACCGGCGGCGCGATCCCGACCGACGGCGCCACGCCTTACGATCCCGCCGGCGTCAGCACCGCCGATATCGACGGCATCGTCGCGATCCTCAACAACGGCACCAGCGTCACCATCCAAACCAGCAGCGGCAGCGGCGGCACGGGCAATATCACCCTGGCGGCCGGCCAGACCATCAGCAAGACCGCCGGCGGCAACGCGACGCTGACCCTCCTGGCCGACAAGGCGATTCTTCTCGACGGTGGTTCCAGCATCACCAGCAGCGCCGGCCAGCTCGGCGTCAACCTTACGGCCGGCACCACCATCACCGTCAATGGCAGCATCACGACCAACGGCGGCAACGTCGTCATGAAATCGCCAGGCAACGTCGTCCTGGGCGCCAACATCACCATCGGCGCGGGCAGCCTCAACGTGAGCGCCACGGGCACCGGCACGATCACGCAATCCGCTGGCAACGTGACCGTCAGCGGCACCACCACGCTGTCCACCAACGGCACCGACATCACCCTCAATTCGGGCGGCAACAACTTTGGCACGGTGGTGGTCAGTAGCGGCCTCGACGTCACACTAGTCGATACCGATGCGATCATCCTGGGTGCGTCGACCATTTCGGGTACCTTGAGCGTCACCGCGGGCAGCGACATCACGCAAAGCGGCGTGCTTTCCGTCACTGGTGCCGCGACCTTCGACGCCGGCACCAACGCCGTCAACCTGGGCAACACGAGCAACAATTTCAGCACGGTGAGCGTCACCAACGGCGGTGACGTCACCCTCGCGGATGGCGGTAACCTCGACCTCGGCGCCTTGACGCTGAACGGCAACCTGGTCGTCACCGCCAACGGCAACATCACGCAAAGCGGCGCCATCGCCGCCCACGGCACCAACAAGACGGCCAGCTTCGACGCCGGCGCCATCACCGCCAATCACGACATCACGCTGAGCAACGTCAGCAACGATTTCAACGCCGTTTCCGTCGCCCACAACAGCAGCGCCACCGTCGTCGACACGAACGCGCTCACGCTGGGCACGTCCACCAGCGCCGGCGCGATCAACGTCACTGCCGGGGCGATCACCCAGACCACCGGCAGCATCACCGCCGGCGGTGCACTCAATCTCACCGGCTCCAGCCTGACCTCTTCCGGCGGCCTCGCGGGAAGCAGCATCGGCATACAGGTAAGCGGGGCTTCGACCGCCAGCGGCGTGATCAATACCGCCGGCGCGCTGACCAAAAGCGGCGCCGGCATGCTCACCGTGAGCAACAGCGGCAATACTATCGGCAGCACCACCGTCAGTGCGGGTACGCTGCAGGTGAGCAGCGCAGGTGCACTGGGCGCCAATGCGAGCGTGGTGACCATCGCCAGTACCGGCACCCTGGACATCATTGGCGGCATCAGCCTGGGCAACGCCGTCGCGCTCAACGGCGGCAAGGTGTCCTCCTCCAGTGGCACCAATACGGCCAGCGGCGCCATCACCCTCGGCGCGGCCAGCACGGTTGACGTCGGCAGTGGCAGCAACCTGACCCTCTCCGGTGTCATCGATGACGGCGGCAGCAATTTCAACCTGGTCAAGGCGAATACTGGCACCCTCGTGCTGAGCAACACCAACTCCTATGGCGGCGGCACCAACGTCACGGCAGGCGTGCTCCAGTTGAGCAACGCCGGCGCTGCTGGCGTGGGAACCGTGTCGGTGGGCGGCAGTGCCACGCTGGACCTGATCAACGGCGTCAATTTTGCGCGCACGATCACGCTCAATGGCGGTACGCTGATGTCCTCCTCCGGGACCAACATCGACTCCGGCGCCGTCATCCTCAACGGCAACAGCACGATCAACGTTGCCTCGGGTGCGCAACTTTCGGTTGTCGGCGGCGTCAGCGGCATCGGTTTCAACCTGAACAAGACCGGCGCCGGCGCCCTGGTCCTGGGCAATGTCAATACCTATACCGGCGCGACCAACGTCAACGCCGGCACCTTGAAGGTCGGCAACGCCGATGCGCTGGCCGCCTCGTCGGGCGCCACGGTGGCCAGCGGCGCCACTTTGGACTTGAACGGCATGGCCGTGAACGCCAATGCCACCCTCAATGGCGGCACGCTGACCAGCAGTAACGGCGATGCGGCGCTGGTCGGGACCATCGCCCTGGGCGCCGCCACGACGAGCAATATCTCCGCCGTCGGCGGCAGCACGCTGAGCCTGAACGGCGCCATCTCCGGCGCCGGCAACGTCAATGTCACCGGTACCGGAGCGGTGGCCTACGGTGCCACCAACGGTTACACCGGCGCCACCACCATCGCCAGCGGCGCCACCTTGCAGACTGCGACGGCCGGCATCAGCACCAGCAGCGCGATCCACGATGGCGGAATCCTGACGATCAACGAGGGTGCAAGCGGCACCCTGGCGCAAACCATCGACGGCGCCGGCACGTTGAACAAGACCGGTACCGGCGTACTTATCGTCACCGGCAACAACACCACCTTCACCGGCACCACCAACGTCAACCAGGGCACCTTGCAGTTGGGCAATGGCGGCGCCGGCGGCGCCCTGGGCGGCGCGATCGCCGACAACGCGACCTTGTCCTTCAATCGCAGCGGCGCCTATACGGCAGGCAACACGCTCACCGGCGCGGGCGCAATCAACGTCACCGGCGGCGGCACGCTGACGCTATCGGCCGGCAACGGCGGTTATACCGGCGTGATCACCGTCGCCGGCGCCGGTACCGACCTGGTGGTAGGCAATGCCAATGCCCTGGGTGGCGGCGCCGGCGGCACCACGGTCCATGCGGGTGCCAAACTCGATCTCGGCGGCTTCAGCGTCGTCAGCGAAGCGATCACTCTCGCCGGCGGCACGCTGGCCAACGGCATCGGCAGCGGCAGCCTGGGGTTGGCAAGCACGGTCGCCATGACCGCTGACAGCACGATCGACGTCGGCGGTACGCAATTGAGCGTCTCCGGCCTTGTCAGCGGCGGCTTCGCCCTGACCAAAACCGGTAGCGGCACCCTGGTGCTGGGCAACGCGGGCAACGGCTATAGCGGCGGCACCAACCTCACCGGCGGCATCATCTCGGTGGCTGCCGACGGCGACCTCGGCACGGGCGGGCTCACCTTCAACGGCGGCACGCTGCAAACCACCGCTGCCCTCAACAGCGCCAAGGCGATCACCATGACCAGCGCCGGCGCCATCGATACCGGCACCTTCACTGACGCATTCAGCGGTGCGGTCAGTGGTAGCGGCACCTTGACCAAGCTGGGCAGCGCCGGCACCCTGACGCTTTCTGGCAACAACAGCGGCTACAGCGGCGCAATCAATCTCAACGCCGGTACCCTGCAGGCCGGAAGCGGCAGCGCCTTCGGCACCGGCCTGGTG